>CANSSP010000020.1 GCA_947649645.1 uncultured Roseburia sp. | reverse complement strand
GGGTTTAAGACTTCCGCCCAACTCTTTGAAGAGGAAATCAAGAAACTGGCCTAAATTTTTTCAAAAAGTTGTTGCATAACTATTGACAAAATGCAATATAATTTCAATTTCAAATAAATGCTTTACAAATCATAGTTGATGTGATATAGTAATTACAGTTGACTTGTCGTGACAATCCTGCCGTCTGAATGGGGGGATTTCATGTCACATAAAAGTAAATTCTTAACGGCAGTTCTGACTGCCTTCTGCATATTTTCCATGCTTTTTGTTTTCTATTATCATACACCGGTTTATGCAGCATCCGGTTATGAATATGTCATTTTCAATACATATTCCAGAACAATGAAAATCGGAGACGAGTACTATCTGATTGCTTTGACATCCACAGGAAAAAAAGCCAGTTTTTCTTCAAGTGATTCATCTGTGGCGTCCGTAAACACTTATGGAAAGATTATGGCCAGAAAAGCAGGATCGGCAGTGATCACTGCAAAGATTAAAAATGGTGAGGCAAGCTGCAGAATCAAAGTACAAAAGACCACGATAACATTAAACAGGAAAAGTGTATCGATGGAGAACGGCAGCAGTTTTTCTCTGACGGCGGTTACGTCCAACGGGCATCCCGTCACTTATAAATCGAGTAAAAAGAGTATTGCGACGGTGGATGAAGATGGGCTGATAACTGCCAGAAAACCAGGAAAAACGACGATCGCTGTAACTGCGGATAAGACAACGGTAAATTGTAATGTCACCGTAAAACAGCCTTCTGTCAGGCTGAGCCGGAAATCCGTCTCGCTTTACCGGAAGGGGAAAATAAAACTTTCTGTGCAAACTACGTCAAAAAGCAGGCCTGTGTGGAAATCAAATAAAAAGAGCGTTGCGACGGTAGATGAGAGCGGGCTGGTGACAGCGGTCAAAAACGGGACGGCGACAATATCGGTTACGGTGGACGGCATCAGCAGAACGTGTGAAGTTACCGTGAAAAAACCGGTGATTGCTTTTGAAAACGAAAGTATTGAATTGTCGCCCAAAGATACTTACCAGACGAAAGTTACCGTATCTTCCGGCAATAAGCCGGTCTATTCTTCTTCTAATACCAATATCGCGACAGTAGATGAAAACGGAAAAATCCACGCAAAAGAGGCAGGAAAAGCGTATATCTACGCAAAAGAAGACGGGGTAAAGGCGCGGATGACCGTGATTGTAAAATAGGACAGTGATGTAATTATGATTGTGTCTGGCAGGATGTGCGGCAAGTTGGCTTTTTTGGAAATACAGTTGAAAACAGTATATAAAAAGTGTTAGCATAGAGTACAGGGCAACAGGAAAGGAGCAGATTATGCCAGGAAAATTGTATTTGTGCGCCACTCCGATCGGAAATCTTGAGGATATTACATACAGGGTCCTGCGCACGCTAAAAGAAGTTGATCTGATTGCGGCGGAAGATACCAGAAATTCAATAAAACTCTTAAATCACTTTGCTATCAGAACGCCGATGACAAGTTATCATGAATACAATAAGATCGAAAAGGCATACGATCTTGTCGGGAAGATGAGAGAAGGAAAAGAGGTTGCTTTGATTACCGATGCGGGTACGCCTGGGATTTCGGATCCCGGTGAAGAGCTGGTGCGCATCTGCTGTGAGGAGGGGATTGAGGTTACTTCTCTGCCGGGACCTTCAGCCTGCGTCACGGCGCTTACAATGTCGGGACTTCCGACAAGGAGATTTGCGTTTGAAGCCTTTCTTCCGCGCGCGAAAAAAGAGCGGGCGGATATTTTAAATCAGCTCAGACAGGAAACAAGGACGATTGTTCTCTATGAGTCCCCCCATCATCTGAAAAAAACGCTTGCCGAACTTTATGATGTTCTTGGAGACCGGAAAATTGCAGTGTGCAGGGAACTTACCAAGCGGTATGAGGAAAGAGTTAATATGACCTTGTCGGAATGTATTGATCTGTATCAGGAAAAAGAGCCGCGCGGGGAATATGTTCTGATTGTTCACGGAAAAGAATTTGAGGAATTGAAAAGAGAAGAACAAAAGACATGGGAGAGACTGTCAATCGCAGAACATGTAAAGTTCTATGAGGATAAGGGAATTGATCGAAAGAAAGCGATGAAGCTTGTGGCGGATGACAGGGGGATGTGTAAAAGAGACGTATATCAGGCGCTTCTGCAATTGGATACGTGAGAATACTTGTAAAAATACCGGTAATCTGTTAGTATTTAAGAGACGGTATCAGTTGTTTTTGTTTCAGATGCACAAAAGGAGAACACAATGGCAATTAATCTGCAAAAAGGACAAAAAGTAAATCTGAAAAAGAGTTCTTCAACCGGACTCGGCGAGATTCTTGTAAATCTGAACTGGAATGCAAAGCCTCTGAAAAAGGGATTTCTTTCCGGGCTTTTAGGAGCGGGCTCCGGCATTGATCTGGATCTGGGATGCCTTTTCGAATTAAAATCGGGAATGAAGGGTTGCGTTCAGGCACTTGGAAATTCGTTTGGGACGCTTTCCAATCCGCCGTTTATCGCGCTGGACGGTGACGACAGGACAGGGGCTGCTGTGGCAGGCGAGAATTTAAGAATCAACGGAAATCAGATTGCAGAGATTAAAAGAGTTCTTGTCTATACCTTTATCTATGAAGGAGTTGCGAACTGGCAGCAGGCGGATGCGACGGTAACGGTCAAATATCCGGGGGCGGAAGATCTGATTGTAAAAATGGACAGTTATAATTCATATGACAAGATGTGTGCGCTCGCATTGTTTGAAAATCAGAACAACGAAACGTTCAGTGTGGAAAAGGTGATTCAGTTTTTCCAGGGACATCAGCAGATGGACCAGGCATTCAACTGGGGACTGCGGTGGGTTGCAGGGAGAAAGTAGTTTTCATATCAGAAAAGTTTTTGCCGGCCCGGTTAAAAAAGAAGCCGGGCCGGTGGGAAAAGGTTCAGTCCTGTGCTGTATAATATACATCCAGATATTTTTCAACGATGTCAAACGGGGCAGGCCCGATGGCAAGAATCGCTTTGTGAAACGCCACATCGCTGTAATTGCTTCCATAAGTTTCTTTTGCGTCTTCTTTTATATCCAGAAAATTCAGATAACCGATGTAATATTTGAGGTAATGTGCGGGTTCTTCCACAATCAGCTCATACACTTCCCTTAAAACTTCTTTGTCCGAAATTCCGTATTCAGACCAGAAACTGATCATGTCTTCAAAAGACCACCCGTCATAGTGGATGCCGAGGTCTGTCGATGCGTAAAGGCTTAAAAGAGCCGACTGATTGAGTGCCAGAAGCAATCCGACGTTCTCATCCAGCCCCGCATACTGATAGGAAATCATTTCCACATACGTTGCCCAGCCTTCAACGTAACCAGGATAATTTAAAATTGATCGCACGGGGGGGAGTCCGGCTTCGTAGGACATGACTGTCTGGTACAGATGACCGGGAAAACCTTCATGTGCAAGCGTTGTAAAGTAACGCATTGTCGTGGTGTCCGTAGAGGCATTGATAAAGATGGAATTATTGTCATAATTGTCGATGGGGGCTGTGATATAGAAGGCCGGAGCCATATAATCTTCCATGCATTCATCAATGTAGCTGACGGTAAACTGGGTGTCGGGCGCTTTGGGAAAATGTTTTAACATCGCTTCCTGCAGCGTATGTAAAGTAGAGGTGGGATCGGCCGTATCGAGCGATACAAGGTTGCTTTTATCCCAGATATCGGGGTCTTCTGCAACCAGGACGGCGGCATCATTAAGATCGGCAAGCCTCTTTTGTTCTACCATCTTCTGAATATCCGGGATGTCGGACGAACACCCTGTATTGTGGTATACGAGATATTCATAAAATTCTTTTCCGTCTTCAAAATAACAGAGTCCCTTTTCGTTTGATCCCTTTCCAAGCAGTTTTTTCAAGCCGTCTGCAAGTTTTTCATAGGCGGGCAGAATATTTTCTTTTACAAGTGCTTCATTTTTTGTACGATATGTTTCTCGCTCTTCGTCGGAGAGACCGGGGAGTGCTTCGATCTTGTTGTTGAAGGTTTCTATGAGATAATGGGATTCGGGATTAGCTGTAAATGTCTCACATTGTGAAATCACATTATTGCAGGCGTAATCAGACATAAATAGTCCGGCGTCCGCCTTTTTTTGTTCAAAATCAATGATCTGTGAAAAATAATCTTCAGTCAGAGCGATCAGTTTCAGGTAATCATCAATATCTTTTTTATCGTAGAACCGGTATTCTTCGTATAAAACCGGAAGCTGCGCCTGTATCCCGGTAGAAGGGCGCAGAATTTCATCATAATACGTCAGATCGGCTACAGACAATTCTGTTTTCAGATAATCATTTAATATTTCATAAGTAAGCCTCTGGTTTTTTGTCAGAGCGGATTCATCAAATTTGCTGAGAACAGAACACGTATTTTCCAGATCTGCATGGGATTCCATGATCGATTTTTCAGAGATATCCCCAAGTGTGACAGGAACGTCTGTGATCCCGAATGCTTCGGGGTCAGACAGCGTAAAATGGAGATTGATCGAATTTGAAGAAATCTCGGAACAGAAGAGGTCGTTTAAAAAGGTATCAAATTCTGCGGAGACATCTTCACCTGTTTTTGTGTCTGTCTCTGCCTTTCGGACAGCATCTGAGAACGGAAAAGCACATCCGGCCAGAAGGGAAAAAGAGAGCAGCAGAGGTGTTACTTTTTTTAATATGTGTTTCTTCAAAATTGGTATACCTCATTTCATAAAATGAAAAGAACAACAGATTTCCTTTTCATTATAACGAATTAGAATATCATATGTAAATCAAAATATATTTATTCGGGATTTGTCAATTGCATTCTTTTTTGTTTTTAGATATAATAAAATGAAAATATATGGGATGAATGAGCCTGTAAAGTGGTGTTTTGACAGGGGGAGATGTATGGAAACAGATATTTTTGAGAAGTTTCCCGACAGGGAGACGTTTGAACAGTATTGGAATGAAAACTATACTCTGGTGACCTATGAAGATGTCAGAAGTATTTATGAAGAATATATCAATTCTGTGTCAGGGCATATTTTTTTGTCCGATTATGAAGAGAGAGGTTGTATTTCGAAGGCTGATTTTAAGGAAAATCTGTCACAGGAAGCACAGTTTGTGTTTGAGGATGGTCTGACGGAAGTGTTTTATGATAAAAATCCTGCGCTCTATGAGGCTGCCTTTGCACTCTATGAGGCTGCAGAAATGACGGGAGAAGGGGCAGAAAGGGCGCAGATTTTTCATGCGGTTTTTAAAGGTCTGTACGAAACGTTTCTGGACAGACTGTTTGATGACCGGATTGCCGGTCGGCAGGTATGAGAAGGGAAGATATATGGAATTACTTGGAGTTCCGCAGAACACAATCGCGATACTGCAGAAGTATCAATTTAATTTTCAGAAAAAGTTCGGGCAGAATTTTCTGATTGACACGCGTGTTCTGGAGAGGATTATAAAAGCTTCCGGAGTGACAAAGGAAGATTTTGTGCTGGAGATCGGGCCCGGAATCGGAACGATGACACAGTATCTCTGTGAAGCTGCGCGCAGTGTCGTTGCGGTTGAGATTGACCGGAAGCTGATCCCGATTCTTGAGGAGACGCTGGCGCAGTATCGGAATGTGACGGTTCTGAATGAAGATATTCTGAATGTGGATATTGCGCGGATGATTCGGGAGCACAATGAAGGAAAACCGATCAAGGTGGTGGCAAACCTGCCCTATTATATCACGACGCCGATTATAATGGGATTATTTGAGAGCCGTGTACCGATTGACTGTATCACTGTAATGGTGCAGAAAGAGGTTGCAGACCGGATGCAGTCCGGACCCGGGACAAAAGATTACGGTGCGCTTTCGCTTGCTGTACAGTATTATTCCATTCCGGAAATTGTGGCGAATGTACCGCCAAATTGTTTTATCCCCCGCCCGAAAGTGGGGAGTGCTGTAATACGGCTGACATGCAGAAAGGAAATGTCGGTTATAGTTGAAGATGAACGTCTCATGTTTGAGATCATCCGCGCATCTTTTAACCAGAGGCGGAAAACACTGGCAAACGGGCTGAGTCATGCACCTGGTATTTCTCTTCCGAAAGAAACGATACAGTCCTGTATTGCAGAATCAGGTGTTTCGCTGACTGTTCGCGGAGAGGCGTTAACTTTGGAACAGTTTGCACAGTTATCCAATATCATCTGCAGGAGAAAGAGAGGAGAGGGCAGCAGGACATATTGATTTATGGCAGCTATTGATTGAATGAGGCGCCGGAAGGCAGGGAAAAGAGGAAAGTCAGATGGAAGAGAGAAAAAGCGGACAGGAACAGCCGGGAACTTATGGGGAAGAATCGGGAATTTATGAGGAAAAGGCGAAGAAAAATGAGAATCCATACGGGCAGCAGTACGGAAACGGACAAAATCCATACGGGCAGCAGTACGGAAACGGACAGAATCCATATGGATGGCAGAATCCGTATTATGGATCCAGTCCTTATGTGCCACAGCATCAGCCATTGCACGGGCCGGTGACAGATGTTTTCTGTAATATACTTCTGGTTCTTATGCCTCTTCATATTATAATGGGATTTTTTCTGACATATGAAACTGTATCGCGCGTCCGTTATCAGTATATTTTCGGAGGTCATCATGCAGATGTTTTCAGTGGATCGGGAAGCTTGATGCCTGTGCTTCTTGGATATGGGTTGTCGATTGCATATATTGTTTTTGTCATATTGGATATTGTAAAGGTTCATCAACAGCATTATAAGATTGCGGGATTGATTCTTTTTGCGATCTTTTTGATGCCGGGATACTATATCTGGCGTGCTTACATACTGGGACGCAAAAAGACGTTTCCCATTATCTATACGGTAGTATATTCTTTGCTGCTTCTGGCATATATAATATTTATTTTTTATCTGATTTTTAATATGGTAATGGCCATCATGTATTTTTATTAAGACAAATCTGAAAATGAGAATGAGAAATCTCCTTGTATCATATAGTAATATATGGACAAGGAGATTTTAATGTGAAAAACAGGCTGGAAAAGAAAATAAATCTGGTTTTATCACTGCTTAGTATCATCGTTCTTCTGCCGTTGATTGTTACAATTGTGTGTCAGGAAATGCGTCTGGAGCATCTGATGAAGAGACTGCCGCTGGAGCAGGTACTTCCTTCTGATTTGTCGGCGGCTGCGACAGAATATGTTGAAATGGTATCGGAGAGCATCGGGGCAGGTGAAACCGAAGCGGGAGTTCCGGGAGAGAGTGAGTCTGCGGAGAAAACCGTGGACAATGTGGAAAAAAAGCCGGAAGAAAAGGTCACGGGCATTGTAGCGAAACAAATCAAGGCGGGCAGCAGCACGCAGGCGATTCTGGCGCAGTGTGTGATTGCCAGGACAAGTCTCTATGATGCAATGCGGACTCACACGGCAGAACCGGATTCACTGAGCGGGGATGAGATGCGTGAGTTGTGGGGGGAGAATTATGAGAGAATCTATCAGAGCCTGAAAGAATGTGCAGAACAGACGGAAGGGGAAGTGCTGACGTATCAGGGACAATATATTTACGCTGCGTACCATGCCGTCAGTGCCGGAAAAACGAGAACGATGTCAGAGCTGTACGAGAATACGGATATGCCGTACCTCGTGGAATGTCCGTGCCCTGAGGATACTGCGGCGGACGGGTATCTGACAGTGCAGTATTGGGAGAGGGAAAAGTTTCTGGAAAACTGCAGAACTTTGTTTCCGGAGTCGCCTCCGGAGACGATGGGGCAAATTAAAATAGTAAGCAGAGACAGTGCGGGTTATGTGAAGGAAATTGCGGTGGGAAGCGGGACATATTCCGGCGAAGAGTTTCGCGTCCGATGTAAACTCAGTTCTGCGTGTTTTGCGGTGACGGAAGACGGGGGCCAGGTACGCATTGTGACAAAAGGGCTGGGGCATGGATTTGGTCTCAGTCAGTATACGGCAGAACTTATGGCGGCTGAAGGGAAAAGCTATAAAGAGATCCTCACCTATTTTTATCCGGGAGCAGAGCTTTCGAATGTAAGTGAAAACTGACGTGCTTTGCAAATATATATTTTTCATGTCTGAATAAACCATCCAAATAAGGTAACACTATTTTTAAAAATAAACAATGGATGGTGATTGATATGAGGAAGAGAGGTTTTTTTGAGCAGATCCGGCGCAGACAGTACTTAATCGCGGGTGCGCTCGTCGTCATTGCGGCGGTCGGCACGACGGTTCTTTACAGCAGCGGCAGGGAAGAGGAGCGGCAGCAGATGGAGGCAGAACTTGCCGAGGAAATGAACGAGAATAATCCGGATGTGGCCGCAGTGGAGGAGACAGAAAATGCGGCACAGGCTTCTGCCGTGATTCAGCCGAAGAAAAAGCGTGATACGGAAGAGGCGGAAAAGACGACGGACATGCTGGAAATGACGGAGAAAATGGAAGAGACAGAAACAGATTCTGCGGAAGGGACGGAGGCATCGGAAACGGCCGGTCTGCCGGAAGAATCCAGAGAGGATGTGGCCGCGGAAGAGACGGCCGCACAGCCAGAAGCACTTCATTTCTCTCCGGAGGAAGGGATGCTATGGCCGATGGAGGGTGATATTATCTTAAATTTCAGCATGGATTCTTCGATTTATTTTCCGACACTTGACCATTACACAACAAATCCGGCCGTGATTATTGCCGGGGAAGTCAACAGCAAGGTCTACTCCGTGGCAAAAGGGCAGGTGACGAAAATCGAAGAACAGAATGCAGAGACGGGATGTACCGTGACAGTTGACTTAGGCGACGGTTATCAGGCAGTTTACGGACAGTTGAAAGAACTGACTTTTAACGAAGGAGATTACGTAGAGGCAGGGCATATTATCGGATATATCAGTGAGCCGACCAAGTATTATGATGTGGAGGGGAGCAATCTCTATTTCGAATTGTTAAAAGACGGAGTGCCGATCGATCCGGTTGATTTTTTTGAGTAACAAAAAAGGAGCCGGCGCATAAACTATACTGTAATCAAGAAAATCCGCAATCGAGACTTCACATTTTTACGAAAGTATGTGCAGGATGGAAAGAGTTACGGTATGGGTGAAATACGTTTTTGTCGATTGCTTTAGAATAGGAATAAGCCCTTAGCCTGGATTTTCGTCAGGTCTTGGGGTTACATAGAGCCGTAACACATGCACTTCAATTCTTGACAAAACGCATTGTATATGCTATGATTCAGAACGTTATGAAAACCGCGTCAGAACGGACTGCGGTAGA
This sequence comes from uncultured Roseburia sp., assembly GCA_947649645.1. GTDB lineage: Bacteria > Bacillota > Clostridia > Lachnospirales > Lachnospiraceae > Roseburia. Next base: position 49,025 of record CANSSP010000020.1, on the reverse strand, counting down.
GAGATCATCCATCGTGTATTTTGAGTAAACAGGGAATTTGAGGGAATGCTGCAAGACGCGATTTCAATCTGGAAAATCATGCAGCGCGCCCTCTTTATTTATGCACAAAATAGTAGAAAGGAAATGTATGGAAACAGTAAGATTTGATGAACTTGAATTATATCCGCAGATACTTCGGGCAGTAGAGGAGATGGGATTTGAGGAGGCGACCCCGATACAGAGTCAGGCGATTCCCATTGTGATGTCGGGTGTGGACGTGATCGGACAGGCACAGACGGGAACGGGAAAGACGGCGTCTTTTGGTATTCCTGCGCTGCAGAAAGTGGATGTAGACAATAAAAAAACACAGGTTATTATTTTATCCCCGACAAGAGAGCTTGCAATTCAGGTGGCGGACGAAATACGAAAGCTTGCGAGATATATGCACGGTATCAAAGTCCTCCCGGTTTATGGAGGACAGGAGATTTCGCGGCAGATCAGGGCGTTAAAGAGCGGGGCGCAGATTATTATCGGCACGCCCGGACGTGTTATGGATCATCTGAGGAGAAAAACAATCCGCTGCGACGACGTAAATATGGTTGTGCTCGATGAGGCGGATGAGATGCTGAATATGGGATTCCGTGAGGATATCGAGACGATTCTGGAATATATTCCGGAAGAAGGAAGACAGACGGTTCTTTTTTCCGCGACGATGCCAAAGCCGATTCTGGAGATCACGAAAAAATACCAGCACGATGCGGTGAGTATCCGGGTTGTGAAAAAAGAGCTGACTGTGCCGAGCATTGAACAGTACTACTATGATGTGAAGAGAAAGGATAAGGTGGAGGTGCTCACGAGGCTTCTGGACTATTACAACCCGAAACTTTCTCTGGTTTTCTGTAATACAAAGCGCATGGTAGACGAGCTGACGGAGGAATTGCAGGGGCGCGGATATTTTACCGAGGGTCTTCACGGGGATATGAAGCAGTCGCAGAGAGACCGTGTCATGAAAGGTTTCAGGACAGGAAAAACGGAAGTTCTGATAGCTACAGATGTCGCTGCCCGTGGAATCGATGTGGATGATGTGGAAGCGGTTTTCAATTTTGATATTCCACAGGACGATGAGTATTATGTACACCGCATCGGAAGGACCGGACGCGCGGGAAGGACCGGACGCGCTTTTACGTTTGTAAAGGGAAAAGAAGTCTATAAGCTGAAAGACATTATGCGTTACTGCAAGACAAAAATAGTGGCGATGCCGATTCCCTCCAGCGACGATGTAGCCCAGATCAAGGCGGAAAAGGTCATGGATGAGATCGCAAGGATTATAGACGAGGAAAATATCAATGATATGATCAATATCATTGAAAACCAGGTCAACGATTCAGATTATACCGCGATGGATATCGCAGCGGCATTTTTAAAGCAGGCGCTGGGACAGGTTAATCTGGATAATGATAAAAATACAGTTATGGATATGGATTTTGACAATACCGGGGCTGAGGAAGGCATGGTGCGTCTTTTTATCAACATCGGCAAAAAGGATCGGATCAAACCGGGAGATATTTTAGGCGCCGTGGCCGGAGAGTCGGGAATGCCGGGAAAACTGGTCGGAGCGATCGATATGTATGACAAGTATACATTTGTGGAAGTGCCGCGTGAGTATGGCAGAGAAGTCCTTGACGCGATGAAGAATGCGAAGATCAAGGGACATTCCGTAAATATGGAGCCGGCAAACCAGAAATAAAGTGCCAGGCGGTGTGAAATCAGAAAGCAGAAAAACAGAAACGAGGACGGATGCGAAAGACAGGCAGAACCGTCCTTTTTTCGTGTGCTTTAAATCTTATCTTCATCAAATCTTAAACATTTGACTCCTTTAAAGTTCATATTCATTTCGTTACAATAACATCATGATTATCATTCATGTGCGGCGGGACACAGGACGTGCAGACGCGCAGAAACGAGGAAGATATGTATAACATACTGGTATGTGACGATGAAAAAGATATTGTCTCCGCGCTGAAAATCTATCTGATGGCCGACGGATATCGGGTATTTGAAGCGTACAACGGAAAAGAAGCTGTTGAAATTTTAAAAAGGGAAGAGATTCATCTGGTTTTAATGGATATTATGATGCCAGAGATGAACGGGATCTCTGCCATGGTAAAAATACGGGAGACCAGCAATGTTCCGGTGATACTTCTGACAGCAAAAAGCGAGGACACGGACAAGGTACTGGGCCTTACAGTCGGAGCAGACGATTATGTGACAAAGCCCTTTAATCCTGTGGAGCTGCAGGCGCGTGTAAAGTCACAGCTCAGAAGGTATATGCAGCTCGGAGGCGGAAGCGTGAAGAAGGATGTGCTCGGTATCGGCGGAATCGAACTGGACGATCGGACAAAAGAGGTGACGCTGGACGGGGAAAAAGTGGCGCTTACACCCACGGAATATAATATTTTAAAACTTTTGATGCAGTATCCGGGAAAGGTTTTTTCTCCAAATGAGATTTATCAGGAAGTGTGGCGGGACAATCCCTACGGAACAGAAAATACGGTTGCCGTACATATCCGGCATCTGAGGGAAAAAGTGGAATACAACCCTGCAGAACCGCGTTATCTCAAGGTTGTGTGGGGGCGCGGATACAAAATAGAAGAGTGAGGTATGGAAAAATGAGGAGGGGCATATGAAAAATATCAAGGGGTCTACGGGAGTGAAAATTGCGGCGTGGGCGGCGATCAGCGTGAGCGGGCTGCTTTTTATGGCGGGTGCAGCAACTGCATTTATTATGGCCGATGTGGGAGTTTACAGAGTTTCGGAGCAGGAGCGCCGCAGGAAGATGTTTGAGTCCATAGCGGAAAAGTATTCGGTAATGGCGCTTTCCAATCAACAGTCGGACAATGGCGGGAATAAAATGTTTTCCGAGGACATTAAAAATTTTCGTTATGGAATTATCAAAGCGGAAACGATAGAAGGTAAGGATTTTAACAAGGACAGTACGTATATAGAGCGCAATTTTACGGAAAAGGTGGAAGAGGAAGATTTATATAAAGTTTCTTATCTGGTCGGTCCGGGCACAGAGTTTGATTATTCTGATTCACTTTTCGGAGGGTACTCTGTTTATGATGTGGATGAAGTTTATGAGGAGAAAAAAGAAATCTCTGCGGTATGTTATGACAGCGAAAAAGGTATCTTTTATTATGAAGTATCCGATGATCCGGATGTTATTTATCCGGTACGTCATATGACTGTCAGGATCGATGCGAACAGTGATGAAGGGATCCTTTATGAATTTGAATATGACGGTAAAAGAAGGCAATATCACAATATGCTGCAATATATTGAAGAAAGCGGGCAGGAAGGAGAGAGTGCAGAGGTTCCTGATATTTTAAGCAGAAGGTATATCACTTTTAATCTGTTTGACGAAACAGACGTATCCAGAGAAACATGGAATTATTTCTGTCTTGACGGAAGAGATTATTATGGAATGGAGGACATTGTTGACATTGGCACGGGGGACCGGGATTTTGTGGAAGAGACCGGATATGAGCGGGCCGGAGAGACGCTTCGGATTGTCCGTTCAATGGATTACGAAAAAGAGACATACTGGGTTGTATCGATTCTGCCCGAAGAAGTTGTGATGGATGGTAATACTGATTTTTTTATGCAGGCGGACCGACTGATCGGGAAGGCTTACGGACTGCGTTATGGCATTATCTTTATCATTCTTCTTTCTTTTGTGGCCACGCTTGGATTGTTTGTGTTTCTGGTTTCTGCGGCCGGACACCGGAAAGGGACTAAAGAGATCGTAAAGTGCTGGCCGGATACCATTCCGCTGGAAATTTATGTGGGAATGATTGCCCTTATAGAATTTGTTCTGGGCGGTCTGGTGGTTCTGTCAGTGCGTCGTATTAATGTTGCCCTCAATCTCATCGTGACGGGAAGCATCGCAGTGATTGGTATTTTGTGTATGTGCTGGACTGCCCTGTTTTTTATGCTTTCGCTTTCCGTCAGGATTAAGACGGGAACACTTTTGAAAAATACAATCGTATGGCGTATGTTTCGCTGGGTGGGAAGACTGTCCGCATTGCTTGCAGAAAACATAAGTCTGGTCTGGAAAGCAGGAATGATATACTCCGGTATAACGATATTGGAACTGTATTTTCTGCGTTTCGCTACAGGCCGACGCGTAGTATTTCTGATCACAGAAAAAGTAATTTTGATTTTTCCGATTTTTCTGGTCCTTCTCCAGATGCAGAAGCTAAAAGAAGGGGCAGAAATGCTGGCGAAAGGCGACCTGTCATACCGTGTTGATACGGGGCATATGTTCTGGGAATTTCGAAATCACGGAGAAAATTTAAACAGCATCAGCCGGGGAATGGTACGCGCGGTGGATGAGCGTATGAAAAGTGAACGTTTTAAGACAGAACTGATCACAAATGTTTCGCATGACATTAAAACGCCGCTGACTTCCATAATTAACTATGTAGATCTGCTCGGGAAGGAAGAATTAAACAATACGTCGGCAGAGGAATATATTGAGGTTCTGAAACGACAGTCGGGGCGCCTTAAGAAGCTGATTGAGGATCTGATGGAGGCCTCCAAAGCGTCAACGGGAAATCTTGAGGTTCACCTGGAAAAGCTGGAGGCCGGGGTATCGATGGTACAGATCATCGGAGAGTTTGAGGAAAAGACGAAAGAGAATGGTCTGGAATTATTGGTAAATAAGCCAGAAGATCCGGTCTACATTATGGCTGACAGCAGACATTTCTGGCGGGTGATTGACAATCTGATGAATAACATCTGTAAATATGCGCAGCCATCGACGCGCGTTTATATCAATCTGGAGGAAAAAGAAGAGGCGGTGACGATTACATTTCGCAATACGTCGCGGTATGCACTCAATATCAGCGGCGATGAACTGATGGAGCGGTTTGTCCGGGGAGACAGCTCGCGGAATACGGAGGGCAGCGGACTGGGACTTTCCATCGCACAGAGTCTGATGGAACTGATGTGCGGCAGCCTGGAACTATATGTGGACGGTGATTTGTTCAAAGTGATACTGAAGTTTAGGATTCCGGTACAGTAGTTTTAGAGAAATCATTGCTTTTCTGGACTTCGTTGTGCTAAAATATAAGATGAATGAAGTTTAACATACCATGGAGTATGTAGTTGTTTTGTGGAGGGAATCACTATGAAGAAACGGCAATGGTTTTTGACAACGTGCTGCGGGCTGCTCTGTGCTGCAGCGGTTACGGTAAGCAGTCCGGCGCAGGTTACAGCGGCGCCGCAGCAGGATCGGAGTGCGTACCGGGCGGTATTTGATGCCGACTATTATTACAATGCGTATCCGGATGTCGCGGCAGCGATCGGAAGGAATACCGAGGCATTGTTCAATCATTTTGTGAGCTTTGGAGTCAGAGAGGGAAGAAGTGCGAGCGCGGAGTTTAATCCGCAGGCATATCGTCAGAAGAATGCGGATCTCCAGACGGCATTCGGAAGCGATATGGCAGCGTACTGCCGTCACTATATCAATTATGGAAAGGCCGAGGGACGCAGCGCGGGTGCAGACGGAATGGCTCTTGTCCCTGCGCCGGCAGATACGACAGCACCTTCTGCGGCACAGGACGCGCAGACGGGACAGCCTGTTTCGGGACAGATTCTCGGCAGTTATACCACTTACTATATTGCGAGTGTGCCGCGTGCGATTAATGTGGAACTGGCGGCGCAGCGGATCAATGGCGTTGTGGTACAGCCGGGTGCAGGTTTTTCGTTCAGCCAGACGATACTTCCGCGCACATCTGCGAACGGTTATGTGACGGCGCCGATTTTTGTCAGCGGAAAGAAGGGCACCGGAATCGGAGGAGGCGTCTGCCAGGTGTCGTCGACGCTTTATGCGGCGATGGTGACGGTCGGCCTGCCGGCGACAGAGCGGCACCCGCATTCTCTTCCGGTCGATTATCTGCCGAAGGGACTTGATGCGACGATCGCGGGCAATTACCTGGATCTGAAATTTACAAATATATATGCACAGCCGCTGGTGATTCAGGCATCGGCGTCTGAGGGCAGACTTGTTGTGACATTGTCACTGCAGTAGGCGGCGGAAAGAGACGGCAGGGGCATGTATCCGGATTTTGCGGGTACATGCTTTTTCTGTTAAAAATCTCAAAGAAACTATCTGTGATCTGTGTTGGAGCTGTAAATCACTATTGCAGTCCGGAATCTGTTGTTTCGGGCATGGTATTTTTGTTTGCAGCCGATAGGAGGAAAAGATGATAAAATTATGGATTGACACTGGAAAAGAAAAAGGCAGGATTGCACCGGAAATTTACGGGCATTTTTCGGAACATCTGGGAAGATGCATTTACGAGGGAATCTATGTAGGCGAAGATTCTCCGATTCCGAATGAGAACGGAATGCGGACGGACGTGGTGGAGGCGTTGAAAGAAATAAAGGTGCCTGTGCTGCGCTGGCCGGGCGGCTGTTTTGCCGATGAATACCACTGGAGGGACGGCATCGGGCCGAAAGAGAAGAGAAAGAAAATGGTCAATACGCATTGGGGCGGCGTGGTGGAGGACAACAGTTTCGGCACGCATGAATATTTTGAACTGTGTCGCCAGCTCGGGTGTAAGACTTATGTAAACGGCAATGTGGGGAGCGGAACGGTACAGGAAATGTCGGAGTGGATGGAATACATGACGTTTGACGGCGTTTCTCCGATGGCAGAGCTGCGCGCGGGAAACGGGAGGAAAGAACCGTGGAAGGTGGATTATTTTGGCGTAGGCAATGAAAACTGGGGCTGTGGGGGAAATATGCGTCCTTCTTACTATGGAGATCTTTATCGCAGATATCAGACGTATGTCCGCAATTATGGTACGCAGGAGCCGGTCAGTAAGATCTGCGGCGGGCCGAATGCCGACGACTATACATGGACGAAGGTCGTCCTTGAGACGGTATATGAGGGAATGCAGCCGGGTGCGAAACCGATGCTGGACGGTCTGTCGCTGCATTATTATGTATTTCCGGATAACAGTGACAAAAAAGGGAGCGCGCTGGATTTTGATGAAGAGACATGGTACCGGACGCTTGAGAAAGCACTGTACATGGATGAACTGATCACGCGTCACGGAGCGATTATGGATAAATACGATCCGGAGAAAAAAGTCGGTATGATTGTGGATGAATGGGGCTGCTGGTATGATGTGGAGCCTGGAACCAATCCAGGATTTCTCTACCAGCAGAATACCTTAAGGGATGCCCTGGCGGCCGGCGTCACGCTCAATATTTTTAACAAACATTGTGACAGGGTAAAAATGGCCAATATTGCGCAGATCGTGAATGTACTGCAGGCCGTGCTTCTGACGGAGGGGCCGTCGATGATCAAGACGCCCACCTATTATGTTTTTCACATGTATCGCCATCACCAGGGGGCGCTTCTCCTTGACAGCGCGCTGACGGGAGTGAGAAAGACCGGTGTGGGTGAGTGGGAGGTTCCGGAAGTGACGGAGTCTGTATCGAAAGGAGCAGACGGTGTCCTTACGGTGACGCTGAATCATCTTTCTGCAACGGAGAGCCGGCAGGTTGAAATCAGTTTTGCGGAAGACGAAAAACATTTCAGGGTGGATGAAGCACGTATTCTCACCGGAGAAATGCGGGAACACAATACTTTTTCAGAGCCGGGTTGTGTGGAGGAACGGGATTGGAATGAATATTGTGAGGAAGAAAATAAAATAAGAGTGACATTGCCGCCCTGCAGTGTGGTTATGCTGCGCCTGGCGCCATGCTGAAGATGGAGCGGCGGATCTGCAGGCGGTGTCTTCTGCAGCAGGAAATACCGAAAGACATCGCGGAATATCTGGACCGGCTTATAGCATTAATCCCTAAGAAAGAGCGTGCGGAAGACAGTGTCCGTGAAGAGAGAGTGAAAATCTGCAGTTCCTGTGAAAAGCGTGCGGACGCAGTCTGTATGGCATGCGGCTGTTATATTGAGCTGCGGATTGTGGCCGCCGCGCAGAACTGTCCTTATCATAAGTGGTAATCAGCCCCTTGTAAAATCCGAAAACTTCTGTAAAATAGATCATAAATCGTTTATTCGGGAGGGGAATATGTTTCTGATTGCAGGGCTCGGAAATCCGGGAAAAAAATACGAAAAGACACGTCACAATGTGGGATTTGATGTCATCGATGCCATCGCGGAGAAATATAATATAGAAATCGGAGAAAAAAAGCATAAATGTCTTTGTGGAAAGGGCATCATAGAGGGGACAAAGGTGGTGCTCGCAAAGCCTCAGACTTTTATGAATCTGAGCGGCGAAAGTATCGCAGAACTTTTAAATTACTATAAAACAGACCCGGAGGAAGGGCTGCTTGTCGTCTTTGACGATATCAGCCTCGCTCCGGGTAAAATACGTATCCGGAAAAAAGGAAGCGCCGGGGGGCATAATGGGATAAAAAATATCATTGCGCTGACAGGAACCCAGAATTTCCAGAGGATTAAGGTCGGTGTCGGTGAAAAACCAAAAAACTGGGATCTGGCAGATTATGTGCTCAGCCGGTTTGACAAAACGGACCGGGAATCTGTTGAGGAGGCGATCAGCCGGGCAAGGGATGCCGCCGTGCAGATTCTGCGCGGTGAGATCGACAGGGCGATGAACGAATATAATTGATGGAGAGGTAGATTTTGTGGACACTTTCACAAAGCCCCTGCTGGGGCTGATCGAATTTGAGCATATCGGGGATATTCTGCCCGGATTAAAAGGGACGATCCAGGTATCCGGCTGTATTGACGCGGCGAAACCACATCTGATTTATGGTATCGGCAGAGGCCGGGGGAGCAGAATGATCGTCACGTTTCAGGAACAGAGGGCGAGGGAGCTGTATGAAGAGTGCCTTTTTTTTGATTCCAGGACCGCATACTATCCCGCGAAAGATATTCTGTTTTATCAGTCGGATATCCGGGGCAATGTTCTCACCGCGGAGAGAATCAATGCTTTGAAAATGATGGCGGAGGAAAAAGAGTGCACCATAATAACCACGTTTGACGGTCTTATGAATCCGATGCCGGAGCCGGAAAAGTTTATTCAGGCAGTCACAAAAATCGCAGTGGGCGACGTAGTAAATCTGGATCGCCTGGCGAAGCATCTGGCGGCGCTTGGATACGAAAAGAATTACCAGGCCGAAACGCGCGGAGAGTTTTCTGTGCGCGGCGGCATTGTTGATATTTTTCCGCTGACGGAGGACAATCCGTTCCGGATTGAGCTGTGGGGGGACGAAGTCGACTCCATCCGTTCGTTTGACGCGGAGAGCCAGCGGTCGATTGAGAATCGCGACGAAGTTCATATTTATCCCGCCTGTGAGCTTGTACTGACGGACGAGGAACGGCAGAGCGGCATTGCGCGTATTTTAAAGGAAGCGGAAGAGGTATCGGAAAAACTGCGGCGACAGCAGAAGACGGAAGAAGCATACCGTGTGAAGTCGGCAGCGCAGCAGATTGCGGAAGAAGCAGGGGAGCTGGGACTGAGCGCGGGGCTGGATGCATACCTTTCTTATTTCTGTGAACAGCGTGTTTCACTTCTGGATTATTTTGACCGGGACAGGACGCTTCTTTTTCTGGATGAAGCAGCGCGCAGTATCGAGCGCGGCGTGTCGACCGAGACAGAGTTTTCCGAGAGTATGAAACAGCGGCTGGAAAAGGGGTTTATCCTGCCGGGACAGATGCGGGAACTGTTTTCCTGCCGGGAAGTCCTCGCGAAAACAGAGGGCAGGAAATGTATTTCGCTGGCCGCGCTGGATATAAGGAACAGTCAGCTTGAGATCAGAGAGCGGGTGAACATCGAATCAAAGACCGTAAATCCGTATAACAATAGTTTTGAGCTTCTGGTGAAAGATCTGCTTCGCTACAAAAAGAACGGATACCGGGTTATCCTGCTCTCCAGCTCCCGTACGAGGGCAAAACGTCTGGCAGAAGATCTGATGGCCGAGGGACTGAATACGTTTTATACGGAGGATTTTAATCATGAAGTCAAGCCGGGTGAGATCCTGACGGGTTATGGAAAAGTAAAGAAGGGATATGAATATCCTCTTCTTAAATTTGTGGTGATTTCCGAGAGTGATATTTTTGGCAGGGAAAAAAAGAAAAAGAAACGACGGCAGGTCTATGAGGGAGAGAAGATTGCCAGTTTTACGGATTTAAACGTCGGGGACTATGTCGTCCATGAAAATCACGGTCTTGGCATTTATCGGGGAATTGAAAAGATCGAAGTGGATAAGACGGTAAAAGATTATATTAAGATTGAGTACGCCGGCGGCGGCAATCTGTATATTCTTGCCACGCAGCTTGAACTGATTCAGAAATTTGCCGGAGCCGGGGACAGAAAACCAAAGCTCAATAAACTGGGCGGACAGGACTGGGGCAGAACAAAGACAAAAGTACGCGGCGCCGTAAAGGAGATCGCACAGGATCTTGTGAGTCTCTATGCAGTCCGACAGAAGGAGAGAGGATTTGCCTACGGCCCGGATACGGTCTGGCAGCGCGAATTTGAAGAAATGTTTCCGTTTGAGGAGACGGAAGATCAGGAAGCGGCGATTGCTGCGACAAAGGCCGATATGGAGAGTACGAAGATAATGGATCGTCTGGTCTGCGGGGACGTCGGCTACGGAAAGACAGAGATTGCCATACGGGCGGCATTTAAGGCAGTGCAGGATGGAAAACAGGTGGCATTTCTGGCTCCGACGACGATACTGGCGCAGCAGCATTATAACAATTTTGTGCAGCGGATGAAAGATTTTCCGGTCAACATCGGCCTGTTATGCCGTTTTCGCAGCGCCGCGGAACAGAAAAAAACGATTGAAAATCTGAAAAAAGGTCAGGTGGATATCGTGATCGGAACCCACAGGCTTTTATCAAAAGATGTGGCATATAAAGATCTGGGACTTCTGGTGATCGATGAAGAACAACGTTTTGGCGTCACACACAAGGAAAAAATCAAGCAGTTAAAGACCAGCATCGATGTGCTTACACTTACTGCAACGCCGATTCCAAGGACGCTCCACATGAGCCTTATCGGCATACGGGATATGAGTGTTCTGGAGGAGCCGCCGATGGACCGGCTTCCGATTCAGACTTATGTCATGGAGTATAATGAGGAGCTGGTGAGAGAGGCTGTTTCAAGAGAACTTGCACGCGGCGGACAGGCATATTATGTATATAACCGTGTCCGCGAGATCGCAGATGTCGCAGCAAGGGTTGCGGAGCTGGTTCCGGAGGCCGTTGTGGCTTATGCCCACGGGCAGATGCGCGAGACAGAACTGGAAAATATTATGTACCGTTTTATCAATGGGGAGATTGACGTGCTCGTCTCCACGACGATTATTGAGACGGGGCTGGATATTTCCAACGTCAATACCATGGTGATTCATGATGCGGACAACATGGGACTTTCTCAGCTGTATCAGCTCAGAGGGCGTGTGGGTCGTTCAAACCGGACTGCCTATGCGTTTCTGATGTACAGAAGGGATAAAATGCTCAAAGAGATCGCAGAGAAACGGCTGGCGGCGATTAAAGAGTATACGGAGCTCGGGAGTGGTTTTAAGATTGCGATGCGTGACTTAGAGATTCGGGGCGCCGGAAATCTGCTGGGCGCGCAACAGCATGGGCACATGGAGGCGGTCGGCTATGATCTCTATTGCAAAATGCTGAATGAAGCTGTCAAGGAGGCGAAGGGCATAATTTCTGAGGAAAGTTTTGACACTTCGATTGATATTGAAATTGACGCATATATTCCGATGGGGTATATTCCGAATGAATTTCAGAAGCTGGATATTTATAAGCGGATTGCCGGAATCGGGACAGAGGATGAGACGGAAGAGATGATGGAAGAACTGATTGACCGATTTGGAGATCCGCCAAAATCCGTGGAAAATCTGCTTTATATCGCCAAAATAAAATCGATGGCTCACCTTGTGTATTTTACAGAGATTGCCCAGAAGGGAGATGTATTGCGGTTTACCCTCTATGAGAAAGCAAAACTTGACGCGTCGAAGATTCAGCCGTTTATCACGTCTTATGGACCAAGGCTGAAATTTACGGCGGATGCGAAAGCGCCTTATTTTACGTATCAGTTGAAGACAGGGAAGATGTCAGCAAAATCACTTCCCTCACAGCGCCTGGCTGAGATGACGGATATGCTCGAGCCTTTTCTGCGGTCGATGCAGGGGCTTTTGCTGGAACAGCCGGAGACGGCCAGAGAGTGATCCGTTTTACGTCTGAAGTACAAAATGATAAAAACATAAGATGCGCAAAAAGCGGCGCAGAAATGGGGAAGAACATGAAAAAGTCGGAACTGGCGAAAAAAATCATTGAAAAGCTGAAAGAGGAATATCCGGACACCGGATGCACACTGGATTATGACGACGCGTGGAAGCTTCTGGTGAGTGTCCGCCTGGCTGCACAGTGTACGGATGCGAGAGTCAATGTTGTTGTACAGGAACTGTATCAAAAATTTCCGGACGTAAACGCGCTGGCGGAGGCGGAAGCAGAGGAGATTGAGGAGATTGTAAAGCCGTGTGGCCTCGGACACAGTAAGGCAAGAGATATCAGTGCGTGTATGAAGATTCTGCGTGATAAGTATCAGGGAAAGGTGCCGGAAGACTTTGACGCACTTTTAAAGCTGCCCGGCGTAGGCAGGAAAAGCGCAAATCTGGTGATGGGCGATGTGTTTGGGAAACCGGCGGTCGTCACAGATACGCATTGTATCAGGCTGGTCAACCGGATGGGTCTGGTGGATGGGATTAAGGAGCCAAAAAAGGTCGAGATGGAATTGTGGAAAATCATACCGCCCGAAGAGAGTAATGATTTCTGCCACCGTCTGGTAGATCATGGACGGGAAGTCTGTACGGCGCGGACGAAGCCGCACTGTGAGAAGTGTTGTCTGTGTGATCTGTGTGCGAAAAACGGAGTGTAGATTAAAATAAATCAATAAGTTTGATAAAATTGCACCTTGCAGGCGTCCGGGGTCGGTGATAGAATAAAAAAGATCAAAAATATCATTACAAAAATAATGACTGTAGAAAGAGGATAAGAGAATGAATATCGCAGAAAAATACGGAAAAGCATATTTTATGCCGCCGGAAGTGACATATGACTGGGTAAAAAAGGACGCTGTCGAGAATCCGCCCATCTGGTGCAGCGTGGACTTAAGGGACGGAAATCAGGCGCTGATCGAGCCGATGAGTCTGGAAGAAAAGCTGGAATTTTTCCAGATGCTGGTGGAAATCGGATTTAAGGAGATTGAAGTCGGTTTTCCGGCGGCATCGGAGACGGAATATAATTTTATGCGTGCGCTGATCGAGCGTGATATGATACCGGAAGACGTGACGGTTCAGGTGCTCACACAGGCCCGGGAACACATTATCCGGAAGACGTTTGAGGCGGTAAAAGGTGCGCCGCACGCGGTTATTCATCTTTACAATTCTACTTCCGTAGCACAGAGAGAGCAGGTTTTTAAGAAGAGCCGCAAGGAAGTAAAGCAGCTTGCCGTAGACGGGGCATTGCTCTTAAAACAGCTTGCCGAGGAGACGGACGGCAATTTTACATTTGAATATAGTCCGGAAAGTTTTCCGGGAACCGAGGTGGATTATGCTGTTGAAGTGTGTAATGCCGTCCTGGATGTGTGGCAGCCGGATGGGGAACACAAGGCAATTATCAATATACCGACGACGGTGCAGATTGCAATGCCGCATGTCTTTGCCTGCCAGATCGAGTATATTCACAAACATTTAAAATACAGGGACAATGTGATCTTAAGCGTGCATCCGCACAACGACAGGGGCTGTGGTATCAGCGACGCCGAGTTTGGGATACTTGCCGGGGCGGACCGCGTCGAGGGGACGCTGTTCGGAAACGGGGAACGGACCGGAAACGTCGATATTGTGACGCTTGCAATGAACATGGTCTGTCATGGTGTGGATCCGCAGCTTGATTTCAGTCATATCACTCCGATTCGTGAAAAATACGAACGATTTACGGGGATGCGGGTGTATGAACGCACGCCTTATGCAGGAGACCTGGTTTTTACTGCGTTTTCCGGTTCGCATCAGGATGCGATTTCCAAGGGTATGGCCTGGAGGGAGGAAGGAAAGAGCGGCGGTCGCTGGGATGTTCCATATCTGCCGATCGATCCCGAGGATGTAGGCAGGCAGTATGAGTCGGATGTAATCCGCATCAACAGCCAGTCCGGAAAAGGCGGCGTTGCGTTTATCTTAAAACAGAATTTTGGAATTGCGCTGCCGGATCTGATGAAAGAGGAAGTAGGATATCTTATAAAAGGTGTGTCGGACCATCGCCATCAGGAATTATCCCCACAGGCGATTTACCGGATTTTTGAGGAAAATTATGTCAATCTGAAAACAGTTTTCGATGTGCCGGAATGCCATTTTGAACAGAAAAACGGGATTACCGCCGCCGTCACGATCGAACACAACGGGGAAAAGCGCAAAATTGAGGCCGCTGGAAACGGGCGTCTTGACGCGGTGAGCAATGCGATTAAGATGTATTTTGGTATCAGCTATGAGCTGTCGTCTTACGAAGAACATGCGATTTCGAAAGGGTCTTCGTCCAAAGCGGCGGCGTTTGTAAAGATTACGTGCCAGGGGAAAGATTTCTGGGGCGTCGGTATTGATGCAGATATTATTGCCAGTTCGGTCGCCGCGCTGGTCTCTGCGGCGAATAAATTTGTCCGGAGTGAAGATATCAGAGAGGGAAGAGAAGAACGGATTGTAGAGATTTTAAGTTTTATTCAGGATCACTATGCGGACGTGACGCTGGATCTTCTGGCGGATCAGTTTCATCTTTCCAGGCCGTATCTTTCAAAGTACATTAAGGAAAAGTCGGGTGTGACATTCCAGGAAGCAGTAAAAAATGCGCGGATGAAGAAGGCGCGCAAGATGCTCAAGGAGACGAATCAGACGGTGGAGTCGATCGCCGCATACGTTGGATATGAAAGCGTGGAGCACTTTAACCGCCTTTTTAAAGAGGCATATTGCACGACGCCGATTCAGTTCCGCAGGGAGAATCAGTAAAATCGGAAATTCGTATTTTCTGTGGTGCTGAAAGAATGTTCGATTGAAAAGTCAGCCGTAAAAAATAAACCGCCATACAGTCTTTTTCATATCCTGGTATGAAAAAGACTGTATGGCGGTTTGTTTAAAACAGAATTTTGGATTTGTGATGCAGAAGCCTTGCGCCGTTTACAATCAGAAGGACTCCGACCGGGATGGCGGCAGTCAGGATACAGATGCCGATGGCCAGGTCAGAAGCTCCGATGCGGCCCATAGCTTTATAAATTTTTTCATTCATTTTGAGAATATCTCCTTTCTGCTGCGGGAAAAACAGCGTATCGTTTCCGGAAAAGTTATCGGGCTGCAATATCAATGATTTCTGCAACATACATGGTATGCATATCGCTGTCTTTGTACCATTTTTCTTTGATGTCCGGAGCCAGGAAAGAATCTTCCGTGATTCTGGTGGCGGACATTTTCTGGCAGATCAGAACAAGATTTCCCTCGTCAATATATGGGATACCATGGCGGAATCCCAGAGAGAGCCCGGCTTTTGTGATTTTGTCTTCTTCACGCCCGGAATGGGAACCGCAGTAATTTAATGCTTCGCGGTGGGATTCGTCCAGGAAGGTAAGTGAGAAGAAATCATTCTGATCGATAAATTCTTTTGTGTATCTGGAATCCCGGACAAATAAAAAGACTACATTTTTACCCCAGAGCACGCCGACGCCTCCCCAGCTTATCGTCATGCAGTTGGCGGCATTTTTTGTGCCAGAGGTGATGAGTGCCCATTCTTTTCCAATTTTGGTGAACGGATTAAATTCAAGATAGTCAATGGAGAGTGGCTGAAACGTATGCATAAAAAACCTCCTGCAATAAAACTATTTTACCCTATTATAATGTGTCTGAGATAAAATAACAATACTTTAAAAACATTGAAACTTTTTTTCGTATGGAGCCATCTAATAGGTGCAGCTGTAAGGGAAGGAGCGAAAGAATGTGAGAAAAAACAAGGAGTATATCGTAAATGAAATGCTTTTGAAGAATTATGAGAAATACTACCGGATTGCGTATGGTTATGTGTACAATGAAGCGGACGCGCTGGACGTTGTGCAGGAGGGAGCGTACAAAGCGATTCTCAACGCGGATAAACTGAAAAAACCGGAGTATGCAGATACCTGGATCTGCCGGATTATGATGAATGAGGCACTTGAGCTTCTGCGCAGAAACAAAAAGAATGAGCCGGGTTATCTGGATGAGAGAAGCGGGCGGGAGGAAACCTATGAGGATCTCGATCTTAAAAATGCCATGGAACGGCTTTCGGAGCGGGACAGGATGATTGTGGTTCTGCACTATTTTGAGGATATGAGCCTCGATCAGGTCGCACAGGCAATCGGAGAAAATTTAAGCACTGTAAAAAGCAGGCTCTACCGCGCGCTTGCAAAACTTCGTCTCTCACTGGAAGAAGTATGACAGAAATCGGGAAAAAGAAAAAAGGAGGGTTTGTATGAACCGCAATCAGGAATGGGAAGCGTTGAAACAGGAATATCGCAATAGAAAGATACCGGTATATGGAAAGGAACGGATGCAGAGTGCAATAAGGAGGGCAGAGATGGAGAAGCGGAAAGAAGCAAAAAAGAAACGGATTCGTAATTTTGGAATCGGTGCTGCGGCCGTCCTCGTGCTCGCGATTCTGCCAAATACAAATCGGGAGATTGCCTATGCCATGGGAAATCTTCCGGTGATCGGCGGTCTGTTTAAGGTGATTACCGTCAGAGAATACAATTATGACGACGGTCACAATACAGCGGATGTAGAAGTGCCGAAAATCACGGTGGAAGATACCGAAAGCGCTGTAAACAGTGAAGCAGCTGCTCAGGTAAATAAAAGTGTCGAGGAATACACAAAAGAACTGATTGCCCGGTTTGAAAAGGATATGGTGCAGGAAGGATACAAAGAGCTGGATGTTTTTTATGAGACGGTCACCGATACGGCGGACTGGTTTGTGCTTAAAGTGACGGGGCTTGAGGTACAGGCAGGCGGGTATCAGTTTTACCGGTACTACAATATCGATAAGAAAAACGGAACTGTCGCGCAGTTAAAAGATTTATTCGCGGAGGGTGCGGATTATGTCACACCGATCAGCGAGGAGATCAAAAAGCAGATGAGGGAACAGATGGAGCGCGGAGAAGCAACTTATTTTCTGGATGAGGAAGAGTGGATGACGGTGTTTGAGGCCATTAAGGAAGACCAGAATTTTTATCACGATGCAGATGGAAATCTGTTTATTGCGTTCGACGAGTATGAAGTCGGACCGGGGGCGATCGGGAGTCCTGTATTTTCCATCCCGGCGGAAGTGGTTTCTGGAATAAAATAGATGTGGCGGCATAATTCAAGATATAGGGATAGGAAAGGTTGCCCCGGAACATAAGCGTCTGACCCGATATGAGACGATGAAAATTGAAGATATTAAAGCGTTACCAATTGAAGATATTACAGGAGAAAAAGCACATTTGTATTTATGGGTTCCAAATGCGTTGCTTCCGGAAGGATTAGGAGTAATGGATGCATGGGGTTTTGAATACAAGGGGAATATTGTATGGGAAAAAGTGAGAAAGGACGGAGGTCCTGATGGCAGAGGTGTTGGATTTTATTTTAGAAATGTTACGGAACTCATTTTGTTTGGCATTAAGAAAAAAAGTTCTCCTAACAGAACGCTGCAGCCGGCACGTTCTCAGGTAAATTTAATCAGAGCCATGAAAAGGGAGCACAGTCGCAAGCCGGATGAAATCATTCCTATTATTGAAGCATGTAGTCAGGAACCCAGAATCGAACTTTTTGCAAGAGGGATTCGAAAGGGCTGGGATATGTGGGGAAATCAGGCAACGGAAGATTATGAGCCAACATGGGATACATATTCGAATCATACAGTGGCACATGCAAAATAGTCTGATCTTTTCAAGTGAATAAAAAATGCCTATCCTTCTGGCACAGGATAGGCGGATGTCAGGCGTTACTTAGCCGGAGAGGCCGCAGGGAACGAATCGTTTATACGGGTGTTTCTGCTTTCGGTATGATCAGAAACGGTTTAAGGCATCAGATAACCGTATTCACCCCAGACATTTTTTCCCACCGTCTGTTCCATTTTTTCGTATTCTTCGGAGATGGCGGTAAGAAGGTGTTCCATGGAAAGTCCGGTTTTTGCACAGACGGCTTTTACGCAGGCATTCCATACCACATTTTTGATCATTCCGCCGGTAAATTCAAATTGTCTTGCGAGGTATGGGATGTCCAGTTTTTCATGTGGTATGGTGGGCGGGAGACAGCTTTCCCAGATACTGCGCCGGAGAGCTTCGTCCGGCATCTGATATTTCAGGACATATTTTAATCTCCGCAGAAAAGCCTTGTCGATGTTGTGATAAAAATTTGTGGCAAGGATCACGATGCCGTCGGATTGTTCCATGCGCTGCAGGATATAAGAGACTTCCATGTTTGCATAGCGGTCTTTTCCCTCTGTCACCTCCGCCCGCTTTCCGAAAAGGGAATCCGCTTCATCGAAAAACAATACCACATTCGCTTTTTCTGCAAAAGAAAAAATCTGCTCCAGGTGCTTTTCTGTCTCACCGATATATTTATCGGCAACGTTCGCCAGATTTACCTGGTAGAGCGGCAGATCAAGCTCTTTTGCGATCACGTGGGCTGTCATCGTTTTTCCCGTTCCCGGCGGGCCGGTCAGAAGAACGCTTGTGCCCCTTCCGTATGGGTAAAGGCGTTTTAATCCCCATTCTTCAAAAATCTGTCCGCTTTTCGTCACGCTGCAGCAGATTTGCTGCAGCAGGTTTTGTATATTCTGCGGCACTTTTAAATCCGAAGGGCAGACGGAGGGGTATAGGAGCGTGCCGGAATTTCCGGGCTGCTCTCTGCAGAGGATTTCACAGCAGATACGGGAGAAAGCTTTTTTATCCCATACTTTCGTGAGAGAAGAATGACCGGACTGCCAGGTTAAGGACGCTTCTGCAATCTGGCTGGGAGAAAGCCGGAAGCGGGCGGCAAGATCGGTACAGTCGGCCGGGAAACCGAAGAGCCCGGCAAAGCCGCGAAAGACGGCTTCCCGCTCCGGCTGCGTGGTTTCCGGCAGTACTGCGCACGGGATTCGCTCCGGAAAAAGGAGATCTCGCTGCGTGCATAAAATAAGCGGGATTCTGGTTTCACGGAATGGGAGGACTACTGTTCTGTAGAAATCTTCCGTTTTGATCTGTAGTTTATCAAACAGGTCAGATTCGATGCCGTAAATACAGACTGCGCCGTCGTGAAGAAACGCTTCACGGATCAGTTCCATCGGAAATGATCCGTCATTGTCTCCAAAACAGTCACGGAAATGTCCGGCGTCGGTCAGCAGCAGATTCCTGTTGAGCGATCGGGCCGTGTGTTTTGCCAGAAACCGTCTCCCGCCGGTCCCGGCAATCTGCAGGATCGGGCTTTTGTCTTTTTTTTGTGTCAGCAGACGCACGCATTTTTCTTTCAGTTCACACCATGTAAACAACGGGTGCAGTTTTTGTTCCCGCAAAAACCATTCTGCTTTCCGACAGAGCGGCGGGGTGAGATCGTCCGATCCTGTCAGATAGGCAAGAAGGCGGTTGTCCGCTTCGATTGCGGCGTGGGAGAGAGGATTTTTTGACCAGTCTACCCGGCAGACGTACTGAAGCTTTTGCAGGCAGCGGGCCATGGCCGCATAGGCGGGATATGTGATGCCTTCAAGATCGCAGGCGAGCTGGATTGTCACGGCGTTTCCGGTATAATAGTTTAAATAGCCGACAAATTCCGGGACGTGCAGTGCAGCCAGACTCAGATCAAGAGCCGTGCGAAGGACAGCAGGCGCTTCACTTTCCAGGGTGAGCTTTTCAAGCAGTCTGTGATAGCGTGCCGACGATATCACACCGCCTTCCGGCCATGTTTCTGCAGCATCCTGTGTCAGACGTTGTGTGAGGATATTCAGGTAGGGGAAACGATCAAAACTGTTTTCCCTTCCTGTCTCTTTTAGATAAAAGTAAGTGCGGCGGATGACCTTGTAGATCGTTGTCTCCAGAAATTCCATACAGACCTTCCTTTATTTCAGTTCTTCTATCCATACGTTGTCCATGTTTTCTTTTTCCTGCAGTCTGTCGCTGCACCGATAAAGATAAGCTTTTGCCGCGCCGTCTTCCCGGTACTGCCTTAACACTGCAATAAAAGCCTGCCGGGCTCTGGTGTAGCGTCCCTCGCAGAAAAACCGTACGCCCTCTTCAAAGGTTTGTCTGGTCATCTGTTTGTACCTGCGGTCTTTTGGGCTGTCACTGTCAAAGACGTCGTAAAATCCCTGCAGCTTGCCTGATGCAGTGAGTCTGAGATAACCAAGAAAGCGGCAGTGGTATGAATCCTTAAAGGCGGGGATTTCTGACGCCGCACCTTCGCTGATCAGGATGCAGGCGTGGTATTGTGGCGCGATTTCCATTAGAAATTCCGACAATTTTTTCTGATCAGAGAGGCTTATGATATTCATTCTCTCCTCGTGCCCCGCGATTCCTACCATGACCTGTCCCTGTGCAATTCCTGCGCAGAAATGTTCTCCCGCTTCGGTTATGGCCGTTCCGGCCGATATGGCGGAGCGAAGCGCATATGCCGCACTTTTCCGGTAAAAGGAACGTACACCGGCTCTTTCAAACCGTTCGATAGTCCCGCCATGTGTCAGGACGGAAGGAACCATATACTGTAATATGCCGTTGATATACCGGAATACTTCTTCTGCGGACATGTCGCTCGTTTTTTCACGAAAACAGGAAGGTTCCATTGAAAGAACGGTGAGCGGGGTCTGTGCTTCGTCGCCCAGGCGGATATCAATGACACTGTCCTTCTGCAGAATTTCAAACGTTTCCGGTGGCAGAAATCTCCGATAGGCTTTGTTTAATTCATCCATTTCCTTAATGTGCCCCTGGATACGCGAAGACATCCGGTTGAATACCTGTGAGATCTCTCCGATCTCATCTCTGCGTTTTAAAATGACCTGTACGCCAAGTTCGCCGTCCGCCATTTTTTCCACACCCTGTCTGAGCCGACGGATGGAACGGATCAGACCGAACTGTACATATAACAGAAGGGAGAGCATTCCGAGTGTTGTCACAAGTATGATCTGTCGGCTGACCGGAATCATGCTTTCTACCAGGATGTCTGTGATTTCCCTGAGCGGCAGGTCGCCGCCGAGCACGGCGATGGTCTGTTCCGATTCGTCTTTGATCGGATAGTAAATGGAGACGACATCCCCTTCCTCAGTTTCTGTGATATCAAATTTTTCATTCTTTTTTCCGGTGTGATATACCTCGCGCACGGTCCGGGATGCGTCGGCATTGTAATTGTGAACGGGAGTTCCAAGGATATTTCCGTCCTCGGATGCGTCAAATACCCATACGGCCATATCGTCTGCCGTGGGATAAATGATATAGAGATAGGCCAGTCCGGAGCGTTCCCGGATATTTTTCATCTGTTCAAGAACGGCATTATAGTGTTCATCCGCAACCCCTGTTTTCGCATACCGGTGCAGATCTTCCGGCTGGAGCGTCATGCCAAGGCTGTAAGCGGCCAGATCGATGATCTCATCTATGGAACTGGTGTAGTGATTGATAAAAACGATCGTGGCGAATGAATAAACGGTCAGCCAGATTGCAATCAGCAGAGTGATTCCAAATGCCAGAAAGAGGAAGCCAAATTTTGCCCGCAGTCCTATTTTCATCGTTGTCCTCCTAAAAAGAAACACAGGTCACGATACAAAAATGCCGGTGTTTCCGGGATTTGTGATCTGAATAACGCCGGCCCAGACGCATGTCACCCTGCTGTTCTGATTCAGGGCCGGTCTGCCTGCCACTTGGACAGTCGGGGATCCGGGAGTCCAGGGAGCCGGAATGACCGGCATGCAGGGCATCGGCGTTAAAACGCCGAACGCCGCCGCAGTCGCCGCTGCGACCTGTGGGTTTGCAAGGGATGAACACATGCCAAAAGGCATGATATTTTTCATGGGTATAAAATCCATAATCGTTGCCATCGGGGGGCCGCCTGAGAGTACTCTGTTTTCCAGCGTGACGATGAGTACAGAAGGCGTCATTCCGAAGCTGCAGGCGCACGTGGCCCCGGCACACACACAGAAAGCCATATTTTTACTGATCCTCCATAAAATTTTGTTGTAACGTTTCCCCTGTGCTGACAGAAAATACAGATTCTTTGCTTTGTCTGCCGGTAAGGAGACGACAATACAGGGGAATTGGTTTTTTTGTTCCGTCGGCCGCAAGTGCGATAAAATAGGCGGTGCCCATCGTGTCTGCCGGATATGTGACTGCAGGGTATAGAACGGATGTCTTTTTTGGATGTGCGTGGTTTAAAGGGGTTTTTATCTGAAAGATACCGTTTTCAGAATCTGTCGTGGAAGTAAATGTAACCCAGTCCGTTTCGTATGTCCCGTTTTCGGTTTTTGAAGTTATCAGCAGATATGTTTTTCCGTCCAGATTTTTTTTGTTTTCCCGGAATATGGCGACCGATTGATCGCCTGTCTGACCGTCAAGGGAAAGTCTGAGTGCGTTCTTTGCGCTTCCTGCCGCGGCAAAAAGTGTGGCTCCTTCCGGTATGTTTCCCTCCATGTAAACAGTGGCGGGGGGAAACGGGCATGCTCTGGAAGGCAGGATGCGGATGATCTCTGCCGGATGTTTCCGGCTAAGCGGGAAAACATCAATCGTGACAGCCTGACGCTGATAATGATTTCCGTACAGCGTCACACTGACCGTCGGTTCCCGCAATTGCGGAAATATCCAGAACCCGTCGGGTTTTACGATGGCACGTCCGGCCTGTGGAACAGAAATATGAATATCCGGGCTCTTAATAATGTTTCCTGTAAAGTCGTCTACGGGAAGGAGGACGAGGGAAACTTTAAATGACCATTGATCTTTCATTTTTTCTCCATTTCTTCCAGTGAAAACTGCAGATCGACGGCACGTTTCACCTGGCGGTCTTTTGCGGATGCAATGGGAACCGGGCCGACTTCATAAAAAAGCGATGTCCGGTATCCGGTATCCGGCATGCTGAAAATTTGCATTTTTTCTTCAACGGATAAATTCAGCAGCGAAACAGAGCAGACGTTTTTCTGTTCTTTCGGATCGTCTTCCTCCGGAAGACGGATGACTGCATAGTCATTAAGGACCTGGAGGATTTTTCCGAGCAGATACTGTTCTTCCCTGGCGCGGCAGGTGATATCGCTGTCTGAGCGGGCGGTAATCATATAAAAGAGATCTACATAGACGGGCGGAAATTTCTGCCGCCCGCAGTCTGTTGAGATCATCGTATGGCTTCGCAGCTGTCCGCATTCTCTGATATCGTAGAGCCAGACGCGGACACTGCAGTCGCTTTTGTCGGACGGGCCTAAAAGTCCGATCTGATCCGGTGTTTTTACCACATCGGGAACCAGATGTTTTTTTAATAAATCGGTTAACAGGATGCCTGTATCTGCAATTGCCGTATATGCCATTTTATTCCTCCATAATTTCCGGCGGGGATTCTTTCTGTACAAGAACACCGTTTCTGTAAATGCCTTCTTCCAGTACGGCGCCGGTCGGTCCATCGTAAGTAATGCCTTTTCCGTTTTTTACGCCGAGCAAAAAGGCGCCTTCGTATAAAAGCTCTCCGCCTGTGCCATATAGTTTTCCCTCTCCGTCGTATAGGTCCAGCCGGAATCCGCCGGAGTAGACCGGAAGGCTGGTCTGTGGGTTGTAAAGTGTGCCTTCGCCTGATTTTTTCCCCTGGAAAAAAGAGCCGTTATAAATCAGGTTTCCCGTCTGTGGGTCATACAATCGGCCGCTTCCGTCATATAGATCCCCGGAAAAAGTTCCTTCATAGATCAGAACGCCGTCTTCGTAAGCGTTTCCTTCACCATTTTTTAATCCGCCTGCAAACATCCCTTTATAAGAGACGTTTTCTCCCATATATAGCGTTCCGGTTCCCTCATACCGATTTTCTTTAAACTCACCTTCATAGATCAGGATTCCGCTGATATCTTCATACAGTTTTCCTTCCCCCGAATATTGTCCTGCCAGAAATCCGCCTTCGTAGAGCAGCCCTTTCTTTCCGTACAGGGTTCCGGTTCCCTCGTAGAGACCGTTCGCAAATTCTCCTTCATAAAGAATGCTGCCGTCGCTGCGGTATTTCCTTCCATAGCCGTCTGAAATGCCTTCTGTCAGGCCGCCTTCATAAAGAATGCCATCTTCCTTTTTGATCGTTCCGGTTCCCTGTACCAGCACACCTCCTTTAAATTCGCCCTGGCAGGCAATCGATCCGTCGGGATGATAAAGCGTTCCTTCTCCGGAATATCTGCCATTGAGAAATCCGCCCTCATAGGCGGGAGAACCGTTTTGATAAAGCGTTCCCTCTCCGGAATATACGCCCGCGGCAAAATCGCCTTTATATTCCGTTTTTCCGTCTTCCGTATAAGATATTCCGGCGCCGTCGAAAAGGCCTGCGGCAAAAGACCCCTCATATCGAAGACGTCCATTTTCATAATAGAGACATCCGTTTCCCTGATATTTATTTTGATCAAAGGTTCCCCTGTACTGTACGGAACCGTCGGGATAATAGGTCTGTCCGTTTCCCGAATACATTTCCATCTCGAAATTGCCCTGGTAGAGGAGTTTTCCGTGGTAATCGTAGAGCGTACCCCAGCCGTTCACTCTTCCTTTATCCAGCCTTCCTTCGAAAATGACACAGGGGGTTCCGGGTGAAAGCAGTTTTACCTTTCCGGTGTAAAGGTGCATCGCAGGGGAATTGACCTCCATTGTTTTCGTGAAAAATTTTGCCTGTGCAGACGGCACGCCCCAGCGGACCAGAAAGATGGCGCACACAAGCAGCAGGAGAAGAAAAAGGCTCAGAAATTTTCTGGATATCAGAAAACGGCCTGCGGGGATATAATCTCTGTTCACATCGGGCTGCGCCGTGAGTATTTCCTCTGTTTTTTTGCGGATATCCTGCGCCGCCGCATTGACAGATTCGGTGAAAGACAGAGATCGGATAATGGTATGTATTCTTCTTTTTATGGGCAGAAAGGCAGCGCGGGTCAGTTTACGGGTGAGGTAACGTGCGCCTGTTGTAATTCTGGATATCTGAAAAGACATAATTTAAAAATACCTGCTTTCTTTTTTATCCCATTTCCGGCTGTGATGTTTCTGTGGACGGCGTTTCCTGCGCTGGTGTCCGCAACGTTTCCGTTTCTGTAAATTCGGTTTCTTCCGTTGGAAGTGATTCCGTTTCGGGTTTTTCTTTCTTTGTTCCGGTGCTTTCCACAGGTGGGAGGTGCGTAATCCGGAGTATTCCGATGTTCTGTATCAGATGTCGCTGTGCAGGTGCGGTTTCGGGCACAACACAGACAAAAACCAGAAGGCCCGACAGTGCGCCCACAAGTATCCAGTACAGAATGGAAGGGAGGGCAGCCGTATATTTTGCCATGCGGCAAAAAAGCCGTGGCAGAAATCCTTTCCGGGAGAGCTTTCCTTCACGGAGTGCCGTCTGTAATGTGTCGCTCATCCGGCGGAATGCGCGGAGAAGTTCTGCATTACCGGAAAAGGATGAAGTCAGAAGTCTGTCGACAAAGTTTTTAATTTCTGTGGACGCCTCATTTTTCAGTTCATCCCGGAACAAAGCGAAAAGACAGTCGGAAAACCTTTTCTGTACGTCTGGAAACAGAGACTCTCCCAGGCGTTCCGGTGTAAACAACAGAAAATTGACGGAGACGCCGCGGGAGGCGTTTACGACAATATTTTCGGGGTGCAGCGCTTCATACTGCAGATAGGCCGGAAGATTTTGTGCAAAAATCTGTTCTGCCAGAGCGTCCGCAAGGCCAATTTTTTCTTCTGCGGGTAAATCTTCCTTTATTTTTTCGAAAAAAGGTGTTCCGGTAAAATAGTCAGACACGGCCCAGACCATTTTGTTTCTGACGAAAGTGTCTCTGAAATTTCCCACCCGGCTCTGCCCGGTCAGATTCATAAAAAGGGGAAGAAATCGTTCTGAAAGTGCCCGGTCTGTCACACCTGTAATAAGAACTGGATTTTCCCCTCCGATGTCCCGGCAGGTACACAGATATGCCTGGATATCGGGACTGCCGTGTAGTTTTAAGATGGCGCGGTATTCCTGATCTATGGTCTGAAATGTCATCCGGTCACCTGTGTATCCCGCACAACTACAAAGGCAGACGCAGTGATATCCTGCCATACAGCGCTTCTTGCGGTAATTTCATAGATTCCCGGAGCATCCGGGGCCGAATACAGACCGTTTTCATCAATGGTTCCCCCACCCGGTTCGCGGACCGACCAGAGGATCCGTCTGTCTTTTACGCCGGTAAACTGTGCTTCAAAGGAGTAGTCTTCCCGCAGGGAAAGGTAAACCATATCCGGCCGGATAAATAATTCGCGCCGCCCGGTTTCCGGCACGTCCCGTTCGTTTTGAAACGCCATCCAGTGAATGCTGACGCGTTCTGCCGTGGTCGGTTTTGTCAGCTTTAAACCAACCACGAATGTACCTTCGGTCCGGTCTGTGCGGACGGCAAGATCGCCGTGTACCATCCCTTCTTCTTCAAAAATACCGTCCGCGCCGCCGCAGAGGTAGCGCCCATTTTCTCCGCACGCCACCCGGCACAGGAGAAAAGCATCGCCGGGGCCCAGACCGTGCGCTGTCGGTTGTGAAAAAAATATCTGCCCTGTGAGGCCTCCGATTCCAAGTTCTATGTTTATCACACCCTCCGCAGTTTCCGGGTGTGCCGCCTCCTCAGGCGGTGTCTCCTGTGCTGCCGATTCCGGAAGAGGTTCTTCGGGAAAGCGGTCCAGACGGTTTTTCAGTTCTTTTCGTTCGTCTTCTGCGGCTTTTTCACGGATGGAGGAGAGGATATCGCTGCAGATATATTGTCCAAACGGCATGGGCGTCACGTTGTCGATTATGACGGCGTCTGCGGCCCGGATAAGGCTGATTCTGGCCAGATATATGTTCTGGCGGTGATTTCCATTCAGGATTTCCTGCATTGCCTCTGTAAAATAGGCCTGGCTGGCGGCTTTTTGTATCCTGTCTGTGATGATTTTTACCGTGTTGACTGCCTGCGTGGGATAGAGGATGGAACTGGCATTTTCATGCGCGCCGTCCTCCAGCACATGTTCCCCTGCTTTCAGCCAGAAGCTCCTTTCTTTTAAAGAGACGCTTCCGGTTGTATTTTTTACGTCAAAAGCCCGCAGGGTGATGGGGATCTCGTAGCGGGACGCTTTTTCATGCTGTTCTTCGTCAAAAAATATTCTGACCCATTTTTTCCGGTTTTTGCTTACGTGTTCGAGACAGAGTTCATAGCCAAAGGAGATCGGCAGTTTCTGGCCCATATTTTCGACGACAAGCAGAAAATCGAAATCGCTCCCGCTTTTTACGTAGTTCGGAAAAATCTGACTGATGCGGACGTTGTTTCCGCGGTATATAAGGGTGACGTCCTCATAATAGGAGAGGGCTCCGGTGTTCTGTACGGGTTCCTGCCCGGTCAGAAAAATATGGTATCCTTCCGCCGTTTTGTTGTGACAGACGGATTCGTCGTCCGGTTCCGGATTGGTCACATGATAAACAGGATCTTTTTCGTATTCGGCGTATTCGATACAGAGGTATATGCAGCCGTCTGAGGTACACGCAGAGAACCCGTCGATACCGGAAAGCTTTTGCAGCACCGGTTTTTCCACAAAGATTTCTCTTCCCGAAAAGTCCAGGGCAAATCCGGCTTCCAGTGAAATTGTATCGTCTCCGACGGGTACGACGCCAAGGCCGCATACGACGCCAAAACCGTGCATAAAACGGTTAATCAGACGGCGTTTATCATTCATATATTTTTGTTCGGATTCGAAATCATCGACACTTAAAAGTTTTCCGTAATAATATCTGTTTCTCTCATATGGAAAATAGTTCAGATTTTTCATATGTATCGTCCGCCTTTCTCATATTTTTCGATCCGATTACAGAAAAGGGAATCTCACTGCGGCCGTCCAGTTTCAGTGGACGATACTGTCCCAATACGCTGTTGATTCCGAGATAGGAGTGCTGGTCTAAAAGAATGCAGGGTTTTAAGAGGATGATACGGCATTTCATGTGCGCCGGTTTTGCCGTGTCGACAATCTGCCGAAGCGCCGGAAGAGGGTTTTTGCCGCCGGTTTCCTCCTGGCCTGTCAGCAGGGCGAACTCCCACTCATGTCTGGCATAGAGACGTTTTAAAAGCTTTTCCTGTTTTCCGCCGTCAAAAAACGGCTGAATCTGATGATATTCTGTGATAAATGCCTGTGTTCCTGTATAAAGCCGGGTCAGCTCCTTTAAGCAGGATGCGGTTCCGCGGCCTGCACGGAATCTGTGAGCATGTTTTATGAGGTACAGAAGCTGCTTTTCATTCCACAATTCCATGTTTTCGATGGAAAGCCAGTCTGCCAGCTCAAAGAGCATGTCGTGTGGTTTTGCGCCCGGGTTCAGCAGTCCCGGGGTTCCTTCGATCTGTTCTGACATATCGTCGGACAGAGTCTGGAAAATGGCAAGATATCGTTCCAGGAAGGAGGCGCTCTCTCTGTCAATGGAATAAACTTCCGGCAGATAGGAAAGCCATGTCTGTTTTGGAAAATAAATCTGTATGCGTCTGATGTATGGGATCTGTCCAGCCTGTGTATTCAGCTCGATTTTAAGCCAGAGAAATCTGCCTTCTGCCAGAAACAGCAGGACATCTTCCGGGATATTGTATGTGGCTTTACAAAAATAAGCCAGGCTTTCGTCTTTTTCTCTCTGTGTCAGAGCTTTATCAGAAAGAAGATCTTCCACGGTCCTTTCTTCGGTGAGAGAGAGACTTTCCGATGCATAGACGGTCACGGTGCAGGAGGATTCCCCCGGCATCTCTCCCGTAAGGCACAGCCGGTGCCAGATCATCCCGCGCTGCCGGCTGTCAAATATTCTCGTATAATAGACGCCTGTCCGGGAAGAATCGTGCAGAGAGATACCGTCGCAGGTGATGGCTATATTGTCGGCATATCCTCGTCTGAAGTCGCTTTCTTTATTCAGGACAAAATATTTTTTTCGAAAAGCGGATGTTCGAACCATATCTGGAAAATACCCTTTCGTGCAAAATGAAATCAGGTCGAATCTGTGACAAAGGAGACGATAAGGTGGCATTCTTTTAAATAAGGCAGTCCGTTGACCGGCAGAAGAATATCACCGGTTTTGCTGCGTCCTTTTTCTTTTCCGTGCGCGTCCATGCCAAACGAACGGATTTCACTGACGCAGTCCAGAACGTCAATAGTCCCGTAAATGTCGCTGTGGGAAATACGTGTGACCGACAGGGCCTGGATGCGGAGAAAGTAGTCGGTTAATGTCTGATGAATCTGCTTTCTCGCCGCTGTGGGTCCGGCTGTCGTTTTGATTTCGGCAAATATTGTCACGCCGACGTATTCCGGAGAGAGAATCACGATTTTTGTGCCGATCATGCGCCGTGGATTCAGCGTGCGCAGGAGGTTCTGACGAAATGGTCCGCTCAGTTTTGGTTCTCTTTCTATGGAGCGCGGTTTTACAACGATTGTCACGTTTCCCGTCACTGTTTTATCGCCTGGCATACTGCATTCCGTCACGGGAATGACTTTAACGTTCTCAATCAGAAGGCCCGGTGTCTGCCTCAGGAGTGTTTCGTAATCGCGATAGGTGACGGCCCGGTCCGGCTCTTCCTGCAGAAAACGATTTATGCATTCCTCTGTTTCTTCCATGTCTTCTCCGCCCACGGCCTCTCTGTGGTTTGTCACGGTCAGTTGTTTTCCGGACAGACAGGGCAATGTCTCCGTCCGGCAGATACTCCCTGCCTTTACATTTCCTTTTGCGCCACGGCTGGTCAGGGCCGCCGTGATCAGAATCTTCCCTTCCGGCGCTGTGCCGTGATCACAGTCCCCAAAAAGAAATATTCCCGTTTTTTCATCCAGATGAAATACCAGATCTTCAGGGCCGTGGGCGGTAAAGTCGGCCGTTTCCTCAAAGAACTGGAAATATGGTTCCGGATGATGGGCGTCTTCCACCATGATGCGCAGGCCCCGCCGCATAAGATACGGAATTTCTGACGGGTATTCTTCCCAGGGCATTCCGGTTCCCTCTCCCGGGACCATCCGGTCTCTGCAGGTCTGGTCGTACAGGATGAGGCGGCAGGAGAGTATACTGTCTTTTTTTTCTTTCAGGATTCCCGGAAAACAAAACATAACGCCCTCGCGGCCTTTTTTCTTGCAGACGGGTCCGTTGTAAGGGTAAAATCTGCCTTCGTGCTCCCGGAATAAGAGTGCGTCTCCCTCGTAAGCCAGCCGGGTTCTTATAACAAAATATTCTTCTGTCGTCAGTGTGACGGTGTGATTTTCTGCCAGTGTGCAGGTTTGTTTTACTTTAAGACACTGCAGGCTGATTTCCTCGATGACAGGCGGCATGTCGTAATCGCATCGGGTCAGCGTCAGAGAAAGCCGGTAAAGTCCGTCTTCTCCCGGTGTCATTGCTTTTTCGGTAAAAAAAGTAAGGAATCCGTTCTGAAGCATTTCATGTGTCGTATCTTTGCAGATCACTGCCGTTTTCTTTCCCTCTGCGGTAAGATAGGACAGTGTGTATTCTGCCAGAGGGATAAAGGAATCGTCGGTGATCGGATTTCGTTTTGTGACGGTATCGGAAAAAAAATGCAGGTACAGACTGTGTCTGACACACGGAGTAAGCGGTCCGGAGAGTATGATTTCCAGGGTATCTTCGGGGGACGGATGCATGCCGAAAGCCGGAAAGCGGAGTTTCTTTTTTGTTACAGCAGTCTCTTCGCGCATATTCTGACCCGGGCCGTGGTTTGTTTTCAGACTGGCGAGCCGGATCACTTTTGTCGTATCGATCCATCTGACGTCCGTTGTCTCAAAGCAGATATCATCTGCGAAAAAACGGCTCCCTTTCGGGAAGAAGGTGAGTTCTGAGAGGTCGTCCAGTGACAGGACAGCCTCCGCCGGACATATCCCGCGCGGTGTGATTCCCATCAGATTCAGATAACCGCGCAGATGTGCTTCTCCGATCTGATCAAGATGAAATTGCTGCATTTCTTTTTGCCAGGCGATCAGTTCCAGAAGCGTGATACCCGGATCATGAGCGTTATAGTCTGTCCATTCCGGATACAGACCGGGTATCTCTCTTAATGCTTTTTCAATGATTCCGGAAAAAGTTTCATCATCCAGTCCGACTTGTGGGATCATATCTTCCTCCATACTGTGAAAGCAGAGTAATTACAATCGGGAGTCCGCATATACGGAAGACGCCGTGATTGTGTGTTTTCCGCTCAGTGCAACGGCGGCTTCAGCCATATATTCCCGTGAGATATTTTTCCGATCCCGGCTGAAGGGGTCGATTTCGACGCGTCCTGACGGGGCGTCAAATGATACGGAGACACGCAGCTCTCTGATATAACGGATACCGGCGACTCGTTTTAAGGCATTTCGGATCTGGGCTTCGTTCGGAAGCAGGCCGATCTCCCAGCCTTTTCCGTGATAGTTTCCCGTGACCGGATGCAAAAAACGTTCCAGGCATTGAGCCGCATCTTTTTGTGTTTTCATGAGGTCGTCGCCCCTGCTTATAACTCTGGCAAAACAATCGATCTTAAGGAACTGTGGAGCAGCGATAAAAAGACGTTTTGCGGCGTCGATGTTACCGTCCATCCGACAGGAGAGGTAATCCATGATCTTTTCCCGCAGCCGTTCAAAACAGATGCTGTCGGTATGCAGGTCTTTTGGGAGTACGATCAGAGTAATGTATCCCGGTTCATAGTTACCGTCCGGTGTATATCCGGAAAGGCATTTTACGGATTGTATGGAGCGGGATGCCTCACGGGCCAGTAATTCATAGTCGGCTGCGGTGACGGCTCTTCCCATATGGCGTAAGGTTTCGCTGCAGCGGTGCATGGCAGCGTCTGCCGTCTCGCGCCTGCATCCTCCGCAGAGCGGAAAAGGGGCGGTGACACGGCTGATATAGCCGGATGAACTGCCTGGTGTGAGTGCCGTCCGGGCGGGCAGATTTCCGCCCAGGCTGCTCAGACAACGGTATTCGATGCGGATAGTTGCATTTATGCCGGACGGCGGTATAAATCCGTGGATTCCGTCCGGAAAAGTAACGATGCCCCGGTTTTTGTCAAGGACGTAATGGCGGTCTGCCGCGCCCGATCGGGAGAAATCCGTTGTTTCTTCCCATTCGACCCATCGTTCTGTGACTTCTCCGTCTGTATCTGCGACTTCTGTCAGTCGTCCTTCTGTCCGCAGCATTTCTCTTTCAGAGGGGGAGAGCGTGGCGGCCTCATTGACCCGGACGGTAAGGTCATAGATATTTTCCCTTAAAAGACGGCAGACCTTATTTTTTTCACCCGCTCTGATTTCAAAAAATTCCGGAGGCCGGTGTTCTGCCGCAAGTATCTTTCCGGTATTCAGATAAAGCCCCTGTATCTTTGGAGAAAAGTGCGTGTCTGTTTCGGGCAGGTCTGATTTTAAGGTCATACGGATCCAGTATGCCGTTTCTCCACAGATGGGATACGGCGCAAAATCTTCTTTTCCGGGAAACGTCAGGCAGCCGCTTTTTTGTAACCCGTCCGTCTGGTCAATGACGGAAAGGGGTTCAAAACGATCCCTGCGGCGATAGGCAAACGTCAGAACCGGCCGTCTGGCGCGCGTGCCGGAAAGTCCTGGGGCAACGGCGCAAAACAGGCTGACCGGGCCTTGTGAGAGCGGACGGTCGAATCCGAGGTAAAGTGTATTTTCTTTTTCGGGACGTCCCGAAAAAACGTTCCACGCGCCGCGCGCCGTTTTGGAAAGCGGCTTTTGAAAAAGGTATGCCGGAGCCGGGGAGTGTTCACCATGATTGCACGCCATGGCGAAATCAGGCTGTCTTTCCTCTGAAGGATATGAGTAATGAAAGCGTACATTGTGTAAAACCGGTGTGATATAAGTTCCCTTCGGGCGAAACAGATTGTTCATACGCAGGATTCTCGTTCGTATATACCGGGTCGGGGCGCTCTGCCAGGTGAGCAGAGCAGCATCGGCCGGGCAGAAAAAAGTAAGATTTACTTCTTCACCGGCCTTGACGCAGCTTCCGTTAAACAGATACTGATTTTGCTCTTTTACGGGCAGTCTGCTCCAGCCGTTTCCATTGTAATATTCCCACACGACCTGTTCGATGGTAATATCGTATTGGGGGTCGGGTGTAAAGTCAGCGCGTTTCATCAGTATTTTCCATTTTCGTTCTACCGGAATACTGTTGTCGAGCGGTACCTTTTCATAGTCGAGAAGGAAGGTCAGCCGGATCTGGGCGCCCGGTTTTCCAAGGGCTTCCTCCGAGGCGAAATAGCATTCGCCAAAGAGCGCGGGATATTCCCCAAATGGAAGAAAGCCGGTGTCCGGCTGTTCGCCTGTGTTGTTTGTGATCACGTCCGGTCTGATATCGTTTCTCTCGGAGGAAAGTCTGATGTCCTGTACAAAAAGGGGTTCTCGGTTCCATGGATGAAGACAGCGGCAGCAGATCCAGTATCCGTTTTTTCCGAAAAGTGTTGTTTTTTCCGGTTCCGGCTGGCCAAAGGCCAGGGATAAAAGAAGTGTTTCCTGTACGAATCCGTGGTTTTGAAATTCGATAAAACCGTCTTTTGTTCCATAAGAAATGCGAAATGCCCCGCTGTCATTCATCCAGTCATTTTTCTCCCTGTGAGGACCTGTCCCCCCTGTCTTCAGGGTCAGCCGTATCCGGGCTGTTCCGCTTATATGCAGAACGTCATTCTGGCATAGGTAAAGGACATGCTCCCGGTCTGTTTTTGTTTCCGGTGAGAACGGAAAAAACGGATGGTCCGGGTCTTTTTTTTCGATATAGTCCTGTCGTCCGTCAATGTAGATCAGGTGTGACAGTTTTGCCGGTGTGACGAAAAATGTCTCTGTCGTCTCGTAAACTGTATTTTCTTCCTTTCCGCCGTGCGGGCCGGTGAGAACGGTCCCTTCTGGCACCATAGTTCCGCCAAATTCATGGCTGGAAAGGGAAAAGACGGCATATCCTTCCGCGGGGAGGGCAGGCAGCATTTTTATATTCTGTCTGGCAAAAAATTCTCGGCGCAGTTTTTCCGGGATCCGGTCGTATCGTTTTACTGTTTCTGAAAATAAGTCTGTAAAAATCAGCGCCAGTGCAGTCCCGGCATCGGGATGAGTGGGATCAAATTTCCATTCCGGCACATAACATTCCGCCTTTTGTGCGATCTGTTGCAGGATATCTTCCCTTGTCCGGCCGTCATATTTTTGTATTTTCATCGCTGCAGCCGTGCCTCCTTTGTCTGTGACATTTTGTGTCGGCGCTTTTTTTACGGTGAGCCGGACTTTTTATAGCGGCCCGACGCCGTTGCCTTCGTTTACATAAAAGGGAAATACCATGTTATAGGGGCTGTTTGTCGTGCGGACGATGTATCGGATTTCAATGGTCAGTATGCCATCTGCCATCTGCTCCCTGCCGATGGATACTTCAGGCTTTTTTATCCGGGGTTCCCAGCGTATCAGGGCTTCCGTAATTTCCTGCTCCATACTTTTCAGGTCTGTCATACGCATATCGGAAAAGACATATCTGCGGATTCCACATCCAAATTCCGGCCGCATGGCGCGCTCCCCTTTTCCGGTAAAGAGAATCAGCCTTATTGCCTCTGCGATATCTTCTTCTCCGGAAGAAGTTTCTATTTTTCCCGTCAGGGGATTGACTTTCGGGGGAAATTTCCACCCGCAGCCAAGGAAATCCGGAATATCTGTCGTTTTGCTCATTCTTTCCTCCGTTAAATGGTGGCCAGCCGCGCTGTATGTCAGTTCAGTTTTACCATGGAACCTTTCAGCTCCGTCATGCCGCTGCTCTCTGCCTTCAGAGAAGCCGTTCCTTTCAGTCCAAGGGAAGCCTGTGCTTCTACTTTGATATTCTGGCCTTTGATGTCGGTATTGCTTCCGTCAAGTGTTGTATTCTGCCCTTTCAGTTCCAGTTTTTGTCCCGCCTGCAGACTGATATTGTCTGTATTTATGTCTGCCCTTAAACTTCCGCCGTCAAGAAGAAGCAGTTCTTTTTCATTGATTCTGAATATGGCTTTGTTTTTGGCGGTGAATGTGATTACGCCTTCTTTTGCGTTGATCTCAAGTGCGTTTTCCCCTTCTTTATCCTGTAAAGATAATTTCTGGTTCTCATCGTCAAGCGTAAAGGAAAGTTCATTCCTGGTCATAATCGTGATTTTTTCTTTCTCATTCTCGTCCGAGACCGTAATCCGGTTGCCCCCCCTGGTGAGAATCGTTTTCAAAGTGTTGTTTTCGACTGCGGTATTTTCGGGAAGAACGTTCGTCTGATTCCAGAGGCAGCCGATAACGTAGGGGCTTTCAAGGCGTCCCAGATGAAATGCGACAATGACCTGCGAGCCGATTTCAGGCAGAAAATAGGCTCCGAACCCGTTGCCTGCGTAAGCGGAGGCGACCGGAACCCAGCCAAGGCTGTTTTTTCCCTCTTCGCCGAGGAGCAGACGGACTTTTACCATGCCCGGGTGGTCGTTGTCCCAGTTTTCGGTGACTTCGCCCAGGACAATTCCCTGGATGGAGGCCGCATCGTCATGCTCTTTTTCCTCTAAATCAAGCAGCTCGTCATAAAAGCTCATTTTTCCTCCTTATTATTCACGCTTTCCTCCAAGTGTAAAGTCGGTCGTATACCCGTCGCTCCCGAAAGAATGTTCCGCGGATGTAATGTAATAATCTCCGTTGATGGTTTCTTCCAGTCCTTCAATTTTAAGATAGCGCCCCGGGACCAGCACGGGTATCCCCACGCACGACCCGCGCGCGGACTGTTTTTCTTCTTTCAGGGCTTCTTTTTCCCGCTCGGCGCGCGCGGAAAGTTCTTCTGTGGAGCTGATATCCGGCAGGGTAACGATTCTGGCTGTTTTGTCGGAAAGAACGCTTTTTTCTGAGGACCTGTAAGTCCGGGTTTCAATCGTCTGCTGCGCGCCCTGTTTTAAAGTTCCGCGAACAGTGATTTCTGTGTCCGTATAGCCATATTGCTGGGAAAAGGAGAGCAGGTTCTGTCCGAAGCGCAGTGTCGTTACGGGGCTGTCCTCGCTTTTTTCCGTGAAATAGGCTCTGCCGCCGCAGACGATAAATCTGCGGTTTGCCGCCCTGCAGAGCTGCGTCACCATTTTCAGGTCATTTCCATTCTGCAGCAGCGGTGACGTCAGTTCGGCTGTCGTGTCGTCCACTGTAAGTGTCAGGCCGAGTTTTTCATAGTGTGAGAGGATCTGTTCAAAAAGTTTCGAGTGTGTCGGCGCCTGCCACTCATAGTTTTTTCTGTAATTATCATACATCAGACGCCGGACATCCACGGCCGTGACATGCATTGTCGGTATTTCTCCAAACTGTATGGCTGTTTCGTAGATAAAACCGCAGAAAAGTGTTTCCAGTTCCGACTCGTATCCGATTGCAGCTTTTAGTATGTTTCCAAGACAAAGCGCCTCGCGGACGCCGCTGTGAAAGCTGTGGCTTTTAAGGTCGTAAATATTGGCGACGGTAAAGCTGACGCTTGCGGCATCTTTTAAGTTCATGGATATCCGGATGTTTTCAATCTGTGCGTGGCAGGCTGCGGTGAGATCCTCCGCTGGTTTTCCGACCCATATTTTTGCTGCGGGAACGCTGTAGTTTTTGTATTTTTTTCGAAGCTCGTCATCGGAGAAGACCGCCGTCATCAGATCAGTTTCCATCTTTGCCTGTCTCCTGTAATGCGGGAAGCCGGATCTGCATTCCCGGTTTCAGGTCAAGCGGGTTCATAATACCGTTTGCCCGTGCGATTTCCCGCCATTTTGCGGCGTCGCCGTATTCCAGATATGCATAATTCCAGAGTTGTTCGTGTTCGCGGATGATCCGTATTTTTGTGCGGTCCGGCGACTCAAAAGGTGTCTGTCTTTTTGCTGCGTCGGGGTCGGATACGGAACGAAAAGATAGTTCTGCCCTGGCACGCACGGGGGTTCCGTCTGAGAGAAACATGGTATAAGTTTCCTTGACGTT
The DNA here is from genome assembly GCA_947649645.1 of uncultured Roseburia sp. Classification (GTDB taxonomy): domain Bacteria; phylum Bacillota; class Clostridia; order Lachnospirales; family Lachnospiraceae; genus Roseburia. The sequence continues at coordinate 11,859 of CANSSP010000020.1, read as the reverse complement.
TGTGACGATGCCTTTAAACTGCAGAGTACCCCAGCAAAAAGCGACCGTGGGAGGCCGGTGCAGCGTTCCGTCGGGGAATGTCAGATCACGGACCGGTTTTGTCTTATCCGCAACATTTGTCCCGCCTTCTGCATTAAGCGGCGTCGGGGGCTGGTATGTGTCGAAGATAAGTGTCATGTCCATTGTCATGCTTTCTCCGGAAATATACTGGCTTACCGGGACGCTTAATCCCGGAATTTTTTTTTCACTGTAGGAGGTGCCGCAGGAGAGGTGATAGGATTCGGGGTTTATCATCACTTCGATTTCTGTGTCGTTGTTTTCTCCGTCCAGCACTCTGATCACCGCTTTTTCTGTCATGTTTTTCCTCACTTCCGTATTTTTCCCGGCTGCCTAAAATCCGCGTCTGATCTTTTCCAAGTGAAGTTCCCACTCCATTTTTTTTACAACCTCCTTTGTAATCCGGGTGATTACTTCTGGCGAAAGATTTAATGTCAGACGATTATGCTTCAGTTCGCTCAGCACATTTTCCTGCAGGGTAAGGCGTTCCGTGAGAGAGGTTACAAGCTGCCGGGTCTTTATGAGCTCTTCTTCCTGTCTTGTCTGTTTTCTTAAAATAGGGGATTGTTCCGGCAATCTCCCGTAAAAATCGTCCGCCAGAATCCGGATGAGCTTCTGCTCGGTTTTTCGCGCGATATCCGGCTGCCTTTCCCGGTTTTCAAAAATGGAAGCGATATTGTAATAAAGATCAAACTTTTTTTCTCCGGTCTGCCAGATGCCGCGCGGCAGAGGATGGGAGAGATGTCTTTTCATTTCGTCTGTAATGCTCTGTCCAAGTAATGCCGTTTCCCGTTTCAGGCTCCGGCGCACCGCCTGCTCCGTCTCTCGTGTCACACGGGTACTCACTATCTTTTCTGCCTCGTTCTGGATGTTTTTTACGGAAATCTGTGAGATTTCCTGTCGGAGCTGTTTTAAGATGGCCGGTCCGGACAGAATCGGATGTGGCGTTTCCGGAAACGGTTTTTGTATGTTTTTTTGTCCCGGCAGAGGAAAATACAGCCGGAACAGACTATTTTTTTCAGCCATCCGGTAAAAAAAGGGCTGTCGGACCGCATCGAAAAGAACAAGAGACGGCGTGTCCAGATGATATCTGCCAAATTTTTTGTATTTGTTAATGATGCGCTCCGCAAAGGAGAGGTCGATCACCATACTGCAGGAAACACCGCCTTTTTCGTAAAATTGTTTCTGCCGGTCAGTAGTTGATTCCGTCGTGGAGGATTTCCATCCGTTCGATCAGAATGGAATTGCCCAGTGCGTTTAAATCGGATAGCTCCCATTTTGTGACGATGCCGTCTTCAATCCAGAATTGTCTGGACGTCGGAAGGCCGCTCTCGTCCATTACAATGATCTGCAGCCACGTTCCCAGTCTCATGCCCGGCTTTAACCGGTACATCCAGTGGCTGACGGGAAGAACGCCTCTCTCCAATACGAGCGGCGTATGCCTTTTTGCGGGGACGGACAGGAGGTGCGGGCCGCTGTTTCTTCCGCCCTCCGCGATTTCTTCTGATTCTGCCGTGGATCCGATTCCTGAGATTCTGGAAAAACAGATATCTGATCCGGGTATCCCGGCAAAGGGGCTGATCCCTGTGAGCACGTGAAAGCGGAAGTCTGAGGCATAGTGCCCGCGCAGGATATCTGTCATAGATTTACCCCCTTTGGTTCAAAGACATTCTCGGGCTCATGGTTGAGCTGACTGTTGATTTTTGAGATCTCCCTGCACCAGCGAAGGCGGTCCATATGGCTCATGGCCATGATTTCGTCGTGCGCCCAGTGCATATAATATGCGATAAATGCCGCTTCTTCATAAATTTTATCTGCCGGGTATATTTCTATAGACCGGCTTCCATAAAATTTATGGGAGCGGCGATCTCCTGTCCGCAGTGTGGACAGACGGTTTTATAGTGCGGGCTTTCCATTGTGTTGATCCGCTGGTAAAGATCCTGCAGATAGGCCAGGTCCATCGTGTAGAGACGCTCAATGATTCTTGTGTCCACGCCCTGAAGCGATCCCAGGCTGGTGATTACGCGCGCAAGCAGGATAATGGTGAGGTATCCGGGATTCTGCTGGACTCTGGGGTCTTTTAAAGGCAATATCTCATCCCCTGCGTTTGCCAGGCGCATCGTCCCTTCCCTGTGCAGAATGCCGTCTTTGTCAAGATACCCCCGCGGCAGCATGAAGTTGTATTCTGTCTGAAATGCCATTTTTTCGTTCCTTTCTGTTAGGATTCTCTCGTCATTCCTTCATGGGCGACTTCAAGCGTCTCCACTGCCACTTCCGATGAGGTTGCGTTAAAATCCGGTCCCGTGTATTTGACAGGCCACGCGTTGATGACGCGCCAGGACGCGACGGCGCTCTCCGTTGCGTCCAGCAGGGTGATCGTGATGGTTTTGCGCTCGACTTCCCCGGTGACTCCGGCGTCCAGCCATTCATAGAGCGCCATGGAATCTGCAAGTCCTTTTTTGAGCGTAATATTTCCGTATTTTTTGAGTCCGGGGATTTTCATCGGTGTCTGGACCATATCGCCTTCCCGGTATTCCATGACGTCGATCGATGCGTCGAATCCGGTAACTTCCGAAAAACCTCCCGCCGTAATTCCGTCGATTTCAACTTTGTATCTGAATTTTCCATATGGATATGTCGCCATTGTTTTTCACTCCTTTTTCGTCTGTCAGTTCAAATCGCTCGTTTTCTGCGAAATCCGGAAAATGACAAATTCGGCCGGTTTTACCGGCGCGACGCCGATTACACAGATCAGGCGTCCGTTATCGATATCGTCCTGACTCATCGTATCATGTCCGATATTGACGAAAAATGCTTCGGCCGGCGAGGTGCCCGCAAGGGAGCCGTCGCGCCACATTCCCGTCAGAAACACTTCAATGGTCCGTTTGACACGCACCCAGAGCACTTCGTCGTTCGGCTCGAATACGGCCCAGTTTGTATTTGCTTTGATGGACTCCTCGATAAAAATAAACAGCCTGCGGACGTTTATATATTTCCAGCCCGGATTGCTGGTGGCTGTCCGGGCGCCCCAGACGCGGATGCCCATTCCGGGGAAGGAACGGATCAGATTTACGCCTTTTGGGTTTAAGATGTCCTGTTCTCCCTTGTTAAACGGACAGTCCAGGCCGACGCAGGCGCGCACGACTTCATTGGCCGGGGCCTTGTGAACGCCTCTTGTGTTATCGCTTCTTGCGTAGATTCCAAGGATGGAGCCGGACGGCGGGACTGCGATATTGCGCTTGTCGAGCGGGTCAAAAACGGTGAGCCATGGGTGGTAGAGCGCGGCATAGCTGGAATCAAAAATTTCTCTGTGCGCCGTCACGTCGTCGACTTTTTTTGCATCCTTTGGGACGTCCAGCACGGCAAAACGACTCGCCGCATTTTCGCAGTGCGCCACCAGCATCAGCTGTACGTTTGGGTCGGTGACGCCTGGAACCGCCATGATCGATACGTTGTCATTGTCTAAAAATGCCTGTATTCCGCTTCTTTTTCCGGCTCCGTTGTCTGTCCCGATAAATTCGGCCGCGGAAAGCGTCGCCACGTTTCCGTTGGTTCCGCCGCTTAAAGTTACGGCCAGGACGGCTTTTCGTGTGTCCTGACCGGCCAGAGTCAGAAAAGGCGGCAGGATTTCTTCTGTGTCGTCTGCTTTGTATGACACCGCAATCATCTCTGATTTTGCAAGCTTTTTTTCGATGTAGGAGGCGGCTTCAATATTGAAAGAAACATTTTCGTAGAGTTCTGTCTGGTCGTCAACTCTTATTTCCATATTAAATTCGCAGGTTGTGATGACTTTTGTGGGCAGAAGCCCTTTGTCGACGACGTCCTCGTCATACTCCGTGGCAAATTCAATGATGTTGTCCTGGCATTTTACGACTTTGTTATAACTGATTGTGGTTTTGTCGGAGTACATTACGATATCTCCCGCATGAAAACCGGCCGCGTTTTTTACGTGATACCGTCTTCCGTCCGCCGTCTCTAAGAGATCAAGGATCTGTGTCTTTGCTTTGCCCGACGGTGTGATGACAATATTGATATGGTTGCCCCAGACACCGGGATTTTTTGCGGTGATCGTGAGCGTCGGATTTTCTGTGGGAATTTTGCCCACAGCGCATTTTGCATCGCCGGGCGCCACACGTGCGATAAAAGCCCGGGAGCCGCCGTTGATAAAAAAGTGTTCCACGGCGTAGGACAGGAAGCGATATTCTCCAAATTCATTTTCGGAGAGATATCCGCCATATTTTCGTCTGAAATCCGCAAAGTTTGTGACGAGCTGCGGGACGCCCTCGACGGCTCCGCGCTCTGCAAGGCCGATAAATCCGGCTGTGCTGGTGCCCACGCCTTCCATCGGTTTTCCGCCGGATTCAAATTCTTCTACATAAACGCCTGGTGATAAATATTCTGCCATATGCTGCCGGTTTCATCTGTATCTGAAACCGGATTCCCCCCTCTTTTTTTGTATTCGACAAAATTCTACCAGAAGGTACTTAACAGATTCTTAACAGATAAAAATGGAAAAAGGGCGGAAAAATAGCCGGAACCCCGCTGTTTTCAAGGGGTTCCGGCGTATGAATGCCTTTTTGCGTATATGCCGGTCCGGTGTCTGAAGAAAAATTTATCCGGCCGGAAGATTTTTGTGCCCGGACTTTATAGGGGAGTTACGCCGCAGCCGGGGTGATTTGTACAGTATCTGTGTTTAAAAAGAGGTTATTCTCCCACTGCTTTATTGGTCAGCATCGTATAATTGAGTTTTGCCATGTTTACGCTGCCCATATGCGTTTCTTTTTCTCCCAGACGCAGCACTTTATTCTGTCCCTTTGCCGCGGGGAGCCATTCCGTCAGTCCGTCGCCGTTCGGGTTTCCGGTTTTTGCAAAATTTGTCAGGTAGAGGCTCATCTGACGGCTCAGTTCGTAATCTTTTTGTTCCATCGGCCGCCAGCAGTTTTTTAATGTTCCGAACCAGTACCAGAGATCGCTGCTGTGCCATGCGCCGTTTTTATCCCCTGGAAGCATCCGGTCAAAAAACCATGCATAGCTTTTCTGCTTTCCCTGCTGCGCCTGCAGCCTGCACCAGTCTTTTGCCATCTTGAAAATAAACGGCGGCATGATATCGTGGCTGGTGGAGCCCATCAGATACGGAATATTTTTCTGTTCTCCGTTTCCGGCGGCCGCAAAGGCGCTTTGTGGGAGAAGAACGCCGTCCAGGCAGGGACCTGTCATCTGCGCCATCTTAGGCTGCCCGGCCTTTTCGTCCTGCCATGCCCGAAACAGGCTTTCCGGCTCCAGCCGGCGAAAGTCTGAAAGCGTCATACAGCCGGAGCGCTCCATCACTTTCTGCCAGAAAAGCTCCTGTTTTTCGGCCGGTGAGGACAGGTCAAGCAGTTTGCTGACGCCGCCGCCGCTGCTCATGACGGCTTTCGAAAACAGATGCCCGGTCAGCGGGCTGACACAGAGCGACTGCACGCTCATCGCCCCGGCGCTCTGCCCCATGATTGTTATATTGTCCGGATTTCCACCAAATGCGGCGATATTTTTACTGACCCACTGCAGTGCGGCAATCTGGTCGTATAATCCGTAATTTCCACTGTGTCCGGCTTCTTTTTTTAATTCCGGAAGGCACAGAAATCCCATCGGGCCAAGGCGGTAATTGATCGTCACGGCAATGACTCCCTGCGTCGGCCAGACCGGTCCGTCAAAATGTTTTTCATGGCCGCAGCCGCCGGTAAAACCTCCGCCATGGATGTAAAACAGAACCGGGAGACGGCTTTCGGGCACGGCTTCCGCCGGGGTCCAGATATTTAAAAACAGGCAGTCCTCGTCATAAGTATAGTGTTCGCCTTTGCGAAATTCATTGTAATAAAATGCTTTTTCCGGCACATCCGCTTCATTGTAAAATGCCCTTGGCTGGTAGCTGCAGGCTTTGTATCCGGTGGCGTCATATACGCCTTCCCAGTGTTCTGTCATCTGCGGATATTCCCATCGCCCGGCTGTCGCGTACCGGATCCCACGGAATGAAATGACTTCTGGATACTGGCAGGAACTTCCCTGTATTCTGCCGCAGGGTGTTTCGATCTGCATTTCCATCTGATGTCCTCCTTATTTTGTATGTCTCGTTTCCAGTTCCTCGTGAATCCTTACGCTTTCTTCTTTTTTCAGATTAAAAATCAGACCAAGACCGACACAGATCAGTATGCAGGCAATCAGCGGAACCGCCGTCACCAGATAGCGGATGCGTTCTGCAACCTCGGCCGTCTGTTCGTTGACGCCGGACACATAGCCGATAAAGCCCAGGGAATAGCTTGCAAAAGCTGATGCCAGGGCACTTCCGATTTTGCGCGAAAATGTATAAATCGAATAGATAGAGCCGTTGGCCCGCTGTCCGAACCTGTATTCGTGGTATTCGATACAGTCGGAGACGATCGCCCAGCAGTTCAGCGCATAACACATCGGTCCGATTACAGCGATGGCATTGATTACCAGATAAATCCATGGATTCTGAATCGGTATGAAAAACAAAATTCCACTGATTACGCAGCCCAGCAGGCAGGGATAGAGGACAGAACCTACTTTACCGAATTTTTGTACCAGTTTTGGAATAAACGGGAAGATCAGCAGCATCAGCGGCATTGTAATCAGAGATGCAAATGTGATGATGCTCGTGTCGTGATAATATTCTTTAAACATATAGGACGCAATCTGCCCGAATCCGGTGTTGTAAAACAGAAATCCGACCGCCGCTACCATACAGCCGATCAGAGGCCGGTTGTGCAGACAGTTTACCAGTACTTCGCTGTATCGGTACTCGTCTTTTTTTACTTCATAGTGAATGCGTTCTGTGCTTCCGGCGAGCAGAATCGTGTACGCAAGTATACTGCCCAGTCCGAAACAAATTGCAATGGCGAAAAATGCCATCGGAACCGGGTTGGTGTCTTTGTCATAGATAAACTGCGGTACGAGTGAGAGCAGGATACCGACGATGGCTCCGCCAAAAGAGCGTGCGCGCGACAGTTTTGCATTTTCCACCGGATCAGAGGTGATGACGGTTGCCAGCGAACCGTATGGCATTGAAGCCCCGGTATAGCACATGCCATAGGCAATGTACGCAAAACAGACCCATGCATGTTTCCAGAAATCGGGAAAACCAGAAACGTTTGTAAAGCAGAGGACGCCGCTTAAGGCCAGCGGCAGCATAAACAGTTTTATGTACGGTTTAAACCGGTCCCCGCTTTTTCCAAGCATATGGCGGTCTGGTATGGAACCGATCAGCGGGTCGTTGATGGCATCCCATATTCTGGAAATCAGAAACAGAGTCCCCATAAAATAGGTGCTGATCCCGAGCACATAGGTACAGAATACCAGGAAGTAGGCGTCGACATACAGATTGACAAAGCTTCCTCCCACGTCGCCGAACAGATAGCAGATCTGGTCTTTCACCCCAAATTTTTTTTTCGTTGTTTCCATTGTTACCCCCTTCTGACAAATTTCACAAAAAGTGCATTGTCTAAAAAAATTTCTTGTGTTATTTTAAGTATAATAAATTTAAATCGCATTGAAAATGTAGATTTCAGTATTTTATATTGTGATTCTGGTATATGAGGGCGTATAAGTTTTCCGGGAGGTGACGATGAAAAGGAACGGTATTGATATCGATGCAAAGGATTATCAGAAGTATGAACAGAGCTTTTTCTCTCTCTCCAGGGAGAAACAGAATGAGATCAGGCAGTTTCTGCTGGAGCATTATAAGGCGCGGGGTGTGCTCAACTTTTACCAGGAGCTTAAAATGAGATCCCGGTTTGTGGACGCCCAGCGGGACATCAGCCTGCAGAGTGATACGCTGCAGCTTCACAGCCACTCTTTTTATGAGCTGTTGTATTGTTGTTCCGGAAATCCGGAATACCTTCTGGGAGCGGAGCGTTATCAGATTGAAGAAGGCGATATTATTGTGATTCCGCCGGGGCTCAGTCATCGCCCGCTTTTTACGGAAAAGATGAAAAATGAATATTATGAGCGCATTGTGATCTGGATCAGCACGGATTTTGCCGATTCCTGTAAAAACCTCTGGCCCGATCTGTCCATAAACGGATCGCCGGAGTCGGGAAAAATCAATTCACCCAGAGGCCACATCGTGCATACCGGCAAGGGGCAGTGGGAGTCTCTTTCTGAATATTTTACACGTATTTATGCGGAATCTGTCCGCGAGAGCAGGGCATGTGAAAGCGTTCTGTGTGGAAACGCGCTTGCGCTGATGGGACTGCTCTCACAGGCAGTGTCGGGAGAGATACAGACAATATCAGAAAAAGAAGATCTGGTGGATGACGTCGTCCGGTTTATTGAAAAACATATGGGTGATAAAATCACACTGGAAGACACGGCGCATCATTTTTATATCAGTCAGAGCAAGCTCAGCAAGCTGTTTCGAAGTCGTATGGACATCAGTTTCTATCAGTTTGTCACGCAGCGCCGTCTCATTGCCGCCAGGCTTCTGATTGAGAGAGGGATTCCGTTAAACCAGATCGGAGAGCAGGTCGGTTTCTGTGATTATGCCGCATTTTATCGCGCTTTCAGGCGCGAATACCGCCTCTCTCCGACTCAGTATAAAAATCTGATGTGCCAGAAGTGAAAGTATGTATTTTTAAAATGGCCTTTCCAGTTCTTCGCGCAGCGATATCGTTATTTTGTCCACGGACAGGCCGTTTGCTCCAAAATAAAGTCTGATATAATGGCTGCTGCCGAAAATGCCGCCGAGATCTCTTGTCTCTGTTATTTCTGCGCCCTCTGAGCCGCGGACGGTGACGGTCATTTTCAGCACATTGTCGTAAAAGACAGATACCGGGAGCTGTGCCAGTTCCCCAAGCTCTGATTTCATCTGAAAAGAAATATCATAAAGTCCCATTCTGGGCATGCAGATGCCGAACACAATGCTGCTGCCTTTTGTGGTATCCCAGTCTTTGCCGGAAATGGTCACGGTGTCTGTGGTCTCATCCGCCGTATAATAGACCAGATCTTCCGGTGAAAAATCATCGTCTCCGAGGGCTTTCCGGTCGTTTAACTCTTCTTCGTCGATCTTTTCCATTTCATAGAGCATGGCGGGACTTTTTAAGATAAAGCCAAGGATATTGACTGCGTTTCGCTGCAGCATCGCCCGGCTGACAGTTCCGGCTGAGAGTGCTTCTGCGACGTTATCCTGGCCGGGGTCAGAGGCGTCCGCACAGACCATAAACAGATCGTTTTGTGCCGCGATCATCACGGAACGGTTTTTCACGTCGCCCTGTTCTCCTTCTGTGTTTCCGGCGGCCCACCAGTCGGTCATGACAATGCCCGAAAATCCCCACTCTCCGCGCAGAATTGTCGTATTCAGGTCATAATTTCCGGCAGTCCAGATGCCGTTTAAGGGTCCGTATGTCGTCATTACGGAGCGGCAGTCCCCTTCTTTTACCGCGATTTCGAAGCATTTCAGGTAGAGTTCTCTTAAAGCACGTTCTGAGACGGCGGCGTCGACGTTTCTGCGATGTGTTTCCTGGTTGTTTGTGCTGAAATGTTTTATGGTTCCGGTTGAACCAGACCGGTTCATGCCGCGAAGCTGGGCGGCGCCCATTTTTCCGGTCAGAAGAGGGTCTTCCGAGATATACTCGAAATTGCGCCCGTTCAGCGGATTTCTGTGGAGGTTTAAGCCTGGACCTAGAAGCGTGTCGATACGGTTTTTCCGCAGTTCCAGACCGGTACATTCATAGAGATTCTGCACCAGTTCCAGGTTAAAGGTGGATCCGAGCAGCGTTCCGTTCGGCATGGAAAATGCCTTTGTGCCGCAATCCATGCGGATACCGGAGGGACCGTCCGAACAGCATGCGGCGGGGATGCCATATGCCCTTAACGACGCTGTCAGGCCGCCAAATGCGGAAGCGGTTCCCGGCGTGACCTTTGGACTGCACATTCCTTCTCCGCGGAAAAGGCACATCAGTTCCGTGTCGTTTAATTGTCCGACAAACGATTCCATTGCTATTTTTTTCTCGTAGACGTCGCGGAGACGGTATCCGAGATCACCGGTAAACGCGATTTCAGAGGGAAGTTTTGTCAGAAGTCTTTCCTGCGGCGAAACCGTGCGCAGTGGAACTGGCTCGGATACCGGTGAAAAGCGGTCGCCGTCCATGCATGGACGGATGCGCTCAAACGGGATCACCGGCGCCAGCGCTTCTGTCAGTTCCTGTACAACGGTAAAGGTCTTAAAGGTCTTTCCGACACAGGATGCGCTGCGGACGTCTGTCCCTGCAAAAAATTCGTAGGTGCCCTCTTCGAGCACGTAACAGTTCTTGTGTCCGGTTTTCCCTCCGTCGTCATAGGAGGCAAAGGCATATTCCGGAATGGTGAGTGTGATTGTCTGTGTCTCTCCGGGTGACAGCGTTTTTGTTTTTTCAAATCCGGCCAGGACGCGTTCCGGTTTACCCAGAAGCCCCTGGGGCGCTTTTACATAGACCTGTACCACTTCTTTTCCCGGGATGCTCCCAGTGTTTGTCACTGAGATATCCAAAGTGACGCTGTCCTCTGCGGTTTCTTTCAGAGAACCCAGGATCGAGAAGGTCGTGTAGGACAGGCCGAAGCCGAAGGGATAGAGCACTTTTTCTTTTGCGAATGTCTCAAAATAGCGGTAACCCACATAAATGTCTTCTTTGTAAAAATTTCGCACGGCGTCCCCGAAATTTGCTGTTGACGGATAATCCGTGATGTCGCATGCGATTGTGTCGGGCAGTTTTCCACAGGGGTTTACTCTGCCCGTAAGGACATCGACGATGCCGTTTCCGCCTTCCTGCCCTCCCTGCCATACATAGAGGACAGAAGCCGGTTCTGACTCGTCCACCCACTTCATGTCAATAATATTGCCGACATTAAGGAGGACGGCCGTGCGCGTGAAACGTTGGCTGACAGCCTTGATCAGCTCGTGTTCTGTGGCAGTCAGAAGATAGCTTCCCTCTTTTGCCTGGTTATCCTGATCTTCTCCGGCCGTGCGTCCGATGACGATAAGGGCGATATCTGCGCCGTCCGCCGCGTCGGCAAGCGCTTCCGAGAATGGCATTTCTTCCTGTGCCCAGGGAACCTGTCCCCAGCCGGCGCCCTCGTCGTACGGATGTCTGCCAATCCATTCTTCATAGATCTGCAGTACCTTTTCGTTGAGGACAATGTCTTTTTCGGAACGCAGTGCATCCAGGATGCCGGTCACATACCTGGTGTTGACAAGGCCGCCGGATCCCAGGCCGCTCTTGTAATACGTATGGGCAATCCTGCCGAAAACCGCCACGCGGTCTCCCTTTCGGAGAGGAAGCGCGTGATCTTTGTTTTTCAGAAGAACACAGCCTTCTGCCGCCGCGGTTCTTGCAAGCGCGGCATATTTGTCCGTGTCAAGAAAATATTTTCCCATCTTTTCCTCATTTCTGTGCTGCCTGTTGTGTGTGAACGAGTTTGTGGTAAGCTGTGGCAGGCTTCGCAGCGCGCGGCACAAATCTCGCCTTTATCTGATTTTTTGATTTATTTTGCATCAGAGATCAGACATCACTGTTATTGTGCTCCTATTATACATCATGGAACGGTCAATTTCCATGGCGGATTTGTAAAAACCGGGGATATCTATGCAGCATTGTCAAGTGATGAGTTAAAAATTTAAATTTTGAAATTTATACTTTCATTAAGACAGCCAGTTATACACATTACCACCAATGCCGACTACTACGGAATCCCCCCTCATTCTTCTTTCTTTTTCACATGTATATATAATTTAGCTGAAATAATCCGTACAACGTTCATCTGCTGTTCTTG
>CANSSP010000019.1 GCA_947649645.1 uncultured Roseburia sp. | reverse complement strand
GAGATAGGGGGACTCGAACCCCTGACCTATACGTTGCGAACGTATCGCTCTCCCAGCTGAGCTATATCCCCAAAATACGGACAGACAATAACCTGTCCGGAAAGTGGAAGCAAAGGGGCTCGAACCCTTGACCTCTCGCGTGTGAGGCGAACGCTCATCCCGGCTGAGCTATGCTTCCATGACTAGATTTTATTATAGCACGATATCCCAGGAATGCAAGCATAAATTTTATAAATTTTGGATATCGGCAAAAGAAATTTTGTGATATGATATAACGAGCGCAAAAGCCGGCATGCCGGCAGGGCTGACAAACGGCGGATGGGATTTGACAGGCGCGCAAAAAGAGTGCGCCGGGAGGATGCAGAGCGATGAATATCAGACAGGCAAAAGAAGAGATAAAGCATACAGTGCGGGCATATCTGGCCAGAAAGGAAGACGGCACATATAAGATACCTGCGGTGCGGCAGCGGCCGATGCTTCTGATGGGACCGCCGGGGATCGGGAAGACCCAGATTATGGAGCAGATTGCCAGGGAAGAGCGGATCGGTCTCGTGGCTTATACGATCACACATCATACGAGACAGAGTGCCGTGGGTCTGCCGTTTATCCGCGAGGAGGAATTTGACAAAAAAATGTATTCGGTGACGGAGTATACGATGAGTGAGATCATCGCCAGCGTCTATCGGAAAATCCGCGACAGCGGGCAGCGGGAGGGAATCTTATTTATCGACGAGATCAACTGCGTGTCGGAGACGCTGGCGCCGACGATGCTGCAGTTCCTGCAGTGTAAGACCTTTGGAAACCAGGCCGTGCCGGAGGGGTGGATTATTGTGGCGGCCGGAAATCCGCCGGAATACAACAAGTCTGTGCGCGATTTTGACATGGTGACACTCGACCGCGTGCGTTATCTGGATGTAGAGGCGGATTTCAGAGTCTGGGAAGCGTATGCGCGCGCGCAGCACATCTGCGGGGCAGTGATGAGTTACCTTGCCCTGCGGCCGAAAAATTTTTACCGTGTGGAGGCGGATGTGGACGGACTGAAGTTTGTCACGGCCCGTGGATGGGAGGACCTTGGCAGACTGATGGAAGTATATGAAGAGATGGGGATTTGGGTCGACGAGCCGGTGATCCGTGAATTTGTCCGCCACGATGAGGTGGCGGAAGATGCGGCGGCTTATTTTGATCTGTACCGCAAGTACCGGGATGATTACGGTATACCGGATATTCTGGCCGGAAAAGTGAAACCGGCGGTGTACGCGCGCATCTACGCGGCGGCGTTTGACGAGCGGCTTTCGGTGGTAAATCTCCTTCTGGACGGGCTGACAAAGCAATTTGCAGAGGTGGATGAACAAAAGGCAGTCACGGACGGCTGGTATGCGTTTCTGAAGGAATATAAGAATGCATTATCGGGCGGCGGACCGGATAGCGGCGATACAGACGTGTGCACCGGAGACGATAAGGCAGACGGAGTACAGATATACTGGACGCTGTATGAGCGCCGCAGGGAGGCGTTTCTTGCGGCGAAGAGAGGCGGCTGTCTCTCGCAGAGCGAGGAGGCTTGTGAAAAGCGCCTTAAGGAACAACTGAAAATGTGTGCACCGCAGCGGGCAGGGATTTTTAATACGTGCGAAAAAGCGCCGCAGGCGGCCGGCCGGTGCTTTCTCGCGGCAAAAGAGGGCTTTGACGTCCAGAGAAAAGTGCTTGAGGAAACGGAGCGAAGGGCGGGAGCGGCACTGGAACACGCGTTTGACTTTATGGAGCAGGCGTTTGAAGGCGGCCAGGAGATGGTGGTCTTTGTCACGGAACTGACATTGAGACCGGAGGCGGCGCTGTTTCTGGCAAAACACCCGGACGAACGTTATCTGCGGTACAACGAACAGTTTCTGACAGGTACGCGCAAGGCAGAACTGCTTGCGGAATTAAACCGTGAATGAAGAAAAAGGAGAGAAAAATGCAGTCACAGACAGATTTGAGAACGATTTTACAGAGAATTGACCACAAGAGTTATCCGGCTTACAAAGACACCAGGGGAAGCTATGATTTTCGTAATTATGTCCTCTCCATTGACCATGTGCAGGGCGATCCGTTTGCGGCTCCGTCCAAAGTCAGTGTTCACGTCAAGGGGCGCACAGCGGGATTTCCGGCGGAGCTTTATAATATGGACTGCCGCCGCGCTGCCCTGCAGGATTATTTGCTGCGCCGGTTCTGGCAGGAGCTGGAGAAGGTTTCCTTTAAGGCGAAGGGCTCCGGAAAGAGCGGACTTCTCTCCGTGAGCCGCTGCGGGCAGGAAGTACTGGAGCGAACGGCCTGTCAGATGGACGCGAAGACGGGGGATCTTGCACTGCGCTTTGAGGTCGGATTTCCTGCCAACGGGCGTACCGTAAACGCGAGGGAGCTGGAAAAAATCTTTTTCGAGTTTCTTCCGCAGTGTGTGTCCCGCGCTCTTTTTTACAAGGCACTGGATGCAGCGGCCGTGAAAAAAGCGGCCGACCTCGCAGAGGATCAGCAGTATATCCGTTCGCAGTTAAAAGAGACGGGGCTTGCCGCGTTTGTGGCGAACGGTTCCGTTCTGCCGCGGGAGTCGGGCGTCTCGGGACGGCCGATGAAAGACGCGGTGAAGTTTGTGTCCCCGCCGTCGCTCGAAGTGGAACTGGTACTGCCGCACCATGGACCGCTTAAGGGAATGGGGATCAGAAAAGGGATTACACTGATCGTGGGCGGCGGCTACCACGGAAAGTCGACGCTGTTAAAAGCGCTGGAACTGGGGGTGTACAATCACATTGCCGGGGACGGAAGGGAATATGTGATTACGGACGATACAGCCGTGAAGATCCGCGCAGAGGACGGCAGGAGCATCAAAAAAGTAGATATTTCCATGTTTATCAGCAATCTTCCAAACGGAAAAGACACGAAGGGGTTTGGCACGGAGGACGCGAGCGGCAGTACGTCGCAGGCCGCGAATGTGGTTGAGGCCATGGAGGCCGGAACGAAGGTGTTTCTGATCGACGAGGATACGAGTGCCACGAACTTTATGATCAGGGACGAGCTGATGCAGCGGGTGGTAAACCGGGACGACGAACCGATCACGCCGTTTATCGACCGTATCACGGAGCTGTACACAGAATACGGGATTTCGACGATCCTGGTGGCGGGCAGCTCGGGCTCCTATTTTCATAAGGCGGACTGTATTATCCAGATGAACCAGTATAAGCCGGTGGAAATCACGGCATTTGCAAAAGAGGAGGCAGAGCGTTTTCCGATGCCGGAGGCGCAGCCCCCGAAGCAGGCAGAGCCGCGGTTTGCGCGTATCGTCCGGGCTGAGCGGGCTTTTCGCGAGGATGCGCGCATGAAGATGAAAACGATGGGAAAAGACGGCATTTCTATCAACAGGGAGACGATCGACGTGCGCTATGTGGAGCAGCTTGTGGACACAGAGCAGCTCACAGCGCTCGGATATCTGCTGAAATATGCAGAGTGTCATGTGTTTGACGGGAAGCGCACACTGGTGCAGGCGGTGGATATTCTGGAAAAACTGCTGTCGGAAAAAGGACTGGCCGCCGTCTGCGAGGGCAGTTATCTGCCGAGCGGCCTTGCGATGCCGAGAAGACAGGAAATCTTCGCCTGTATCAACCGGTATCGGAAGCTTATAGTATAAGAAGAAACGCCGTGCGGTATAATATATTTTGATTTTTCCCGCGGAATATGCTATAGTGCCAGAAGATACCATAAAGATTCTGGAGGAATAGTTTGTTTTGACTGATTTGAGAAAAGAGATCGAAAAGAGACGCACGTTTGCGATTATCTCCCATCCGGACGCGGGAAAGACGACGCTGACGGAAAAGTTTCTGCTTTACGGCGGCGCGATAAATCTGGCCGGGTCGGTGAAGGGGAAGGCGACGGCGCGCCATGCCGTTTCGGACTGGATGGAGATCGAGAAGGAAAGGGGAATTTCCGTCACATCTTCTGTTCTGCAGTTTCATTACAATGGATACTGTATCAATATCCTGGATACGCCGGGCCACCAGGATTTCTCGGAGGACACCTACCGGACGCTGATGGCGGCGGATTCCGCTGTCATGGTCATCGACGGCTCAAAGGGCGTCGAGGCGCAGACAAGAAAGCTGTTTAAAGTCTGTGTGATGCGTCATATCCCGATTTTTACGTTTATCAATAAGATGGACAGGGATGCCAGCGATTCGTTTGACCTGCTCGACGAGATAGAAAAAGAGCTGGGCATTGCGACCTGTCCGGTCAACTGGCCGATCGGTTCGGGAAAAGCGTTCAGGGGAGTCTATGACAGGAATACGAAAAAGGTCATGACTTTTTCCGACACTTTAAAGGGAACGAAAGAGGGGACGGAGAAACAGATTGCGCTGGACGATCCGGCACTTGAGGCAGAGATCGGACAGGAGGCGAAGGAAAAGCTGATCGGAGAGATTGAACTTCTGGACGGTGCGAGCGCGGAATTTGACCTGGAGCTTGTGGAGAAAGGGGAGTTGTCCCCGGTATTTTTCGGTTCTGCCCTGACCAATTTCGGTGTGGAGACCTTTTTGCAGCATTTCCTCTCCATGACCAACGCTCCGCTTCCGAGGAAGGCCGATATCGGGACAATTGACCCGTTTGAGGCGGATTTTTCGGCGTTTGTCTTTAAAATTCAGGCAAACATGAACCGTGCGCACCGCGACCGCATTGCGTTTATGCGCATCTGTTCCGGAAAATTTACGGCGGGCATGGAAGTCGTGCATGTGCAGGGCGGCAACAGGAAAATCAAGCTTTCCCAGCCGCAGCAGATGATGGCGCAGGAGCGGCATATTGTCGAGGAGGCATACGCGGGGGATATCATCGGCGTTTTTGATCCCGGTATTTTTTCGATCGGGGATACGATCACGACGGCAAAGCCGTTTCAGTTTGAAGGCATACCGACGTTTGCGCCGGAGCATTTTGCGAGAGTGCGCCAGGTGGATACGATGAAGCGAAAGCAGTTTATGAAGGGCATGCAGCAGATCGCGCAGGAGGGCGCGATTCAGATTTTTCAGGAATATAATATGGGAATGGAAGAAGTGATCGTCGGCGTCGTCGGCGTGCTCCAGTTCGACGTTTTAAAATACCGTCTGGAAAATGAATATAACGTGGAGATCCGTATGGACAATCTGCCGTATGAGCACATTCGCTGGATTGAAAATCCGGATGTCGATATGGACAGACTCGTCGGGACGTCAGATATGAGAAAGATACAGGATTTAAAGGGAAGGCCCCTGCTTTTGTTTGTCAATGCGTGGAGCGTCGGCATGGTCTTAGACCGCAATAAAGGGCTTGTGCTCTCGGAATTTGGGAAAAGTTAATGTGAGAAAATTTTTTTGTGTTCTGGAACGAAAAAAGAGATAAAGAAAGAAGGAGGAGATAAATATGGCAGTTGTTACCGTCACAAACGACAACTTTGAGCAGGAGGTGCTCGCTTGTAAAATTCCGGTTCTGATCGATTTCTGGGCGGAGTGGTGCGGTCCGTGCCGGATGCAGTCCCCGGTGATCGATGATCTTGCCGCTGAACTGGACGGCAAGGTGAAATTCTGCAAGGTCAATGTGGACGAGGAATCGGCACTTGCACTCAAATATCAGGTGATGAGCATCCCGACGCTTGTGGTCATGCATCTCGGACAGTTCAAAACAAAGGCGGTGGGGATGCAGAGCAAAGACGCGCTTCTTGCACTGTTAAAGTCATGTGAGACGAAAGAGTAGAGTTTACGCAAAAGAACATGAGATAAAAAGGTTCCGGTACCCTGCAGAGGTGCGCGGAACCTTTTTGGCGTCGTGAAACCGGAAACAGTGGAAGTGCCGGAACAGACAGCCGGGAGTCTGCAGTGCGGCGGTGAAGAGCGTCATAAAAGCGGCCTGCCGCGTATTGCAGAAATGATTTCCTTGCGGGCTGGCAGATTGCATAAATTAAGGTGAGAGAAATCGTCAATATTTAACAAATATCTGCGACAATAAAAAAGGGTATTGCATTCAAATTGTTAATGTGCTAGTATATCGTTAACGGTAACGATACCGATAATGTTACCGATACCGATAACATTATCGGTAATGTCCAAAAAACAATTTAAGGAGGACCTAATTTATGAAAACGAAAAAGATCATGGCTCTTCTGATGACGCTTGCACTTGCAGCCGGCACGCTTGCCGGATGTGGTGACAAGGGCGGCACAGAAACACAGGGAGGCGACGCGCAGGGCAGTGACGCCAGTGCCGGCCAGACAGGCGGTACAGAGGCAGGCGGCGCACCGGCGGCGGATAACGGAGGAAGTGCGTCGGGAAGCGTGTACTACCTGAATTTCAAACCGGAAGTCGATGCACAGTGGCAGGAACTGGCAGCGTCTTACACGGAGCAGACCGGCGTTCCGGTATCGGTCGTGACGGCAGCTTCGGGTACATACGAGCAGACGCTCACATCGGAAATCGCAAAGACAGAGGCGCCGACGCTGTTCCAGGTAGAGAGTGAAATGAAGCTGAATGACTGGGGACAGTATTGTTATGATCTCTCCGGCACGTTTGTTGCAGAGCATTCCACGGCCAGTAATGTACTCTCCACAGAGGGTGCGGCAGTTGCGGCAGTTCCGTTTGCAATGGAGAGCTACGGCATTATCTACAATGTTGATCTGCTCAATGAGTACTGTGCACTTGAGAACGCAGTGATCTCTGCTCCGTCGGATATCAACAATTTCGAGAAATTAAAAGCGGTTGCAGACGATATCCAGGCGAGAAAAGACGAACTTGGCGTGGAGGGCGCTTTTACCTCGGCCGGGCTGGACGGTTCTTCCAACTGGAGATTTACGACACATCTGGCAAATATGCCGCTCTACTGGGAGCTTACGGACAAGGGCATTACAAAGACGACCACGCTTGAGGGTACGCACGTTGCCAACTATAAGAATCTGATCGATCTGTATTTTACGGATTCTACCTGTGACGCTGCTCTGCTCAGCGGAAAAACAGGGGATGACGCCCTCGCTGAGTTCTGTGACGGTATGGCGGTATTTTATCAGAACGGCACCTGGGCATGGACGCCGGAGAACGAAATGGCAGATATGAACGTAGCTTTCCTTCCGCTGTATACAGGCGTGGAGGGAGAAGAAAATATTGGTGTCTGCACGGGTACCGGAAACTTCTGGTGTGTAAATAAGAACGCAGCAGAGGAAGATATCCAGGCGACGATTGCCTTCCTGGAGTGGCTGGTTTCCTCTGATGAAGGAAAAGATGCTCTTGCAGGCAGAATGTCATTCAACTGTCCGTTTGATACGTTTAAGGATTATGAGATGGAGAACCCGCTGTTCACAAGTGCAAATGAGTATGAGGCGAACGGCAAAACGGCTGTGACATGGATCGGAACCGACAATATTCCGACCGAGACCTGGAAATCCAACCTTTCCTCCGCGCTGATCGAGTATGCACAGGGAACGGGCGACTGGTCAAATGTAGAGAAAGTATTTACGGAAGATTTTGCGACCGAGTGGGAAAACAGATAGGAGAAGGACGCAGTAAAAGGAGGATTTTTCCATGCAGAAATCATTAAAAAAATATTTTCCGGTTTTTGTACTGCCGACAGCAGCGGCTTTTCTGATCGGTTTTGTGATTCCGTTTGTCATGGCGATTTATCTGAGTTTTTGTTCCTTCACGACAGTTACGGACGCGAGCTTTGTGGGAATCCACAATTATATCGAGGCGTTTAAGGACTCCACGTTTCTTCATGCCATCGGATTTTCGACACTTTTTACAATTGTCACCGTGGTTCTCATCAACGTCCTGGCGTTTACGGTGGCAATGTGTCTGACAAAAAAGATCAAGGGTACCAACCTTTTCCGAACGATTTTTTTCATGCCGAACCTGATCGGCGGTATCGTGCTCGGTTATGTGTGGCAGCTCCTGTTTAACGGCCTTCTTTCCTAATATAAACCGCACGCTGACATACAGCTCCGCCTATGGGTTCTGGGGACTGGTCATTCTGCTCTGCTGGCAGCAGGTCGGTTATATGATGATCATCTATATCGCCGGGATTCAGAACATTCCGACGGATATGCTGGAGGCGGCCGAGGTGGATGGCGCCAACGCCGCACAGCGTCTGTTTAAAATAATTATTCCGGCGGTGAGCCCGTCCATCATTATCTGTACGTTCCTGTCTCTGACAAACGGATTTAAGCTGTTTGATCAGAACCTGGCGCTGACGGCGGGAGAACCCTCACGTCAGACAGAGATGGTCGCTCTGAATATCTACAATACGTTTTACGGAAGTACGGCGACGTACAGAGGCGTCGGGCAGGCGAAAGCTGTGATTTTTGCACTTGTGCTTGCGGCGATCGGAGTCCTTCAGATGAGAATAACGGCAGGCAAGGAGGAAAAATAAGATGAAGAGCAAAAAAGAGACCTACAAGACCGTTCTGACCATTATTTTCAGTGTGGTGTCGCTGGCCTATGTTTTTCCCGTGGTGCTCGTTGTGATCAACTCCCTGAAAAAGAAAACGAGTATCAACTTAAAGCCGTTTGCGCTGCCGGATGCGAAGTCGTTTGTCGGCTTTGACAATTATGTCAACGGCATTGAAAAAGTCGAGTTTTTTAAATATTTCGGCTACAGCCTGTTTATCACGGCGGCTTCTGTGTTCGCGATCCTTATCCTCTGCTCTATGTGCGGGTGGTATGTCACGCGTGTAAAAAATATCTGGACCAGAGCACTTAAATTTTCGTTTATTTTCTCGATGGTTGTGCCGTTCCAGATGATCATGTTCACGCTTGCAAAGACGGCGGATACGCTGCATTTAAATACGCCGGTGGGCATTGTCGTTGTGTATCTTGGCTTCGGCGCCGGCATGGCGGTGTTTATGTTTTCGAATTTTGCGCAGAGCATGCCGCTTGAGATCGAGGAGGCGGCCAGCATTGACGGCTGCAATCCGCTTCAGATGTACTTTAAAGTGATTTTCCCGATCATGAAATCAACGTTTGTTTCTGTCGGAATCCTGGAGATCATGTGGATCTGGAACGATTATCTCCTGCCGTATCTGGTATTGGATGTAAAGCGGTTTAAGACGATTCCGATTGTAATCCAGTACTTAAAAGGCGGATTTGGTTCTGTTGATATGGGTGCGATCATGGCCTGTATTGTGCTGGCGATCCTTCCGGTTATTCTGATCTATGTTTTCTGTCAGAAATACATCATCGAAGGCGTCGTGGCGGGCGCGGTAAAAGGTTAAATTACGGAAAGTATTGATTTTTTTACCAAAAGGAATATAATCAGAGAGAAGTGCTGTGCTTTGTCTTAAGGAAGCACAGCACTTTTTTATTCATCAGAAGCAACCCTGTTGTCGTAAAGCACCAGAGTATCGGCCTTTCCGGCGCCAGGATAAATGAAAGAAGATTTCATGGGAGATTTCGGGCGGGATCGCACTGCGGCGCAGGATTCTTTGTTCGATAAAGTTTTATGGATTTAAGTATTTTAATGTAGAAAGGTCGGCGGAAATGGGCAGCATGACGATTAAGGATATTGCAAAATTGTGTGGAGTGAGCGTCACCACGGTTTCGAGGGCATTGAACAATTATCCGGGGATTAACCAGGCCACGAAGGAAAAAATTATGCAGGTGGTCAGCGAAAACCAGTTTATTCCCAATAACAGTGCAAGAAACTTAAAGAGGCTGGAGAGCAACGCGATTGCGGTTCTCGTAAAAGGGATCAGCAATCCGTTTTTTCAGCCGATGATCGGCGTGCTGGAAAAGCAGATTCATGACAGAAAATATACGTTTCTCTTACAGGGAGTCAACGGAGATGAGGATGAGATCGACGTGGCGTTAGAGCTGGTGCTGGAGAAGAAGCCAAAAGGCATCGTCTTTCTGGGCGGGTATTTCTGCCATACGCAGGAAAAGCTGAAGCTTCTGGATATTCCCTGCGTGATCGGCGCGGTCGGGGATATCGATGAGAAGAGTGGGAGTATCTGTTCTTCCGTCCATGTGGACGACGTGCGCGAGAGCTATAAGATGGTGGATTATCTGTGCCGGATGGGGCATACCCGCATCGCCATTATGGTCGCAAGCAGGGATGATATGAGTATCAGTGCGCAGCGGCTGGAAGGGTATCGTCAGGCGCTCAAAGCCAACGGTATTCCGGTCCGCGAGGAGCTGATCTGCTATTCGACGACAGATGCAGATGCCTACAATATAGAGCGGGGATATCGCGACATGAAGCGCCTTCTGGCCTCGGGAACAGAGTTCAGCGTGGTCTATGCGATTTCCGATACCGTGGCCATCGGGGCCTGCCGCGCTTTAAAAGAAGAGGGAAAACGGGTGCCGGAGGATTATTCGGTGGCGGGCTTTGACGGTCTGGATATTGCTTCCTATTATATTCCGACGATCACGACGGTGCGGCAGCCGGTGGAGGAGATGGCGTGTGCGGTGGCAGACATTCTTTTTGAAGCCATCGAAGAGCACGGGGCTGCACAGCATCGGATTTTTGAGGGCGAGCTGCTGGTGCGGGAGTCATCGCAGCGGCTGGTCTGACAGACGGAATGGATGAAAAAAACAGAGTGTTTTTTCCTTTCGGGCAATACACGTCTTTTCTGAAAAAATAAGTTTACTCCTTTTCATATTGGGAAAAACTGTTATAATGGAATACATTGAACAAGAGCGAGAAAGGAAAATGCACATGAAGCTTTCAGAGTTAACGGCGTATGAGGTCCTGGAAGAGAAGGAGCTGCCTGACATTAATGCGAGAGGGTATGTGATCCGGCACAAAAGGAGCGGCGCGAGGATCGCGGCGATATCAAATGATGACGAAAATAAGGTGTTTTATATCGGTTTTCGCACACCTCCGACGGATTCCACGGGAGTGCCGCACATCATCGAGCACACGGTGCTCTGCGGTTCGGACAGATATCCGGTGAAAGATCCGTTTGTGGAGCTGGTAAAGGGATCTTTAAATACCTTTTTAAACGCCATCACCTACCCGGACAAAACGATTTACCCGGTTGCGAGCTGCAACAGAAAAGATTTTCAGAATCTGATGGACGTCTATATGGACGCGGTTTTTCATCCCAATATCTATAAATACGAAGAGATTTTTCAACAGGAGGGGTGGCATTACGAACTGGAGGATAAGGATGCACCGCTGACGATCAACGGCGTGGTCTACAATGAGATGAAAGGCGCCTTTTCATCTCCGGACGACGTGATCCAGCGGGAAATCTTAAAATCGCTGTTTCCCGATACGCCTTACTGCAACGATTCCGGCGGGGATCCGGAGCAGATTCCGGAGCTGACGTATGAGGAGTATCTGGATTTTCACCGGAAATATTATCATCCGTCGAACTCCTATCTGTATCTGTACGGAGACATGGATATCGCAGAGAAGCTTAAGTGGCTGGATGAGGAGTATCTGGGCGGATATGAAAAAAAAGAAGTGGATTCCGTCATTCGGGAACAGAAGCCGTTTGATGCGCCGGTGGATGTCTGCGGCAGATACTCGATTGCGTCCGGAGAGAGTGAGGAGGAGCGCACGTATCTTTCCTGCAACATGGTTGTCGGCAGCGTGCTGGATCCAAAGCTCTATCAGGCGTTTGACGTGCTTGGTTACGCGCTTCTGGGCGCGCCGGGCGCCCCGCTGAAGCAGGCGCTCTTAGACGCCGGGATCGGAAAGGATATCGTAGGCGGATACGACAACAGCACAAGGCAGCCGTTCTTTTCCATTATTGCCAAAAACACAGATTTATCGAAAAAAGAGATGTTTTTGTCTGTGATCCGGGACGTGCTCACAGAACAGGTAAAAAACGGAATCAATAAAAAGGCGCTTCTGGCGGGGATTAACAGTTCGGAATTTCGTTTCAGGGAGGCGGACTACGGTCAGTTTCCAAAAGGGCTTTTGTACGGTCTGCAGTGTCTGGACAGCTGGCTGCACGACGATATGCAGCCCTTTATGCACCTGGAGGCGGTGGAGATCTGTCAGTTTCTGAAAGAGGCGGCGAAGGGAGATTATTTTGAGCGGCTGGTCGCAGAGTACCTTCTGGACAATCCGCACTCTTCCGTCGTGGCCGTTGTGCCGGAGAAGGGGCTGAACGCAAAAAGAGAGTCCGCGCTTGCCGGACGGCTCGCTGCATACAAAAAAAGTCTTTCCGGGGAAGAGGTCGGGGAACTGGTCAGACAGACACGGCATCTGAAAGAATACCAGGAGGAGCCGTCGCCGAAGGAGGATCTGGAAAAGATTCCCATGCTTGGGCGGGCGGATATGAAAAAAGAGACGCAGCCGCTTTTAAACCGTGTTATTACGGCGGAAGGCACGACATTTGTGCATCATGCGATGTTTGCCGGGGGAATCGATTATGTGACGCTTTTGTTTGACGTGCGGGATCTGCAGAGTGAGGAGCTGCCATATCTGGGGATTTTAAAGTCGGTGCTGGGCTTTGTGGATACGGAGAATCACAGCTATGCCGATCTGGCAAACGAGGTCAATATTCACACCGGCGGGATCGCCAGCAGTATCGGCATCTATCCCCTTGTCCACGCGCAGGACGATATGAGGCTGATGTACGAGGTGCGCACAAAGGCGCTTGCGGACAAGCTGCCGGATGCGGTGCGGCTGATGCGGGAAATCCTTCTGACTTCACGGCTTGGCGATGAAAAGCGCCTGTATGAAATACTGGCTCAGCTGCGGTCGAGGCTTGAGACGGCTTTAAGCGCGTCCGGACATCTTGCGGCTTCGACGCGGGCAATGTCCTATTTTTCCCGTGCGGCGGGCTGTCAGGATGCGGTGGGCGGCATCGCCTGTTTTCGCGTGATCGAGGACTATGAGGCGCACTTTGACGAGAAGAAGGGAGCGCTGATCGCAAAGCTCTCGCAGCTTGTGCGGCGGATTTTTACGGCAGAGAGAATGACGGTGAGCGTGACGTGTGCCGATACGGATTACGAGGCTGTGCAGAGAGAAGTTCTCATGCTCAGAGAGCAGCTTTTTGTACCCGAAGCAGAGAGCGGAGAGCGGAAACTGCCCGTATTTGTCCCTCAGAAGAAAAACGAGGGGTTTATGGATGCGTCGCAGGTGCAGTATGTCGCGCGCGCGGGCAATTTTGCGGCACAGGGCTATTCCTATCACGGGGCGCTTAAGATTTTAAAAGTAATTCTGGGCTATGATTATCTGTGGGTCAACGTGCGTGTGATGGGAGGCGCCTACGGCTGTATGAACGGTTATATGCGCAACGGTGACGCGTATTTCGTGTCTTACCGGGATCCGAATCTCGCCGCCACGGAGCAGGTGTATGAAGGGATACCGGATTATCTGGACAATTTTGCCGCGGACGAGCGTGACATGACAAAATATATCATCGGGACGATCAGCGATCTGGACACGCCGCTTAACCCCAGCGCAAAGGGCGCGCGTTCGATGGCGGCCTGGCTGCAGGGACTTACGTATGAAGACATTCAGAGAGAACGGGACGAAATCCTCGGCGCACAGGAGGGAGATATCAGGGCATTTTCCGGACTGATCAGGGCAGTGCTTGCGGACGGCTGTCTGTGTGTGGTCGGAAATGAAGATGCGTTGTCCGCGGAGAGCGGACGGTTTCTTGTGCTGGAAAATCTGTGCCAGGGAGGAAGAGTGTAAATATGAATGAAAACATAAAATCGGGATTTGTCACGATCATCGGGAGGCCCAATGTGGGAAAGTCGACGTTGATGAATCAGCTGATCGGACAAAAGATTGCCATCACATCCAATAAGCCGCAGACGACGCGGAAGCGGATTCAGACGGTTTATACGGATATGGACCGGGGACAGATTGTATTTCTGGATACCCCGGGTATCCACCGGGCCAAAAACAGGCTCGGTGAATACATGGTGAGCGCGGCGGAGCACACGCTGGGCGAGGTCGATGTGATTTTGTGGCTTGTGGAACCGTCCAGCTTTATCGGCGCGGGAGAGAGGCATATTATAGAGCAGCTTACGCGCACGAAGACGCCGGTGATTCTGATCATCAATAAAGTGGATACGGTTCCGCGGGAAAAAATTCTTTCGTACATTGATACTTACCGCAAGGTCTATCCGTTTGCGGAGATTATCCCTGCCTCTGCGCTGCGCGGAGAAAATCTGGATACCGTGGTGGAGCTGATCTTTAAATATCTGCCGTACGGACCGATGTTTTATGACGAGGACGCGGTAACCGATCAGCCGGAGCGCGCGATTGTGGCGGAGATCATACGTGAAAAAGCACTGCATGCTTTAGACGACGAGATCCCGCACGGGATTGCCGTCTGCATCGACCGGATGAAAGGGCGCAAAGAGAAAAAAATTATGGACATCGACGCGACGATTGTCTGTGAACGCGATTCCCACAAGGGGATTGTGATTGGAAAAGGCGGTGTCATGTTAAAAAAGATCGGTACAAACGCCCGCTATGAAATTGAACGGCTTCTGGAAATGAAGGTAAACTTAAAGCTGTGGGTAAAGGTAAAGAAGGACTGGCGTGACAGTGATGCCATGATGAAAAATTTCGGTTACAATAAGGATGAAATCTGACTTCCCATTTTTTTGCTGGTATAGAAGTCGGACCGTGAGGATACCCTAAAAACAGAAAGCAGGGAGCAGGAGGGTACGCCGATGGATGAAGCCTGGAGTGCATTTGAATTGTCAGGAAGAGTAACCGATTATCTGAACTTTAAGAGGGCAGAAAAGGAACATATGCGGTCTGCTGTCACGGCGGAGCCGCAGAAAGAGAGACCGGATGGGACAGAATATCACGGTGACCGCTATGGTCTTAAAGGTGATGCCGATTGGCGACTATGACAAAAGAATCACATTGCTGACAAAAGAAAGAGGAAAGATGACTGCATTTGCGCGGGGGGCCAGACGGCCGAACAGTCCCCTTCTGGCTGCCGCCAGTCCTTTTTCTTTTGGCGAATTTGAACTCTATGAGGGCAGAAGTTCCTGCACGGTGGCAAAAGCGTCTGTTTCGAATTATTTCAGAGAGCTTACGGCAGATTATGAGGCTACATATTACGGGTTTTATTTTCTGGAATTTGCGGATTATCAATGTCAGGAAGACAATGACGAGCGGGAGATGCTCAGGCTGATTTACCAGTCCTTAAGGGCGCTTGAGAGTCCATCCTATGACAATCGCCTGGTGCGCGCTGTTTTTGAACTGAAGGCCATGGCGGTAAACGGCATGGGACCGGGCGTCTTTTCGTGTATGAAATGCGGGGCAAAAGAAAATCTTTCTTACTTTTCGGTAAGACGGGCGGGGGCGCTCTGCGCGGCCTGCGGCCAGAAAGGTGAAAAGACGCGCCAGGGGGAAGCCGCGGTTTTCGGGCAGGATATTTTTTTGGTGGAGGAATCGGCGCTCTATGCGATGCAGTATATTCTGTCGGCGCGGGTTGAAAAACTCTACACCTTTGCCGTCAGTGAACCGGTGCTTATAAAGCTGGCAGAGATTATGAAAAGATATCTGGCCGCGTATCTGGGGCACTCGTTTAAGGCGCTTAAAATTCTGGAAGAGATGTGAGATGCAGGTTGAAATCATACTTTGGAAATAGTATAATAATACAGACTTTTTGGAAAAGAAATGGAGAGTGAATTTATGAAAAGACTGGTGTATGCACTTTTCGGCCTCCTGCTGTCTGTCGGACTGCTTGCCGGGTGCGGGACATCTCTTGAGGCCGATGCGAGTCTGGTATACGTGGACAAAAAAGGCGCCGTGATTTCCCTGGACGTAGAGGAGCTGGGGCAGGCGTATTACGACGAGGCGGAGCTCGAGGAATTTGTAAAGGAAAATGTGGACGCATATACGGCGGAACACGGCAAATCTTCCGTGAAATTAAAGAAGATCACAGTGGAGGACGGAACGGCAAAAATGGAGATGTCGTATAAGACGGCGGCTGACTATTCCGGTTTCAACGGCATCGAGCTGTATCAGGGAAAGGTCGTGACTTCTCTGGCCGACGGTTATACGTATGACGGCGACTTTGCCAGGGTTGAAGGCGGCAAAGTGACAGGCGCCGCGACAAAACAGGAGATATACGGGGACGAAGAGCTGAAAGTGGTTATCATCCGGGCGAACACGGACGTTAAGATCGAAGGGGAAATCCGCTATGTTTCCTGTGAGAACGTAAAGCTGACAGGGGTGGATACGGTGTCTGTCCGCGAGGGATATTTCCTGGACAACGGCGTCACAGGCGCTGCGGAACCGGAATATGCGGCCGGAACGGAAGCGCTCACGGGAACGGAGTGGCTGTCGATGGGGACGGAAGACCCTGAGGCGGCGGGCGTGCGGCCGGCGGACGACAGTTCTTTTGAGACGGATGTCTATACGTTTATTGTTTACAAATAAGAAAGGCGGAAAATCTGGTTTATGGAAAAATCGATGGACAAAATCATTGCTCTGGCCAAATCAAGAGGATTTGTATACCCGGGTTCCGAGATCTACGGGGGACTTGCGAACACCTGGGATTACGGAAACCTGGGCGTGGAGCTGAAAAACAATGTGAAAAAGGCCTGGTGGCAGAAGTTTATTCAGGAGAATCCCTACAATGTGGGGGTGGACTGCGCGATTCTGATGAATCCGCAGACCTGGGTTGCGTCCGGCCATCTCGGCGGATTTTCCGACCCGCTGATGGACTGTAAGGAGTGTCATGAGCGGTTTCGCGCGGATAAGCTGATTGAGGATTTTGCGCAGGAGAAAGAGATTGCGCTGGAAGGCTCCGTGGACGGCTGGAAGCAGGAAGAGATGAAGCAGTTTGTCGAGGAGCACAATATTCCCTGTCCGTCCTGCGGGAAACACAATTTTACGGATATTCGTGAGTTTAACCTGATGTTCAAGACGTTTCAGGGGGTTACGGAGGAAGCGAAAAACACGATTTATCTGAGACCGGAGACGGCGCAGGGGATTTTTGTCAATTTCAAAAATGTACAGCGTACATCCCGCAAAAAGATCCCGTTTGGCATCGGTCAGATCGGAAAATCGTTCCGCAATGAGATATCGCCGGGCAATTTTACGTTCCGCACCAGGGAATTTGAGCAGATGGAGCTGGAGTTTTTCTGCGAACCGGGAACGGATCTCGAGTGGTTTCAGTACTGGAGGGCATTCTGCCGCGACTTTTTAATCAGTCTTGGCATGAAAGAGGAAGAGATGCGCCTTCGCGACCACGATCCGGCGGAGCTGGCATTTTACAGCAAGGGCACGACCGATATCGAGTTTCTGTTTCCGTTCGGCTGGGGTGAGCTGTGGGGAATTGCAGACCGTACGGATTATGATCTGGGACGCCACCAGGAGACTTCGGGACAGGATCTGACTTATTTTGACGATGAAAAGGGAGAGCGTTATCTTCCGTACGTCATTGAGCCGTCTCTGGGGGCGGACCGCGTCGTTCTGGCGTTTCTGTGTGCCGCCTACGATGAGGAAAACCTAGGGACGGAGGAGAAACCGGATATGAGAACCGTTTTAAGGTTTCATCCGGCGCTCGCGCCGGTTAAAATAGGCGTCCTCCCGCTCTCAAAGAAGCTTGGCGCCGGTGCGGAGAAGGTTTTCACAAAGCTGAGCGCGCTTTATAACTGTGAATTTGACGACAGAGGGAATATCGGAAAGCGCTATCGCAGACAGGACGAGATCGGCACGCCGTTCTGTGTGACGTATGATTTTGATTCGGAGACGGACGGTGCGGTGACGGTGCGCGACCGCGACAGTATGGAGCAGGAGCGCGTTAAAATTGAGGAACTGGAGGCATATTTCGCGAAGAAATTTACCTTTTAGGCGGTAACTGACAGGAAGTGAGAGGAGCAGAGATGGAAACCAGGGTGTTAAAGTTTTATTCAAAAGAGAGCAATATGGCGGCGATCCACGCGATACCGGGACATTTTGCGACGAGCCACTCGCATATCAACTATTATATTGATATCACCAGCTTAAAGACGAGGGTGCGGGAGGCGAAAGAGATCGCCAGGGTGCTCTGCCATAAGATCGGCAGGCTTTCCTATATCGATACGATCGTGTGTATGGACGGCACGGAGATTATCGGTGCTTTTCTGGCAGAGGAGTATGAGAAAGGAAGCTTTGTCTCCACCAATCTTCACGAGACGATCTATGTCGTGGAGCCGGAGCTGAGCAGCAACCAGATATTGTTCCGCGACAATATCAGGCCCTGTATCGATAAAAAACATGTCGTGCTGCTCTCCGCGTCGACGACGACAGGAAAGACGATCCGCAGAAGCCTGGAGGGTATCCGCTACTACGGCGGAATCGTGGAATCCGTGGCATCGGTGTTCAGCACCGTGGATAAAGTAGACGGCATGCCGGTTGTGACGGTGTTTACGGCGGAGGATGTGCCGGGGTACGCCGCATATACGGCGGAGGACTGCCCGTTCTGCAAAAAAGGGCATAAGATCGAAGCGATGGTCAACAGTTTTGGGTATTCGAAGTTCTGACAGACTGGTTTTCGTCAAAGTGCCGGAGAACTGGTGTAAAAAATATGCAGTTTGACGAATACTATGAAAATCAGGGAAAAAGCTGTGATATCTCACAAGGAAAAATCGAAATATTTGTGTAGGAGGCATATGGCGTTTTTCCTATTTTTTCGGTATAGTAATTGTATCAGAAAAGTGCAATTCATTAATTTTAGGAGGAGTCAGATCAATGGCAAGTTTATCATTAAAGAACATCTGCAAAAAATATCCGAACGGCTTTGAGGCTGTTAAGGATTTTAATCTCGAAGTGGCAGATCAGGAGTTTATCATCTTCGTAGGACCGTCCGGATGCGGAAAATCCACAACACTCCGTATGATAGCAGGTCTGGAGGAGATTTCTTCCGGAGAATTTAAGATTGACGGAAAGCTTATGAACGACGTGGAGCCGAAGGACCGCGATATCGCAATGGTATTCCAGAACTACGCTCTGTATCCGCATATGACGGTATTTGACAATATGGCATTCGGCTTAAAGCTGAGAAAAGTGCCGAAGGATGAGATTCAGAAAAAGGTGGAGAACGCAGCAAAGATTCTTGACCTTGAGAAGCTGTTAGACCGTAAGCCGAAGGCGTTGTCCGGTGGACAGAGACAGCGTGTTGCCATGGGACGTGCCATTGTGCGTAGCCCAAAGGTATTCCTTATGGATGAGCCGCTCTCCAACCTGGATGCAAAACTGCGTGTACAGATGCGTGCTGAGATCGCTTCCTTACATAACAGACTGAAAGCAACGATTATTTACGTAACACATGATCAGACCGAGGCTATGACGCTGGGAACGAGAATCGTCGTGCTGAAAGACGGCGTTATCATGCAGGTTGATTCTCCGCAGAAGCTCTACAATCAGCCGAACAATCTGTTCGTTGCAGGATTTATTGGTTCTCCGCAGATGAACTTTGTAGATGCAAAGTGCAAGGTGGAGGGAGATAAGGCATTTCTTACATTTGAGAACACTACGATTGCGCTTCCGGCTGCAAAGGCAAAGAAGCTGGCTGACGGCGGATACAACGGAAAGACGGTCGTTATGGGTATCAGACCGGAGGATATCGGCGATACGAAGATGGAGCTCGAGGCGCATAAAGACTGCGTATTTGAGACAAAGGTAACGGGATACGAGCTTCTTGGATCCGAGGTATTGCTGTATTACAATGTAGCCGGTTCGGCTATGACGGCGAAGGTAAGTTCTTCGACGACGGCCCGCATGGACGATATGGTTAAGCTTGCGATTGATCCGGAAAAGATTCATGTATTTGACAAAGAAACAGAATTGACAATCACGAACTAATCCGATAAAATGAAACAGACAACAGAGATAAAAACTGGGTGCACGTTATGTACCCAGTTTTTTATGCGCAGGGAGAACAGACCTGCCTTTCCGGTTGTGCACACATGGATGATATTACGAATGGGGGGCGGAGGCGGATGATTTCAAACCACAAGATACAGACGGCATTGGAAGAGATAAAAGATATTTCGAGGATTGATCTGGCGCTTTACACGGAAAAAGGTAAGGCGGTGGCTGCCACTTTTGCGCCGGAAGGAGATATGGAGCATGCAGTCACCTCTTTTGCAGATTCCATGGCGGAGAGTCAGATGCTGGCCGGATACCATTTTTTTAAAGTGATCGTGGAGGGAGAACTGGAATATATTCTTCTGACGCATTCGCAGATGGAGGATGCGTATATGATCGGCCGTCTGGCCGTCTGTCAGGTCCGGAATCTCGCGGCGGCCTATATGGAACAGTTTGACCGGAATAATTTTATGCAGAATATCCTGCTGGGAAATATGCTGGTTGTGGATATGTATAATAAAGCGCAGAAATTACATATCGAACAGGCGGAGCGCGTCGTTTTTGTGATTGACCTTGAGCGGAAAAAGGACACGACGGCAATGGAGCTTGTGAAAAATCTGTTTATGACAAAAGCGAAAGATTTTGTGACGGAGATTGACGAGCAGAGCATTATACTGATCAAGGATACGAGGGATATGGAAGGAGACGATGCGCTTTCTGGTCTTGCGTCGATGATTGTGGATAACGTGCAGTCGGAGGCAATGATGCGTGTGCGCGTCGGTTACGGAAACCGTGTCAGCCATCTGCAGGACATTACAAGATCTTATCAGGAAGCCAAGATGGCGCTGGAGGTCGGACGGATTTTTTATGTGGAGAAAGATACGATCGCATATCGTTATCTGGGCATCGGCAGACTGATTTATCAGCTACCGATGACGCTGTGTGAGATGTTTATCCACGAAGTGTTCGGAGAGGAAGTACCGGACGTGTTTACAGACGAGATTATGACGACGATACAGAAGTTTTTTGAAAATAATCTCAATATCTCCGAGACGGCAAGACAGCTCTACGTCCATCGGAATACTCTTGTGTACCGGCTGGAACGGCTGGAAAAGACGATCGGCCTGGATATCCGTAAATTTGACGACGCGATGCTTTTTAAGATTGCGATGATGGTATTGTCGCATATGAATTATCAGCGTAGCCAGTAAAAGTAAAAGAGGTTTTTATGGCAAAGAATACATCTTATGACGAAAACAGTATATTGGTGCTGGAGGGACTGGAGGCGGTCCGCAGGCGCCCCGGAATGTATATCGGGAGCGTTTCGCGAAAGGGCCTTAACCATCTGATCTATGAGATCGTGGACAATGCCGTGGACGAGCATCTCGCCGGGGCATGTGATACGATTGCGGTGACGCTGGAGGCGGATGGTTCCTGTACGGTGGAGGACAACGGAAGGGGCGTTCCGGTGGGAATGCACGCCAAGGGTGTTTCGGCGGCCCGCATCGTCTACACGACGCTGCATGCCGGGGGAAAGTTTGATGATTCTGCCTATAAGACCAGCGGCGGACTGCACGGGGTGGGTTCGTCTGTCGTGAACGCACTCTCGGTTTATCTTGATGTGGAGATCAGCCAGGACGGCTATGTGCACCACGACCGCTATGAGCGGGGCGTTCCGGTGGTTGCTCTTTCGGATGGTCTGCTTCCAAAGATTGCAAAGACAAAAAAGACGGGAACAAAGGTGAATTTTCTGCCGGATCCGGAGATTTTTGAGAAGACGCGGTTTAAGGAAGACGATGTAAAGAGCCGTATGCACGAGACGGCATACTTAAATCCGGAGCTTACGATCATATATGAGGATAAGAGGGGAGAAAATCCGGAGCGGATCGTCTATCACGAAGAGGAAGGTATTCGTGGCTTCGTAAAAGACGTCAATAAGAGCAGCGAGACTTTACACGATGTGGTGTATTTTAAGGGGGAAAACGAGGGGATTACCGTTGAGGCGGCGTTTCAGTATACAAACGAGTTTCACGAAAATATCCTTGGTTTCTGCAATAATATTTTTAACGCGGAGGGCGGCACGCACATCACCGGGTTTAAGACGGTGTTTACGACGGTCATCAATTCTTACGCGCGAGAGCTTGGCATTTTAAAGGAGAAAGACGCCAATTTCACCGGGGCGGACGTCAGAAACGGCATGACGGCGGTAATTTCGGTCAAGCATCCGGATCCGAGATTTGAGGGACAGACGAAGACAAAGCTGGATAACCAGGACGCATCGAGGGCGACGGCGAAAGTGACCGGGGATGAGATACAGCTTTTTTTTGACAAGAACCTGGAAACGTTAAAGACCGTGATCTCCTGTGCGGAAAAGGCCGCGAAAATCCGTAAGACGGAGGAAAAGGCAAAGACGAATCTTTTGTCGAAGCAGAAGTTTTCGTTCGATTCAAACGGCAAACTTGCAAACTGCGAGAGCAGAGACGCATCGATCTGCGAGATTTTCATCGTGGAGGGAGATTCTGCCGGGGGTTCGGCGAAAACAGCGCGCGACCGCAATTTTCAGGCGATACTGCCGATCCGCGGAAAAATTTTAAATGTGGAGAAGGCCAGTATCGATAAGGTCCTGGCGAATGCGGAGATCAAGACGATGATCAACGCATTCGGCTGTGGCTTTTCGGAAGGGTACGGGAACGATTTTGATATCACGAAGCTGCGCTATGATAAGATTATTATCATGGCGGATGCCGACGTGGACGGCGCGCACATTTCCACACTGCTGCTCACGCTGTTTTACCGTTTTATGCCGCAGCTGATCTATGAGGGGCATGTCTATGTGGCGATGCCGCCGCTTTACAAGGCTATCCCGGCCAGGGGAGAGGAAGAGTATCTCTATGACGACGCGGCCCTTGAGCGTTACCGGAAGACACACAAAGGGAAATTTACACTGCAGCGCTACAAGGGGCTCGGCGAGATGGACGCCGGACAGCTCTGGGAGACGACGCTCGACCCGGCGACCCGTATTTTAAAGCGGGTTGAGATTGAGGACGGGCGTATGGCCTCGGATATCACGGAGCTTCTGATGGGAAATGACGTGCCGCCGCGCAGGCTGTTTATCTATGAGCACGCGCAGGATGCCATGCTGGATGTTTAGGAGAGATGATGAGACAGGAAGAACAGATTATCCGCACGGAGTATTCCGAACTGATGCAGAAATCTTTTATTGACTATGCGATGAGCGTCATTATCGCCCGCGCTCTGCCGGATGTGCGGGACGGTTTAAAACCGGTGCAGCGTCGCACGTTGTATGACATGCATGAGCTGGGGATCCGTTACGACAGACCGTACCGTAAATGTGCGCGTATCGTCGGGGATACGATGGGTAAGTATCATCCGCACGGAGACAGTTCTATTTACGAGGCGCTGGTCGTGATGGCGCAGGATTTTAAGAAGGGGCTGCCCCTTGTGGAAGGCCACGGAAACTTTGGTTCGATCGAAGGGGACGGCGCGGCGGCCATGCGGTACACCGAGGCGCGTCTTCAGAAGATTACGCAGGAGGCCTATCTGGCCGATCTTGACAAGGATGTCGTGGATTTTGTGCCGAATTTTGACGAGACGGAGAAGGAACCCGCGGTGCTGCCGGTCAGGGTGCCAAATCTTTTGATCAACGGCGCGGAGGGGATTGCGGTCGGCATGACGACGAGCATCCCGCCGCACAATTTTTCTGAGGTGATCGACGGTGTGATCGCATATATGAAAAATCCCGACATCAACACCGCGCAGATGATGAAAGTGATTCCGGGGCCGGATTTTCCGACAGGAGGCATTATCGCGAACAAAGATGATCTGCTGGCCGTCTATTCGACCGGTATGGGGAAGATTAAGGTGCGCGGGAAAGTGGAGGTCGAGCACGGCAGGGGCGGGAGAGACCGCCTGGTGATCACGGAGATACCGTATACGATGATCGGGGCCAATATCGGCAAGTTTTTAAACGATGTTTACAATCTGGTGGAGACGAAAAAGACGAATGATATCGTTGATATCACAAATCAGTCTTCCAAAGAAGGAATCCGTATCGTGATTGAGCTGCGCAAGGGAGCGGATGCGGAAAATCTGACCAACCTGCTGTACAAAAAGACGAAGCTTCAGGACACGTTCGGCGTGAATATGCTGGCTGTTGTGGACGGGAAACCGGAGACAATGGGAATCGTGCCGATCATCCGTCATCATGTGAAGTTTCAGTACGAGCTGGCCGGCAGAAAATATACGACGCTGCTCGCCAGGGAGCGGGAAAAGAAAGAAATCCAGGAAGGGCTGATTGCGGCCTGCGATGTGATTGATCTGATTATTGAGATCTTAAGAGGCAGCAAAAATATCAGGGAGGCGAAGGCGTGTCTTGTGGAAGGCGACACGGGAAATATCCGGTTTAAGACCGCGAAGTCGGAAAGGGAAGCCGCGCAGCTTCGGTTTACGGAGCGCCAGGCGGACGCCATCCTTGAAATGCGTCTTTACCGTCTGATTGGCCTTGAAATAGAAGCCCTTATGAAAGAGCATGAAAAAACGCTCGCCAATATTGCCAGATATGAGGATATTTTAGAAAACCGGGCCGTGATGGCAAAAGTCATCATAAAGGAGCTGGAAAATTACCGGAAAGAATACAAAAGGCCCAGGCGGACGGCGATTGAGAATCTGGAGGAGGTTGTCGTCCAGGAGAAGAAAGTGGAAGAGATGGACGTCGTCTTTCTGATGGACCGTTTCGGCTATGCCAGGACGATCGATACCGCTGCGTATGAGCGCAATAAGGAGGCGGCGGACGCGGAAAACCGCTATGTCCTGACGTGTAAAAATACCGGAAAGATGTGTGTTTTTACCAACCGTGGGCAGATGCATCTGCTCAAAATCGCGGATCTTCCATTTGGGAAGTTTCGCGATAAAGGGAAGCCGATCGACAATATCAGCAATTACAACAGCAGCGAGGAAAATGTAATCTATGTCGCCGATCTGAGCGATATCGTGGATGCGAAGCTGTTGTTCGGGACAAAGACGGCCATGCTTAAGGTGGTATGCGGCGCGGAGTTTGACGTTGCAAAGCGTACAACGGCGGCAACGAAGCTTTCGGAAAACGATGAAGTGCTTCTGATTCAGAAGACGGACGGGACGGGAACGATCGTCATGCAGTCGGAAAAAGATCTGTTTTTGCGGATTGAGGCGTCTTCGGTGCCGGAGAAAAAGAAGACGGCGGTCGGTGTGCGCGGGATGAAGCTTGCGGAAGGAGACGTGCTTACGGCGGTTTATCTTCTCGCGGAGGGCGAGAGCATGGATATCCGTGTGCGTGGAAAGGAAACGGCGCTTCACCGCCTGCGCGTGGGAAGCCGGGACACAAAGGGGACAAAGCGATGAAAGTGGTGATATTTGATCTTGACGGAACAATGATCGACTCGGAGGAGGGCATCACAAAGTGTGTCCAATATGCGCTGGATGCTTACGGCGTCAGGGAGCCGGATCTTAAAAAACTGCGGTGCTTTATCGGGCCGCCGCTGGAACCGGTTTTTATGGAGCGGTACGGCATGACGGAAGCAGAGGCTTGGCAGTCCGTCTTAAAGTACCGGGAGCGGTTTGATGAAAAAGGTATTTTTGAGTGCCGGCTTTATGAGGGGGTGAGGGAGGCGGTGGCGCGCCTCAGGGAAAAAGGGTATGTGCTCGCGCTGGCATCCTCAAAGCCGGAGACGGCCTGCAGACGGATTCTTGCTCATTTTGGTCTCGACGTCTTTTTTGATGAGATTGCGGGAGCTACGCTGGACGGTTCCGTGAGCACAAAGCAGGAGGTGCTGGACGAGCTGTCCGGCAGACTGGGAGAGAGGACTGCACGCGCAGAGATGTGTCTGATTGGCGATACAAAGTACGATGCAGAGGGTGCGAAGGCCGTGGGAATCCGCTGTATCGGGGTCAGCTATGGTTTTGGCACAGCGGAAGAACTGCTTGCGGCGGGAGCGGAGACGGTATGTTCCAGTATCGCAGAAGTGGAGAAATATATTGAAGAAGACAATCAGTTTTAAAATCTGGCAGATTTTTTATCCCATCGGAATTTACTATGTGGTGTCCGCACTTGTTTTTTTTGCACTGGAATCCATGATCGGAAATTCGGATGAGACATATATGCTGCGTCAGCTTCTCTGTGCGGCGGCGACAATTCCGTTTCTGCTTTCTTTTTACCGGGAAGATGAAAAAATGGCAGTGGGTGTTGTGGAAAAGAAGAAGGACGTGGTCAGTCTGCTGCTCGCTGCGCTGACGGTGGGAACGTCTGGAATTGTGGTGAACAATGTCATCGCCATGACGCCTCTGATGCGTATATCGGCCGGGTTTTCGACGGCGAATGAGGCTTTTTTCGGCGGCCACATTTTGTATGAGCTGCTGGGTTCCTGCTTTTTCATCCCGATTGCAGAGGAGCTTTTGTTTCGCGGTGTGGTTTACAGGCGGCTGCGCGTTCTTCTGGGCGTGCGCCCTGCTCTGGCCGCGTCGGCTCTGCTGTTCGGGCTTGTACACGCCAATGTGGTGCAGTTTGTGTATGCCGGAATCATCGGATTTCTGCTGGCGTATCTGCTGGAGCGCACGGGAAATTTTCTGGCGCCCGTGCTGGGGCATATTGCGGCCAATCTGGCGGCGGTGGTAAGACAGGAGACAGGCTGGCTTGCGTTTTCGTATGAAAGGACGGCTGCGGGGATTGGTTTTACCGTCGGACTGTGCGCGCTCGCCGTGGCGATGTCTGTCCTTTTCTTTAAAAGGACAAAAGGAGATGGAGGAGGTGAAAATGGCTGAGATAAGACT
Source organism: uncultured Roseburia sp. (assembly GCA_947649645.1). GTDB lineage: Bacteria > Bacillota > Clostridia > Lachnospirales > Lachnospiraceae > Roseburia. The sequence continues at coordinate 32,819 of CANSSP010000019.1, read as the reverse complement.
GTTTCTGCAGGGATTTCGCTTTAAAATGGGAGAGGCGAAAACCATAAGATGTATTTTTGCCTTTGTGTTCTGTTTTCTGACGTTGTTTGTGAGAGGATTCCGCCTCGGCTTTGCGACAGAGAGCTCGGCGCCGGAGCTGTATCTGTGGATGCTGGGAGATAAGGCAAATTTTGTGTTTGTCCGGCTCGTGTTTCTGTTGTGGTTTGTTCCGAAAGTGATTTTATCTGAGAGCGGTGACATTTATTTTCTTATGCACAAGAGAACAAAGATGGATATATGGAAATCAAACGTTTCGTCCGTTCTGGTGATCACACTGCTGTACGGTGCGCTGTTTGTGCTGATGGCCGCGCTGTTTTATCTGTATTGCCGGATGGACGGTGTGACGGTGTGGGATTACGCGTTTGTGAGTCAGTATTTTGCGCATGTGTTCTCTGTACCGGGGATCAGTGTGGCGGGAGTCTGCATTGCGTTGTCCGTAAATGCGGCGGCAGGTCTGTTTTGTACCGGACTTTTGTACTATCTGTTTCTGCTCCTGAGACGCAGACAGTGGCAGGCGACGGCGGCGGCCGTGTTTCTGACAGTACTGGAAGCGGCGGCCTTGTTTTGCGGCCCCGGATTGCTCCGGAGATTTTTGTTTTCAGAAAATCTTCTGCCGCACGTTTCTTTTTTGTACTGGGGATGTGCTGTCGGGCTGCTTTTATTTTTCACCCGGCGGACGGCGGGGCACACGGCTCCGCTTCTGGACGCCGAAACAGTTGCGGGGCAGACGTGTGGAGGAGAAGATGGAAAAATTAGTCGAGATAAAGAATGTCACGAAACGTTCTGACGGAAAAGTGCTTTTTGACGATGCTTCTCTGGATATTGAAAAAGGCAGTATCACAGGACTTGTGGGAGAGGGCGACGGCAGAGAGGCCATGCTTTTTAAAATGATCTGTGGCCTTGCAGGGGCGGATGCCGGGCAGATCTGTGTGGCCGGCCGGCCGGTCTGTGAGGGAAGATTTCCGGAATCCACGGGCATTATGCTGGATGAGACGGAGCTGGACCCGTGTCTGAGCGGATTCGATACACTCAAAAAGATCGCCGCAATCAATAATCGTGTAAAATACAATGAGATCGATTATATGCTGCGGCTTGCCGATTTAAATCCGAAGAGCTGCAGAGCTGTGGGGAACTATACAGAAGGGATGAAACGGCGGCTTAAGATGGCGATTGCGCTGCTTGAAAATCCCGTTCTCGCGCTGCTTGAAAATCCGGTGGCACAGATGGATGAAGAGCGGGTGGCGGGGGTGTGGGAAATGCTCGGATTTAAAAACAAAGAATCCGGCATAACAATGTTTCTGACCTGCAGAAACGCCGAAGAGATTGCGGGATACTGTACGCATCTGTATCAGCTCTCCGAAGGCGTAATTACGCCTGTTTTTTAATGTGACAGTTGCAGTTTTTTGTACTTTGTGATAGACTATTCGCAAGGTAGTCTTATTTTTCTATTGCAATGTCAAAAGTTTCCCGTTTCTTTCAGAAAGATTCATTTCAGGGAAAATTCCTGCGTTTTTATTCCTGTGAAAGTGCGAATATTGTTTCGCTTAAATGTCTGCGGCTCTTTTGAGAGCCACGGGCCCTTAGGCATTCGTTTCGTACACGGTATACAGGAAAATGGGGGCATAAGAAGGCGATTTCTTCGTACCGTCTGGCACATACGGTCGTAAAACCGGAAAAAAAGCATCGGAAGTCCGGTTTATTGGACATATAATATGTATAATGGAATTTATGAAAGCGCGAAAGGCCGCAGTCAGCCCCCATATTTTTCTGCGGGCAGTCAGCGCGGCAAATTCATGGGAAGTTACTATTGACAATTGCATGAAAGCAGAATATGATAATAACAGAAAAACGAACATAAGTTCGCACGGAGGAAGAGAAATGGCAAGAGAAGAAAAGCAGGAAAAGTTTGATAAGCAGGACCGGTTAAAAGCACTTGACGCCGCGATCTCTCAGATTGAGAAGCAGTACGGCAAAGGGTCGATCATGAAGCTGGGCGACAGTTCATCCAGGATGAATGTGGAGGCTGTCCCGACGGGGTCGCTGAGTCTTGACATCGCGCTTGGCCTCGGCGGGCTTCCAAAAGGAAGGATTATCGAGATCTATGGGCCGGAGTCCGGCGGTAAGACGACGGTTGCGCTGCACTCTGTCGCCGAGGTGCAGAAGCGCGGCGGTATTGCAGGATTTATCGATGCAGAACATGCCCTTGATCCGGTGTATGCGAAGAATATCGGGGTGGATATTGACAATCTGTACATATCCCAGCCTGATTGTGGCGAGCAGGCGCTTGAGATCGCGGAGATGATGGTGCGTTCGAATGCGGTCGATATTGTGATTGTGGATTCGGTGGCGGCGCTCGTGCCGAAGGCGGAGATCGACGGCGAGATGGGAGATTCACATGTGGGTCTGCAGGCCCGTCTGATGAGTCAGGCCCTCAGGAAGCTGACCGGTATTGTCAGCAAGTCGAATTGTGTCGTGATTTTTATCAATCAGCTCCGTGAGAAGATCGGCGTCATGTTTGGAAACCCGGAGACGACGACCGGCGGCCGTGCACTGAAATTTTACGCGTCCGTACGCCTGGATGTCAGGAGGGTAGAATCCTTAAAGCAGGGCGGAGAGATCGTCGGAAATCATACCCGCGTTAAGATTGTGAAGAATAAAGTGGCGCCCCCGTTCAAGGAGGCAGAATTTGACATCATGTTTGGGAAAGGGATCTCGAAAGAAGGCGATATTTTAGATCTTGCGGCAGATCTGGGCATTATCAATAAGTCGGGGGCGTGGTACGCTTACAACGGAGAGAAGATCGGGCAGGGACGTGAGAACGCCAAGAATTATCTCAGAGAAAATCCTGTCATCTGCGACGAGGTGGAGGCGAGAGTGCGCGAGCAGTATGAGCTGGACGGCGCTGCAGGAGAAAAAGAGGAAGAGACAAAGCAGGCAAAGGGAAAGAATGCAAAAGGAAAAGCAGAGGAGAAGACGGGAAAGGCGGGCAGGCCAGAGCCGGAGGGGACAGTGACGGAAGTCCGCGCAGAGGAGTAGGCAATGTGGGAGAGACGGATCAGGGAGATTATTCCGAAAGAGAAAGGCAGGCTTTTGTTCCGGCTGGAGTGTGGGACAGAGTTTATGCTCTATCGCCGGGAGATTCGCAGCCTCCCGCCGCAGGAGCAGGTTTTTTTTGAGGAAGGCGGGCAGATTCCCGAAGAATTGTACCAGAAGATTCTTTCTGAATTTATCGGTATCCGGGCAAAGAAGAGAGCGCTGTTTTTGTTAGAACAGATGGACCGCACATCGCATCAGCTCCGTGAGAAGCTGATGCGGAGCGGATACCCGCAGGAGTGTGTGGAGCAGGCACTGCTTTATGTGGGACAGTATCATTATATTGATGATTTCCGCTATGCAAAACATTATATCGGTTATCATCAGCACAGGAAGAGCAGACAGAAGCTGAAAATGGATCTTCTGCAGAAAGGCGTGCCTAAGGATATGGCGGAAGAGGCGCTTGCGGAGGTGTTTGATTCTGACGAGAGGGGAAAAATCGGCGAGCTGCTTTGCAGACGGGGCTATGACGCGGATACTGCGGATAAAAGAGAGCAGCGGAGAACTTATCAGTTTCTGCTGCGGCGGGGGTTTCGGTGTGAGGATATTCTTGCCGTGATGAAGTGTGGAATTTCTGACGGGCAGATGTCTTTTTAGGGGACGTCTGCACGTATATACAGAGATGATATTGAACAGGAGAGGAATGGAGGGACATGAAAGAGCGAGAGACATTTGGGTCAAGAATTGGTTTTATTCTGGTGTCTGCCGGATGTGCGGTGGGACTCGGGAATGTGTGGAAGTTTCCCTATATCTGCGGGCAGTACGGGGGAGCGGCGTTTATTGTTGTCTATCTGATCTTTCTGGCCGTTCTGGGACTTCCGATTCTGATCTGCGAATTTGCAGTCGGAAGAGGCAGCGGACAGGGGATGGGAGCCGCATTTGAGCGCCTGGAACAGAGAGCGACAAAGTGGCACCATTTAAAGTGGATCAGTATACTGGGCAGCTATCTTTTAATGATGTTTTATACCATGGTGGGCGGATGGATGCTCCGCTATGCATTTCTGACGGCGGCAGGCCGGCTGGACGGACTTGGCGCCGGAGAGGTTCAGAAGGAATTTTCGGATATGCTTGGGAGTGCGCCGCAGATGACGTTCTGGATGATCGTGGCGGTTGTGCTGGCATTTCTTATCTGTGGAATGGGGCTCAGGGGCGGAATTGAGAAAGTGACAAAGGTGATGATGAGTATTCTGATTGTCCTTATGGTATTGCTTGCCCTGCATTCGCTCATTCTGCCGGATGCCGCCGCGGGAGTGCGGTTTTATCTGGTTCCGGATTTTAAACTGGCCGGAAGTTATGGTTTCTGGAATATTGTTTACGCGGCGATGTCGCATGCTTTTTTTACATTGAGCGTTGGTATCGGGGCGATGGAAATTTTTGGCAGTTATCTGAAAAAGGAGAGAAGCCTTTCGGGGGAGGCAGCCGGCATTGTTCTGCTTGATACATTTGTCGCGCTGATGGCCGGGTTTATCATTATACCGGCCTGTTTTGCCTATGGTGTGGAACCGGACGCGGGACCATCCCTTCTTTTTATCACACTGCCCAATGTATTTAATCATATGAGCGGGGGAAGAATCTGGGGAACCTGCTTTTTTGTGTTTATGTCGTTTGCGGCGCTCTCTACGATTATCGCCGTGTTTGAAAATATTCTCTCGTTCTACATGGACATGGGAGGATGGGAGAGAAAGAAGGCAGTCCGGTTCAATGTGATCCTGATGATTTTACTGTCGCTTCCCGCGGTACTGGGTTATAATGTGCTCTCCGGCGTGCAGCTGATGGGAGAGGGCAGCACGATCATGGATGTGGAGGATTTTTTGGTGTCTTATAATCTTCTGCCGCTGGGCAGCATGGTGTTTGTCCTGTTCTGCGTGAAAAAGAACGGCTGGGGATTTGGCCGTTTTCTCTCCGAGGTTAATACCGGAGAGGGGAAAAAGCTGCCCAATGCGCCCTGGCTGCAGATTTATATGACATACCTCCTTCCCGCTGTTATTATACTCGTCTATCTGAAGGGATACTATGATATGTTTCGGGAGAAGGGTACAGTGACGCTGGTCTGCTGGATGGTATTTGCGGTTGCGCTGCTGGCGGTGATTCTGGCGGTGACGCTCAAAGGCTCCGGTAATGCGGCAGAGCTCAGAGGGAAGAGCTGAAAATCAATATTGATACGAAAAAAGAAGGGACAGAAGAAAAATGGGTAAGGGAAAAGGACTGATCGAGGAATTTAAGAAGTTTATTATGCGGGGAAACGTCATGGATATGGCAGTCGGTGTGATTGTCGGCGGTGCGTTTACGTCTATTGTGACGTCGCTCAATCAGGATATTCTGACGCCGATCCTCGGTATTTTTGGCGGGACTGATTTCTCAAATCTGAAGGTGACGCTGGGGAGCGGGGAGGCCGCGCCGGTTCTGTGTTACGGAAATTTTATCACTGCGGTGCTTAATTTTCTGATCACGGCATTTGTGATTTTTATCCTTGTGAAACTGATGAACGGAATCAGCGATCGGTTTCTCAGAAAAAAGGAAGAAAAAGAGGATGAAGCGCCGACGACGAAAGTCTGTCCTTACTGCAGAAGCACCATTGCACTGGAGGCCGTGCGCTGCCCGCATTGTACGTCGGTACTGGAGGAAGAGGCAGAAAGCAGCGCCGGGGTTTAGTGGCCTCGCACCGGCATGGTGTTTCCGGTGAAAGAAGAAATCCTGCTGTTTCATACAGCAGGATTTCTGTGTTGCGATATTACCGGAATGTGCAGTAATTGTAATTTGCGGTAAAGCTTCCCTCCAGAGTTGTGTATTTGTCTCCGCCGACCGTCTTGATGTTGACGATTTTGTACGTATAGGTGTTTCCTATCGTGAGCGGAGCGGAGAGATGCACCTCACATTCATCGTCATCCCATTCCACATAGGAGGAGCGGGAAGCATAGGAATGTCCGCTGGCGTCTTTGATGACAACATAACTGCCGCCGTCGTATTTGTAGAGAATATCTTTGTTAAAATCAAAAGAGACTGTCCATTCTTCCATTCCGTCATCGTAGTCCTCGTCATACTCTATTTTTTTGATGGACGGACCCGCAGGTCTGGCCGGAACGGTTGCTTTTACGGTAATGGTCTCGTAGGATGAGGCTCCCCTTGCCTTGACGCCATAGATTTTGATTGTGTACGTACGGCCGTATTTCATATTCTGAATGTAGATCTCGCAGTCGTCGCTGTCCTTCTCGACCAGATAAGCTTTGTAGGATTTTCCTTTGTTATCCTTGACGGATTTGACTTTTGCATTGCTTTTCCAGGTGACTTTGGAAGCGAATTTTACATCGATCTCGTTTTTGTCGTCGTCTACCGTTACTTTCTTTACCGTTACTTTTTTGGACGATGTGCCCTGGGAAGGGATTTTTACTTTTATGGTCAGCTTGCGGTAGCTGGTGGTGCCGCGCTTTTTGACACCGTTTATCACAATGGTGTAAGTACGGCCTTCTTTCAGGTTGAGGATCGTGACGTCGCATTCGTCACTGTCTCTGTCGCTTAAATAAGATTGATATTTCCTGCCGCTGTTGTCCTTGACAGTGACTTTTGCGCTGGCTTTCCAGGAGACGCGGGTGGCGAAATCAATCTCGATTTCGCTGGGAACACCGTCCTGAAAGTCGTCCGGATGGTATTCTTTGTCGTAAGTGACGCGTCTGACCTCGATCTTATTTCCGGTGCCGGATGTCTTTGCGGTGAAGTCGAGCCGGACCGAATCTGCAAGCACGGTCTGTGGCAGAACACTGGCCAGTATGCAGATTGTGAGCAATAGCGAGAACAGGCGCAGACGATGCATTCGGGTTGTTTTCATAGTCTTTTCCTCCATTTCATTCCCGCAGGCATGGAACCGGCTTCGTGTCTGCATGAGCACCGGGCGAATGCCGCGGGGGAACTGACACACAACAGTTTCTACTATTAAATTATATACAGGAAAAAGCAGAATGTCAACACGGCGGGCAAGACTCCATGTGCTGGTTATTCACATGCAGACCTGTCGAGGATACGTTTCGAAATGGAGATTATCATGCATAAACTGAAGAAATTGCAGAGAGAGGATTTTGACGCGGTCTGGAAACTGATGGAAGAGAGTTTTCCAGTGGATGAAAGACGCGGAAGGAGCGGGCAGGAGGCGATTCTGGCGGAGCCATGTTATTGTCTCTATGGAAACCATATGGCCGGGAAGCTGGCGGCTTTTCTTGCTGTGTGGGAGTTTGGGAGCTTTTCCTTTATCGAGCATTTTGCGGTGAGGAAAGACTGCAGGAATGGGGGGATGGGCAGAGAGCTGCTCGGGCAGCTTCTGCCACGTCTTAAAGAACCGGTAATTCTGGAGGTGGAGCTGCCTAAGACCGCCCTTGCGGAGCGCAGAATTGCATTTTATGAGCGCTGTGGTTTTGCAGGCAATCCGTTTGCATATATCCAGCCTGCACTCTCGGCGGAGGGAAAAGCGATTCCGCTTGGGATTATGTCTTATCCGGACGGGTTATCTGAAACGATGTTTCAGACTGTGCGTTCTGTTTTATATGAGTCGGTGTACCATGTCAGAGAATCCCGATGAGAAGCGGAGGAGTCCGGGTGAATGAAAAGGGATTCCCTGCGGCACACTGTCTGCAGGGCGTCCTGAAGCGGCACGGAGTCCGAAGCGCAGGGCGGACTCTTAAAGCCGGAGGGGAGAGCCTGCTCTCCCAATGGGAATGTTTTCTGACCATGTCGGGCAAAAGCGGCGGACAGAGGTGATGTACGGCATCGACGGCCTTAGAGCCGGGCGGATGAACTGATATCCAGTGTAAGTGAAACCGGACAATGATCGGAGCCGTATACATCTGTGAGGATTTCTGCGCCCTGTAGTTTTTCATCCAGTGTGGATGAGGTCAGAAAGTAGTCGATGCGCCACCCGGCGTTTTTTTCGCGGGCCTTAAAACGGTAGGACCACCAGGAATAGACGCCTTCGGTGTCGGGGTAGAAATGACGGAAGGTGTCCGTAAATCCGGCGTCGAGAAGCTGCGTCATTTTTTCGCGTTCTTCGTCGGAAAAACCGGCATTTTTCCGATTGGTTTTAGGGTTTTTCAGATCAATTTCTCTGTGCGCGACATTCAGGTCGCCGCAGAGGATGACGGGTTTTGCCGTATCCAGTTTTTTCAGATAAGAACGGAAATCGTCTTCCCACTGCATCCGGTAGGGGAGGCGCTTTAATCCGTCCTGTGAGTTGGGGGTATAACAGGTCACCAGATAAAAATCTTCGTATTCCAAAGTGATGACCCGGCCTTCCGTATCATGCCCGGGGATTCCGATCCCGAGGGCGACGGATAAGGGTTTCTTTCTGGTAAAAACGGCAGTGCCGGAATATCCCTTTTTTTCGGCATAATTCCAGTACTGGAAGTAGCCGGGGAAGTCGAGGGTGATCTGGCCTTCCTGGAGCTTGGATTCCTGGATGCAGAAAATATCCGCATCTGCCGTCAGAAAGAAATCAGAGAAGCCTTTCTGCATACACGCGCGCAGACCATTCACGTTCCATGAGATAAGTTTCATATGCTGCAATAACCTGCCTTTCCAAAGATATGATTCCTGTGCGTGACAGTCGGCCGGTTTTTCCTGACCGGCCGGATAAAAGCGATATCATATAAGATTATAAAGGTCTGGACGGGAATATACAAGACAGAAATAACGACCTGAAACGGGTAAAGAAAAAGGAGGACGGAATGAAGAGAGAAGCGACATATCGGATCAGTGCATCCCGGGACGGGAAGACGCTTCTTGCGCTGCTCAGGGAGCGCGGGATATATATCGACGCGCCCTGCGGCGGCGCGGGTAATTGTGGAAAGTGCCGTGTTGCATTTCGCCGGAATGCGCCAGTGCCGACGGAAAAGGAGCGCCGCCTTCTGACGGAGTCTGAACTGGCAGAAGGGATACGTCTGGCGTGTGCCGTGGTTTTGGCGGAGGATGCCTTTATCGATCTGCCGCGTGAAGAGCAGACGGCGATTGCGGCCCTTGGGATGGAGACAGGGCCTGTTCAACGGAAATCAGGGAAGGACGGCGGCAGATATGGAATTGCAATCGACATTGGGACGACAACGCTTGCGGCGGCACTTGTGGACTGTGATATCGGGGAGGCTGTGGCAGTGCATACGGCGGTCAACCGCCAGAGGGCGTATGGCGCAGATGTAATCTCGCGTGTGAAAGCGGCAAATGAGGGACACGCTGAGGCGATGAGAGAACAGATCCGGGCGGATATAAGGCGGCTTGTGGAAGAACTGTCGGTGAAAGCAGATATAGAGCCCGCCGCGGTGCGTGAAATTGCCGTTGCCGGAAACACGGTTATGTGTCATCTGCTGCGCGGCTTATCCTGCAGGACGCTCGGGGAGGCTCCTTTTACGCCGGCAGATCTTTCCCTGTGGGAGGGGGAGTGCCGCGAACTGTTCGGCGGAGGAGCTGCCGGCGTCAAGGGCACGGTGCTGCCCGGGATATCGGCGTTTGTGGGCGCCGATATAGTGGCAGGGATTTATGGCTGCGGCATGCACAGACTAAAATCAGGGGCATTTTTTCTGGATATCGGGACAAACGGGGAGATGGCAGTCGGAGGCAGGGATGGGCTCCTGGTGACGTCTGCTGCTGCCGGACCCGTGTTTGAGGGCGGAAATCTCTCCTGTGGCGTGCCGGGCATTCCGGGAGCAGTGGCACATGTGACGCTTAAGCGCGCGATATCCGCCGGGCGAGCGCACCTGGGCGCGGATGTCCTGTCAGGGCCGGCCTGCTGTGGGGGCTGCGTGCAGAAGCCAGAAGTTTTTTTTGAAACAATCGGGGGCTGTGCACCGACGGGGCTGTGCGGAACCGGTGTGATTGATCTTGTGAGCGAACTGGTGCGCGCTCGTCTGATCGATGAAAACGGGACGCTTGCAGATCCCTGGAGTGAGGAGGGATTTTTGGTGGCGCAGGAGGTATTTCTGACGCAGAGGGATATACGTGAAGTCCAGATGGGAAAATCGGCCATCCGTGCAGGAATTGAGACGCTCGCAGACGCTTATGACGGGAAAATCGGTACGGTTTTTCTGGCCGGCGGGTTCGGCTATGAGATGGACGTTGCAAAAGCGGTGCGTATCGGTCTGTTTCCTGGATGGTTTAAAAAGCAGTTCCGGCTTTTGGGCAACAGCTCGCTGAACGGTGTGGTGCGGTTTCTGTGTGAGGAAGGGGCCCGCGATGAGACGGAATGGATTGCTTCCCATGCCAGAGAGATCAATCTTGCCATGGATCCCGGATTTGGCGACCGCTATCTTCAGTATATGTTTTTCGGGGATGAAGACGATCGGGGGAGGAGCCGGGGATGATTATCAATACGGGAAACAGAACCGATATACCGGCGTATTTTTCAGACTGGTTTTTCACGCGAATCGAGCAGGGGTATGTCTGCATGCGCAATCCCTGTTTTCCTGCACAGGTGACGCGGTACCGGCTGGATCCGTCTGTCGTGGACTGCCTGGTATTCTGCACAAAAAATCCACGGCCAATGCTTTCGCGGTCTGGGAAACTGGATGCGTTCGGGCAGTACTGGTTTGTGACGATTACGCCATATGGAAAAGAAATCGAACCGAATGTGCCGGATAAATGGGAAGTCATTTCTGATTTCCAGGAACTGTCGCGGCGGAAAGGAAAAAATGCGGTCTGCTGGCGCTATGACCCGATTTTTTTGTCGGAAACGTATTCTTATGAATTTCATCTGGATACATTTGAACAGATGGCCGCGGCGCTGTCCGGCTATACGCCAGTCTGCGTGATCAGCTTTATTGATCTGTACGAGAAGACATTGCGGAATCTGAAAGGTGTAAAGCGTGTGGAGCGTGAGATGCAAAAAAAAATCGTACAGGCGTTTGTGCAGATCGGCCGCCGTTACGGGATTGGCATAAAGACGTGCGCACAAGAGGCAGGACTGGCACAGTACGGAGCAGACACCCGGGGATGTCTGACAAAGGAAGTGCTTGAGGATGCGCTTCTGGAGTCTCTTTCGGTCAGGGGAATCGGGCGGGCGCGCAAGGCATGTCCGTGCCTTCTGGGAAACGACATCGGTATGTATAACACCTGCGGCCACGGCTGTCTGTACTGCTATGCCAATTATGACAGTGAGACAGTGGCGGAAAACAGAAAAATGCACGATCCGCTTTCGCCGTTTCTCGTGGGCGGGCCGCGCAGGGAAGACGTCCTGCGGGACGCGGTGCAGGAACGCTTCCGGAGCGGACAGCTCAGACTGTATCTGTAGAAATTCTGCTGTTTTTATGCGCTTTGATCTTTTCCAGCACGGAATAAGGAAGACACATGCGTCCCGTTCCGGTTCCAAGTTTTATATCTGGCTTGTTTGAACCATGAAAATCAGAGCCGCCGCTTATGAGCAGCCCGTATTCGTCCGCAAGTTTTTTTACGTACTGTTCATCCTGGGCGGTGTAGGTTCCATAGACAGCTTCTATGGCGTCAAGTCCGCTTTCTCTGAGTGTCTCAATCAGTGTTCTTAACGCTGTCTCGTCCATATGGCAGAGCAGGGGATGAGCGAAAACCGATATTCCGCCGGCCTGCCGGATGAGCGCCACGGCTTCTGTCGGCGTGATTTTAAAGCGGCCGACATAGCATGGGCAGCCGTCGCCGATGTATTTGTCGAAAACTTCTCCGACGCTGCCGACACAGCCGTGCTGATACAGGAAGCGGGCGATGTTGGCGCGGGTGATGACGCGGTCGGGGTTTTCGGCTTTCAGCGCTTCCATTGTGATCGGAAAGCCTTCTTTCCGGAGCGCCCTGACGATTTCTTCGTTCCGGTTGTCGCGGCAATTGCGAAATTCTTCTGTCTTTTTTATGAGGAGTCTGTTTTCCGGATCGATAAAGAGGCCGACAATGTGGATTTCCATATCGTTTATCTTCCGGCTGGTGTCTGTGTAGGAGGTAGAGAGCTCGACGCCTGCAATCAGTTCAATGCCGTATTCTGCAGCGGCGGTCCGGGCTTTGCGGATGCCGGAAACGGTGTCATGGTCGGTCAGTGCAATGGCGGAAAGCCCGGCAGAGGCCGCGGCTTTTACGACTTCTTCCGGTGTAAATGTCCCGTCTGATTCTGTGGAATGTACGTGCAGATCGATCGTTTTGTGTTTCATAAATGAAAATCGTCCTTTCCTGTTTTCAAAAAGCATAAACCAGCCGCAGAAAAATGTCAAAAAGTTTCTGTTGATAAAATTGTTGATAAATTTGTGGAAAAGTACTATAATAGATTTGTCTTTAAAGAAAGCGGATAAAATGGAGGGACATATGCAGGTATTGACATTTTCATTGAATAGCATTGATTTCGGTATCCCGCTGGACGATGTAAATTCGATTGAGGTATGTACGCGGGTGATCAATATTCCGGGAGCACCGCCGAATATCAGGGGAATCATGCGGCTGCATGGAAGCATTGTGCCTGTGTATAGTCTGGCGGCCAAGTTTGCCTATGGAGACCAGACGATTGAAAATATCGTCGTGGCCGCAATGGGAGGGATGAAGATCGGGCTTGAGGTCGGGAAAGTAAAACAGATACTGGATGTCGAGAGCCGTGATATCATTCCCATGCCGCAGATTATGAATGCAACGCAGAACTGGTTTCACGATGTTGCCTCCTGTAAGAAGGAACTGATCGTCCTGATCAGCGTGGAAGATTTGTTTACGCTGGAAGAGCGGCAGAGTATCCGGAAGATGATTGAAGACAGTTCGAAAAACGAAGGAGAGTAAAGGAGATAGGTTATGTTCAAGGATGTAAGAATTAAAGAACGGCTTACAAAGGCATTTGTGATGGTTACATCCATTACGGCGGTCGCTGCAGTTGTCGGTCTGATTGCTATGATTGTTATGTCGAACCGTTACGCATATGCGCTGGATTATTTTGGATTTGCGCAGGGGGATATCGGAAAGGCGCTTGTCGTATTTGCTGATACCAGATCATCGCTGCGGGCTGCGATCGGATATTCGGATCAGGAGGCCATTGATACGGTAAGCGCGGACCACGATGAGAAAAAGGCACGATTTGAAAAATATTTTGTGGAGATAGAAGGGCGGCTCACAACGGAAGAGTCGAGGGCAATTTACAATTCCATCAAGGAAGAGCTGGAGGCGTACTGGGCGCTGGACCAGGAAATTATGGATCTCGGCGCGGTTACGGACATGGAGAGAGCTGCCCAGGCACAGGTGCGGGCACTCAATGAGCTGACACCGGCGTACAATGTGATTTATGAGGAACTGGCAGAGATTTTAAATATCAAAGTAGAGAGCGGAAACGAGCTTGCGTCGATGCTCAATATATTAAGCTGGTCGTTGTGTGCGGTGATTGTCGGCACGATCATTCTTGCCATGTTTGTCTCGATCCGTCTTGGAAATTCCATCGCGAAAGGCATTGCACTGCCGCTTGGAAACTTAAGCGAGCGTCTGCGCACCTTTGCGGGCGGGGATCTCTCTTCTCCGTTCCCGGTGATTGATTCCGACGACGAGGTTTCGGATATGATCAAAGAGGCGACCAATATGGCGAACAACCTCAATGTGATTATCAATGACGCGGGCGGCGTGCTCGGCGAGATGGCGGGCGGCAACTATGCGGTTGAGTCTGATGTGAAAGACAGCTATACGGGCGACTTTACGAAGCTGATTGATGCGATGCGGATGCTGCGCGACCAGATGACAGCGACGCTGCGCTCGATTGAAGAAGCTTCCAGCCAGGTATCGGCGGGATCCGGCAATCTTGCGGATGCATCACAGAGCCTTGCGGAGGGCGCGACAGATCAGGCGGGCGCGGTCGAAGAGCTGCAGGCGACAATTACAAGTATTGCAGAGAGCATCGCACGCGCTGCGGAGAACGCAGAAGAATCTTCCGCACAGGCGAGACATTATGCGGATGAGGCTGATAAGAGCCGCGTCGAGATGGAGGCGATGGTTGAGGCGATGGCGCGCATCAACGAGACGTCCAAGAAGATTGAAAATATTATTTCCGAGATTGAAGATATTGCTTCGCAGACAAACCTGCTCTCTCTGAACGCATCGATTGAGGCTGCCAGAGCGGGAGAAGCGGGCCGCGGTTTTGCCGTTGTGGCGGATCAGATCCGTCAGCTTGCAGACCAGAGTACACAGTCTGCGGTTGATACCAGACAGCTGATCGAGGGATCGCTGCTTGAGATTTCCCATGGAAACAGCGCTGCGGAGCGTGCCGCAAATTCCATTGAGGAAGTGGTCGAAGGCATCAAAAAGATTGCGGAATCCTCCAGAGAGCTCAGCACGGTTTCCGCTGATATGGCGACTGCCATGAAGCAGGCGGAAGCGGGTGTCTCACAGATTTCCGAGGTTGTGCAGTCCAACTCCGCGACGGCGGAAGAGTCTTCCGCGACCAGCCAGGAGCTGTCCGCGCAGGCGGTTGCGCTTGACGAGCTGATCGGTCAGTTTGTGCTGAAATAATGGATACATAAAATAATGCTTGACAGGAATCGGTTCTCATGTTATGATTTGGTAGTTGTTAGAAAATCAAGTAGAGTATCCACTCTCACCGGAGCACAAATACGTGACTCATGGTTCCTGTTTCAAGCATCGCCGATCTCTTGTATCGCGAATATGGAATGATTAAGTGGATAGTCTGCCTATCCACTTTTTTATTTGGGAGGTATAGTACCATTAGCGAGTTAATGATTAATGAACAGATCAGAGATAAGGAAGTTCGTCTGATCGGAGAGAATGGAGAACAGCTTGGCATTATGTCAGCGAGGGAAGCTATGAAGCTGGCCGAGGCAGCGGAACTTGATCTGGTCAAGATTGCTCCAACCGCGAAGCCGCCGGTATGCAAGATTATCGATTATGGCAAATATCGGTATGAGATGGCGAGGAAAGAAAAGGAAGCCAGAAAAAAGCAGAAAGTGGTAGAACTGAAAGAGATTCGCTTGTCACCCAATATTGATTCAAACGACTTGAATACGAAAACAAATGCTGCCAGGAAATTTCTTAGCAAAGGTGATAAGGTAAAGATTACCTTGCGGTTCCGCGGCCGTGAGATGGCTCATATGAATGCGAGCAGACATATTCTGGACGATTTTGCACGGAACCTCGGCGACATAGCAGTAGTGGAGAAGGCACCAAAGGTTGAGGGCAGGAGCATCAGCATGGTGCTGGCAGAGAAGAAATCATAATTGAAGGAGGAATACATTATGCCAAAAATGAAAACCAGCAGGTCAGCTGCAAAGCGTTTCAAACTTACAGGGACAGGAAAATTAAAAAGAAATAAAGCTTACAAAAGACATATCCTGACAAAGAAGAGCCCGAAGACAAAGCGGAATCTCAGAAAAGCAACGATGACAGACGCATCCAATGTAAAGAATATGAAGAAGATTTTACCGTATTTATAGGAACGGGTTAAGGAGGTATGTAAAATGGCAAGAGTAAAAGGCGGTTTAGGCGCAAGAAAAAAACATAACAGAGTATTAAAACTGGCAAAGGGCTACAGAGGCGCGCGCAGCAAACAGTATCGTGTGGCGAAGCAGTCTGTCATGAGAGCGCTTGCGAGTTCGTACGTGGGCAGAAAAGAGAGAAAGAGACAGTTCCGTCGTCTGTGGATTGCGCGTATCAACGCAGCTGCGAGAATGAACGGCATTTCCTATAGTCAGATGATGCATGGCCTTAAAATAGCCGGGGTCGATATCAACCGCAAAATGCTGGCGGAGATGGCGGTAAATGATGCAGAAGGCTTCACAACACTGGCAGAACTTGCAAAGAGCAAAGTAGCTTAATGCAGATTCAGAGCTTACTTTACGCAGGACAACCCCCAGGGCTGTTCTGTGCAAAGTAAGCTCTTTCGGCATTATGTAATAGAAGGCTCGTGTGAAAAACAGGTCTGACTGCTTTTCGCACACGGATTTGTGCCGGAGCCGCAAATCCGGACCGCAGTCCGAATCTTATATTCGGGTGCGGTGCCTTTGTAAAACCGGCTCCGGAATGGAGGATCATTATGTATTGTAGAAATTGTGGACAGCCATATGTTACGGATGATGCGGTTATGTGTGTCAGATGCGGCGTGCAGAAAGGGACGGGCGCGAATTACTGTCCGAACTGCGGGCAGCCGACGCCGGTGGGCAGCCAGGTCTGCATGCAGTGTGGCGTGAGCCTGATAAACGGAGCATACGGGCTGAGAAGTCCGAAATCGAAAGTCGCGGCCGGGCTGCTTGGAATTTTTCTGGGGAGCTTCGGAGTACATAATTTTTATCTCGGTTACACCGGAAAGGCGGTTGCGCAGCTTGTGATCACGGTGGCCACCTGCGGCATTGGTGCCGTGGTTTCCAGTATCTGGGGATTTATCGAGGGAATTATGATCCTCTGCGGCAATATTGACAAGGATGCACAGGGCAGATATCTGAGCGACTGAGTGGATTTTCAGGGAGGCGCGAGGGGATGAAACGGGGTTATCTTACCTATTCCAAACAGATATAGCCATTTTCGGGCCGGATATTGACAAAGAAAAGCGGGATTGCTATGATGGGTTCTGGACATGTGGTGACAGGACAGATTGCAGAATAAGGAAGGTTTTCTTTATGAGAAGACAGGTATTATCGCTCCTGGTTGAGAACAACCCGGGAGTCACAAGTCATATCTCTGGTCTGTTCAGCCGGAGAGGATACAACATTGACAGTTTTTCATCCGGTGTGACGGCGGATCCGCGGTACACGCGGATTACGATTGTGGCGAGCGGCGACGAGCAGATTTTAGAGCAGATCGAAAAGCAGGTCGCAAAGCTGGAGGATGTCGTGCAGATCAAAAAGCTGGAGCCGGGGTCTTCCGTGACGCGGGAGCTGATGATGGTTAAAATCCGCGCAAAGGACACACAGCGGCAGCCGATTATGAATGTCACGGAGATCTTTCACGGCAAAGTCGTGGATGTGACGCATGATTCCATGGTGATTGAGCTGACCGGGCATCAGGATAAGCTGGATGCGTTTATGGATCTGCTGCAGGACTATGAGATTCTGGAGCTGGCGCGCACCGGACTGACCGGGCTTTCCAGAGGGACGTCAGACGTCGTTATTATTGACGAAAACGGACATCTGCAGGGGCTCTGACGGGCAGAAGAGAGTGTGCGATATGGGGATTCCCCTGCACGGGAGTCCGCCTGTGTTGCGCGCCGCCGGAAAGAAAGGGGTTACTTCGAGCTAAAAGGCGGAACGGAGCCCGCGGTAAAGTGTGGTCTTTGGCATTGTAAGTAAACGGAAATATTCACAGTAAGGCACAAGAAAAGAGTTTGGAGGAAAAAGTTATGTCAGCGAAAATATTTTATCAGGAAGATTGTAATCTCTCCCTTCTGGATGGGAAGACAATTGCGATTATCGGCTACGGCAGCCAGGGACATGCGCATGCATTGAATTTAAAAGAATCCGGATGTAATGTGATCATCGGCCTTTATGAGGGCAGCAGATCCTGGGCGAAAGCGGAGAAGCAGGGATTTGAGGTGTTTACGGCTGCAGAGGCGGCAAAGAAAGCAGATATCATCATGATCCTCATCAACGATGAAAAGCAGGCGGATCTCTATAAAAATGATATCGAGCCGAATCTTGAAGAAGGCAATATGCTGATGTTTGCGCATGGTTTCAATATCCATTTCGGATGTATCGTGCCGCCGTCAAATGTCGATGTCACGATGATTGCGCCGAAGGGGCCGGGACATACGGTGCGTTCCGAATATCAGGAGGGAAAAGGCGTTCCCTGTCTGATCGCCGTTGAACAGGATGCGACTGGAAAAGCACAGGATCTTGCGCTGGCTTATGCGCTGGGGATCGGCGGTGCGCGGGCAGGTGTCCTTGAGACGACGTTCCGCACCGAGACGGAGACGGATCTTTTTGGCGAGCAGGCGGTCCTCTGCGGCGGTGTCTGTGCGCTGATGCAGGCCGGGTTTGAGACGCTGGTTGAGGCGGGGTATGATCCCAGAAATGCATATTTTGAGTGTATTCACGAGATGAAGCTGATTGTCGATCTGATTTACCAGTCTGGTTTTGCCGGAATGCGGTATTCCATCTCGAATACAGCCGAATATGGCGATTATGTGACCGGACCGAAGCTGATTACGGAAGAGACCAGAAAGACCATGAAAAAAATTCTCTCCGATATCCAGGACGGTTCTTTTGCGAAAGAGTTTCTGCTTGACATGTCGTCGGCAGGAAAGCAGGTTCACTTTAAGGCGATGCGGAAACTTGCGGCCGAGCATTGTTCGGAGGAAGTCGGAAGAGAGATCCGCAAGCTTTATAGCTGGAATAATGAGGACGACAAGCTGATCAACAATTAAATGAGCAGTAAGGAAAAAGACATCGGATGCAGTTCCGGTGTCTTTTTTAACGGTGAAATAAGAATTTCTCAGGAAATTCTTTTGTTTTTTCTGAAGGGAATTTTTGGAATCATCCGCTATCCTTGTATATGGAAAGAAGAGAAATATTTTCCGGAAAGGGTGAAGATGGATGAAGTATTTAACGCTGGTTGTTCCCTGCTATAA
The DNA here is from genome assembly GCA_947649645.1 of uncultured Roseburia sp. Lineage (GTDB taxonomy): Bacteria > Bacillota > Clostridia > Lachnospirales > Lachnospiraceae > Roseburia. The sequence continues at coordinate 14,173 of CANSSP010000019.1, read as the reverse complement.
TTCCGAAGCTTATATGGAACGCTGTATCGATTCCCTGCTTGTGGGTGGCAGTGACGTGGAGATTATTATCGTCGACGATGGTTCGACAGACTGGACGGGTGAGATCGCGGATGATTATGTCAGGAACTATCCCGATATTGTAAAAGTGGTGCATAAAGAAAACGGAGGCCACGGTTCCGGGGTCAATACAGGGATGGAACTGGCCAGTGGTTTGTATTTTAAGGTTGTCGATTCCGATGACTGGCTTAATGAGCAGGCGTACAGGAGGCTGCTTGCACAGATCAGGGCTTTCTGCAAAGACAGGTCACAGGGGATGGAAGAGGCGGTGCCCGATCTGTTCGTCTGTAACTATGTCTATGACCACTGTGAGGAGGGAACAAGTCATACGGTGGACTTTAAAAATGTGTTTCCCACAGAACGGCTCTGCACCTGGGATGAGATGGGACATTTTTCCGTATCTCAGTATCTTGTCATGCACGCGCTGATTTACCGCACGGCACTGTTACATAAAGTGGGATTAAGACTGCCCGAGCACACTTTTTATGTGGATAATCTTTTTGCGGTAAAGCCTTTGATTTATGTCGAAAAAATATACTATATGGATCTGGACCTGTATCATTATTTTCTGGGGCGTGACGATCAGTCCGTAAATGAGAATGTCCTGATGAAGCGGATCGACCAGCACATCAAGGTCACAAAGCTGGTGGCGGCCTGTGTAAAACCGGAGCAGGAAAGGGAGATCTCACCGAAGCTGAGATCGTATCTGTGCAGAAATCTTTCGGTTATGATGGCAATTTCATCGGTTCATCTCCTGCTCTCCGACAGCGGGGAAGCGCGCAGAAAGCGTGAAGCACTGTGGCAGGATATGCGGTGTCTGGACCAGGGACTGTATTTTAAGCTCCGGTATCGGGCGCTGAGCGGTCTTACTTATCTGCCGGGCAGACTTGGAGAGTGCCTGACGCTGTCCGGTTACCGGGCTGCCAGGAGATTGTATCGATTTCAGTAATTTACAGGAAAAGAGGGAGAACATGAGTGAGATTTATATTGGATTTGTGGACACACCGGGAATTTTTGCATCGATGATCCGATTGGTTCTCAGACAGAAGTATATCCATGTTGTGATGGGGATGGATCCGGAATTGAGAGAGGCTTACAGTGTCGGGAGAAGAAATCCTGCAATCCCCATTCTGGCCGGGTTTGTCAGGGAAAACAGGCACAAAATATTAAAAAAATATCCGGGCGCGGAGTATATGGTGTGCCGCGTCCGCTGCACAGATGAACAGAAGGAGGCGCTGCGGGAGATTCTGCACGATGCGTTTCTTCACCGCTTCCATTATCACTATGCTGTGGCAGAGCTGCCTCTGATTTTGTTCGGGATTCCGTTTCACAGCAGGTATCATTATACCTGTTCGTCTTATCTGGCGAAGATTATGGAGGAGACGGGGATGGTCCGGTGGAAGAAGCATTTTTCACTCGTCACGCCGAAGGATTTTTTTGAGGATCTGGAAAAAGAAGTGATTTATGAAGGCCCGCTCGCCAATCTGCCCGGAGACGGCGGGGAATCGTATGTATGGCCAGGCGGTGCGTCTTATGAATCGTAAAAAGAAGAGGATTCAGTTCCTGTTGTTTCTGGGTATTATGGTTCTGACATTTTATACGGTGCTTCGCGGACAGGATTTTACAAAAATCATTAAGGCTGTTCTTGGGATGACGCCCGGATATCTGTTGTGCGCCATGGCGCTCGGGATCTTTTTTGTCAGTCTTGAGGGAATTATGATCTGGTATCTTTTATCGGCTCTGGGAGGAAAGAGCGGGGTCGGGCGCTGCATTGTCTATTCGTTTATCGGATTTTTTTATTCCGGAATCACGCCGTCTGCGACGGGGGGACAGCCGATGCAGCTTTATTATATGAAAAAAGACGGAAATGAGACGTCGGAGTGTTCGGTCGTTCTGATGACGGTTGCCCTGGCGTACAAAGCCGTTCTCGTGTTAATCGGCGTTGTCGTGCTTCTTTTCTGGTATCAGCCGCTGAAATCTTACTTCAAGGGGTATTTTTATCTGTTTCTCCTTGGCATTGTGCTGAATACGGCCGTTGTTCTGGCAATCTGGGGGCTGATGGTTTTTCCCGGGCTTCTGACGAGGCTGCTGGGAGGCTGTGCGCGGGTGCTGGAGCAGGTCCATATATTAAAAAAGAAGCCGGGACGCGGAGAAGAGATCCGGCTGTTTGTGGAAAGTTACGGTGACGCGGTGGATTTTATCCGGGGGCACAAAAAGAAGCTGGCCGTGGTGTCTGTCCTGACGTTTCTGCAGCGTTTCTGTGTCTTTCTGCTGACTTATGTCGTTTACCGTGGATTTGGTCTGCACGTGGCCGGAGGGGGTACGGTGATGCTGCTGCAGGCAGCCGTCTATCTGACTGTGGACATGCTGCCGATACCGGGCGCACAGGGTATCACCGAACTGGTATACCGCACGGTTTTCGCAGAAATTTTTACTGGAACATACCTGATTCCTTCCATGCTGGTCAGCCGTGGGATGAATTTTTATGTTCCTCTCGCCGTGAGCGCGGCGGTCGTGGCGGCTATGTTCTGTATTCATGCCGGCCGCCCGGCTGACAGAAGGCAGATAAAGTAAAAAAGGGCTGTGAAGAAATGGGGGAAGACGTACTCCGTTTTTCACAGCCTTTTTGTCTGCGGAGATGTTTCTGCTCCCGGCGAGGAAAAGTTTCCTTTCTGTAAAATAAAAAAATAGATTTCCCGCCCATAATCTGGTACAATGAATCGTTGTATTGAAAAAGTGATTCAGACCGAAGGGAAAAGGAGCATGACAAATGAAGAAAGCAGTATTTTTTGACATAGACGGTACACTGTGGGATGATGATCTCAACATTCCCGTGAGTACGGTGGAGTCCATACGAAAGCTGCGGGAGCAGGGAGATTACGCGTTTATCTGCAGTGGCAGGAGCCGTGCCAATATCTGCAATGAAAAGCTTCTGGCAATCGGGTTTGACGGCATTGTGGCTTCCTGTGGCGCTCATATTGATTTTCAGGGAGAAAAAATATTTGAAAAGCTGTTGTCGGAGGAAGAGGTCGGGCGTATTCTGGATGCATTGAGCGGCAGGCATGTGCTCACCGTACTGGAGGGTCCCCGGTATACCTATGTGAACGAGGATGAGTTCCGTGACAATCCCTATGTGAATTATCTGAAACAGGAGCAGGGAGAGCGGGTAAAAAATATTGCGGGAAGCGTGGAGTTTGAGATTAACAAGCTGAGTGTGGACGCGCGGGAGGAAGGGCTCGGCGGGATCACGGAGATCCTTAAGGATGAGTTTGACATTATCCCGCACAACGAATGGCTGGCGGAAATTGTTCCGAAGGGATATTCCAAGGCGACCGGGATCCAGAAGGTGTGCGAACTGCTTCAGATTGCGCATGAGGACACCTATGCGTTCGGGGACAGTGCAAACGATCTGGAGATGCTGCGCTATGCCGCGCACGGGATTGCAATGGGAAACGGAACGGAGGCGGCGAAGGAAGCGGCCGATTATGTTACGACAAATCTAAGTGACGACGGCATTAAAAACGGTCTCCTGCACTATGGTCTGATCGTATAAGGAGATGTGAATATGGCGAATATGATGGATTATCTGGAGTGGAGAGGAGACCTGACATTTGCGGCGGACGGGTTTAACGAGGTCGATAACCTGATTCTCTCCCAGCTCGTCTATGTGGATTTTGACGGGATTGTGGGCGGACCGGGCGGGGCGGAGGTCATAAGTCTCGCCAGAGCCAGCGCCAGGTTCTGGGAGATGCACGATAAAGATGAGATTCTCGCGACGGTTTCCATGACAAAGATGGCCCCGTTTATCATGAAGAAGACGGCGGGGACAAAGCGTTTTAAAGACGTGATGCTTTCCTGTTATGTGAATGATATCAGCGACGAAGAACAGTCCCAGTTTTCGGTGGTCTGCATGACGCTGCCGGACGAGGGGCTTTACGTGGCGTTTTCCGGGACGGATAATACGATTGTCGGATGGAGAGAAAACTTTAATATGGGATATCTGGCGACGACGCCGGGGCAGCGGAAGGCTGTGGATTATTTAAACCAGGTCGTCACACCGGAACATGGTATTGTGCGGGTGGGCGGACATTCCAAAGGCGGCAATCTGTCCGTCTATGCCTCGGTAAAGTGTGAGCCGTGGATTCAGGAAAAAATCGTCCAGGTCTACAGCAACGACGGACCGGGTTTTTCGCGGGAAATGCTTGAGAGCGGGGCATATCAGAGGATGCTCCCGAAGATTCGGACGATCCTGCCGGAATCGTCGATTGTGGGACTTCTCCTGGAGCACCGCGGAGAGTGCGAGGTGGTCTGCAGCTCGCAGAACGGGATTCAGCAGCACGACGCAATGTCCTGGGAAGTCAGGGGAAATTCGTTCGTCTACGCGGACGGTGTGGCGGCGCGGAGCGTGCTTTTGGATAAAACGATGAAAGGATGGCTTTATCAGTTAAACGGGGAAGAGCGGCAGGCGATCGTGGACACCATTTTTTCCATGCTTGAGGCGGCGGAGATCAGGACAGTGGACGACTTTTATGCCAGCCGGTGGAAAGCTGTTCAGGAACTGATCCGGGCGAAGAGCAGACTGCCGGAGGAGACACAGAAGCTGTTTTCCAGAGCGTTAAAGCTTTTGTGGAGCGAGGGAAACAAAACAGTCCGAAAAAAAATTCTAAAAAAAGTATAAAAATGAAGAAAATGGAAGAAGATATAAAAAAAAGAGAAAACAAGAGAAAAACAAAAAAAAATACAATAAGTATGGAGATAAATCGGAATATATCCGGTTGCAGATTGGACAGCAAGAAATTATTATATGTCTATCGGTTAGCACTCGAATTAAATGAGTGCTAATAATCACACAAGCGAATGTAAGCGATATAGGAGTAAATAGGAGGTAGGCAAAATGAAATTAGTACCATTGAGCGACAGAGTAGTTTTGAAACAGTGTGAGGCGGAAGAGACTACCAAGTCGGGAATTATCCTGACAAGCAGTGCGCAGGAGAAGCCGCAGGAGGCGGAAGTCATCGCTGTGGGCCCGGGCGGCATGGTGGACGGAAAAGAAGTTACCATGCAGGTGAAAGCGGGACAGAAAGTAATTTATTCCAAATATGCAGGGACCGAAGTAAAGCTGGACGGGGAAGAGTTCATTATTGTAAAGCAGAACGATATCCTCGCGGTTGTTGAGTAGTCATCAGAGAATAAAGGAAAAGAAGAGAGGTAGAAGAATCATGGCAAAGGAAATCAAATATGGAACAGAGGCCAGGGCCGCACTGGGCGCCGGCGTGGATAAACTTGCAGACACAGTCAGGGTGACGCTGGGGCCGAAGGGCAGAAACGTTGTGCTGGACAAATCATACGGCACGCCGCTGATTACGAACGACGGCGTCACCATCGCAAAAGAAATCGAGCTTGAAGATGTTTTTGAGAATATGGGCGCACAGCTCGTAAAGGAAGTGGCAACAAAGACGAATGACGTTGCAGGAGACGGGACGACGACGGCTACCGTTCTTGCACAGGCGATGGTACACGAAGGGATGAAGAACCTGGAGGCAGGCGCAAACCCGATTATTCTTCGCCGCGGCATGAAGAAGGCGACCGATAAAGCAGTGGAATCCATTCTGGCGATGTCTTCCAAGGTGAAAGGAAAAGATCAGATCGCGAAAGTTGCGGCTATTTCCGCCGGGGATGATGAAGTCGGAAATATGGTGGCAGACGCGATGGAGAAGGTTTCCAACGACGGCGTGATCACCATCGAGGAGTCGAAGACGATGCAGACCGAACTCGATCTGGTGGAAGGTATGCAGTTTGACCGCGGTTATGTATCCGCATATATGTGCACCGACATGGATAAGATGGAGGCGGTGCTGGACGATCCGTATATTCTGATCACAGACAAGAAAATCAGTAATATCCAGGAGATTCTTCCGCTGCTGGAGCAGGTTGTACAGAGCGGTGCCAGACTTTTGATCATCGCGGAAGATATCGAGGGCGAGGCGCTTACCACGCTGATCGTAAACAAACTGCGCGGGACATTTAATGTTGTCGCAGTGAAGGCGCCGGGCTACGGCGACAGAAGAAAAGCGATGCTTGAGGATATCGCAATCCTCACAGGCGGCGAAGTGATCAGCTCCGATCTCGGACTTGAGCTTAAGGATGTGACGATGGATCAGCTCGGCCGTGCGAAATCTGTGAAAGTACAGAAAGAAAACACTGTGATTGTCGACGGCGCGGGCGATAAGGGAGCAATCGAGAGCAGGATTCATCAGATCCGCGGGCAGATTGAAGAGACAACGTCCGAGTTTGATAAGGAGAAACTGCAGGAGCGTCTCGCAAAGCTTGCGGGCGGTGTGGCAGTCATCCGTGTCGGCGCTGCGACCGAGACCGAGATGAAAGAGGCAAAGCTCCGCATGGAAGACGCGCTCAACGCGACAAGGGCAGCCGTAGAGGAAGGTATTATCGCAGGGGGCGGTTCCGCGTATATCCATGCAGCAAAAGAAGTGGAGAAACTTGCGGATGCGCTTGAGGGCGACGAGAAGACCGGCGCGCGAGTGATCTTAAAAGCGCTCGAGTCCCCGCTTTACTATATCGCCGCAAACGCAGGCCTGGAAGGAGCTGTGATCATCAATAAGGTGAGAGAGTCCGCGGAGGGCGTCGGATTTGACGCGACAGCGGAGGCGTATGTGGATATGGTAGAGTCCGGAATCCTTGATCCGGTCAAAGTGACGAGAAGCGCACTGCAGAATGCTACTTCTGTGGCTGCAACGCTGCTGACGACAGAGTCCGTCGTGGCAAATATCAAAGAAGACGCTCCGGCTATGCCGGCAGGCGGCGCAGGCGGCATGGGAATGATGTAAGCCTTCGGCTATTTAAAAGTAAATCAGCAAAGAAAAACCTCACAGGAAAACCTGCGGGGTTTTTCTTTGCTGTATAAGCTTCGTAACGTACCGCCAGGAGTCCGTAGCTTTTGACCAGAAAAGGATTGCATCAGACATCAGAGAGGCGTATAATTATGAATCATTAAACGTGGTCCGGATAAGATGCGGGTCTGCCCGCCATGGAGGGGTGCCTATGAAAATCCTTGCAACATTTGACGCGAAAGATTATCAGAACACGGTGGACGTCTGTGAAAAGCGCTCCGTGCGCGCGATTATTCTGCGGGACGGAAAGCTTGCGATGCAGCGAGGTGCGGACGGAGCCTACAAGATTCCGGGGGGCGGCCCGGAAAACGGAGAAAACGACCGTCTTGCCCTGGTGCGTGAGGTGCTGGAGGAGACAGGGCTTCGTGTCATAGAGCCGACAATCACGGAACTCGGGGAGATTGTAGAGATCAGACGGGATCTTTTTGACTGTACAAAGAAGTATGTCTGCCGTTCGTGTTTTTATTTCTGCCGTGTGGGTGAGGGACAGGAAGAACTGAAACTGACGTCAAGTGAGGAGGCAAAGGGATACGAACTGCGCTGGGCCACGCCGGAAGAGATCTGCACGGAGAATGAACGGCCCGGACGGGAACCCTGGATTGTGCGTGATACGGCTTTTGTCCGGATGCTGATGGACGGGAGCGTCCCGCTTCCGGATCCGATCCGGTGAAAAAGATTTTTTTGTGGCAGAGCAGTGCGGTATATGCTATAATACACACGGTAAGGCATGCGGATAAAACGGGGCTTTCCGTGAGAGGATATAATGGCAGAAAATATCAGAAGAGTCTGGAAACAGGATAAGGGGGAGTATAGATATGAGCAGAGTAGCAGTCGTGTCGGACAGCAACAGCGGCATCACGCAGCAGGAAGCGAAAGCGCTGGGGGTGACGATTCTTCCGATGCCCTTTTTTTCGGGTGACAAAACATATTATGAGGATATTGACCTGACGCAGGCAGAGTTTTATCAGATGCTCTCGGACCGCGCGGATATTTCGACGTCGATGCCGCTGGTCGGCAATGTGACGGACACCTGGGACGGTCTGCTTAAGGAATACGACGAGATCGTGCATATACCGATGTCTTCCGGGCTGAGCGCTTCCTGTGAGACGGCTCTGATGCTTGCGCAGGACTATGACGGAAAAGTCCAGGTGGTAAATAATCAGCGGATTTCCGTGACACAGAGGCAGTCAGTCATGGATGCGCTGGCGCTCACGCGGCAGGGGCGCACGGCGTCTGAGATCAGGGAGATCCTCGAAAGGGACAAACTTGAGTCGTCGATCTATATCATGGTGGATACGCTTTATTATCTGAAAAAGGGCGGGCGCATCACTCCGGCAGCGGCGGCGCTCGGGACTTTGTTAAAGTTAAAGCCGGTATTGCAGATTCAGGGGGAGAAGCTGGACGCGTTTGCCAAGGCGAGAACGGTGAAACAGGCCAGAAATCTGATGATCGAGGCGATGAAGAACGATTTTAACAACCGCTTCCACGATCCGGAGGGGGCGCACATGTATCTCGAGGTGGCCTACACGTATGACCTGGAGGCCGCAGAGTCTTTTAAAAAGGAAGTGCAGGCGGCATTTCCGGGGATGGATATTCACATGGATCCGCTCTCCTTAAGCGTGTCCTGCCATATCGGGCCGGGGGCGCTTGCAGTGGCCTGTTCAAGAAAGCTGCCGGAGCTGGAGTCGTAAAGGCAGATGGATATCGATATCAGTCTGGAATATTACAAGATTTTTTATTATGCGGCGCGTTATCAGAGCATCACACTGGCAGCGGAGGCGCTTTCCATTTCACAGCCGGCGGTCAGTCAGGCAGTCAGACATCTGGAAAGCAGTCTTTCCTGTGTTTTGTTTGTCCGCACCTCAAAAGGGGTGCGGCTGACAAAGGAAGGTGAGATGCTTTTTTCGTATGTGCGAAGAGGATATGAGGCGATCCTGACCGGGGAGAGAAAGCTTCTGGGGATGTTAAATCTTGAGAGCGGCGAGATACGCGTGGGCGCCAGCGATATGACGCTGCAGTTTTACCTGCTTCCCTACCTGGAACGGTTTCATGAGGCCTATCCAGGTATCCGTGTGATTGTGACAAATGCGCCGACACCGGAAACGCTGCGGCGCTTAACGGACGGAGAGATTGATTTCGGCATTGTAAGTACGCCGGCCGGAAATAACAGGCATGTGCGGCTGGTGCCTGTCCGGGAAATCCAGGATGTCTTTGTGGCCGGAAAAAAGTTTTTATCTCTGAAAGGAAGAAAGCTTGGTTACCAGGAGCTCGGCAGCCTTCCGCTGATGTGTCTCGAGGGGAAGACGTCCACGAGGCGCTACGTGGAAGAATTTCTCGAGGCGCAGAACGTTCGCATGGCCCCGGAATTTGAGCTTGCCACTTCTGACATGCTCATTCAGTTTGCGGTGCGCAATCTGGGGATTGCCGCAGTCGTAGAAGATTTTGCAAGGGCATATCTTCAGTCGGGGGAATTGTTTTCTCTGGAATTTGAGAAAAAGATACCGAAGCGGCAGTTCTGTATCGCGTCCAACGAGCGGATTCCGATGTCGGCGGCGGCGGGGAGGATGCTGAAACTGCTCCGCCAGGGGCTGCAGTAAAGGAAAGACGCCGCTTATAACATAATAAAAGATTATGCTGCGTATAATAAATATTAATTTTACTTATGCTGATGTGTCATGTATAATGAATAAGTAAAGCGGATATGCCTTGAAAGATAAGGAGGATTTTAAAATGGTAAAAGCAGTGGTTGGAGCAAACTGGGGCGACGAGGGAAAAGGGAAGATCACCGACATGCTCGCAAAGGAAGCGGATATTATTGTGCGCTTTCAGGGAGGGGCAAACGCGGGACATACGATTGTCAATGATTACGGAAAATTTGCCCTTCACACCCTGCCGTCGGGTGTGTTTTACGGACACACGACCAGCGTGATCGGAAACGGCGTTGCGCTGAATATTCCGGTGCTGTTTGAAGAGATTTCGTCGATTGTGGACAGAAATGTGCCGATGCCGAAGATTCTTGTGTCGGACCGCGCGCAGATTGTGATGCCGTACCACATTCTTTTTGACCAGTATGAGGAGGAGCGTCTGGGCGGAAAGTCTTTCGGTTCAACGAAATCGGGCATCGCGCCATTTTATTCGGATAAATACGCAAAGATCGGATTCCAGGTCAGCGAACTGTTTGACGAGGAGCTCCTTAAGGAAAAAGCGGTTCGCATCGCAGAGACGAAGAACGTGCTGCTGGAGCATTTATACCACAAACCGCTGCTTGTGCCGGAGGAGCTGACAGACACCCTGCATCAGTACCGTGATATGGTGGCGCCGTATGTGTGTGATGTGTCCGCATATCTTGACCGCGCAATAAAAGAGGGAAAGACGATTCTTCTCGAAGGACAGCTTGGGACGTTAAAAGATCCGGATCACGGAATCTACCCGATGGTGACGTCTTCTTCGACGCTGGCTGCCTACGGTGCGATCGGCGCGGGGATTCCGCCGTATGAGATTAAGCAGGTGATCACCGTCTGTAAGGCGTATTCGTCGGCGGTGGGCGCAGGCGCTTTTGTCAGCGAGATTTTCGGGGAAGAGGCGGACGAACTGAGACGGCGCGGCGGAGACGGCGGCGAGTTCGGGGCGACAACAGGCCGGCCGCGGCGGATGGGCTGGTTTGACTGTGTGGCGAGCCGGTATGGCTGCCGTCTGCAGGGAACGACGGACGTGGCGTTTACCGTGCTGGATGTGCTTGGTTATCTGGAGGAGATCCCGGTATGTGTGGGCTATGAGGTAGATGGGCAGGTGACATCTGACTTTCCGACGACGGCAAAGCTTTCGCATGCCAAGCCTGTTTTAAAGAATCTGCCGGGATGGAAATGTGACATCCGCGGTATCAGAAAGTACGAGGATCTTCCGGAAAACTGCAGGAAGTATGTGGAGTTTATCGAGGAGCAGATCGGATATCCGATTACCATGGTCTCCAACGGGCCGGGGCGGGACGATATTATCTACCGCAATCCGGTGAAAAAATGATGGCAGATGCCGGCAGAATCGTTTCTGCCGGCATTTTAGCAGAATGCCAGAGAAAGGGTAATACTGGAATGATAAAAAACGTGATTTTTGATGTGGGAAACGTACTTGTGGAGTGGAACAGCGACCGGGCTTTCCGGCGGCTCGGGTTTGACGAGAAAACAAGAAACGCCGTGGCAGAGGCGACGATCCGCTCTGTGGACTGGAATGAAGTGGACCGCAGTCAGCTTTGCGACGAGGAGCTGCTTGTCCGGTTTATTGCCAGGGCGCCGGAGTATGAAAAGGAAATACGCCTTTTCTGGGAGCGGATTGAACTGACAATCCGTCAGTGCGATTACAGTGTGGACTGGATCAGAAGGCTCAGAGAGAATGGATATCGCGTGTATATTCTGTCGAATTATGCGAGATGGACTTATGGGAAGACGGCTGAGGAGCTGTCGTTTCTCAGGGATGTGGACGGCGCTTTGTTTTCGTTTGAGGTCTGTCAGATCAAGCCGGAACCGCAGATTTACCAGACTCTGTGTGAGAGGTATGGGCTGGTTCCGCAGGAATGCGTGTTTCTGGACGATACGATGATAAATATCGAAGCAGCGCGCGCCCTCGGAATGCAGGGGATTCTTTTTACCGGGTATGAGGACGCGGTGGAACGGCTGCGGGAATGCGGGGTGGCGTGCATTTCTTCAGACAAACAGGCGTTCATGTGATTACGGGGATTAAGGTGCCGCGCCCGAAGCTGCCGGGAGGGTTTTTGGGCGTTTTAGTGCAGACGGAGGAAGCTTGTGAAAATTGTTTGTGCGATTGACTCCATGAAAGGAAGCATGACTTCGATGGAGGCGGGACATGCGGCCGCCGCCGGGATTCTGCGGGTATTTTCCGATGCGGATGTACATATTGTGCCGCTGGCGGACGGTGGAGAGGGAACCACGGACGCATTGCTGGAAGGGCTGGGCGGAACGCGGGAGACGCTGAATGTGACGGGGCCGTACGGCCGTGTGGCTGCGGCGGATTACGGGAGACTGTCGGATGGTTGTACGGCGGTTATGGAGATGGCTGCTGCGGCCGGACTGGTTCTGGTCAGAGAAGAGGAAAAAAATCCGTCTGAAGCGACGACTTACGGCGTGGGTGAGATGATAAGGGATGCAGCCGCGAAAGGGTGCCGTGATTTTATCATCGGAATCGGCGGAAGCGCCACCAATGACGGCGGAATGGGAATGCTTAAGGCGCTGGGATACCGGTTTTATGACAGGGACGGCGCGGCGCTTGGAAACGGAGCGAAAGAGCTGGGAAAGGCGGCGCGCATCGATGCGACCGGAGTTTTTGCGGAACTTGCGGAATGTCATTTTAAGATTGCCTGTGATGTGACAAACCCGCTCTGCGGCAAAAACGGGGCGACGTATGTGTTCGGGCGGCAGAAAGGGGTAAGTGAATCGGAAATGGAGGCCATGGATCGTGATATGGCCTCATTTGCACAGGTGTCGGCGGCATTTCTGGGCAGGGATGTCTCCAAAGTGCCGGGAACCGGGGCTGCGGGCGGCATGGGATTTGCGTTTCTGGCATATCTGGGTGCGGAGCTTGTGCCAGGTATTGAACTGATCCTCGACGTTGTCGGGATGGAGGAGACGGTGCGCGACTGTGATATCGTGATCACGGGAGAGGGGATGCTTGATTTTCAGACCGCGATGGGCAAGGCTCCGGTGGGCGTTGCGAAACTGGCCAAAAAATATGGGAAAACGGTGCTGGCGTTTGCGGGAGGCGTGACGAAAGAAGCAGACGTGTGTAACGATGCCGGTATCGACGCATTTTTCCCGATTGTGCGCGGTGTTTCCACGCTGGCGGAGGCGATGGAGACAGACAGAGCGAAAGCAAATATGGCGGATTCTGTGGAACAGGTGTTTCGTCTGATACGGCAGACCGGATGCAGGGAGAAGGGAGTGTAAATAAGATAAATACGGAATTGATAAAAGGTCTGTCCTGTTTTTTGCAGGGCAGGCCTTTTTTGGGATACCGGGCAGAATCCGGGTTTTCTGAGAGTCAGTCTGTAAGTTCTGTTCCGTCATCGTTTTCTTTTTTTTCTGTTTTATCTTTTCCGACAAGCCGGCGGACCAGTGTATATGCCCACAATAGTACCGGAACGACGATGGTGGCGTAGATGGATGCCGTCAGCAGATTTTCGTAGTGTGCTTCTTCGGCAAATGCACTGATGAGAGTCGCCGCATACATGCCGGACAGGAAAAGGGCGCCTGCACCTGCGAGAATGCGCCGCATGTGATTTTTCATCTTCATGTGAGATCTCCTTTTTCTTTGTTATTCTGCATTTCAGACTGCATATCGAGCAGGTCTTTTGCCGTTTTGAGCAGATAATCCTGGAGAACAGGGGAAAGCTCGTCAAATATTTCAAAAAATTCTTTCTGCTTTTTTTCATTTTCGAGAAACATCGTTCCGGAGCCGTTTCGCAGCCAGTCTTCGTTGACGGAGAATTGTGCGCAGATCATTCTGATATTGTGCTCTGTCACGGTAGAGCCGTTTTTTTCCATATAGCTGATCGCATTCTGTTTTAATCCGATTTGTCCGGCAAATTCCTTCTGACTAAACCCGAGTGCTTTTCTGAGTTCTCTGATACGATTGTTCATCTATAGTACCTCCAAGGTTATGATATCAATCGATGATATATACGTCAAGGAAAACGGTACAAACTTATTGACATAAATCAATTATTGATATATAGTAAAAATGAAATATCAATTATAGATATAGTGAAAGAGGGTTCATCAATGGAAGGTAAAAGCAAAGATATGCAGGATGTCTTTTGCAGGCTTACCGACAAAAACAGGGATGTGATTCTTGTGGTTGCCAGGAGCTTAAAAATTGCCCAGGAAACAGCGGAACGGTCCTTAAAACCCTCTGAAACAGTCTGCATCAGAGCTGCAGCCAATATCCATAATTGTGATCAGTCAATATTCCAAAACGTGGAGGAGGAAACATTTTATGCAGGAAGTAACATTAAAACCAAAACGCAGAAGCTTTAAACAGGCTTTTGCGCTGCTGCTTGCGTTCTGTATGTGCGTTACCATGGTACAGACCATTCCGGTGGCCGCGGCGGAGAAAGCGGAATCTTTTAAGGCGGAAAACCCGACAGACACGGAGCCGGATAAACCGGATGACACGGAAAACCCGACAGACACGGAGCCGGA
>CANSSP010000018.1 GCA_947649645.1 uncultured Roseburia sp. | reverse complement strand
TGGAATGTTACGCAATAGGGTTTGAAAAGGCTTGATTTTTAAGGCGTTGCAGACATAAAAACACATAGGGCAAGGGTTTTTATACTATCCACCCGCGAAAACGGCTTCTAAACGTCTACAGGCGCGTTTCTTGCCCTTTTTCCTGCCCCATTTCCCGCTGCACTAATAAGGGCTTGCGTCAATAACTCAAAAAAGCACTTGACAAAACGCTTCATGGGGAAGATGTACATACACAAGCGCCTTTTATTGCATTACAAAGCGCGATAGCGTTTTTGACTCCATCATAATTTTTAGAGAACTTCAGAACAAAATCATAAATCGCGTGAATAAGCCTGCGCCGAAGAATATATTGCATCACAGACATTCCAACGGCTGATTGGAACAGCCTGTAATAATGGAACAGCGAATAACCTGCCTGCTCGCAAAGCTCCGTGGCAGTGATAGGAGTCTTCAAATTATCCTCTATAATTAAGCAGGAGGATAGACGATGCGAAAGTAATTACTATCAGCTATGATTTTGTAGTTAAAATGTATCAGAAAGCCCATGAGTTTTTTGCCTGATGAGCTGTCGGACTTTGTATACGATGAAAAAATACCAGGGTTGATAAAAAAGTGTGTAAAAGATATTGAAAATTGTGATATGATGGAATACAAAGGAGGATTTTATGAAATCAAGAAACAGAGATGATGGCTGGTTAACTGGACGGCTATATTTCAACAGAGAAGATAAAAGAGTAATTATCAAGAGACCGCGAAGCGGGTCTGGCTATACAATGAATTTGGGAAATAAGTGGACATGGATATTTAATATTATTTTTGTAATTATTATCGTTATATTCGTCAGTGTTTTTTAACAACTTCTGACTGGAAGATTTGCAGGGTGAGTGTAAATCGGTGATCATTTGTGAAAATATACACTGTACTTCAGGTTTTAAGCATTGGGTACTCTTTTTCGAAAAGGGCGTTTTCTTTTGTGTCTGGTCTGTTTATACCTGTATCATTCCATCCAGTCGTTGACAACAGTATGACAGCAACCTATAATTTTACGATAAAAGATGATTGACATGAACGCAGAAACATGAAAGGGTAACGTTTGGGGATGGGCCCCGCAGGGCGCAGCAAAGCTGCGCAGAAAAGAGGGAGCATGGTAGATGAGCTGGAACAGGCCCAGAAAGCGGCAGGCCTGTTTGACGGGTGGCAGGAGACCATGATATGGTCATGCCTGCAGGGGGTGATGGGAAAAATTTACGCAGATTCACAGGAAACGCCGGTTTCTGCGATGGCGCTTCTGGGCGACTTTTGCTTTCTGGCTGGAAAGCCGGACAGGGATTTTGTCTGTTCCGAACCGTGCAGGCGGGATTTTGTGATTATGATTCCGCAGGACGCTGGCTGGGCAAAGCTGATTGAAGAATGCTATCGGGAAAAGGCCCGCAGAGTCGTCCGGTATGCGATCAGGAAAGAGCCGGATGTGTTTGACGGCAGGAAGCTGCAGGCGATCGTGGACGGACTGCCCGGCGGATATGTGCTTCAAATGATGGACGAGGTTTTATTCCGGCGCTGCGGGGAGATAAAGTGGTGCAGGGACTGGGTTGCGCAGTATCCGGATTATGCGGCATACCGGGAGCACGGATTGGGCGCAGTGATTCTCAAAGACGGGGAGCCCGTTTCCGGGGCGTCTTCTTATTCCGGCTATATCGGAGGTATTGAGATTGAGATTGACACCAGGGAAGACTATCGGAGAAGAGGGCTGGCACGTATCTGCGGAGCAAAACTGATTCTGGAATGTCTGGATCGTGGGTGGTATCCTGGATGGGACGCCCAGAATAAGGGGTCGGCGGCCCTGGCGGAAGAGCTGGGATATCATATGGATCGTGAGTATACGGCGTATGAGGTTTTCATCTGAGCCGTATAACCGGCAGAGGGTGAAGGAGACAGGCATGGGAAATCGAAAAATTTTCAGAAGGAGGATTATATGGAAAAGCTGACAAAAGAGATCGCTGAAAGATTTGAATGTAAATACAGAGTATTTGAACGGGGGACAGATCCTGCGCTGGTAGAGAAGGCATATATGGAAGCGCTTGAGGCGGGACGGGAAGCAGGATTTTACCCGGCGATTGTCTCATTGGAGGAATATGCCATAGAATGGCTTAAAGAAGTCGTGGACGGGCAATACGACAGGAATGAAATCATAAAGGAATGCGGCGACAATGGAAAAGAGATTCTGGATGAGCGCTATGAGGCGTATACGGAATATGTGAGTGAAGGTGAAGAGGACGGTTTTATCGGCCAGGAGGAGGAAGGCGAAACGCTGGACCATTTTATCGGGTATCGTTCTTTTCGCGATAATACGCTGGAGGCGGACACGCTCCTGCTGGAGATTCCGGTTCAGAACCCGTGGGAGATCATCGCATATCTGCCGATGGGCGGGTGGAATGAATGTCCCGATGCCCAGGATATGATTGCCATCTGTAAATACTGGTATGAAAAATATAAGGCGGTCCCGGCTGTGTTTACACATGACGTCATGGAGTTTTATGCGCCATACGGAATAAACGGCGTGGACAGTCTGGAAGCGGCGAAGGAGCACTATGCTTTCTGTATGGACAGGGTTGAACAGGGCACGAGAACCTACAGGATCTCGGAGCTGGCGGCAGGTCTTAAGGAGTCGACCGTGTGGTATTTCTGGTGGGATTAGACGGGGGTTTTGTATGAAGCTTGGCATTCTGGGCAAAGGGAAGATTGTGTCGGACTTTATGCAGACGGTACATGAGCTTTCAATTGAGCAGCTCTCTCTTCTGGGGAGAGAGCGCTCGAGGCCGCAGGCCCTGGAATTTGGCCGGCGGCATGGGATGAAGGAGGTTTATTTTGATTATGAGGACCTGCTGAAAAGCGGGATTGATACGGTTTATGTGGCTCTTCCGAATCATCTGCATTTTTTGTACGGTAAAAGGGCGCTTGCAGCAGGAAAAAATGTGATTCTGGAGAAGCCGGCCACATCAAATGCCAGAGAACTTCGGGAGCTGATACGCATTGCGCGGGAGAGAGGCTGTTTTCTTTTTGAAGCGGTGAGCGTGTACCATCTTCCGGCATTTGCCGCATTAAAGCAGGATATTGAAAAAATCGGCCGGCTCCGCATTGCGGTTGTGCAGTACAGCCAGCGTTCGTCCCGCTATGATGCCTTTCGGTGCGGAGAAATCCATCCGGTGTTTGACTGCCATAAATCGGGCGGCGCGCTGATGGATATAAATTTTTATCCGGTCAGCGCGCTTGTCGGGCTGTTTGGCAGACCGGAACAGATCGGCTACCAGGCGAATTTGGAGCGGGGAATCGACACCAGCGGGATACTGACCATGGAATATCCGGATTTTAAAGCGGCGGCGATCGGGGCGAAGGACTGCGGTCCGATGTCGTATGCCAGTTTTCTGGGTGAGGAGGGCAGGATTCAGGTGGATGAGCCGGTCAGCCGTTTTGCAGAGTACACCGTTTTTACCGGGGAAGGTGGAAGAGAGCAGTATACCGCGCATGAGCGACGGCACAGAATGTACTATGAATTTGTGGAATTTGAGCGTATCATGCGGGAAAATGACGGCAGGCGTCACGAAGAATTATTACAGCTCAGCTTATGTGTGGCGGAAGTGATGGAAGAGGCGAGGAAGGCAGCCGGGGTGGTATTTGACGCAGACCGGTCATTCGGGGAAAAGGAGGGAGGTGAATGAGATATGGAGCAGATGTCGCTGTTTGACAGGGAAGTTCCCCAGCCCCTTGCGGCCCGGCTGCGCCCGCAGACAATCGGGGAATATGTGGGGCAGTCGCATTTACTGGGAAAAGGAAAAGTACTCAGACGGCTGATTGAAAATGACCAGGTGTCATCCATGATTTTCTGGGGGCCGCCGGGAGTCGGAAAAACGACGCTGGCCAGAATTATCGCAAACCGGACAAGGGCGGCGTTTATCGATTTTTCGGCGGTCACGAGTGGAATCAGAGAAATTAGGGAAGTGATGAAGCAGGCGGAGGAAAACCGGAGATACGGAGAAAAAACGATTGTTTTTGTCGATGAGATTCACCGGTTTAACAAGGCGCAGCAGGATGCGTTTCTGCCCTTTGTGGAAAAGGGAAGCATTATTCTGATTGGTGCGACGACGGAAAATCCGTCTTTTGAGATCAACAGCGCTCTTTTATCGCGCTGTAAGGTTTTCGTCCTCCACTCCCTGGGCAGCGAAGAACTGGCGGAACTGCTGCGCCGGGCGCTTTCCGATGCGCGCGGGTTTGGCAGTCAGACGATCCGGATTGCCGACGAGGCGCTTTCCATGATCGCCATATTTGCGAACGGGGATGCCAGGACGGCGCTTTCTACGCTGGAGATGGTGGTTTTAAATGGCGATATGGATTCTGGCGGCGCCATTTCTGTCACAAAAGAGACGGTGGAGCAGTGTATCTCCAGAAAATCACTGTTATATGACAAAAAAGGAGAAGAGCACTACAATCTGATCTCGGCGCTGCATAAATCCATGCGTAATTCGGATCCGGATGCCTCGGTGTACTGGCTGGCCAGGATGCTGGAAGCGGGGGAGGACCCTTTGTATGTGGCCAGACGCGTTATCCGTTTTGCCAGCGAGGATGTGGGGCTGGCTGATCCAAAGGGGCTGGAAACAGCCGTAGCTGCGTATCGTGCCTGCTACTATCTGGGGATGCCGGAGTGCACGGTGAATCTGGCGCAGGCTGTGGTTTATCTGGCGCTTGCCCCAAAGTCAAACGCATTGTACGCGGCATACGAGCAGGCAAAAGCGGATGCCGCGGAGCAGATGGCAGAGCCGGTTCCGCTTGCGCTGCGCAATGCACCGACGCGGCTGATGAAGGAGCTGGATTATGGAAAAGGCTATCAGTATGCGCACGATACGGCGGAGAAGCTGACGGATCTGCAGTGTCTGCCCGATTCGCTTGCGGGCAGACGCTATTATGTTCCGGACGGACAGGGGGAGGAAGAACGGTTAAAAAAACGGCTGGAGGAAATCTTTCGATACCGATTGACAAATGCCTGCCGCAACTGATTGCGGCAGGCAGGTCAGGACGCGTCTGATTCGAGTTCCCGGATCAGATTTACCATTTCGATTGCGCCGACGGCACAGTCATAGCCTTTATTTCCGGCTTTTGTCCCTGCACGCTCAATGGCCTGCTCAATGTTATCGGTGGTGAGAACGCCGAACATGACAGGAATGCCGGTCTCTAAGGACACGGCGGCGATGCCTTTTGACGTCTCGCTGCAGACATAATCATAATGGCTGGTCGAGCCGCGGATGACAGCTCCCAGGCAGATGACGGCGTCGTACTTTCTGCTTTTTGCCATCCTGGAGGCGATCAGCGGAATTTCAAAAGCGCCGGGAACCCATGCAAGATGAATATCATCCCTGTCTACGTTGTGCCGGAGAAGTCCGTCCATTGCGCCTTCTAAGAGTTTTGACGTGATAAACTCGTTGAAGCGGGCGGCCACGATGCCGATTCTGATTTGTTCTGATACCAGTTTTCCTTCGAATGTTTTCATTGTGCGTTCCTTTCTGTTTCGTAGTTCAGGATATGTCCCATGCGTTTCTGCTTCGTCTTCAGATAAAAGAGGTCATGTGCGGTCGCATCCATCTGGATCGGCACGCGGTCTGTGATCTGTAATCCAAATTCCTTTAACTGATAGATTTTATCCGGATTGTTGGTCAGAAGCCGCATGCTTTTTACGCCCAGTCCGCGCAGAATCTGTGCGCCGATGTAATATTCGCGCTCATCTCCTCCGAAGCCGAGAGCCAGGTTTGCTTCCAGAGTATCCATGCCCTTTTCCTGCAGCTCGTAGGCGCGCAGTTTGTTTATCAGGCCGATGCCGCGCCCCTCCTGGCGCATGTAGAGCAGAATGCCGCGCCCCTCTTTCTCAATCCGTGCCATGGCGGCGGCGAGCTGCTGGCCGCAGTCACAGCGCAGAGAGCCGAACGTATCGCCGGTCAGGCATTCCGAGTGCACGCGGCAGAGCACGTTATATCCGTCGCCGATTTCGCCTTTTACGAGGGCGATGTGGTGTTCTCCGTTCAGCCGGTTTACATAACCGCATGCTGTGAAATCACCGTATTTTGTGGGCATTTTTACCGTTGTCACTTTTTCGACCAGGGTTTCATGGCATTTGCGGTAGTTTTTTAAATCCTGGATTGTGATAAACTTCAGATTCCATTTTTTTGCCAGGGCCCAGAGCTCCGGTGTGCGCATCATCGTGCCGTCTTCGCGCATGATCTCGCAGCACAGTCCGCATTCTTTCAGACCGGCGAGACGGCACAAATCCACCGTGGCCTCCGTATGACCCTCTCGTTCCAGCACGCCGTTTCGCCTGGCTAAGAGCGGGAACATATGTCCCGGTCTGCGGAAATCTTCCGGACCGGCGTCGTCTGCGACACAGCGGAGCGCAGTGACAGAGCGTTCGGCGGCAGAAATCCCTGTGGCTGTCGACGCTGCGTCAATCGATACGGTAAATGCCGTCTCGTGATTGTCTGTATTCTGCCGCACCATCTGCGGGATTTTTAGTTTTTCGACGTATTTGTGTGACATGGGCATACAGATTAGGCCCTTGCCGTGGGTCGCCATAAAATTGATATTGTCGGTGGTGGCAAATTCTGCCGCACAGATAAAATCACCTTCGTTTTCTCGTCCGGGATCGTCTGTTACCAGAATGATTTTTCCGTTTTTCAGATCGAGGAGTGCCTCCTCGACTGTGTGAAATGTTTCCATATTTCCCTCCGTTTCTGCGCTGTTCATAGGATTTCACCGGCTAAAATCCGCATTTTGTTAAAAATTCTCTTGTGATGCTGCTCTCGTTTCGCTGCGTGGGAGCGGGCTCTGTCCGTTTTTGTATATATTTTCCGATGAGATCGGTTTCCAGATTGACGATGCTGCCAGCCGCGCGTTCCCGCAGAACGGTATATCTTACTGTGTGGGGAATGGCGGAGACGTTAAATACATCCGGGCCGACGGATGCCACCGTCAGACTGATGCCGTCGACCGCAACGGATCCTTTTTCCACGATATGACACAAAAGTGCCGGGGCCGCCCGGACGGTAAACCAGACGGCGGTGTCGTCGCGCCGGACGCGGATGATTTTACCGGTGCCGTCAATGTGCCCGGATACGATATGCCCGCCAAAACGTCCGTCCGCTGCCATGGCCCGCTCCAGATTTACGTGGCTTCCGCAGGAAAGTACTGCCAGAGACGAACGGTTTAATGTTTCATGCATGATATCTGCCGAAAACCGGCCGGGGAGCAGGGCGGTAACGGTCAGGCAGACACCGTTTACCGCAATGCTGTCTCCGATTTTCGTGCCTTCCAATACGTTTCCGGCACGCACCGTCAGCACTGCGGAGTGCCGTCCGCGTTCGAGACGCTCAATGGTTCCGACTTCTTCAACAATTCCCGTAAACAGGATGAATCACCTCGCTTTCAATCAGAAAATCTTCGCCAAGCTGTGATATCGTGCTGTTTTTCAGATGATATGCGTCGGACGGTGCGGCAACGCCGATCCCTTCGACCGGGGTCCTTGCGTCCGCACCGCCGAACAGCTTCGGGGCGATATAGGCCTGCACTTTCTGCACAATTCCGCTTTTTAAGGCGGCCCAGTTTAAGGCGCCGCCCCCTTCCAGAAGAATACTGTCGATTTTTTCCTGCCCAAGGCGTTCCATAAGCTTCTGTAAGTCAGTGTGGCCGTTTTTTTCGTCCATACAGAGGATACGGCACCCTTTTTGTTCGTAGGGAAGGTGTTTTTTCCTGTCCGTGCAGCAGGTAGCCAGGATGGTGGGGACCAGTCCTGCGGTGGAGACGACCTGGGCAGTAAGCGGTGTGCGCAGGTGCGTATCGCAGATAATGCGGACCGGATTTTTTCCGCCGGGTATCCGGCAGGTCAAAAGTGGATCATCCGCGATCACAGTTCCGACTCCTGTCATAATCGCAGTAAAGCGATGGCGCTGCCGGTGAACATGTGAGCGGGCTGCTTCCCCTGTAATCCACTTTGAAGCACCTGTAAAAGCCGCGGTTTTGCCGTCCATTGTCATGGCATATTTCATCGTCACAAAGGGGCGTTTTGTCCGGATATAGTGAAAGAATATCTCATTCAGCCGGTCACAGTCTTCTGTGAGAACGTGTTCCGTCACCTTTACGCCGTGTTCGCGCAGAATCCGGATGCCTTTACCGTTTACGAGCGGATTGGGGTCCGCGGAACCGATGATGACCCGCCGGATGCCGGATTTCAGGATGGCGTCGACGCAGGGCGGCTGTTTTCCGTGATGACAGCAGGGTTCCAGTGTGATGTAGATGTCGGCGCCACTGGGTGATTGCGTGCAGGAAGCCAGCGCATTCCGTTCCGCATGCGGCTGTCCGTATTTTTCATGCCATCCCTGTCCGATGACCTTTCCGTCTTTTACAATGACGGCGCCAACCAGGGGATTGGGCGCCGTCCATCCGGTGCCCTGTTCTGCAAGTCGTATTGCCGTCCGCATATATTCTTTGTCGTTCATAACAGTTACCTCCCGAAAAAGCGGTAAGGGAAGATGGTATCCCTGCCCGCTGCACGTTACGTGTGCTGCTTTGGCGGCAGACCGCGCTGTGTGCAATAAAAATACCCCGGATGAGATCGTCCGGGGTAAGGCAGCGCAGATGAAAAGAAACTGTGCACAAAGATGTGATCCGGGCAGTTTCGCGGACGTAATGGTTATTCATTCGTCGGTAAAATCTGCCGTGAATCAGGATAATGCACATAAAAAATCCGGAATGTAAAAACACCCGGAGCATCTCTTCTCATGCGGAATATAAATATTCTGCATGTTGTCATCTTCTCTCATCCAGACTATACTGTCGGCTTCGGAATCACACCGAATCATGCCTTGCGGCTCGTGGGCTGTACCACCGGTAGGGAATCGCACCCTGCCCCGAAGATTCTGTTCAATTTATAAAGTCAGTATATCGGGCCGTTGTGCTTTTGTCAATCAGATTTTTTTCAAAAAATATTCGCAATTTCTTAATGATTCTGCAGGTATCCGTTAAGAACAGAGTGGAGTTCACGTGATAATCTTGTCTCAGGGAACCGGTAAAACGCGTTCCGGAACAGGAGGAAAGTGTGAAATGAAAAAAATTGCGGTTATATTTGGCGGCTGTTCCAGCGAGTATGCGGTGTCGCTGCAGTCTGCATATGCGGTGTTGAAAAATAGAAACGGCACGCATTGGGAAGCGGTTATGGTCGGTATCAGCAGGGAGGGACGGTGGTATCTGTATGAGGGCGTGCCGGAGAGGATTCCGGAAGATACCTGGGAAGCGGGGGATAAATGCTATCCGCTGACGCTTTGTCTGGACCGGGACCGGCATGGCTTTCTGGTGTGCCGGGGGACGGACGGGTGGCGGCGGAAAAAAACGGATCCGGAAAAAGAGACAGGCGTGTCGCTGGAACTTTTACCGGTAGACGCGGCGCTTCCGATCCTGCACGGGAGAAACGGGGAGGACGGTACGGTGCAGGGTGCGCTGGAGCTGGCAGGGATTCCGGTGATCGGCTGTAAGACGCTGGCGTCTGCCCTTTGTATGGACAAGGAGCTGGCGCACCGTGTAGCCGCTTCTGCCGGCGTGCGCGTTCCGTCCTCTGTCGTTTTTTCTAAAGAAGAGCGGACGGCAGGTATGGCGCGGGCGAGGGAGCTGGGATATCCACTGTTTATCAAGCCGCTCAGGGCGGGTTCATCCTTTGGCATAACAAAAGTGATGGAGCCTTCGGCACTGGAAGCGGCGGTGCAGAGGGCGCTGGAATACGATGATCTGGTGACGGCGGAGGAGATGATACCTGGTTTTGAAGTGGGATGTGCGATTCTCGAGGAAAAGGGGAAGCTCGTGACAGGGGAAGTGGACGAGATCGAGCTGTCAGAAGGTTTTTTTGACTATGAGGAAAAGTATCACCTTAAGACGTCCAGGATTCATGTGCCGGCACGCGTCGATAAAGAGACAGCGGGGCGTATAAAGCGGACGGCGAAGGCGATCTACCGTGCGCTCGGGCTGAGTGGATTCGCGCGGGTGGATTTGTTTCTGACGCCACAGGGACAGATTTATTTTAACGAAGTAAACACAATACCCGGATTTACAGAGCACAGTCGTTTTCCGGGTATGATGCGTGCGGCCGGGATCGGCTTTTCGGAAATGATCGACAGGCTGACGGTGTGATAACGGAGGGGAGGTGGAGGAAAGATTGAAAATGAAGATATGTCAGAGAAAAATAGCGCGGGAATCCGTATTTTGCGGCAGCCTGATCCTGGTAAACGCAAAGCACCGGCTTCGGGAAGAGCGGGAGCCGGAGCTTTCGGCTGTCCGGGACAGCCGACTTAAGATGCGGATGCAGACTGTGGCGGCGCAGGCGCTCACTGCGCTGATTGCGGCGAGTGAGCGTGCGGCCTGGCAGGAGGAGAAAAACAGAGAAAGGATTGTCTGTGTCAGCGGATACCGGAGCAGAGAAGAGCAGGCAGGGATTTTTGCGCGTTCGCTTGCTGAGAACGGGCAGGTGTTTACGGAGACTTACGTTGCATATCCCGGCTGCAGTGAACATGAGACGGGGCTGGCGATGGATCTTGGAAAAGAACAGAAAGAGATTGATTTTATCTGTCCGGAATTTCCACGTGACGGGATGTTCGGGGTGTTCCGCAGGCTGGCGCCGGAGTATGGATTTGTGGAGCGTTATCCGGCGGGAAGAGAAGAGCAGACGGGGATCGGCGCGGAGCCATGGCATTTTCGGTATGTCGGCACGCCTCACGCGCAGATTATGGCGGAGAGGGGAATGGTGCTGGAGGAATATGTGCGATGGATCAGGCAGTATGAGCTGTCGGACAATCCTTTTTTATACTGTGCGGGAGGAAAAACGGCGGCAATCGGCTATCTGAGGGTTTCAGACAGGGGAGAAAATGTATACATTGCCGTGCCCGGAAACGGAACTGTTTCGATCTCGGGAGATAATATAGACGGTGTGATTGTCACGGTGGAGGCAGGGGAGCGATGAAGAAAACGGAAGAGTATGCGATACTGGATGATTTCAGACTGGCTGCGGCGTTTCTGGTTGTGGCGATTCATATCGGGCCGTTTTCCTGTATCAGTGAAACACTGGATTTTTATCTGACGTACGTGATCGGAAGAATTGGTGTTCCTTTTTATCTGATGGTGACGGGATACTTTGTGCTTTCCGATTTTGAGAGGAAGGTATATTTCAAAAAAGTGTGGCGGTTTGCCGGCAGAGTGGGGCTGTTGTATCTGGCGGTCACGGTTTTGTATCTGCCGCTGGCCTGGTATGCGGGAAATCTTCCGGAGACGCTCTGGGAGGCGCTGCGTGCCCTGGTGCTCGACGGGACATTTTATCATCTCTGGTATCTGCCGGCCGTCATGTCGGGTTGCCTGATCACGGCGTTTCTGCTATCGTTCCTGCGGCCTGCGGGAGCTTTTGCGGTGACATTATTTTTGTATCTGACCGGCGTGTTCGGGGACAGCTGGTACGGGCTTGCGGTACAGGCGCCTCCGCTGCGCGCGTTTTACGCCGGACTTTTTGAGGTGGGCAGTTATACGAGAAACGGCCTTTTTTTCGCCCCTGTCTTTTTGTGTACAGGGGCGATGCTGGCAAACGGATTCGCGTGCGGCATAAAAAGACGCACACTTTTCTGGGGATGTGGAATTTCGTTCTGCGTGCTGCTGGCAGAGGGAGGATTTACGAGGTTCATGGGCTGGCAGAGGCATAACAGTATGTACATAAGCCTGTTTCCGGTTCTGTTTTTTGGTTTTCTGCTTCTTTTAAGACTGCGCGGAAAGGAGACGGCGCTGCGCCGTAAGCTGTGCACAGAGGAGATGCCTGTGTTTTTCCGCCACATATTTTCGCCTGTTTTTCTGCGAAAGACGGCAGTGTGGGTCTGGCTTTTACATCCGCTTTTTATCGTACTGGTGCGCGGAGCGGCGGGGGCACTCAGATGGGAGAGCGTTATGGTGGATCAGAGTCTGATTTTGTATCTGGAAGTTTGTGTTATGTCGTCTGCGGCCGGGGTCATCTGTACGCTGATTAAGGAGCGGACCGCAAAATTGTGGCGGAGAGGAGGGAACGGTTATGTACAGAAAAGGGAGAGCGTGGATTGAGCTGGATGCGGAAAGCCTGAAAAAGAATGTATACTTTTTTCGACGTATTCTGCCGGAAAAATGCAGACTGATGCCGGCGGTGAAGGCGGACGCATATGGCCACGGAGCCGTTCTGATTGCGGCGGAATTAAACAGAATGGGGATTTCTGATTTCTGTGTTGCGTCTGCGCAGGAAGGAATGACACTGCGTGAAGCGGGAATTGAAGGGCAGATCCTGGTGCTGGGCTATACGCACCCCGAAAATCTGAATCTTCTGGAAAAATACCGGCTGACGCAGACGGTTGTGGATAAAGGCTATGCCGATGTGCTGCACAAGTGTGGGAAGAAATTTCTGGTGCAGATCGGGATTGATACCGGAATGCACCGGCTGGGGATTGGCTGGGACGCCGGGGATGAGGTCTTAAAAATATGGCGGATGCCAGGACTTAAGGTGACAGGAATCTATTCGCACCTGTGTGCCGCAGACGAGAGAGGAGAAGAGCCGGAGCGTTTTACGAGAATGCAGATTGCGCGGTTTAAGGCGCTGGCAGGCCGGCTTGAGAAAGCCGGAATAAAGGGATTTTCAAGCCATCTGCAGGGGAGCTATGGGATTCTCAATTATCCGGATTGCACATTTGATTATGTGAGACCCGGCATTGCGCTTTACGGGATTTTAAGCGGAGGGGATGACCGGACAAAGATTCCGGCCGATCTTTATCCCGTGCTTTCCTTAAAAGCACGAATCCAGTGTGTCCGTCTGGTGAACCAGGGGGAGGGGGCCGGATATGGTCTTGCGTTTGTAGCGCGCAGGGATACAAGGCTTGCCGTGCTTTCGGCGGGGTATGCGGACGGAATACCGAGAAACCTGGGAGGGAAGGGGTATGTTGTGGTCTGCAAAAAGGCAGCGCCTGTCGTGGGGCGTATCTGCATGGATCAGATGCTTGTGGATGTGACGGATATTCCGGAGGCGCAGGCGGGAGACGAAGCGGTGCTCATCGGCAGACAGGGAGAAACAGTGGTTACAATGGAGCAGTACGCGGCGTGGTCGGGCACCATTGCGAACGAAATTGCCAGCCGTCTGGGAGCACGGCTGGATCGTTTTTTCATTTCACGGGAAATATGAAAAATCATCTGTTGCTGCAGACGCAGACGGGAAATGAAAGGGCGGTGCAGGAGTCTGTGAAAGAGCCGCAGAGACAAAAGGGTTTCTGCGGCTTTGCTGCGTTTTAAAAATTATTGTTTCCGGCAGCGTTTCAGAAAATGTGTATAAGGCGCAAGGCTGTCTGCGGCGCGCGATTTTGCGCGGGAGATATACCTGCGGAGACGACGGAGAAAGCCGTTTGTCTCCGGTCTGACACGGATGACAACGCCGGGGGTTTCTGTCTTACAAAGACGGATATCGCCAAAGGGGAGCAGACGGCATGTTATGCCCGGTGTTCCGGCATGCCACAAATAAGTGATATGGCCGCCCGGGGGAACGGTCTGCTCTGTTTTATTGTATCCGACATTGATGCCCGAAGCGCAGACAGGATCACAGGAGAGATATTCCGGGTGCAGAGAGACACGTCTGGAATATGCCGGGTATTTTTCTTTTGCAGGGAGGTTTAAAGATATATCATCGGGATCTGCGGACAGATTGCAGAGTGTGATTTCGATCCAGTCTCCGGGATCTGCAGACAGGACCATCGGTTTTGGACGGTAGCCGGTCTGCATAACACGGTTTTTATCTTTTTCGGGGACAAAGAGCCATTCCGGCCCGGAGGAATCCGTGCGCCTTTTCCGGATTGCCATAATTTGATACCTGCGGATAACATCGTCTTTTTTTGGGACGGGCATACGGGAAAAGGTATGGCGGTCTGCCGGATCAAGCGGCAGCAGCCTTTTTTTTAATTTTGGGTGAACGCGGAAAATGCCCCACAGGCCTTCCCAGGCATTGTCTGTCGTACCTAAAGTGTACAGATAGTCGCCCGGTGCGCCGGCTTTCGGGATGCGGACTTCAAAAAAGCCCGGTGCGGCCAGGGAAACGGTATGACAGTCCATTCCGAAAAGGCGGAAAGAAGGCTCATTTTTTGTAAGGTCAAATATCCGGATGACAACGGTATCTTCGGGGTAGGCTTCCAGAATCGGTGTTGCCGGGTCGTGATGGACTCTGGAGCTGAAGGCATAGGAGGGGTCGCAATGATTTTTCAGTCGTCCGTCAATCGGTTCTGCCTGGTAATTGATGCATAAAGTACCAGGGTGTGCAATAGGGTGTATAAACAGGACATATTCACGGAATGCACTTTTTCCGGCTCTCTGGATGACGGCCTTTGTTCCGCTGCGCAGACGGGCGCCGGTACGGACGGCATGGAAGGAGGACTGCTCTTCTTCGATCAGCAGGACGCCAAAGGCGTCCTGATTTCCCGTGAGAGAGGGAAGGCAGTTCCGGAAAAAGAGAATGCCAGGTTGTTTTCTGGCCGGAAAATACCAGATGTGCATTTTATCGCCGTCGCTTCCGGAAACCGGATCCGGGGTGAGCATGCTGCCGTTTTCGTCTGTAAATGAGAGCGGGCTGTCGATGACCGGACTGGTTTTGTCTGTCTGCGCAGGGCGCGGTGTGATAAGGCGGACACAGATTTTTTCCCCGACAGATGCACGGAGGACGAGTGGTTCCATGATCCGGTTTCCGGTCAGGATCTCCCGCAGAAAAGCATCGGTGCCTCCTGTAGATATAAGTTCTTCCTCAGAGACAAAAAACGCCTGTGTTCCCGCCGGTTTGCCGGCGGAGGTTCCGACGGTATCTGTTACGAGCAGGGAGAAAGTGAATGTGCGGGTTGTTTCGGAAGATGCCATTGAAAAAACCTCCTCGTGCAGGTGAATGCAGTAGATGATATTTTTTATCATATGCGTCTGGAACCGTCCGGGTGTCAGGTCATGTGCCCGGACTGCGGGGAATACGAGGAAAGTAAAACAGGTTTGTGCAATCTGCATAATGCATAAAAGGGAAAGAGATTAAAGATTGACTGATATATACATTGATGTTATAATGGAAATATAATCAATTGGGGAATATGCTCCAATGCATAAAACAGGCCGGAGCACTTTGCGGAGAGAAATTTTGCGGACGGATGGTTTCCATGAGGAGGGGAAACCCGCACAACTTCATTTCAGCAGACAGGAATGGGGAATGAACAATAATTTCACGGTTCCAGTGGGCAAAGGGCGTTGTTTTATGAAGGAATCCTGCTGTTCGGGATTTAACGTACAAAAATGTACCTTGACTTGAAAGGAGATTTAAGTAATGGCACAAGTTCGAACACTACCCGATAAGTTTTATGACAAAGATTATGAACATAATGGTATTCATCGTGTTCCGCTCTGGCGTATCGGCTGTTTTGCACTCAACAATACGGCGACCAACCTGTATCTGTTCCTGATGGGGTACGTCAGTTATTATCTGATGGGCTGGGTCGGCATCGGTATGGTTGTGGCATCCAGTTTTTCAATGATAATGCGTATGTGGGATGGTGTGACAGACCCGTTCGTCGGTTTTATGGTTGACAAGATGAATGGAAGATTTGGTAAGAACCGTCCGTTTATGGTGATTGGTAACATTACGCTTCTGGTAACCAGTTTTGTGTTATTTCATGTGACGCATCTGCTTCCGGAAGGGTTCCGCTTTATCTTTTTTATATTGATATCCTGTATCTACTATCTGGGATATACGGCACAGTGTGTCGTCACAAAGAGTGCGCAGAGTGTTCTGACAAATGACCCGAAGCAGCGTCCGCTGTTTGCGGCATTTGACAGTGTATACAACACATTCCTGTTTGCTTTTGTCGGTATTATTTCCGCAAATATCGCCAATAGCCTTCAGGATGTCGGCGGGTACACGAGCACACAGTTTTTCCACATTATGTGGATGGGAGTTGCGGTCGTATCCGGCATTTTTACCACGCTTGCAGTGATCGCAATCTCACCGAAAGACCGCACCGAATTTTTCGGCACCGGCGAACCGATCAGAATTGGTCTGCGGGATTACTGGGAGACCTTAAAGGGGAACCGGGCTATTCAGATGCTGGTTATCTCTGCTTCGACAGATAAGCTCGCTTCATCGGCGAGAACGAGTGCCGTGACAGTTGCGATGTTTGCGTGTATCGCAGGTTCTACCCTGCTGCAGGGAAGTGTAACCGCGCTGGTTACGATTCCGTCCATGATTATCGGTTTTCTGGCCGTTTCCATTCTGGCTCCGAAGATGGGGCAGAAAGAAGCCATGGTATTTGGTTCCATCGGCGGTATTGTTGTGAATGCGCTGCTGATTGTTCTCTGGCTGGTGGGTGATCCCAGTTCCATGACGTCGGATCCTTCGACAGGCGCTCTGCGCTGGGGATATTTCCTGATTCTGCATCTGGTGTTAACGCTGACGCAGACCGGTTTTATGGCGATTTCGGGCAGCCTTGTCATCCCGATGACGGCGGACTGTGCGGACTATGAGGTATATCGTACCGGAAAATATGTCCCCGGACTTATGGGAACGCTGTTCTCTTTCGTAGATAAAATGGTATCGTCGTTCGCACCGATGATCGCCGGAATTGTGTTTGCATCGGTCGGTTTTACCGATCACAATCCGGTACAGGGCGACCCGGTCACAATGGAGCTGCGAATCGGCGTTGCATTCCTGGCAAATGGTCTGATTATCCTTGGTCTTCTCGCCAATCTGGTCGCGTTGAAGTTCTATCCGCTCACAAAAGCGAAGATGGCGGAGATCCAGCGTGAAGTTACGGCAATCAAGCTGAAAGCTGCTAAAGGGAAATGAGAGACGTGAGGAAAGAAAAAAAGGATGAAAAACTGGATCTTGTCAAGATGGCGCTGCTCGAGGAAGAGTTAAAAGAGCTTAAAAAAGAACAGGGCATCAAGATAAAAGAGGGCAGATTGTCCCACGCCGTTTCCAGCTTTTTCGAGCGGAGAGACACGCGGGAGGCTGTTCCACTGGAAAAAAAGAAATACATTCTCCTCGCTGTCTTTACCGGATGGATGGGCGGTCACCGCTTTTACGCCAGACAGTGGAAGGTAGGATTGTTATATCTGCTCCTTTGCTGGTCCGGGTTTGGAATTGTTAATACGATGATTGATTTAATGGTTATCATCCCAAAGCCTGCGGATGAGCATGGTATAGTACTTATATGAGACAGAAAGACAGTCGGCTTCTTAGACAGAAGCCGGCTGTTTTTTGATATGAAGGGATACAAGGGAGGGCAGGGCCTGGATGACGATTCTGCAATTATGCATAATTTATGTCCCGTCAAATTGGTTGTTTTTGCGGGTTGACATCCTTTTAATTAAATATTAAAATAAAAAAAAGGAATATAAGCGGTTTGCTACTCGAAGGAGGCTTTTCCGTAAAGACATGATGCAGGTTTACTGCAGATGTTTTTGTGTGTAAAGTACTCCGTTTTTTTGTTTGTGGCAAGGAACCAGGAGCCAGAGAGAAAAGGGGGATGTTTGTTTGAATGGTTATCGTCAGAAATATTAACAACAATGTTTCTCTTTGCGTGGACAGCCGTGGAAAAGAAGTAGTTGTGTTTGGAAAAGGCGTCGGGACGGTCAAGCCTCCCCGGGAGATTCCGCTTAGCAGAATTGAGAGAACTTTTTATGATGTCAACGAGTGTTATCTGGATCTGCTTAAAGATATACCGCCGGAAGTGCTTGCGTTTACGGCCGGGCAGATGCTGGATATTCAGGACCATCTTCCCTATGAGACGAATTCCAATCTGGTGCTGACGCTGGCGGATCATCTGGCTTTTGCGATGGAGCGTGCAAAGCGGGGAATATTTGTTCCGATGCCTTCCATCTATGAGATGGAGACAGGTTATCCTCTGGAGATCAGAATTGGCCGACGGATTGTCTCTTCACTTGAACGGACGTTTCATATCAGGCTTCTCTCGGGGGAGGTGCAGGGAGTGGCCATGCATTTTATCAATGCACGGACGGCTGCCAGGACGCCTGCTGCCAGGGCAGACGCCGCGGCAGAGCAGAGATATGAAGATATTCTGGAACAGACGACACAGATGATTGAGTGGGAGATGGAATTAAGGGTCCGCAGAGATACTTTTAATTATGCCCGTTTTGCCACACATCTCAGGTATCTGCTCAGACGGCTGGCAGAGCAAAAGCATATTGACAGCAATAATCTTCTGCTCTATGACAAAATCAGAGAAGAATACCAGGATGTAGCTTCCTGTGTGGATGCAATCAGTAGTTATTACGAAAGAGAGTTGTCGGCGCGTCTGAATAAAGAAGAACAGCTTTATCTTATTATGCACATCAACCGGGTGTGCAGCGGTGAAATTGAATAGAACAGCCAGAAGGATTTGCTTCCCTGCACAGACAGGGGCTTGACCTTTGATGCGGGTGGTTTCTGACATCCGTGTCGAAGGTTATTTTTTTGTTTATATGCTGCGGAAATGGTGCGGTAAAAATATATTTTAAGGAGGAAAAACTGACATGGCAAATGACAAACAGATTGCAGAAAATGTGCTGGAAGCCGTTGGAGGAAAGGAAAATGTGATGCAGGTGACACATTGCATGACCCGTCTGCGCTTCAGCCTGAAAGACCAGAATCTGCCGGAGGATGAGAAGGTAAAAAAAATTCCGGGTGTGCTGGGCGTGGCCCGTTCCGGAGGACAATATCAGATTATCATTGGACAGAATGTGCCAAAGGTGTATGCCGAGGTGTGTAAAATGGGTGGATTTACCGCCAGAAATGCTGTCGACGAGAATCTTGACGGACCGAAGGAAAAGCTGACACCGAAAAAAATCGGCAGCAATATTATGAATTATCTGTCGGGCTCCATGACGCCCTTGATTCCGGTGATGATGGCAGCAGGACTTTTTAAGGCCGTGATGGCGCTGATCGGGCCGGATTTGCTGGGGGTTGTCACCGCAGAAAATCACCTGTATCTTCTGCTGGATTTTCTCTATGACGCCGGGTTTTATTTCCTGCCCATACTGATCGGATACAATGCGGCGAAGAAGCTGAATGTTCCGCCGCTTCTGGGTGCATATATGGGAGCGATCCTGCTTGCCCCGGATTTTATGGATATGGTGGCAAATGAGACGCCGTTTACCATTTTCGGGATCCCTGTTATCATGAATAATTATAGTCAGACTGTCCTGCCTATTGTGGTGTGTGTCGCCGCACTGGCGTTGATTTACAAGCTGATTGCAAAGATCATGCCGGACGCACTGTCGACGATCTTCACGCCGTTTCTCACTATGCTCATCTGTGTGCCGCTGGCACTGCTTCTTCTGGCGCCTTTAGGGACCATCGTTGGTGATATGGTGGGCGGCGGTCTGGCCGCATTCAGCAGAGCCACCGGTTTTATCGGTACGGCTGTGATCGGTGCGATCTGGAGTTTTCTGGTAATGACGGGTATGCATATGGTGGTTATGATGCCCTTTATGCTGGAGTTTTTTGAGGTTGGTTATCAGAGCGGCGCGATTCTGGGAGCAGCCTGTGCGACATGGGCGTGCTTTGGCGTGGCTCTGGGGGCATTTTTAAGGCTGAGAGATAAAGAAAATAAATCCATGAGTTTCGGTTTCTTTGTTTCAGGGATTGTGGGCGGTGTGACGGAGCCGACGTTATATGGTCTGTGTTTTAAGTTCCGCCGTTGCTTCTTATCTCTTATGATCGGAGGCGCAGTGGGCGGAGCCTATGCAGGGATCACAGATGTGCGAAGTTATCTGATGGCAAGTACAAACTTTTTATCGCTGCTTGCATATACGGGCGGGTCAAACGCAAATCTGGTGAATGGCATTATTTCGTGTATTCTCTCGCTTCTGGCAGCGGCAGTGGCAACGTATCTGATTGGATTTCGCAAAGAGGAGCTGACTGTA
The DNA here is from genome assembly GCA_947649645.1 of uncultured Roseburia sp. Classification (GTDB taxonomy): domain Bacteria; phylum Bacillota; class Clostridia; order Lachnospirales; family Lachnospiraceae; genus Roseburia. The sequence continues at coordinate 51,546 of CANSSP010000018.1, read as the reverse complement.
TCCTCGTGTTAGGCATTTAAATACGGCATACGAATTGAAAGGAGGATTTTTATGTCAAAACGTATTCTGATTCGCGCGGATGATCTGGGCTGGACCGAGGCGATCAACTATGGTATTGCAAAGTCGGTGAGGGAGGGTATTATAAAGTCTGTGGGTCTGATGCCGAATATGCCGGCCGCGCGCCAGGGCCTTAATCTGCTGAAAGGCGTTTCTTTTTGCTGCGGTCAGCACACCAACATCTGCGTGGGCAGACCGCTGACGGATCCTGGTCTGATTCCAAGTCTCTGTCAGGAAGACGGAACATTTAAGTCAAGTAAGACGTACCGTGCGGCCGACGAGGACTTTGTGGTTCTGGACGAGGTGATTCTGGAAATTGAGGCTCAGTATCAGCGGTTCGTGGAGCTGACCGGAGAACAGCCGCATTATTTTGAAGGGCATGCCGTGTCAAGTGAAAATTTTTTTAGAGGGCTGGCTGTTGTTGCCGGACGCCATGATCTTCCGCTGCTTTCCTTTTCCGTGAACGGACCGGTTCGTTTCCGCAATACCATGCTGTATCCGTACATGGACAGCATGAGGCCGGATTATGATCCTGTCCGAAGTCTGAAAACGGCTGCGCTGGGGGATTATGGGCCGGATGGCTGCTGTATGTTTGTCTGTCATCCGGGTTATCTGGACGATGAGATATTGCGGACGTCATCGCTTACGGTTCCGCGCACCAGAGAAGTGGCGATGGCCACCGACCCGTCAGTTCGCAGATGGCTGGAGGAAAATGAGATTCATGTTGTATCTTATGATGATCTTCCTTAATGAAAGACAGTTTTTTTACTGCAGAACTGCCTGCAGAACTGCATGTAATCCTGCAGGCAAGGCTGCATGAAAAGTTGCATGAAAAGCCAGGGAGTTCAGTGGAAGAAAAAATTCTCAGGCAGATAAAGGAGCTCTTATCACCAGCGTCATCTGTAGCGCGGCCGTCACAGGAAGAATGTGCTGTACATCCTGTTTGAAAAATGATATTCTAAGTCATATCTGAGAAAACCGGAGGCAGAGCGATGAAAAAAAATCTCTTAAAGCACAAATATTATCTGTATCTGACGGAATTTTTTGCAGGGGTGTCTGTGATGGCGGTTGAACTCGGTGCGAGCCGTCTGCTCGCACCGTATTTCAGTTCGTCACAGATTGTGTGGACGATTATTATTGGTACGATTATGATCGCGATGGCGCTGGGTAATATCTGGGGCGGCAGACAGGCGGACAAAAATCCAGACCCGGACAGACTTTATCTGCGGCTTCTCGTCGCGTCTGTCTGGATTGCCGCGATACCGCTTGTCGGGAAATATATTATTCTTGGCGTTTCTGCGCTTCTGGTGCTCGCAGTCAGCACCAATTTTCTGATTCTGGCGGCGTTTAGCGCCTGTATGCTGATTTTTGTGTTTCCGCTTTTTCTGCTTGGGACTGTGACACCGTCCCTGACGAAATATACGGTGGACAGTCTTGACGACAGTGGAAAGACGGTGGGAACGCTCGGAGCGTTTAACACGGTGGGGAGTATTATCGGGACATTTCTTCCTACGTTCGTTACGATTCCGGCAGTCGGTACATGCGTTACTTTTCTGATTTTTTCCGGGATCCTTCTTCTTCTCGGACTTGTTTATTTCTGGGTGAAAGGAACAGGAAAGAAGGCCTGTGCGATCTCTCTGGCAGTTTTTGTGTTTTGCAGTGTATCTGGTCATTCCGCCGGATTTGCATTCTGGGAGACGAATCTGGTCTATGAGGGAGAATCTGTTTACAATTACCTGCAGGTAAAGGAGACGGACGAGAGTGTCATTCTATCTACAAATGTATTGTTCGGCGTTCAGTCGATTATGACAAAAGATGATTCCCTGACAGGAATGTATTATGATTATGCGCTTGCCGCTCCTCTGATGGCGGGGGTCGGTGAAGGAGATACGGCGGATATTCTTGTGCTCGGCATGGGAACGGGAACTTATGCCAGACAGTGCATGAAATATTTTGAGCATGTGAGGGTAGAAGGGGTGGAGATCGACCAGAAAATCACGGATCTCTCGAAGACTTATTTCGCGCTTCCGGATGGTGTACAGGTGACGACTTATGACGGCAGAGCCTATCTGCAGGCAGTGGACCGGAAATACGACGTTATTATGGTGGATGCCTATCAGGATATTACAATTCCGTTCCAGATGTCTTCGACGGAATTTTTTCAGCTTGTGCGGGATCATCTGACGGAAAACGGCGTGATGGTGGTAAACATGAATATGAAATCGGACGGTGAGAGAAGTATCAATACGTATCTGGCGGATACGATTGCGGATGTGTTTGATCATGTGTATACTGTGGATGTGCCGTATGCTACGAATCGTGAGCTGTTTGCCTCACAAAATGCAGAGCTGCTGCTGCGGTTTGAGGAGAATATGGCGGAGCCCGGAGACGACGAGCTGATGGAAATGCTGCGGACGGTGTACAGCGGACTGGCTGCGTATGAGGGAGGGGCGTATATCCTTACGGATGACAAGGCGCCGGTGGAGTTACTTGGAATGCGTGTAATTGACGAGCTGATCAGGGACGAAATCGGTTACTATAAGGAAGTGTTCCGGAAAGAGGGGATTGGCGGACTGCTGGGCGCCTCCTGAAATGGGGATCGGTAAATCAGATATTGCATCGTGCAGGAGATTCTGGTATAATTATATGTAATATTATTACGGTTCGGAGGCAGTGTGAAGAAAAGCCGGATAGCTTCTCTTTTACACCTGGGTTTGTGTCGGAGCCACAAATCTGAACCGCAGCCCGGAATCTGACATTTCGGGCGCGGTGTCTGCGCAGAAACGTTTTGACGGGGAGGATTATTATGTCAGACGATACGGACGGAGGTCCTTGTCAGAGTCAGATTGCACGTGAAGGTTTTTGTTGTCAGAAGAGTCTGCGTTTTCTGCAGACGGAGTATTATTTTTGTCTGCAGATTTATATGAAAGGACATGACTGTGTCTTCTCACGGGAAGACGCGGTTATGTCTTTTTGTGCTTTTCAGATACTTTCTGAACTGTAACAGTTTATCACACAAAGAAAAGGAAGGTTTTACTGTTTTATGGAAAGTGATATGTTATCGCTCGTTATTATTTTATTCTGTGTTGTTATGTCAGCCTATTTTTCTGCAACGGAGACGGCATTTTCATCTCTGAACCGTATCCGTGTCAAAAACATGGCGGAAAAAGGTGATAAAAAGTCAGCGCTTGTGCTGCGCCTTGTGGAGGAGTATGACAGCCTGTTGTCCACCATTCTGATCGGGAACAATCTTGTGAATATCGGGGCTACGTCTCTTACGACAGTCTTGTGTGTAAAAATGCTCGGGGAGGATGCCGGGGCAAGTATGGCTACGGTGCTGACAACGGTGGTGATTCTGATTTTCGGGGAGGTATCGCCCAAAAGCATCGCGAAAGAGTCGCCGGAGGCGTTTGCAAGGATTTCTGCGCCGGCACTGCATTTGATGATCAAAGTGCTTACACCGCTCAATTATCTGTTTCGCCAATGGAAAAAGATGCTCTCCCGTGTATTTAAAACGGCGGAAGATGCGGGAATAACAGAGGAGGAGCTGCTCACGCTTGTGGAGGAGGCGGAGGCGATCGGCGGTATCGGAAAAGAAGAGAGCAGTCTGATACGGAGCGCGATCGAGTTTAATGAACTTGTGGCGGTAGATATCATCACGCCGCGGGTGGATGTCGTGGGAGTTCCGGTCGATCTGCCAAAGGCACAGATTGCGGAAATCTTTGCGGAGAAAGGGTATTCGAGACTGCCGGTGTACGAGGAAAACATGGATCATATTCTGGGCATCCTGTACCAGAAGGATTTTCACAATTTTATTGCCGGTACGGATATTGAGATTCGCGATGCGGTCCGTCCGGTTTTGTATGTGGCAAAAAATAAGAAGATTGACGATCTGATGAAGGAGCTGCAGCAGAAAAAATTACATATTGCCATCGTTATGGATGAATATGGCGGAACGGCGGGGATTGTGACGCTGGAAGATATTCTTGAGGAGCTGGTCGGAGAAATCTGGGATGAACATGATGAGGTGGTTCGTGAGATTGAGAAGATTGGTGAGAGGGAGTACCGTGTGTCGGGAAAAGCAAATGTGGAGAAGGTGTTTGAGCACCTTGGCATGGAGAAGGAATTTGACGTTCTCACCGTCAGCGGCTGGGTCATGGAGAAGCTGGGATGTATTCCGGCGGAGGGCGAGAGTTTTTCGAGCGACGGCCTTACGGTAGAAGTCACAAAAATGTCGGGAAAGCGTATTGGGGAAGTAAAGATTGTGGAGTCGTTTTCCATTTAATTTTTTATGCGTTTTTACCAAATGCCTATAGAAATCTTCCAAAGATTCTTGTATAATAGTTATATTACAATAGAAGATAGGAAGAGATGAATATGAGACAGACAGAAAAGAGGATCCTTATTTTTGGCATTCGCAATAAAATTATTGTGTGCTTTCTTGTGCCTATTCTGTTTATGATCCTGCTTGGAGCCGTATCTTACCAGAAAGCGGCGCAGGGAATGAACGATGCGTTTCGGGAATCGACGCAGCAGACAGTCGGTATGGCGTCTGAGTACATTGATCTGAGCAATTCATATATTGAAGCGGAGGCTTTAAAATATGTGGTGGATGCCGATCTGGCCAGATATTTTATGAAGCTGTATGATGGCGATCTGTCCAAAATACGTTCCCTGACGGACAGCACGCGGACCAGAATCCTTGCTTCACAGATCGGGAATGATTTTGTGAGCAATATTCATCTGATTCCGCAGAGTGATCTGAAGATGATGAGCACCAAGATCGGCACTGCTGACGGATTTTATGACGAATACATGGAGGAGATGAACACGGCTCCGAATGAAAAGGCGGGACTGAAGAGATGGGTGGATTATCACGATGTACTGGATGAAAAGCTGAGTCTGGACCGTTCGGATTACATACTTTCCTGTCAGATTCCCGCCCAGAATGGAAAGGCGGTTATCGTCATTGACATAAAGACAGACACTGTCCGGAACTTTTTGAGCGAACTTGATCTTGGAGAGGGAAGCATTGTCGGTTTTATCACGGAAAACGGCAGGGAGATTATTGCAGGGAGCGGAGACGAGGCGGCGTACGGAGAGGATCAGATGGTATTTTCCGGCCAGGCGTTCTACCGTCCCGACGCGGAAGCAGGTTCCGAGGAAGTTGTGTTTTCGGGGAGACGGTATCTTTATTTCCACAGCAGAAGCGAAAGGACAAATGCGTCTCTGTGCGCACTGGTTCCAATGGAAATAGTGACGGGGCGGGCAGACTCCATCAAGGAAATGACGATGATGGGGGTGATTGTCTGCAGCATTATTGCCGTTTTTATCGGCATGTGGATTACGTCCGGCATTCGCAGGAACATGAAGCGTATCTCGGGGAGTCTGAAAGTGGTTGCGGAAGGCAATCTGGCGACACAGGTCGCGGTTAAAGGACGGGATGAATTTCGGGGGCTGGCGTCTGCAGCCAATAATATGATTGCAAACAATAAAAAACTGGTGCAGAAAGTGAGCCAGGCAACCGACAAGCTGGAAATTTCTGCCGGGGAGGTGACGGAGAGCTCCGGAGTTCTCCACGAATATTCCAGGGATATCGCCCAGGCCGTCAGTGAAATCAATGAGGGAATGGAGCAACAGTCTGTCCATGCGCAGGAATGTGTCAGAAAGACAGATACCCTTTCCGATGAAATACAGGAAGTCGGCAGGGTTGCAAGGGATGTTGAGTCTCTGGTGGCCGGTTCCGAGGAGATGATAAAACGTGGAATCGGTCTGGTGGAGCTTCTGGGAAAACGGGCCGGCGAGACGACGGCGGTGACGGCGAAGGTGGAGGAGAGTATTGAGGAACTGAAAAAAGAGTCCGAGATCATCAACCAGTTCGCGGCGACGATTACCGATATCTCAGAGCAGACCAATCTGCTGTCGCTCAACGCATCGATTGAGGCTGCCAGAGCCGGTGAGGCGGGACGCGGGTTTGCCGTCGTGGCGGAGGAGATCCGCAAGCTTGCGGACAGTTCTGCGGAGGCGGCAGGTGAGATCCGTCACAACGTAGAGCATATCAGCGCGCAGACGGGAGTGAGCGTTGAGAATGCAAAACAGGCAGGCGCCATGGTCGCGCTTCAGACAGAGGCTGTGGAGGAAGTGACCGGTGTGTTTGAGAGCATGAGTGAATCTATGGATGAGCTCTTTAAAGGGCTTAAGGAAATACTGGTCAGCACGGAGCGGGCAGACAGGGAGAGAGAGGATACGCTTGAGGCGGTGCGCAATATTTCTCTGATTATCGATCAGACGGCGGCGAGCGCGGCAATTGTAAAAAATGTTGTCGAACATCTGCAGCAGAATGTTGAGAATCTGAACGGGACGGCGGAAAATCTTGGCGACAATATGAATGGGCTGAAAACGGAGATCTCTGTTTTTAAAACGGAATAAGAAACATAAAAAAAGAGTGCGGCGCACTCTTTTTTTATGCTCTCTGGCATTCTTCCAGCAGCCAGAAGGTTTCTTTTTTATGCTTCGCATAATCAGAAGCCGGGTAGACAGTGAGAGAGACTGGCGTGCCGTTCGTTTCCAGGTAGTGGTATTTTGGCACATTTCCGGCGAGAAGCATTTCCTCGATGGTTCTAAAATGCAGAAAGCTGCGGAACGAGGTCTGGTAGTCGGGGTGTACGTGGATATCAATGTATTTTAAGAGCGCACATTGGAATTTGTAGTTGCTCTGTTCCAGGAAGTCTGTAAAACCGGACGGGGTATAGATAGTTCTGACATCGTCCGTGTTCAGATCCACGATAAAAACCCCCTTAAAGTAGTCGGAGATAATAGAAAGAAACGTATCGGCATCTCTTTTTTCCTTGAGAATCTGTTCCAGTTTCTGATTCATCTCGCGTGCTTTTGAGACATCTCCTTTTTCCTGGTAATACTGGCGTTTGGCTTCGTACATTCTGCTCTCGGCGGCAGACACGACTGTGGGGATACTGGCGGAATCTTCTCTCCATGCGAGGCCGATGGAAGCGTGGTAGGATCTTTCATTGAGCAGCGCATGAAATTTCCGGATGCGCGCCGCCACTTCTTCCTGTGAACAGCCGCAGCAGAAGGCGATAAACTCATCACCTCCGATGCGATAGGCGTGATCATTTCCGAAGATGGTACGTAAGGCATTGCTGACGAACATCAGCATTTCATCTCCTGCAGCATGGCCCAGATGGTTGTTCAGCTCATGGAGGCCGTTGGCGTCTATGTAAAGGCAGCAGAGGGGAGTGTCTTTTAAAGCTGTGTAGTCTGCCAGAGAGTGTTCATAACAGTTGCGGTTTTTCAGCCCGGTCAGCACATCGAGCGTGCCCATCTCGTGAATGAGGCGATAGTAATTAACATTGGTCAGAGCCATCTGGAAATCTCTTGCGACACACTCCAGAAGGCCGGAATCCGTCCATCTGTGCTTCATATTGATTCCGCCAAGCGCGCATGTCAGTCGGCCGGTGGAGTCTACGACAGGAACCAGCATAAGACTGTGAACATTGTTTTGCTCCAGTGTCATCCGGTCGCGGTCGTCAAGCGCCGGTATCCGGCTGTCCAGGTAGAACAGAGCCTTTTTTCCGCCGAAAAGAAGAGCGCTGACTTCCGGTAATGTGCGCCGCATGCCTTCCCCGGATGGAAGTTTTTTTTCATTTTCCGGGGCCGGCGGCCAGATATAATATTCCAGAATGGCGTTTCGGTCAAAATGAAGCAGAAATGCGGATTCTGCAGTCAGTATATCCGCAGCTTTCTGCAGTGCGCTGACAATGAGCCCGGGACTCCTGTGTGCATCAAATAAGGTCTGCTGGACATCATACATATAGAGCGTCTGTGCAAGGCGGCGTTCCTGTTGTGCCGTCCGCGTGCGGACTCTTGTCAGGACACCTGCAAAATAGAGCAGAAGGGAGATAATTTCAATGGCTGTCAGCGTGCAAAGAACGGCGCGTGCCTGTGTGCCGATGCTGTTATCCGGAAAGATACGGCTGACAAAGATGGCGCCGATCACAAGACAGATGCTGATGATGCCGATAAGTGTCAGGGTGGATAATATATTTTTATCGGGTGATTTTTTTTCCTTATTCATGCTGCCCTCCTGTGTTTTTTCTATTTTAACCTGTATCTTCAGATTTTACAAGAAGAATCAGGACTATTGACAAGGGCTGGAAATGGTGTATAATATTCATGTCCTATCAAAATGCTAGGAAATAAGTGCAGGGCAGGAGGACATCATCTCCCCGTCCTGCATAAATATAGAAGAAAGTGCCGGGACAGAAAGGGAGGAGAAAATGCAGACACCAATTTATCTGGACAATGCGGCGACAACGCAGGTCATTCCGGAAGTGCTAAACGAGATGCTGCCCTATTTTTCGGACATATATGGCAATCCCAACGCAGTCTATCGTTTTGCGGGAGCAGGCCAGAAAGCAGTGAGTGATGCCCGGGAAGCAGCGGCCGGTCTGATTCATGCAAAGCCGGAAGAGATTTATTTTACGGCCGGGGGCAGTGAGTCGGACAACTGGGCGATCAAAGCGGCGGCGGAGGCATATGCAACAAAGGGAAAACACATTATCACCAGTACAATCGAACATCATGCGGTGCTTCACACATGTGCATATCTGGAGAAGAAAGGATATGATGTCACATATGTGAACGTGGATGAGAATGGATTTCTGCTGCTCGATGAGCTGCGGGCGGCGATCCGGCCGGATACCATTCTGATTTCCGTGATGGCGGCGAACAATGAGATCGGTACGATACAGCCGCTAAAGGAGATCGGCTCAATTGCGCATGAGCATGGAATTTTGTTTCATACGGATGCAGTCCAGGCGTACGGACATATTCCACTGGACGTTGATGCGCTTTCGGTCGATATGCTCAGTGCCAGCGCACACAAGCTGGGAGGCCCTAAGGGGATCGGAATGCTCTATATTCGCAAAGGCGTTAAAATACGCTCTTTTATCCACGGCGGCGCACAGGAGAGAAAGCGGCGCGCCGGGACGCTGAATGTTCCGGGAATCGTCGGCTTTGGCGCGGCTGCCCGTCTTGCCGCAGCGGCGATGGAAGAACGCGCCGGCAAAGAGCGCGGACTGCGGGATCATCTGATCCGGCGGGTACTGGAGGAGATTCCATATGCCAGATTAAATGGCGACAGAGAAAAGCGTCTTCCCAATAATGCGAACTTCTGTTTTCGCTTTATTGAGGGTGAGGGAATGCTGATTCTTCTGGATCAGGCGGGAATCTGCGGTTCAAGTGGTTCGGCGTGCACATCGGGTTCGCTGGATCCGTCCCATGTCCTGCTCGCGATCGGGCTTCCTCATGAGATTGCGCACGGCTCGCTGCGGCTTACACTTTCAGAGCAGAATACAATGGAGGAAATTGATTATACGGTGGACGAGCTGAAGAAGATTATCGGGCGTCTGCGGGAGATGTCGCCGCTCTATGAGGATTTTATCAAAAAGAAAGATTCGGGGAGGTAGAGGGATGTACAGCGAAAAAGTGATGGATCATTTTAACCATCCGAGAAATGTGGGCGAGATTGAAAACGCCAGTGGTGTGGGTACGGTCGGAAATGCAAAGTGCGGCGATATCATGCGTATGTATCTGGACATCGATGACGAAGGCAGGATACAGGACGTGAAGTTTAAAACATTTGGCTGCGGTGCAGCCGTTGCGACCAGCAGTATGGCGACGGAGCTGGTGAAGGGAAAGACGGTGCGCGAGGCGCTGGCCGTTACCAACAAAGCGGTGATGGAGGCGCTTGACGGACTTCCGCCGGTCAAAGTACACTGCTCTCTTCTTGCCGAGGAAGCGATTCATGCGGCGCTCTGGGATTATGCGGAGAAAAACGGAATCACCATCGAAGGTCTGGAGCGGCCGGTGAGCGATATTGGTGAGAAAGAGGAGGAAGAGGAAGAAGAATACTAGGATAAGAGCCGTATGGCCTGCGGGAATCATTCCGTGGGCCATACGTTTTTTCTTATGGTTTCTATTTTCGTCTATCTGTGTTAGAATGAGAAAAAGAAGCAGAAAAGCAGAAAGAGAGTTGAAGCATATATGGATGGTCAGAGCAGAGAAACAGTGGAAAAAGAGGTAAAGGAGCCGAAAGTATCTGTGATAAGAGAAATGATAAGCTGGATTGCGACGTTTGCGGTGGCGATGCTGGTGGCAGTTGTCCTTAAAAATTATGTGATTATCAATGCAGATATTCCAACCGGTTCAATGGAAAATACCATTATGCCGGGAGACAGGCTGATCGGAAACAGGCTGGCATATCTGAATACAGAGCCCAGTCGGGGAGATATCGTGATTTTTCATTACCCGGATAATGAGGAAGATCTCTATGTAAAGCGCATTATCGGTCTTCCCGGGGAGACGGTCACGATTGAGGACGGCCGTGTCTACATAGACGATTCGACGCAACCGCTTGAGGAGCGTTATCTGAAGAACAGCTGGTTTGTGTCGACAGGACCGTATCATTTTGAAATACCGGAAGGGTCATATCTGATGCTCGGTGACAACCGTAACGATTCCTGGGATGCCCGGTACTGGGAGAACACATATGTAAAGCGCGAAAAGATACTGGGGAAGGCGGTAGTGATTTACTGGCCGTTTGAGGATATCGGAAAGTTGTAATAAGGGGGAGCGGCAATGATATCACTTCTTGCGAAGATCTTTATCAGAGAAACGGATGACAGATCAGAGGTCAGACAGTCGTACGGCATGCTTTGCGGGATTGTAGGGATATTTTTGAATATTCTGCTCGCAGTGGGAAAGTTTCTGGCAGGAAATTCTGCCGGTTCGGTTGCGGTCAGGGCGGACGCGTTTAATAACCTGTCGGATGCCGGTTCTTCGTTCGTAATGTTGGTGGGGTTTAAGCTTGCCGGGGCGAAACCGGATCCGAAGCATCCGTTTGGCCATGGAAGAATGGAGTATCTTTCCGGACTGGCTGTATCAGCGGCGATCCTGTTGATGGCGTATGAGCTTTTGCGGGAATCTGTGGAAAAAATGCTGCATCCTGTTCAGACACAGTTTTCGGTGACGGCGGCAGTGATTCTCGGAGCGTCTGTTGCGGTCAAACTGTATATGGCATTTTACAACATGCAGGTCGGCAAAAAGATTGATTCTGCAGCAATGCGGGCAACGGCATCTGATTGTCTGGGTGATGTGTGTGCCACGGCAGTTGTGCTGCTCTCTGCGTTTGTCAGTTATTTTACCGGATGGAAGATGGACGGATTCTGCGGTGTACTGGTAGGGCTTTTTATTTTTTATACGGGAATCTGTGCCGCGCGGGAGACGCTTGATGTGCTGCTTGGACAGACGCCCGACGCGGAGTTTGTCGCAGAAATCGGACGTATCGTGACCGCGCACGCGGAGGTCTGCGGGATGCACGATCTGATTGTGCATGATTATGGGCCGGGCCGCCGGATGATTTCGCTCCATGCCGAGGTTTCGTCCGACGGGGATATTCTGGCGCTTCATGATGTTGTTGACAATATTGAGAGAGAACTTAAGGCGCAGCTTGCATGTGATGCCGTCATACACATGGATCCCATTGTGACTTCTGATGACAAAATTTCTGCCCTTAAGGGTGCGGTGACATCCGTGATCGGTTGTATTGACGAGACGATTTCCATACACGATTTCCGGGCTGTGGAGGGGCCCACACATACAAACCTTATCTTTGACGTGGTTGTGCCGCATCGGTTTTATATCGGGGACGAGGAGCTGGAGCGCATAATCGGGGAGAAGATAAAAAAGCGGCTCGGAAGAGAATATTTTGTCATTATGCAGATTGAAAAGTCGTATGTCGGCCAGGGATAGGCAGAGCCTGACTTGCGATACCAGAATGAAGGAAAGAAGGTTTCACAGGCGCCTCCGGCGGATGTACGGACTGGCATAGCAGGAGCCCGCACCGAAAGTGCGGGCTCCTGCTGTAAGCTCTGGAGTTATAGAAGCGCTGGCTTAGAACGAAGATCCCGAAGATTTTAAACGGAAGATCCCGATCAGTTTTTTCAGCAGTCCGGCCTGGGAGCTTAACTCCTGGCTGGTGGCTGCGCTTTCCTCCGCAGTCGCGGAATTGGTCTGTACGACATCGGAGATCTGACTGATTCTTTCCTGTATCTGGGAGATGGCGTCGGCCTGGGTGCGGGAGGCGTCGGCAATCCGGTTTGTCGCTTCCGTGACTTCGTTTGCCCCAAGTACAACAGATTCCAGGCGGGCCGCCGTCTCATTGGCGATTTTTGTTCCATATTCTACGGCGCCGATGGAGCGCTCAATCAGCTCAGCCGTTGACTGGGAAGCTTCTGAGGTCTTGGTCGAGAGGCTCCGTACCTCTTCAGCCACTACGGCGAACCCTTTTCCGGCTGTTCCCGCCCGTGCTGCCTCCACGGATGCGTTCAAGGCGAGAATGTTGGTCTGGAATGCGATGCTCTCAATGGTTTTTAAGATCTTTCCGATTTCGCTGGAGCTGGCGTTGATTTCTTCCATTGCATCGATCATTTCGTGCATTTTCTGGTTGCTCTCAAGAAGCTGCCGCGCGACATATTCCACTTTCTCGTTTGCAAGCCGTGCATTTTCCGCTGTCTCAGTCACCTGTCCGGAGATTTCGCGGATGTTTTCATCCAGCTCTTCGACGGCGCCTGCCTGCTCGACGGCTCCCTGGCTTAAAGCCTGCGCACCGATGGACATCTGTTCCGAGCCGTTTGAGACATAAGCGGAACTTTCGACAATCTGCGACATGGTACTGTTGAGCTTCGCAAGAATATCGTCCAAGGACGTTTTGATCGAGGAGAAATCGCCGACGTAGTCGAGTGTTGTTTTTTTATCCAGATCGCCGTCTGAAATCGCCTTCAGGACGGCAGAAATTTCCCCGATGTAGCTGCGCAGCCGCAGCGTCGTGGTTTCGAAGATGTCGGCAAGAAGACCGATCTCATCGTTGGACTTTACATTGGCGGTCAGAGAACTGTTTCCGTCCAGGCCGAGTTCGCCTTCTTCCATTTTCAAGGCCAGTGTCGTCAGCCGGGAAAGCGGTACGGAGATGCGGTATCTCACATAAATGGTCAGAAGAATGAAGCTGATGACAATCAGGCACATTCCGGCTGCGCAGGAAAGTCTGATTGCCAGATTTGTCTGTTCAGAGACGTCTGCCATGGATATGCCGGCAAATATAAGTCCGTTTACCTGGCCGTCTGCGCCGGTGGTCGGGACATAAGAGCAGAGATGCTCCACGCCCAGAATATCGGCCTTTCCGACATAACTCTTTCCCTGTGTGAGGATAATCTCCGCGAGTTCGTCCGATAGTGTCGTCCCGACGACACGTGTGCCGTCCTGCTGAATCGTCGTGCAGGCGCGCGTGTTCCCCTCAAAGATGGTAAACTCACATCCCAGCTGTTCTTTCAGATCGTCGAGGAGTTCTGTCTGGTCTTTTGTCCCGTCGTCCTGTGCGAGCTGATAAGCCAGTATATTTGTACCGCTTATACACTGGTCTTTCAGCATATTTGTTGTAAGCCTGTTAAATATGAAGATACACAGACAGACGACTGCGATAATGCTGACTGCCAGCAGACATGCCACCAGAATGCTCACTTTGCGTCCGAGATGTCGTGTCTTTTTGGTTTTTGTTAGTGCCTTCAGATTACTCATGTCTTTCACCTCAGTATGTTGATAAAAAATAACCTTATATTAAGCATTTTATAGAGGATTCTGAGAAAATGCAAGAAAAAAATTTTACAAAAGGGCTTCAAAAACAGAAACAGATGTGTTATAATGCCAAAGTAAGACATCGGAGCATGGCGTAGTTTGGTAGCGCGCACGGCTGGGGGCCGTGAGGTCGCAGGTTCAAATCCTGTTGCTCCGATTTTTTGTTGAAAAGTGGCTGTTTCCAGTCACTTTTTTATTTTTCTTCTGTTGACGGACGCATGAACGGCTCTTCTGCCGGCCGGCGGTGAAATAAAATACAGGAGTGGTCAGAGAGGCCGGATGGACGATGAAGTGTCGTCTGTCCGGTTTTTTGTCTGCTGTGAAAGATTCATCATTTATAAGGGGGAGTCTGCAGAGAAATCTGCGTGCATCGACCGGAGGTCAGGAAGGTGTCTGCATGCAGGTGGTCAGGAAATTGAGAGATCCCACCGGATTGCCCGTTCCCTTTTCCAGAAGGGAAATCAGACCGAGCAGAGTTTCTTCTATGTCTTCAACCGGAGAAGGGACAAGGGAATTGTCCAGTTTTACGGTCAGGACAATCAGAACGATCTCCGCGAGGGCAGCCGGATAGTCGAAGTGAATCTGGCCGGCGCTGATGCCCTGCCGTATGATTTCTGTCAGAGCAGGTTTTACCTCTGTGATCAGATGGTTCATATATTTCTGGTGAAGCAGGGAACTTTCCTGTGGATTTGCCTGCAGCGGACTCGGCTGACGGTCTAAGAACGCAGAGGATGAACTGCGGCATGCCTGAAAGATCATGGCCATACGCGTGAAAGGGGAAATATGAGTCTGGCCCGCCAGTTTTTTTGCCGTCTCCAGCGGTTTTTCATAGTTCCGCTCCACCAATGCCTCAAAGATGGCTTCCTTTGAAGGAAAATAATAATAGATGCTTCCTTTCCCAATGCCGGCAGTCTGTGCGATCTCGCTGACGGAAATTGTCTGAAGATTTCTGCCGGTGAGAAGCTTTTCCAGTGCATCCAGAATCAGATCGTATTTTTCATGATTTGCCATTTCTTCAAGCCTTCCTTATAAGTCAGTAAATATGTGAATATGAAACTTTTTTTAGTATAGCATGTCGGAAACAACAACGGCAATTGGCAAAAAGGACAGAAAAAGAGAGGAAAAACCGTGCAGATTTTACATACTGAGTGTTGACCGATGGTCGAAAAGGTGATAAGGTATAGGAGAACAAAAGTTGACCAATGGTCGAAAAATGTCAGGGGGATTGAAAACGTATGAGAGGGTTTATAAAAACAGTGCTCGCGCTCGGAGCGGGTGCCGCCATCGTCGGAGCGGGCGAATCTATTTATTTTTACCGGCGTACGATGAAGCGGAATGAAGCCAGAACAGAGCGCACGATGAAGATGGCTGGCACGGACTGGTCTCAGTATACAGCGCTGCTCAGCGACAGAAAAGAGTATCTGCATGCGCAGACGCACCGGGACGTGTGGATAACTGCAGAAGACGGACTGAAGCTGCACGCCGTGTATTTTCCCCGTGAGGATGAATCGAAAGTGGTCGTATGTTTTCACGGGTATACGAGTGAGGGGATGAAAGATTATATTGCGCTTTCAGATTATTATCTGAAACATGGGTATAGTATGCTGCTTGTTGACGAGCGTGCACATGGAAAGAGCGAGGGAGAGTATATCGGTTTTGGCTGTCTTGACCGGAAAGACGCCCTCCTCTGGGTGAACTGGGTAGTCGGAAACTGTGGAAAGCAGGTGCAGATTCTGCTGCATGGGACATCAATGGGGGGAGCAACGGTTCTGATGGCGAGCGGTCTTACGCTTCCGCGGCAGGTAAAAGGGATTATTTCAGACTGCGGCTTTACCTCTCCAAAGGAGGTTTTCACCCATGTGCTCCACACGATGTATCACCTCCCCGCGTTTCCGGTCATACCGATGGCCGATTATATCAATAGAAGAAAAGCAGGATATGGAATGGATGAATGCAATGCGGCGCGGGAAGTGAGGAAAGCCGTCGTTCCTGTTCTGATGATTCACGGTGACGCGGATACATTTGTACCGGTCCGTATGTGTGAGGAGATTTATGAAAACTGTGCCTCGCCAAAACAGAAGCTGATTGTGAAAGGTGCGGCCCATGCGGAGAGTTATTATAAAGACATGCAGGCTTATGAGCGGGCGCTGGATCAATTTATAGGAGGAGTTGTGAGATGATGAAAACAAGAAAAGGACATAAGGTTTACCCGTTGACCGTTGCACAGAAGTTTCACTTTTTTTATCTGGATTTCTGTCCGAAAAAACAGGTGCTGAATATCGGTACGAGCCTCACCATTGAAGTGGATCTGGATTTTGAAGTGCTGAGGCAGTCTATTTATAAGGCGTATGAGCGCTGTGAATCGATGCGGCTGCGTTTTGCGCAGGACAAAGAGGGGAACTGGTATCAGTATCTGGCTGATAAAGAGGAGCGGGAGATTGAACTTGTCGACTTCAGGGAAAAATCGATGGATGAAGCGGAGAGCGTGATGCGGGGATGGACGGAGATCCCGTTTGAACATCATGACGCGCCGATGAACCGGATTGTCATGATTCAGACTTCCGACGGGCACAACGGCGTCTATCTGCTGGTCGATCACCTGACAATGGACGCACAGTCGATTATCTGCTTCCTTAAAGATATCATTGAGCTATATTGTAATACGATGTACGAGGATGTACCATATCCAAAAGATATGGCTTCCTATATTGCACAGTTGAAAAAAGATCTGGATTATGAGGCGGGATGCCGTGCAAAGGAGCGCGATACGGAGTTTTTCCACAGGCTGATCGAATCTTCCGAACCGATTTACAATGGGATTGACGGTACGGTACGCCTCGATGAGGCGAGAGCGCGGACGAACAATCCGAATGTGCGGGCTGCTGTCAACGTGTCGGACTCCGTGGATTCTGCGCTGGATATCTTTCATCTGGAGGCGGAGCCGACAGCGCGGCTGATGGAATTTTGCGAAAAATATCATGTGTCCCTCGTATGTCTTCTTATGATGGGGCTGCGTACTTATTTTCAGAAGATGAACGGAAATGACGATGTGTCCATCAACACGGCGATTGCCAGAAGGGCGACGCTGCAGGAGAAGAAATCGGGTGGCACGCGGATTCATTCCTTTCCGTTCCGTACTATTTTATCGGAGGACAAGACCTTCCTTGAGGGCGTTTATCTGATGCGGGATAAGCAGAATGAGCTGTTCCGCCATGCCAATTTTGATCCGGTTTCTTATTTTGCATATCGTGGTAAACTTTATCCGGCAGAGGCCGGAGGCACATATGAGCCGATGTCGCTGACCTATCAGCCTCTTACGCTTCGGGAAAAAGGACTGGATAAGCTGGGCGGAATCCACTATAAAACCAGATGGTATCCCAATGGCGCTACAACACAGGCGATGTATCTGACTGTGATGCACCGGTCGGACGACAACGGGCTTGACTTTAATTTTGAACACCAGATCAAGGCGGTATCCCGTGAAAAACTGGAGTACATGTACTATTATCTCTGTAAAATTATGTTTAAGGGAATTGAAAATCCAGAACAAAAAATTGGTGAGATTATAAGCGCAGTATAAATAAGGAGAAGAAAAAATGTTTGAAAAGCTGACGGAAATGATTGTAAATTATGTTGAAATCGATAAGGACGCAATTCGTCCCGAGTCCCGCTTTATGGAGGATCTTGGATTTACATCGTTTGATTTTATGAGTATGCTCGGAGATCTGGAGGATACGTTTGATGTGGAGATCGACCAGCAGGAAGTGGCGGAGATACGCACCGTGCAGGAAGCGTGCGATTATCTGGAAAAATTGTCCGCGGAGTCATAGGTCGGTATCTGCATGGCTGGAAAGGCAGGGATAAAAATGGTCTGTAAAACAATTCGTGAAATATTAGTGGGGGCAGAGCGGCGTTTTGGGGCGGAAGACGCCATCCGCTATAAAAAGAAAAAGGATGAAATCGAGGCAAAATCATACAGGCAGCTTCGGGAGGACAGTGAAAGCTTTTCCTGTGTGTTAAAGTCGCTGGGAGAGCAGGGAAGCCATATTGCAATAACGGGACCGACGTCGTATCCGTGGCTGGTTTCCTATTTCGGAACGGTAAACAGCGGGAGCGTGGCTGTGCCTCTGGATGCTTCCCTGCCGGCGGAGGAGCTGTGCGAGCTGATCGACCGTGCGGATGCAAGGGTGTTTGTTCTGGATGAAGCCAGGGGGGATGTCGCGGCGATCGTAAAGGAGCGCTGTCCGAAGTTAAAGCATCTGATCCTGATGCAGAAAGAGGAGAACGACGGGACGGCTTTATCGTTTTTTGCACTGTTGCGCGGGCATGGAGGAAGCTTTGACTATGAACCGGATCCGGAACAGCTCTGTACGATCATGTTTACCTCCGGTACGACGGGGAAGAGCAAGGGCGTTATGCTTACGCAGCGGAATCTGGCGGAGAATGCCACCTGTCTGGATATGAAGATTCCGGAGCGGACCGTACTGCTGTCAGTGCTGCCGATCCACCACGCATACTGTCTTTCCATGGATATTTTAAAAGCCGTTTCGCTGGGCAGTGTCATCTGTATCAACGACTCGCTGATCCGTGTGGCCAGGAATATCAAATTGTTTAAACCAGAGATGATACTGATGGTACCGCTGATGATCGAGACCCTTGCGAAGAAGCTGGAAGAGACATCCTGGCTTCCGGCGGCCGTCGTGAAAGCAAAGGTGTTCGGAAAGCAGTTTCATACGATCTGCAGCGGAGGCGCTTACCTCAACCCGGCTTATTTTGATCTGTTCGGAAAATATGGCATTACGATTCTGCAGGGTTATGGAATGACGGAGTGCGCTCCGGTGATCAGTACCAATTTAAGCTGGAACAAAAAGAGGGAGTCGGTCGGTAAGCTCATGCCAAACTGTGAGGCCAGGACGGTGGACGGCGAATTGTGGGTGCGCGGCAGCAGTGTGATGCAGGGATATTATAAAATGACAGAGGAGACGGCGGAAACGCTGAAAGATGGCTGGCTTGTCACAGGAGATCTCGGTTATGTGGATGAAGATGGTTTTGTGTTCCTGACGGGCAGAAAGAAAAATCTGATCATCACGAAAAATGGTGAGAATGTCTCGCCGGAAGAGCTGGAAAACAAAATCGGGGCGCAGCGCCTGGTGCAGGAAGTTCTGGTCCGTGAGAGCGAGGGTGTGATCGAGGCGGAGATTTTTCCGGATTTTGATTATGCGAAAAAGAAAGGGATCAGGGATATCCAGGCGGCACTGCAGAAAGTGATTGATGACTATAATCTGGGCGAGCCTCCGTACCGCAAAGTGTACCGCTTAAAGGTGCGGGAGACGGAGTTTGACAAGACACCGTCGAAAAAAATCAAACGTTACTGAAAATCGCATATTGTTTCCAGGGGAGAATAGCAGTCATCGACGCATTCTCCCTTTTTTGCGTTTCCAGGGAGAAAAAGAGGACATGTTTCTTGTTTTTATCTTCCTGGCCATATATAATCAGAGCTGATAAAGTTTTGCCAGAGGGCAAAAGAGACGCAGGTTTTAACAGGGAGGTATGATTATATATGAAATTTGTCGTTATTATTTCCGTTCTGGCTGCCATTGTTTCTGCTCTCATTTCATGCTTTATTGTCAGACGGGTGAAAAAGCGGGTTTCTGAAATGACGGAAGTACTGGCTGATGTAAAGAGTGGAAATGGAAACAGGCGCATTTTATCAGCCGCGGATGAATTTGCCGCGCCGCTTGCCTATGAAATCAATGATATGATCGTATCTTATGAGAACAGGCTTTCTGCGTTTCGTCAGACAGAGGAGACAAACAAACGGCTTATGACAAGCCTTTCGCATGACGTCAGAACACCCCTTACAACGCTGATAGGGTATCTGGATGCAGTGCATAAAGAGGTTGTCACCGGGATAGACCGTGATAATTATATAGAAATTGCCCGCTGCAAAGCGCACGATCTGAAGGAATATATAGATGTGCTTTTTGACTGGTTCAAGCTGAATTCAGATGAGCTGTCTATGGAGATAAAGACGGTTGAAGCTGCCGAACTGACAAGAAATATGCTGAGTGACTGGATACCGATATTGGAAGAGCGCCAGATCGATTATAACATTGTTATTCCCGAACAGCCGTTTAAGGTAAACCTTGATACAGACGGGTATATGCGCATAGTAAACAATCTTATTCAGAATGTGGTTGCGCATAGTCGTGCCGACAGAATAGAAATAATTTTGTCGAGGAAAAATAGCAATATGGAAATTATTTTAACAGACAATGGCGTAGGAATTGAAAAAGAGGATTTGAAGCATATCTTTGAACGACTGTACAAATGTGACAGGGGTGGCGCTGAAAAGGGAAGCGGTCTTGGCTTATCGATTGTTTATCAGCTTGTGGAAAAAATGAACGGTTCAATTACGGTAAAAAGCGTACGGGGGAACGGGACGACATTTACTCTGCTTTTCCCGCTGGTCAGCTAAGGCTCCCGCGCCTTTTGTGGCGGGAGCCTTAATTATTTATCAGAAACCTTTTCGAGGACAGTCGTTTTGGACTGCAAGGTTAATACAAGGTTAATGCAAGGTTAATGCAAGACCGGCGTGATAAAATATCTTACAGAACAGGAGGTGTGAATATGGATTACATCATTGAAACAGAGAATCTCACAAAGAAGTACGGCGCCGTGATAAGCGTCGCCGATCTCAGTCTCCATGTAGAGAAAGGAAAAATTTACGGCCTGCTTGGAAGAAACGGCGCCGGAAAGACTACGACAATGAAAATGCTGCTTGGGCTTACCCGGCCCACGTCGGGCGTAATCAGGATATGGGGGAAGGCTTTGTGGGGGAATGAAAAGAAATTGCTTCCGCGTATCGGCAGCCTGATTGAAGCTCCTGGTTTTTATCCGAATCTGACTGCAGCGGAAAATCTGCATATTTTTGCCACCTTGCGGGGAGTGCCGGGCCGCCATGCTATAAAGGATGCGCTGGATTTAGTCAGCCTGCCTTATAAGGATCAGAAATTGTTTTCAGAGTATTCCCTTGGCATGAAGCAGCGGCTGGCAATTGCCCTTGCAATCATGCATGACCCGGAGCTTTTAATTCTCGATGAACCGATTAACGGACTTGACCCGATTGGCATTGCAGAGGTCCGCTTACTCCTGCGGCGGTTATGTGAAAAAGGGGGAAAAACAATTTTTATTTCCAGTCATATTTTATCTGAGGTTTCGCTGCTTGCCGATGTTATCGGTATTATTGACAAAGGCATATTGCTGGAAGAGGAAAGTCTTGCGCAACTGGAACAAAAAAGCAGTAAATATATTCATTTTACTGTATCGGACACGGCACAGGCAGCGAGGATTTTAGAACAGTCTTTTCAGGAAAAACAATTTACGATTCGGGACGACCACAATATTCAATTGTATCATTCTGCTTTGCCGGTGACAAAGATCGTCAGCGTTTTTGTAGAAAACGGTCTGGAAGTTTCTGAAGCGCATACCTGCGAGGGCAGCCTGGAAGAACATTTCAAACGAATAACCGGAGGTGAGGGAATTGCTTAGATTGTTAAAATGCGAATGTATAAAACTGAAACGCTCAAAGTTTCTTTTGATCGGAATGCTGGGCACGCTCATTGTTCCTTTATTAGTCTGTGTGAGAGCTGTGACAAATTACCTTTCTGATCCCGGTAATGTCATAAGTGTATTTACCCTTTATGACAATGCGCTGATGTTTCTTATGTTATTATCCGGGCCAATCGTATTGACCATTATGGGTGCATGGATAATCAGTCGGGAATATACGGACGGGACATTGAAAAATATTTTTGCGATTCCGGTTTCGAGGGTGACATTCCTTTGCGGCAAATTGCTTTTTTTTGCTATGCTGATTTTCTTGTTTATGTTGATTTCATGGCTGGAAATTCTGGTGTCAGCCCTCCTGTGCAGCTGTTTTATTCCGGTAGAGCAGATTACGATTCCGTCTTTTCTGTTTTTTCTGATAAAAATGCTTTTTGGAGGGATATTATTATGCGCTACACAGACCCCTTTTATTTATCTTACAATAAGGTCGAAGGGTTTTGTCGCACCATTGATTGCCATCGCGGCAGTCAGCCTGATCAATGTTGTCCTGTCAAATTCGGGGATAGCAGGATTTTATCCGTGGTCAGCTTCCTATCTTCTTGTAATGGGACGCTTATCCGGGTCAGGCTGTACGAAAGAGAGTTCATTCATAATTATTCTGGTTATGAGCATACTGGCGGTTGCCGCGAGCCTGTTCAGATTTAAAAAGGAAGAAGTCAGGTAAACGATCCGGCCTTGCGGCCGCAAATAAAAAAGCCGCCGTAGAGCAGGGGCTTTTCAGGTCTGCCTGTATTTGTGCTTCGTCTGTATCCTGCCTGTCGGCAATAAAAAAGCCCACAAGCGGCAAAACCGCTTGTGGGCGTAAGCGTCTGGCGGAGAGTGTGGGATTCGAACCCACGTGCCCAGGAATGGACAACTGCATTTCGAGTGCAGCTCGTTATGACCACTTCGATAACTCTCCTTGTCAGAGGTATCCGATGTATCGCCATCAGACACTTCTTCAGTATACCACATTTTTTTCTTTTTGCAAGCAATTTTTAAAAAACGGCAGGCGTGGTTAACGCGATGCTGCCGGCAATTACATTTCTTCCGGATAGGACAGGCCCCATGTATTTCGAAGGCGCGTCATAACCGACATGACGTCGAGCGTATAGCCGGGCTGCATTTCATTGGAGGAGCCGGATACGGCCTGCTCCATATCGCGGATTTCATAGCGCAGGGCATCGTCTGCCGTTCCGCATGTGATCGTTTCCCGGCGGTTATCTTCTGTATAAGTGACGACTGCTTTATCTGCCCGCGGATAGTCGTAAATTTCAATATAGGCTTTTTCAAATGCAATCATGCCTCTTTTCGGCTGTTTTGCGAGGAATGAGAGCGTGACGGCCGCCATTTCACCGGAAGGGTTCATCAACAGGATGCCGGCCTGCTCGTCAACCCCGCCTGGCGTAAATTTTACCTGTGACGCGATCTGGTCCGGGGATTCGGAGAAAAACCACCGGATAAAGGAAAGAGCGTATACCCCGATATCCAGCAGGGCGCCGCCGGCGAGGCCGGGAGAAAAAAAGCGGCTGTTCGCGTCGTATTCTTTATAGCTGCCAAAATTCATCTGAATCATTTTAAGCCTGCCCCACATGCCGCTTTTCATCCGTCTGTGAAGCTCTTTGTACAGTGGCATATGATAGATTGTCATTGCTTCTGCCAGAATCACGTGATGTTCCTCCGCAAAGACCCGGGCCTGACTGAGCTCTTCCGAATTCAGGGTGATGGATTTTTCACAGAGGACATGTTTTCCGTGCCGCAGGGCTTCTTTCAGATAATGAATGTGCGTATTATGGGGAGTTGCTATGTAAACGATATCCGCGTTTCTGTCGGTAAAAACGTCCTGTATCGAGTCATAGACCTTTGCTGCCCCGTATTTTCCGGCAAAAGCGACGGCGTTAGCATGCGTCCGGTTTGCCACTCCGTAAAGGCTTCGTCCTTCTTTTTGCATGGCCGCCGCGAACTGACCTGCGATGTCACCGCAGCCTATGACGACCCAGTTGTATGATTTCATTCTGACCTCATTTCTTTCAAGGTTTCTTTTTAACGGTATTATTATACCTGTTTTGTGCAGGGTGGTCAATCTATGTGGAAAAATAGATTGTGCTTCCCGTGGAAACATATTATAATATCGACAGAAATGGCGAGGCAGACTAAAAAAACAGCCGTAAACGGCGCGGAGGAAAATTATGGATATCTTATTTGTGCAGTACCCTGCATGTTCCACCTGCAGAAAGGCAAAAGCATGGCTTGACGGGCACGGGATCGCCTACAGTGAACGCAATATTAAGGAAGACAACCCGACGGTACAGGAGCTGAAAGCATGGCATGTAAAGAGCGGCCTTGATATCAAAAGGTTTTTTAACACCAGCGGGATGCTTTACAAAGAGAAGAAGCTTAAAGACAAATTGCCCGGAATGTCGATGGAGGAGAAGTATGCCCTGCTCGCCACGGACGGGATGCTGGTAAAGCGTCCGATTCTTGTGACGGATGAGACCGTTCTGACTGGTTTTAAGGAGGCGGAATGGGAAGAGGTGCTCTGCGATGAGTGACAGAGTCAGAGAGTATATTTCTTTTAAGGGCAGAGTCCAGGGAGTGGGGTTCCGCTACAGGCTGTCTCATCTTGCGGGGCGTTATGGGCTGACTGGCTGGGTGAGGAATGAGTATGACGGGACGGTGTCGGCGGAAATGCAGGGTCGGCCGGAGGAAATAGAGGTGCTCCTCGCAGAGCTGTATAAGGATCGCTATATCCGTGTGGATGAAATGTCCAGGGAGCGGATTCCGGAACTTTCGGATGAGCACGGGTTTCATGTTGATTATTAGCGCTGTGCAGACAGGTTGCGGTGAAACCTATTGCAAAATGAAGTGGAAAAGCGTAGTATTATGAAGGAAAGCTTTTGAAAACTTACAATCAGGAGTCCGCACTCTGCTGCGGACTTTGTGTGGCACCAGCCTGCGAAGCGGGCTGAGTGCATCTGCCGGAAGCTGACAGTACCCTCTCTGTTGTATGGTGTTGCCGCGAAAGGCAGGACACAGGGGTATCATGAAAGCGGAAATGAATTACAGGAGGAAAAGCAGATGAAACGAATCGGATTGCTGACAAGCGGCGGAGACTGTCAGGCACTGAACGCGGCAATGCGCGGTGTGGTCAAGGGACTGAGTGAAAATGTGGACGGACTGGAGGTTTATGGTTTCTTAAACGGTTATAAGGGACTGATTTACGGAAATTACCGTCTTCTGACGTCTACAGATTTTTCGGGGATTCTCACAAAAGGCGGAACCATCCTTGGTTCGTCCAGGCAGCCGTTTAAGCAGATGCGTGTGCCGGATGAGAACGGACTGGATAAAGTTGAAGCGATGAAGCAGACATACTACAAACTGAATCTGAACTGCCTGGTGATATTGGGAGGAAACGGAACCCAGAAGACGGCCAACCTTCTGCGGGAGGAGGGGCTTAATATCATTCATCTTCCGAAGACGATCGACAATGACATCTATGGAACGGATGTTACATTCGGGTTTCAGAGCGCCATCAATATTGCGACAGATGCCATCGACTGTATCCACACCACAGCGGCAAGTCACAATCGTGTTTTTATTGTGGAAGTCATGGGACATAAGGTTGGCTGGCTGACGCTTTATGCAGGGATTGCCGGAGGCGCAGATATTATTCTTCTGCCAGAGATTCCGTATGATGTCGATAAAGTGGTCAAAGCGATCAACAAGCGTACCAGGGCAGGAAAAGGATTTACCATACTGGCTGTGGCGGAGGGGGCAATCTCCAAAGAAGATGCCGCGCTCTCCAAAAAAGAATACAAAGAAAAGGTGGCAAAGCGCGAATATCCGTCTGTGTCCTATGAAATTGCGGATCGCATTATGAAGGAGGCCGGCGTGGAAGTGCGCGTGACGGTGCCGGGGCATACACAGCGCGGCGGCAGCCCATGCCCGTACGACCGTGTGCTCTGCACAAGGCTTGGGGCGGCGGCGGCCAAGGCGATTATGGACGAGGATTATGGTCATATGATTGCCATGGTAAATGGAAAGACGAAGCGTGTACCGCTCGGCGAGGTGGCCGGAAAATTAAAAATGGTGGAGCCGGGCAGTCAGATGATCAAAGAGGCAAAGCGCACCGGCATCAGCTTCGGCGATTGAGAAAGGGGCAGAGGGCATGTCATACACGGCGCTGTACCGTAAATTTCGTCCACAGGAGTTTGCGGATGTAAAAGGCCAGGAACATATTGTGACAACGTTAAAAAACCAGATCAAGGCAGACCGGATCGGGCATGCGTATCTGTTTTGCGGAACAAGAGGAACTGGAAAGACTACGATTGCGAAGATTTTCGCAAAGGCAGTCAACTGTGAAAATCCGGTGGACGGCGGACCCTGCGGGGAATGTGGAGCCTGTAAGGCGATCGCGGCGGGTAATTCCATGAATGTCATCGAAATCGACGCCGCTTCCAACAACGGCGTCGACAATATCCGCCAGATCAGGGAAGAGGTGGAATACCGGCCGACAGAAGGAAAATATAAAGTATATATTATCGACGAGGTTCATATGCTGTCGATAGGAGCTTTCAACGCGCTTTTAAAAACGCTTGAGGAACCGCCGTCCTATGTCATATTTATTCTGGCGACAACCGAAGCGCATAAGATTCCGGTCACGATTCTTTCGAGATGCCAGAGGTATGATTTTCGCAGAATTGCGATTGAAACCATTGCCGCACGCCTTGCCGGACTGATGGAAAAAGAACAGATTCCGGCAGAAGAAAAGGCGCTGCGCTATATTGCGAAGGCGGCGGACGGTTCGATGCGGGATGCGCTCAGTCTGCTGGATCAGTGTATTGCATTTTACCTTGGGCAGGACCTGACGTATGACAAAGTGCTGGAAACGCTGGGGGCTGTGGATACGGAGGTGTTCAGCAGGCTGCTCCGCCGGATTCTGGAAAAGGATATCACGGGTGCTGTCGGCACGCTGGAAGAGATGGTCATCGAGGGGCGGGAGCTGGGACAGTTCGTGACGGATTTTACCTGGTATCTGCGGAATCTGATGCTGATTCAGAGTTCGGACGATATGGAAGAAGTGCTGGACGTATCAGCCGAACATCTGGCGCTTCTGAGAGAAGAGGCGCAGATGGTGGAGCCGGAGATTCTTATGCGGTATATCCGCATTTTTTCTGAACTGGGCAGTCAGATCAGATATGCGGTCCAGAAACGGATTCTGATCGAGATTGCGCTGATAAAGCTGTGCAGGCCCGGGATGGAAAGAGATTATTCGTCGCTCATCGACCGTATAGACAGCATTGAAAAGAAAATGGAAAACGGTGTTTTCACGGCGCCGCAGGGCAGCGCCACGGGAACAACGCAGACGGCCGGCCAGAAGCGGGTGAAAGAGAAGCTGCCGGAAGCGATTCCGGAGGATATCAAAGCGGTGATCGCGGGCTGGAACAGTATCATGTCTGCAATGGAAGGGCTTACACGGAATTATCTGAAAAAGGCCATAAAATCTCTCGGGGCGGACAATGCGCTTCTGCTGGTGTTTGACGATGCGAATGCCTATTCCTACATTGCGGAAAACCGTTCGGGATGCCAGGACGCCTTAAAGGAGGCGGCCGCAGAGCGTACCGGAAAACAGATTGAAATACAGGTTAAATACAATGACAGCGGGCAGCCGGGTGAGGAGGTCTATCCGGAACTGGGAGAGCTGATACAATTTGAAATAGAAGAGGAGGATTTTTAAATGGCAAAAAGAGGCGGCTTTCCGGGAGGTATGCCGGGAAATATGAACAACCTTATGAAGCAGGCCCAGAAGATGCAGCGTCAGATGGAGGAAGCGCAGAAGGAGCTGGAGGAAAAAGAAGTCACGGCGGCCGCGGGCGGCGGGGCTGTGGAAGTGACAATTTCCGGTAAGCGGGAAGTTACGAAGGTGAAGCTCTCCGAGGAGGTTGTGGATCCGGATGACATAGAGATGCTGGAAGATCTGATTATGGCGGCGACAAACGAGGCGCTTCGCCAGATTGAAGAGGCATCGGCAAATTCCATGTCAAAAATCACCGGAGGTATGGGCGGACTGGGCGGACTTCCCTTTTGAGGTTTTTTTGGCACGGTATAAAAACGTACGGCTTTTTGTCTGGAAGACGAAAAGCCGTACGTTTTTACAGGTTTGCTTTAAAGATCCCGTCCGCCGGATATCCGCCGGCACATTTCTGCATTGCTCTCTGGATGCTGTCCGCAGCATTTTTCCAGTCTTTATCTTTATTCCGGTAATCATTTTTTTCCACGAACCAGGACACGTCTCTCTGAACCCGGTCGATGTGTTCCTGCATCAGTGAAAATACTTTCGGATAAAATGCCTCTTTGTGCGCATCGTTTAATTTTTCTTCCGCCGCTTCGATCAGATCGCCGAAATGGGGCAGACAGAACCCTTTGCAGTTTTCAAAAATCGAACGAAATTCATCGCTTTTCCGGTAAAGATCAAAAAAGGTATCGAGGTAGAGGCTGTAAATTGTGCGGAAATGATCGCAGACATAGCAGGACTGCTCTTTTTTGCGCACCCAGGCGCCAAGAGGTGTTCTGGCATTTCCCGCCGCAGCTGCATTGTGTTTTTTCCGACGGAATATGCCTGTTTTTTGCGGTGCGGATTTTTCGCACGCTTCGCGAAGCTCCTGGTTTAATTTTTTCAGATGCGTGGAGAGGATCAGCGCGCTTCCGAGACGGTTTCCATAGTCATACATCATCTTAAAATGATGGCGGCAGAAGCCGACCGCGTCTGTCTCTTCGCGAATATCGTCCTCCATATAGGCAGAGCCTAAAATAAAAGAGACGGCGTGCTGTTCCGCTTCGCGTTCCAGATAGCAGAAAGGGCACTCATCGTCGGCAGAAAAGGCATCGGTTAATGGGATTGTGGATATGTTTTCTTTCATAACGGACCTCCGTTTCACAGGTTTATTTTACCATGCATTGCCGCAGAGGGCAAAGGGTTTTCGGCGTGGGAGGTCTTGTAAAAACAGAGAGAATGAAGTAATATAAGAGAATGCCACAGACGGCAAATCAGAGAAGCAGGGGATACAGAATGGAATATTACAGCAGACAGATAAGCAGACTGATACAGGAACTGTCTGCGCTGCCGGGAATCGGCGCGAAGACGGCCCAGCGTCTGGCGTTCCATATTTTAAATATGTCAGAGGAGGCAGTGCAGGCGCTATCTGCATCAATTATAGAGGCGAAGCAGAACGTCTGTTACTGCCGGGAATGCTATACGCTGACAGACGAGGAGCTCTGTCCGATCTGTAAGGACAGTGCGAGGGACCACAAGGTTATTATGGTAGTAGAAAATACGAGGGACCTTGCGGCCTATGAGAAGACGGGAAAGTACGAAGGCGTTTACCATGTGCTCCACGGCGCGATCTCTCCGATGCTGGGAATCGGGCCGAACGATATACGTCTGAAGGAACTGATGCAGCGTCTCGCGAAGGAAGTAGACGAGGTGATCATCGCGACCAATTCCAGCCTGGAGGGAGAGACGACAGCGATGTATGTCAGCAAGCTGATCAAGCCGACCGGCATTCGCGTGACCCGGATTGCGAGCGGGGTGCCTGTGGGCGGCGATCTGGAATATATAGATGAAGTAACGCTGCTGCGGGCGCTGGAAGGCCGCAGAGAGCTATAGACGCTGCCTGTTTTTGTCGAAATATTTTTCGCAATCAGACCACAATACACCAAATTATTCGGATATGCTGTGCTATATTCTCCTTGAAAATCCAGACGGGGAAAGAAAGGGGAACAGCATGGCATGATAGAGATTATTCGGGAAGAGGGATGGGAAAGCGCGGAAAAGAAGGCGTTGCCAAAGGATATAAAGCAGATCGGACGGCCGGATATCGGCGACCGGATTTACGTGGAAAATCAGGTATATCAGTTTTTGCATCCATGCGGGAGCAGAGAGGAAAAGGCGGCATATGTTCTGCTGGGAAGATTTGAAAATTATGCCGGAAAGCAGTGTACGTTTATAGAAGCTGCCATACGGCTGGCCGAAATAAAGTTTGACGCGGAGCTGCCGATATGGAATGACGATACATGGGCCTACATATACCGGCAGTTAAAGCGTGAATATGAGAGTATGGTGATTGCAGGATGGGCGCTGGATAAAAGAGGACAGCTCCCGCAGATGACGGAGCGGCTGGAAGCGCTTCATCAGAATTACTTTGGCGGTGAGCGCCAGATTCTGCTTCTGATGGACACGCTTGAGCGTGAGGAAGTTTTTTACGGGAACAAAGACGGACATTTTGGCCGGAGAGATGGATTTTACATATATTATGATAAAAAGGCAGCTGCAGGGATGAAACGTGTGGCCAGGGCTTTTGCGGAAGCGGACGAGCCCGAGAGCCCGACGGAGGATGCGGCGGACTGGAAAAAGGAAGCGTTTTTTACGGCGGAGCCGACGGAGGATGCCGGCGGTATGCATCGTCAGACGGAGGAGCCGGACCATGGGAGGACGAAGGGCAGCCGGACGGAGTCCCCGGGACAGGGGGACGGCACAGCCGGCGCCGGAGAGGCACGGGAGCAGGAAGAGGAAACGGGCCGACGGACGGAAAAGTCAGAATACGAAGACAGTGTCGTTCTGCGGACGGCGGAGCGGCGAAGCGGGAGCGAAACGGAACAGGCCGACGGACGGGGCCGGACAGAGGGCATAAATGAAAAAGTACAGAATGGCGGCGATTTCAGGTCAGATGCCTGGGAGCGCGAAAAATGGGAAGATGTAAGACGGAGAGAGGAAGCGAGAAGAAAAGCAGACCGGGCAAGAGACGGCTGGGGGGTACATGCGGCAAAGCGGAAAAACGGTACAATACATGCTTTTTTTAACGCGTCGACGCGCGGCGGACATTACCAGAGAGAAAATGTAAAGTACAGACAGGAGAAAGAAGCGCTTTCCTACGCACCGTCTGTTCTGCTGATGGCGGTTGTCTGTGCGCTGGGTGTCACGGCATATCTGAATCATCAGAAAATGAACGAGATGGAAGAGACGATCGCCCGGATGAACAGTGGAAAAACGACCAATACAGTGCAGTCTACGGAAACGATAAAAATAGAAGAAGTCGCGGGAAATGTCCGAAAGCAGGAGACGAAGGACGTCGATGCGGCGGCCGGACCGTCTTCTGCGGATGTGGCGTCGCAGGCGGGCGGCTCAGAAAAGACAGGTTCTCAGGAAGCGGCGGCCGACATAAAGACACAGCCGGGAGCAGACGCGTCCGGGGCGGATAAGGCGTCGCCGGGAGCGGAACCGGATAAAGAGACGACGCAGCCGGGAACGGACGTCGGAGGCGATGTGCCTGCTCCCGGGGCAGAGACGACAGAACAGGAAACACAGGCGCCGGAAGAGGAAGATACGGATAAAACCACGGAGACTGCGGCAATGACGGAGGCACAGACATATCTGAAACAGGGGTATTATATTGTGCAGAAGGGGGACAGCCTTGTCGGCATCTGCAGGAAAGTATATCAGACGACAGCGATGATGGACAAATTATGTGAGGCAAATGGAATCGACGACCCGAATGCGATTTATGCCGGACAGTATCTGACATTGCCGCAGTGAGAGCAGATGGCCGCTCTGCATGAATAACGGAAACGAGGAACTATGGAAGAGAAAAAAAGAAACGGTCTTCACACGGTGGAAGAGTCCGATATGGAGGAATACAGGGAGAAACTTCGGACACACCGCAGGAAAATCATAAAACGCACGGCGGTGGTGCTGGTGGCGTGTCTGGCGGTGATAACCGGTGTGGGACTTTTTTTGGCGCTCAGGCATTATGAGGCTTATGATGTACGATTTTCCGTGGCGCGTTCGGACACGGAGGCGACCATATTTGAGGAATTTTGTGGTAATATTTTAAAATACAGCAATGACGGTGCATTTTATACGGATACCTCGAATGAACTGATCTGGAATCAGACATATGAGATGTCATCCCCTCAGATTGATATCTGTGGGGATTATCTTGCGATTTACGATAAAAAAGGAACCAGGATATACATCCTGACCCCGGAGGGGCTGCAGGGGAGCATTGAGACTACAATGCCGATTATGCAGGTGTGCGTGGCGGAGCAGGGTGTGGTGGCGGTGCTGATGCAGAACGAAGGGGCCGGGCATCTTGCCTTGTATGACAGAAGCGGGGAAAATCTGGCGTCCGGTGCGATATATGGGGAAAAGGGAGGATATCCGATTGCGATTGCGCTTTCTCATGATGCGATAAAACTGGCGGTATCCATGCTTGATATTAACGATGCGGGGATTAAGAGTACAATTGCGTTTTATAATTACAGCTCGGTAGGGCAGAATGAGATCGATAACTGTGTGGGCGTCAGCACTTTTGAGGATATGGTCATCCCGGAAATGGAGTTTACAGCGGATGAGAGTATGATCGCGTTTGGCGATACGAAGCTTATTTTTTTCGAGGGAGGGCAGCGCCCACAGGTGGCGGAGGAGATTCCACTGGAAAAACAGGCACAGAGTATTTTTTACAATGAAAAATACATCGGCGTCGTGACCAGCAACGAGGGTGAAAAGGTGACGCGCCATATAATGGTATACAACACGCGGGGAAGACTGCTTTTAGAACAGGATATTGATATGGAGTATGAGAGTATTGAATTTTTATCCAGCAATGAAATCTGCATCCGCAGCAGGACGGTCTGCGATATCTATACCTTAGGTGGAATTTACAAATTTCATTACGAATTTCCGGAAGAATTGTACAAAGTAATTCCCGGCGTTTCGGGACTCAATTATACATTTGTACTGAGTGATGCAACAGAGAAAGTGAGACTGAAATAGGAGATACATATGAACTGGGTACTGGTACTTGTTTTGACGACAATGGCGGCCGGCATGGCTTCGGGCTGGAGGAGAGGATTGCTGCGAATGGTTTTTTCGCTGGTATCGTGGGCGGTCGTTCTGATTTTTGTGTCATGGTCTGCGCCGTATATAAAGGATTATCTGATGACACAAACGTCGCTGTATGAGACGATTCAGAGGCAGTGTGAAGATACGATAAGCCGCGCGGCTGTGGGAGAGGAAGAAATCGCAACGATACGGGATCGGGAAAGTGCCGGCGCGGAATTTGCAAAGCTGGGAATTGTTCTGCCCGAGGCTGTGGCGGAGGATATATTAGAAAATATTACAGGTGCAGCGGACAGCTTTCTGGAAGAGAGCGGTATTTACGGGGAGTTATCAAAGGGGATTGCCTGTTTTGTCGTGGAAGGGATTGCATATCTGACAGCGCTGACGGGAGCATGGCTGGTCGTACATCTGATATTGCAGATTCTTGGAATTGTCTCTCATATACCGGTGATAAACGGACTGAACCGTTTTCTCGGTATTTTTGTGGGAGGATTCTACGGACTGGTCCTTGTATGGATTGTGTTTTATATCGCTGCCCTCTGCAGCGCCAGCGGGCCCGGAGCGGCTGTCATAGAGAATATCCGTCGGAATCCGTTTCTGACGTTTCTTTATGAAAAAAATCTGTTTCTTCTGTTGTTTCTGCGCAGGTTTTAGGCATTTCTTCTGAAAGGTCCGGCACATTATTGAAAAACTCCAATATATTATCATAGAGAGCGAGATCAGGGAGACGATCAATATGGGAGAGAGAACAGCCGCCACAAACGACTGTGGTTTTGCGGGCGTGAAACCGGCCGTGATGGAACTGCCGTACCCGCCGGTTAAGGTTGGCGCAAAAAATCCGGAATATGCAAATCTGCTGAGTGTCGATTACTGTGGCGCAGTGTCCGAGATGTCCGCAGTTACACAATACATCAATAATGAAAACCGGCTTTCCTGTGAAAATTGTCCAATGGCGCGGACAATTCTGGGAATTGCGATGGCGGAAATGATGCATCTGCAGAAGCTGGGGGAGCTTATTGTCCTTTTGGGAGGCAATATCGATTTTACAGTGCGGCAGCGCGGAGGAAGGCCGCAGATGTGGACGCCCGCATATCTGACGATCCCGGAGAATGGCGGGAAAATGATTATGGCGGATATCGAAGCAGAAAAGGCGGCGATCAGTCAGTATCAGATGCACATTAAGATGATAAAGGATAAGGATGTAAACGCTGTGCTGGCGAGAATCATAAAAGATGAAGAATATCATATTATGCTTCTTCATGCCATGGCGCAGACGTGGTAAGGTGATTCGGGGAAACGGGGTCATAAAGGATGAAAGAAAAAAGATGGCGGATAAGAGCCATCTTTTTTCTGTATTATCTGTTTTCTTATGTGTTTTCCGACAAAAACGCTTTCGGATCGCTGTTTCGTGTTTTCTTTCCGGCAGCGGCCTCCCTGGGAATGGCAACCTCCACGACGTTGGAATAGGGGCTGCGGGAGCCGTCTGAGAGCACGGCGCGCACACGGAAGCGGTAGGAGCTGCCCTTGCGGAAATCTTCTTTCTGGCCGTCTGTGTTTTTGTATTGTGTGCAGAGATATTTCAGTTCCGCCACTGTTTTGACGCGTGTAAAGGTGTTCCCGGATCCTTTGGCGACGTAGATCTGATAGGAGACGGCGCCTGGCCAGGAACTCCAGTTCAGGAGAACATCGCCGCTCACGATCTTCGCGTCAAGCTGTATCAGGGCTTCCTTTGCGATCGGATCGGACACAGGGGCTCTGTAGGTGCCGGTTCCGGTGTTTATGAATGAGCGGACTTTATAGTAATAAGTCTTTCCGGATGTTGTCCCGGTATCCGTGTATCTGGTTTTATCTGTGGCCGCGATGGTCCGGTATGAACCATTTTCCGACTCGGAGCGAAGAAGTTCATATCCGTCTACGCCCTCCTGGGCTATCCAGCTCAGAGTGATCTGCGATCCGGATACCTGGCATTCCTGCTGATTCCACATGGGCCTGCTTCCGGTAACGGTAATTTTTTTCGCACTGGAGGCGGGGGCGTAAAGCGCTGTTTTCTGGTTCGGGTCCTCTGCGGAGGGGGCCAGTTTATACATTTTCAGCTTGTAGGAGTAGGTTTTTCCGGGCGTCAGACCTGTGTCGGTGTAGCCCTGTGTGGTATTGCCGGGGCAATGTGCGATAAGTTCGTTGTCCCGGTACACGACGTATCCGTCACAGGCGGGGATCCGGTTCCAGAACAGCGAGACGGAGGTTGCGGTATTGCTGGAGATGCCGGCAATTGATGGTTTTACCCGCGCCGACGGCATGTTCTGATATCTGGATTTCTTAAATCCAGATATTTTGCTCCACTTTGACAGATTTGTATAGGGCAGAAGAGGGTTGGTGAACTTAAAGGAGTCTTTCGAGTCGATGTACTGAAAAACATCCCAGATCAGCCGTTTCTGCCGCTGGTTGCTGCTGAGGCCCCAGTACAGGCCGTCCTGTGTCTCGACGGGGTGGTCGAACTGCCGCCCGTAAATGAACGATTCTATCATGCTGTTCCCTTCGCTCATATAGTAGGCGTAGGCATAGGCTGCTGCCTGTACGAGTTCGCCTTTGCTGGAGTTGAAAGACTGTTCGGAAAGCATGATGGTGTATTGTTTTCCGAAGTTTTTCTTTACATAGTCGGTCAGCACTTTCAGATTGCGGAATGTGACAAAGTCGGTATCCACGGAATTTTTCGCGTGGGAATCGTCCCAGAAAACCGGGTCGCGCAACCCCTGTGGATAGGCGTGGTATGCGATATGAAATACAATACGCCCCTGGCTGTTTATGGTATCGTAAAAGCGGTCCAGGACAGATTTTGTGGAAAAGTATTGTTTCCCTTTCTGGTCGGCGTCGTAATTCCAGTTGTAATCCAGGCTGATATAGACTTTGGCATTTTTGCTCACGCTCTTTACGGCGTTGTAGCAGATGCGGAAATTTCGCGCATAGTTTTTCATATAGCTTCCGAGGGATTTGCCGCCGTTGTAATTCCAGGTTCCCGGATTGTTGACTTCGTTTCCGAGAATCCAGCCGGAGACGAGGTTTTCTTTCGTCCCATAGCGCTCTGCGAGGAAGGTCATTACGGCTTCAAAGGTACGGCATCCCTTTTCCGTGGATGTTTTGACGGAAGAATACTGGGCCGATTCGGGACAGTGAAAGCGCATCGCGGCAGTTGCCGGTGAGAAGTCATTTGGCAGAAGCAGAATGACGGTAACTTTTGCTTTTGCCGCGTTATATGCTTTTACCTGTGTGTCGTTTTCCAGGAGTACACCGGGGTTGAAATAGTAAGTTTTTCCCCGGTATTTGTAAGGTGTCCCGTTTTTTTTGTCTGTTGTAAGAAGGGAGCTTAAAGTCCAGTTGACTACGGCGTGGCTGATTCGTAAGTCCAGAGCTTCGGAGAGATCTTCGGGCTGCAGACCTTTTTTGGAAAGTGTTTTGGGGCCGCTTCCGGTATAAGTGGCGAGAACCTCCGGATTTGTGATATAGCGGACCGTGCTCATGATTTTATATTTATTTCCGGATTTTGCGGCAATTACAAATTTCTGGCAGAGCATGGTTTTGTTATATTTTACGGTAAAAGTCAGGGTGCCTTTTCTGGTTTTTAAAGAGGTCAGAGGTTTCGCACTTACTTTTCCGCTTTCTGCGGCGTTGGCATCCAGGGCGAGAAGGTAAAGTTTTTTTCCCATGTCGGAGGTTTTCTGTTTTACTTTCGCCTTTACGGTGAGTTTTTTTCCATTGTGGTTTAATTTGCATGTGGAAACGGATACCGGCATGTCTGCCGCCTGCATCGTTTCGGGTACCAGCAGGGCGGTTCCGATGAGTATAAGCAGCAATACCACGGGGAAAAAAAACGGATGTTTCAATTGTTTCATGGGTGATTCAATCCTTTCTTTGTCTGTTGCATATCACGATGATAACAGTATATCATTAAAATACCATGAAATAAATGAACTTTCAAATTTCTTGCCAAAGGTGAGGGGGAAGTGTATAATTGCAGTTGCAGTCCGGACCTGCGCCAGGCAGCGTGCCACAGGCGCGGAAGAGATGTGCAAAAAAGACAGAGTCAGAAAAGGACAGTGACGGGAAAAAGAGAAAATGGAGGAAATGATGGGAAAAGATGTGATAATTGCATGCGATTTCAGCAGCCGGGAAGAGGTACTTGATTTTCTGGGAAAATTTAAGGAAGAAAAGCCGTTCGTGAAAATCGGGATGGAGCTTTTTTATGCGGAGGGGCCTGAGATCGTGCGGACGATCAAGGCGATGGGGCACAGAATTTTTCTCGATCTGAAGCTGCATGATATCCCGAATACGGTGAAAAAGGCAATGTCGGTTCTCTCGGGGCTTGATATTGATATGTGTAATGTTCACGCGGCGGGCACAAAAGCGATGATGCGGGCGGCTGTTGAGGGGCTCACAAGGCCGGATGGCACGAGACCGCTTCTGATTGCGGTGACGCAGCTGACTTCGACGAGCGAGGAGATGATGCGCGGGGAACTTCTCATCGGGGCGCCCGTCAAAGAGACGGTGATGCATTACGCAAAAAACGCCATGGAGGCAGGACTGGACGGTGTCGTCTGTTCGCCGCTTGAGGCGGGAGAGGTTCACGCCGCATGCGGGGAGCGTTTTATCACAGTGACGCCCGGAGTCCGGTTTGCAGGAGGAGATGTCGGGGATCAGAAGCGTGTGACAACGCCGGAGCGCGCAAGAGAACTTGGAGCCGACTATATTGTTGTCGGAAGGCCGGTCACGCAGGATGCGGATCCGGTGGCCGCATACTTAAGATGTGTGGATGCGTTTGTCCGGGGAAAATAAAAGCGCCGGCGGGATGAAAATATGCCTGTCATAAAGTCGCCCATATGCATAGTGCAGGGCAGAAATGAGAAATTTATGGAAAGAAAAGGACTCAGCGGCAGTACGCTGAAAATGATTGCGATCCTTACCATGTTTATCGATCATGTGGGAGCGGCGTTTGTCGGCCGCTTTCTTATGACGAGCGGGATGATGGAGGCGATGGCGACAGAGGAGACGAGTATGGGATGGCTTATGGACCATGTCTCACTCTATATGACTTATTCGGTAATGCGTATGATCGGGCGGATTGCATTTCCGATTTTCTGTTTTCTTCTGGTGGAAGGGGCAGAACACACGAAAAACCGTGTCAGATATGCGGCAAGGCTGGCGGTGTTTGCGCTGATTTCGGAGATTCCGTTTGATCTGGCGTTTCGGGGGACATTGCTCGAATTTAGTTATCAGAATGTGTTTTTTACCCTGTTTTTAGGGCTGGCTGCGATGATCGGCTGCCAGTATGTGGAGGATGCCGATTTTAACCAGATTGTGCGGATTCTGCTTGAGATACTTGTGGTTGCGGTATGCATGGGGGCTGCGGAATTTCTGAAGACGGATTATAGTGCGAAAGGGATTTTGTGTATCATGGTGTTGTACTTTTTCCGGAAGAACAGAAGGATGCAGGTTCTGGCAGGATGCCTGGTGTTTTTCTGGTGGGAATTGCCGGCGCTGATCGCATTTGTGCCGATCGCACTTTACAATGGAAAAAAGGGATGGAACTTAAAGTACTTTTTTTATCTGTTTTACCCGCTTCATCTTCTGCTGATTTACCTGGTATGCTGGGGAATGGGGATCGGCGGTATCGCGGTTGTATAGAGGGGGAAGAGATTTATGGAATTATCAAAGCAGACCAGAAGGCATCTCGTGGAGATTGCGGCGGCGGTGGTCCTGCTGTATTGTGGAATTGAACACTTTGATGTGGTGATCGCGGCGTTTCGTTTTGTGACGGGGCTTCTGGCGCCGTTTCTTATCGGGGGTGCGATTGCGTTCATTCTGAATGTGCCGATGAAACGGATTGAGAAGTGTCTGTTTGTGAAAAATAAAAAGAGGGAGAAGCTTAAGCGGCCTCTGGCATATCTGCTGACCCTGGTCTGTGTGATCGGTGTGATTGCGCTGGCGCTTGTGGTTGTGATTCCGGAGCTTGGAAATACGGTGAAGCTTCTGATCACGCAGATTCCGGCGGCGTTTTCGGGCATGCAGGAGTGGCTGGACGCGGTGCCGGAAAAATG
Source organism: uncultured Roseburia sp. (assembly GCA_947649645.1). Lineage (GTDB taxonomy): Bacteria > Bacillota > Clostridia > Lachnospirales > Lachnospiraceae > Roseburia. The sequence goes on along the minus strand of CANSSP010000018.1, from coordinate 13,188 downwards.
GCCGTGGCTTGGGCCTGCAATTGAGGATCTCAACATTGACTGGTCTTCCATATCAGAGGCGGCAGTCGGATTTGTGCAGTCTGTCGCCTCCGGCATTGTCAGTTCCGGGGTTGGCGTTTTTTCCGGGATTGTAAATGGAGTGACGACATTCGTGATCGGATTTACATTTTCTATTTATGTATTATTTCAGAAGGAAAAGCTGGCCGCACAGGGAAAACAGGTGATGTACGCATTGTTTCCGGACAGAATTACCGAAAGGGTTCTGTCCGTGGCAGGGCTTTCCAACCAGATTTTTTCGAGTTTTCTCTCGGGGCAGTGTGTGGAGGCCGTGGTTCTGGGAACAATGTTTGTGATCTCCATGACGATTTTCAGGATGCCGTATGCGATGCTGACGGGAATCGTTATCGCGCTGACGGCACTGATTCCGATTTTCGGCGCGTTTATCGGCTGTGTGGTCGGGATACTTCTGATTGTGATGGTCAGTCCCGTTCAGGCAGTCTGGTTTCTCGTCCTGTTTCTTGTACTGCAGCAGGTGGAGGGAAATCTGATTTATCCGCATGTTGTCGGCGGTTCGGTGGGGCTGCCGTCAATCTGGGTGCTCGCCGCCGTGACGCTCGGCGGAAACCTGTTCGGAATACTGGGAATCATTCTGTTTATTCCGCTCTGTTCGGTCATATATGCGTTGTTTCGTGATTTTATAAAGCAAAGACTTAAAGAGCGAAAAGTTCCGGCGGATAAGTGGAAGGCATAAAAAGAAAAGACTTTCGAAAGAGGAGGAGGAACTTTCGAAAGTCTTTTTTTATGTATAACCCAAGGGCGGAAACCTTTGGGAGAGTTTTTTGCCGGAACTGACAGAACCCCGAATCTTCCGTCGAAACTCAACAGCTCCTTTTGATGGTTCCTATCTTACAGGAGAAATGTGACGGATTCTTGACTGCAAAATGAAGAATCTCTTAAGAAGCCATAACAATTTTCTAAAATATGGTAAAGAGATAATGGATTGGGTATTGTCCCCTGTCTGGGAACGCGTTATAATATCGGCAGGTTAATATAGAAAAGGAGAAGAAACATGTTTTATTTTACAGATGATTGCCTTACAGGGATTGAACAGATTGACGCCGACCACAGAAAGTTGTTTGAACTGATGGGTCAGGTTATGGATCTGCTTGGCAGCCGTGTGCAGGATAAGTATAATCAGGCGAAGGAGGTTTTTGACGAGCTGCAGGAGTACGCGGATCATCACTTTAACCGTGAGGAAGCACATATGGCGGCGATCAATGATCCGGAGATTGAATTTCAGAAAAAACAGCATATGGAGTTTCGCCAGAAGATAAGTGAGATGACATTCCGGAATATCGATGAGTTTGAAGCGCAGGAAGGTGCGCTGAAAGAACTGATGATCTATCTGACAAGATGGCTGTATCAGCATATTTTAAGCAGTGACATTCTGATCGGAAAGATGCCCCCGTTAAAGGAATGGCTCGGGAAAGATAATCCCTGTGTGTTTACAGACGAGTACAGAACCGGGATTGAGCTTGTCGACAGAGAGCATGAGATGTTGTTTCAGATTATTGCGGAGGCGACAAACCTTGTGAAAGATGAGATGATCTTTGACAAATACGATGAGATTATGAAGATTATTAACCGGCTGAGGGAGTACACGGAAGAACATTTCGGGGATGAAGAGGAATACATGGAGCATATCGGGTATTCCGGTCTGGAAGCGCAGAAGAGAGCGCATCAGATCTTTATCACAAAGCTGCGCGAGATCAATCTGGATGAGATCGATGAAAAGCAGCAGGAGTATCTGGAAGAATTGATGGAGTTTTTGTTTGGCTGGCTGTCAAACCATATTTTAAGATCGGATAAAATGATCTGTGTGGAGAACGAAGTATAAAGGGTACATATCAGCGGGGGGTGAGATAGGTTGTCTCATCCCCCGCGTTGGTTATGGTTCCGTCTCGTCAATGGGCTTCCATGCCTTGCCAAATTTCACGTCTTTAAACAGCGCCGCAAGTCCTGTAATCTGTTTTAACCGAAGAATCTCGTCTCGCTCCATGCCCAGATGTCTCGATATCCACGCATCTGATCTGCCCAGCTCGTGAAGCTCTTTTACAATATTGCTCATCAGATCCACATCGTGATTTCCACGCGCCCGGTTATGGCGGATGGTGCTTGCCATTCTCTGGTCAAGTGGTTTGTTGATGACGGATACCGGCAGGAGCCCCTTTTCCCGTTCAAAGATATCGTCGTGCTCCTGCATGACGCGATAGCGGTGAAATCCGTCTACAATGATATAAGTATCGTTTTTATAGTCGTGATAGCAGACGATGGGCATCGTATACCCGTCCTGTTTTATGCTCTCATACAAAAGTTTCATTTCCGGAGGTGCGACCGTATTTGGATTATAGGTATTGGGTTTTATTTTCTGAATCGGTACGGCGATCACGCCATAGGCCGGGCTTTTATATTCCATAATCCATCTCCTCTACTCCTTTGTATTTTTGCCGGATCAGATCAATGCGTTTCTGTTGCTGCCTGCTCATGCCAAATCCCATAAAACGACAAATGTGATCGTTTTTCAGGATGCAATAGCACATTCTTTTCCAGCTTGGAATGTCTTTCGTCGATTTGATATCGTCTGTGTTGTCCGGAATATTTCCAAGGAAAATAATTCGAGATTTCTTGTTCAGTGTATAGTTTGAAACGCCGTTGCGCATAATCTGATATCCGTGCTCTTCCAGTTCCTGGATTGTTTCCTCGTCAAGTCCGCCTCCCGTTTTATGCCAGAATTCGATGGAAGTGTTAAATTTTTTTGCATAATTATTGCGAAGCCGCACCGGAAGCGTATCCAGCAGAAACATGGTGTAGGATTTCCAGGTATGGCCTTCCGGCAGCGTGACATTGCGGTAGCCCATCGCTTTGGTTTTGCCGTAGATGCAGGCGAAATTTGCACCCTGGACCCTGCCAACCAGCTTTACCCAGACTTCCGGGTCGATGACGCGGTACAGATTGAGTGAATCTTTGGAATAATCGTTGAACGGGGAGGCAACCCGCATCTGTGAAACTTTAAGTCCGGCTTTGTAGTAGAGGTCATACAGAGGATTGTATTCATAGCCGAACAGATAATTGGCGTGCCAGACATCTGTCGATGTCCAGTCGTACAGTGGAGACGCGCACCAGACGTCTTTGAACTGTCTGCTGATCCAGCATTCTTCGTGATATCCGTATTTTTTATTCAGGAAACCGCTGTAGCGCTGCAGGGATTCTGCTGCCCGCATTCCCAGAAGGCAGACGGTTTTTTTATTGCCATGGGCAATCCGGTACCAGCGGCCAAATTGTTTTGCGAGATCTTCCTGGTGCATCCGGTAGCGGTATGTCGTGATCGGATTATTATCCAGATTGATCACGTATTCTTTGTCCGGCATTTTTCTGACCCACGCTTCTTTTTTACGGTCGTCCCACGGATACCAGTACATTTCGTAGCTGCTCAGCGCTGTCCTGGTGGCCATGGGCAGACAGACCCAGTAGGGCTCGACATCATTCTTGATTTTTTCAAAGGTTCTTTCGACATACTCTGATGTCACGGTGTATTGCGCTTCGAAATCCTGGTGAAAAACACCGATCTTTTTTTCGGGATAGTATTTTCTGCGAAAATCAAGCGTCATGTTCAGAAGAAGACCGCTGTCCTTTCCACCGGAAAAAGAAATATAGATGTTATCAAATTCTTCAAACAGGAATCGCAGGCGTTCCTGTAATGCGTCAAAGACATTCTGTGTTGTGTATTCTCGAATCATATCATCACCTGTAAATTAAAAATTTCCAATTTCTGGAAATTGATCTGATTGTTAATTTAGCATATTAAAAGTGAAATTTCAACATTTTCTGACAGGAAATGCCGCTCGGGAGACAGAATGAATAAAAAAACGATGAATGAATCTGGTATCCAGTTCATTCATCGTTTTTTTTAATAGAAACCGCCGTATTCAGACTCGCGTATCGAACGGCCGATAGGCCTGCTGCTCTTCCCAGGCTTTTTCGGCAAGCTCTTTAAAGATTTCTCCGGCATCTTTCAACGGTTCTGTCGGCTCTGTGGCTGTTTCGCTTTCGACCGGTTTTACCGCATTGTCCAGCAGGTCTGTGAGAAGGCCGCTGTTTTCATCGGTTCCGGCCGCTTCCTTCTGCGCTTCTTCTTTTCTTTCTTCCGGTGTTTTCGGCTCTGTTTTTTCGGCTGCTTCTGCGATTTTTTCTGCTTTTTCCTCTGCCTCGTCGAGGACATGTATCATCTGTTCCTGGTTGTAAGCTGCTTTTGCCGCCGCGATTTCGTCTTCGTAGGTGTGGAACATTTCCAGCTTTCGCGCGATATCTTCCAGGGTATCGCATTTCATATTTTTCAGATTATCTTTCTGTTTTTCCCAGAAATCAATCTGGTTTGTGGCTTTCTGCTGACGATCCAGCTTTTCCTGTGTGCTTTTTAATCCGGTGTTCCTTCCGGTCAGAAGATTCCCGGCATAGAAGGTTTTTCTGGAACCGCCGTAATTTGTTTTTGAGATGTTCATACAAATCCCTCCCCCGCTGTTTTGCGGTTTTCACTTACTGCTCTTTTGACGTATTCTGATCTGTGTTATGTATTTCGTCTTCTGGCTGCGGATTCTTAACCTGGCGGGCATTTTCCGTACCGGGTATTTCGTCCGGGGCAAACCAGCCGTCCAGAATCTGATTTACTTTTCCCACGACATAGCCGCTTCCGCCGCGGTCCTTTACGTCTTCGGCCATGCTTAAAAGCAGAAGAGGATTTTCTGTGGACGGATCGGCCGTAAAGATACAGAGCCATCCCAGTTCCGTTCCGTCCACATCTTCTTTGGATTGTTTGATTTCTGCGGTTCCAGTTTTGGCGGCCAGCGCAATATCGGGACGGTATGCGCCGTGTCCGGTTCCGTTCTCCGATTGTACGACCTGCATCAGCGCGGCCCGGATGCGTTCGGCGTGTTCCGGCTGATAGGCTTCCTTCAGCCATATTTCCGGCTGGATATCTCTTTGATAGAGAAGGCGGGGGGTGAGGACGTCTCCGCCGTTTGCAAATCCTGTGTAGAGGGCGGCCAGGTGGACCGGGTTTACCAGGACCTGTCCCTGACCGTAACCGCTGTCTGCAAGCTGGATTTCCGATTCGATGGTTTCTGTGTTTGAATACTGGGAACTGGCCGTGGCTATTTCAAACGGAAGTGCCTGATTAAAGCCCAGATTGTCAAGTTCCTTTTGCAGGGGCCCGGCGCCGATTTTCAGAGCAGCCTTTGCAAAATAAATATTGTCAGAAGTGATCAGTGCGTTTTCCATTGTGGCAGGGGAGCAGACGTGCAGGGTTGTCACATGGTATTTTCCCCAGCTTTCGTCTTTCTGCCAGCGGAGGCCCTCGTTTCCGAAATCTTCATCCGGGTCGAAGGCGCCCGTGGAAAGTCCGATGACGGAGACGATCGGCTTTAAGGTAGAACCGGGGCACAGTTTTTGCCGGAACCGGTTATAGAGCGGTTTTCCTTCATTTTCGTTAAGGGAACGCCACAATTCATCCGACATTCCGAGTACAAAGTCATTGCCGTCAAAGGAAGGAGTGCTGACCAGCGCCAGGACTTCTCCCGTGTAGGGATTTAAGGCCACGGAGCAGCTGTTGTCGTCTGCAAAAGCTTCATAGACGATGCGCTGCAGATGATAATCGATGGTGAGCCGCACATCACTGCCGTCCATTTTGCGCGTTTTTGCCAGCACGCGTTTTTTTTCGCCGTCCGCGCTCAGGATGGCGATCTCGTATCCGTCCTGGCCGCGCAGTTCTTTTTCGTACAGGCTCTCGATGCCGCTCCTTCCGATCCTGCTGTTTTCGGTATAGCGTTCCCCCGGGTGGTTTTCCATATCCTCCGCCGTCACGTTCTGGATATAGCCGATCAGATGGGAACCTGCCGCACCGAGCGGATACTGCCTTATTGTGACGTCGGAGAGCATTACGCCCGGAATCTGTAAAAGCGCTGCGTCCCGTTGGATTTTCAGGGTGGTTTTTTCATTTGGTTCTTGGGACATCTGCTCCAGCGGAGTCAGTTTTTCCACCGTTTTTAAAGGGACAAAAGAATCGCTTTTTACCCACTCTGCGTCCAGCTTTTTTGCGATGCTTTCCGCGGAGATGCCCAGGATTTCTGCGATGGATGAAAGATCTGCCAGATTGTCCGCGCGCATTTTTCCCGGCACGACTCCGACCTGTGTGGCGGTTCCCTCACCGGCGAGGACGACTCCGTTTCTGTCGAGAATACGGCCGCGCTTTGCTTCTTTTACCGATACGCGTATTTTATCGCCCGATACGAGTTCTGGAAAGATTAAAGTATCGTTCCATGACAAGGCGTAAGGCTGTGTCTTTACAGTTCCTGCTGTAAACACGGCCATATTGGAGTAGGAAACTTCACCGGCGACGGTGTCCATTTTTGCGTCGTAGGAAATGACAATCCGGTTTTCCGGCCGGTCCTGTATATCTGTGATCTGTATGTTTATCCTGTCTGCCTCGATGCCGTCGTAGATATGGCTGTTTCTGGACTGAAAGTCTGCCATGGATATGGCCGAACGGCTTTTTTCATCGAGCATCTCATACATTTTTTCGTAGTCCCTGCCATTCAGATAAGAAAAATATTGTTCAAGCATCTGTCCGATCTTTTTGTACTCCTGCGCCAGACGGCGTTCTTCGCTTATTTTATGGAGGATTCTTGCGGAAACGGCGAAAATGGCGGCGGAGACTGCGAGGATGATGCCGACGAGAAGCAGGCGCCGGAGCAGATGTTCGCGATACCTTTTTTTTCTGAGGCTTGTTCTTTTGTATGGTTTTGCGCCCATGGCGTCCTGTCTCTCCTTTTTGTTGTTTTTGATACTTTTATACTAATACTTCCGGGTCCGGTTTTCAAGACGGACACATTATATTTCAATGCAATTGTCATAATATTTTTTGTTTTTTTTATGAGAAAGTGTTATAATTGAATCGAATGTGAAATCGATACATGTCAGTCAGGTACAGCAATAAGTGGGAGCAGAAGAGATGATAAGAAAAATTGGCAGAAATGACCCGTGCTGGTGCGGCAGCGGGCGGAAGTATAAGGCGTGTCATCAGGCGTCTGACGACAGAATCGCACTGGCGTCGTCGCGTGGACATATTGTTCCGACGCGCGACATCATTAAAAATGAGGAGCAGATAGCGGCGATTAAAGAGAGCTGTAAGATCAATATAGCAGTGCTCGATTATATCGGGGAGCACATCCATGCGGGGATGAATACGGCGGAGATTGACAGGATTGTCTACGAGATGACGACAGATATGGGCGGGGTTCCGGCGCCGCTTCATTTTGAGGGATATCCTTACAGTGTGTGTACTTCGGTCAATGATCAGGTGTGCCATGGATTTCCGTCTGAGCATGTGATTTTAAAAGAAGGTGATATTATCAATGTGGATGCGTCCACAAATCTGAACGGATATTTTTCGGATTCTTCCCGGATGTACTGTATCGGCGAGGTCACACCGGAGAAGCGCAGACTGGTTGAGGTTACAAAGGAGTGTGTGGAACGCGGGCTGGCGGAAGTAAAGCCCTGGGGATATCTCGGCGATATGGGGCAGGCAGTTCATGACCATGCGTTTGCAAACGGCTATACCATCGTCAGGGAGATTGGCGGGCATGGCGTAGGGCTGAAGTTTCACGAGGAGCCGTGGGTAGGCTATAATACAAAGCGGGGACAGGAGATGCTTCTGGTTCCCGGGATGATATTTACGATCGAGCCGATGGTTAATATGGGGAAAGTGGAAATCTATGTCGACCCGGAAAATGACTGGGAGGTATACACGGAAGACGGGCTTCCCTCGGCGCAGTGGGAGATCATGGTTCTTGTGACCAGTACGGGCCATGAGGTGCTCTGCTGGTAAGTCTTTTAAATTTTTACATATCGTTCAAAGACAATTCAAAATTTATACAATCTGATTTCACAAATGGGGGGTATATTAATAGATGTCACCAAGTGTGATAAGACTTTTTTTCATAAATTCTCCCCCTTTTTAAAATCCGCCATTCCCCCAAATGGTGGATTTTTTATTGAAAAAAAGAAGGGAAGCGGTTATGATAGTTTGTGCCGGGCGATTCGTGCTCTGGCAGGGAGGATTGACAATGGAGAAAAGAATTTCCGGACATACGGGGCTGCTGGCGCTGTTTGGTTCCCCGGTGGGGCATTCCGGTTCCCCGATGATGTATAATTACAGTTTTGAAAAACTGGGGCTTGATTACGTCTATGTTGCGATTGACGTGAAAGAGGATACGGTGAAAGACGCAATTGCGGCGATGCGGACGTTTCGGATGCGGGGATGCAATGTGACAATGCCGTGCAAGACAGAAGCGTTCCGGTATATGGATAAACTGTCCCCGGCGGCAAAGATGGTCGGCGCGGTTAATACAATTGTAAATGATAACGGGGAGCTGACAGGCTATATGACGGACGGAGAAGGGTTCGTCAATAATTTAAGGGACCATGGATTCGAGATTCGTGGGAAAAAGATGACGATAGCCGGCGGCGGCGGCGCGGCGACAGCGATTCAGGTTCAGTGTGCGCTGGACGGTGCGCGGGAGATTTCTGTTTTTAATATAAAGGATGCGTTTTTTGAGCGCACGCTGGAGACGGCGGGAAAAATCCGCGCAGAAGTGCCGGGATGTGTTGTAAATGTCTATGATATTGCGGATACGGAGAAGATGACGGAAGAAATCCGTTCGAGTGACCTGTTTACAAATGCAACGGTTGTCGGTATGAAGCCCATGGAAAAGGAGAGTGTGGTAAGAGATACTTCGGCGTTTACCCCGGGGCTTGTCGTGGCGGATATCGTCTATAATCCGGAAGAGACGAGGCTTCTTCGGGAGGCGAAGGCTGCGGGCTGCGCATGCATCGGAGGAAAGGGAATGCTGCTCTGGCAGGGCGTCTCGGCGTTTAAGCTGTATACCGGAATGGATATGCCGGTGGAAGAGGTAAAGGAATTGTTTTTTGGGTAAAGAGAGGGAGCGATGAAGAATATTTATCTGATCGGGTTTATGGGAGCGGGAAAGAGTTCTGTTGCAGGAGCACTTGGAAAAATGACAGGGGCCGTTCATCTGGAAATGGACGGGCTGATTGAACAGGAGCAGGGCATGGCGATTACCGGGATCTTTGAACGCTATGGCGAGCCGCATTTCAGGGATCTGGAGACAGAACTGCTGCGTTCCTTCTGCGGAAGAGAAGGCCACATCGTCTCCTGCGGCGGCGGGAGCGTTCTGAGGGAAGAAAATGTGGCGCTTATGAAAGAAAACGGATGCATTGTTTTTCTGGCGGCACGGCCAGAGACGATCTATGAACGTGTAAAAGACAGTACAAACCGCCCGGTGCTGAACGGAAATATGAATGTTACATATATTGGGGAACTGCTGGAGAAGAGGCGGGGCTGTTATGAAGCGGCAGCGGATATCACAGTGGAGACGGATGGCAGGAAGATCGGAGAGATCTGTGATGAGATTCTCCGGAAGGCCGGATGGAGATGAGGGCAGGAAAAAGGAGACAGATATCATTCTGTCTCCTTTTTCCCGAACATTATTTACGTATTAAAAATTGCTTCCGTTCCAGCCCCAGTTCCCGGTTGGGTAGTAGGCAACATAGATACGGTCTGCCGGAATGGAAAGCTCCCGCTCAAAAAGGGTGCAGATTTCTGCGGTCATGCGGCTGGCAGCCGGAGAGGACAGTGTGCCAAAAATTTTTACCTCTACATAGGCGATATCTGCGGTGCTGCCCTGAAAAGAAAGGCTCATATTGTCTTCGAAACCAGTCATCACCCAGTTTTCACCTTTTCCAAGGCATTCGCGGGTAATGCGGTTTAAGGCCGCTGTCAGCATTTCTTTTTTCGTATTGTCCACAGGGACGGTAGTTTTTGTGTTGATAAATGGCATGGCAGTGTCTCCTTTTGATTGTGATAAGTTTTTCTCCAGATGAGTATATCTGAAAATACTGCCGTGTACAATACCTGTTTTTAATAGATATATTTTACAAATGTCACACCGTCTGTTTTTTCAAATAATTTTAAGACGGATTCGCGCGTCTCATTTCTTGTAACCTTCAGAGTGATGATTGCTCTCTGCAGTTTCCGGGTCCGTTTTCCAATCTGCACTTCTTCAATTTCAAGTCCATAGTCGATCACCTTTTGGGAGATGCCCGCAATGGATACGTCATTTGAAAGTTCGATATATACACCGTAGCAGACGGCGTCTGCAGACATAATATATTCCACTTTTTTAAACCGGGTCATGATAAGATAGACAACGGCTGTGGCGATGATTCCGGCGCTGTAAAAGCCGATGCCGATCGCCAGTCCGATGCTGGCTGCGGTCCACAGTCCGGCTGCGGTCGTGAGTCCTCTGACTCTTGTCTTGCCGGAGGTAATGATGCTTCCCGCGCCCAGAAAACCGATGCCGCTGATCACCTGCGCACCCAGTCTTGCCGGATCTCCGGCTCCGAAGGAATCGTACATATACTGACCGGTTGACATCACGATCGCCGCACCCAGACAGACCAGCATATAGGTTCTCATCCCGGCAGGCTGGTGCGCCCGGCCGCGTTCCGCGCCGATGAAGCCTCCGCACAAAATCGCGAGGAAAATGCGGAAACTGACGGATATCAGATTCAGTTCTTTTAGTATTTTAAAAATCATGGATGCTGTCTGCATATGCGAGGCTCCCTGTCTGGTACGCTGCCTTTCAGGAGATTTCTCCGTTTAAAAGTGCGTTGATATTTGTTGTGAGTTCTGTGAGGGAGACGGTGTGTCCGGGGGAAATCGTGCGCCGTATCTCGTACAGAGCGGGTCCGCTGTAAGCGGCCGTCTGCAGCAGATCAAGCAGTGTTTTCCACGGATTTACGCCGCGCCCGGGCAGATCGTGTCTCTCGTCAGTCCGGTCATAGTCCGACAGATGCAGCGATACGGGGCAGTATCCGCGCCGCAGCATATTCTGAAGGAACGAAACGTTGTCTTCCGACAGAGAGTGGTTGGTGTCAAAAACAAAAGAAGCTCCGGTGGCGTCCAGGAGATCTGCCATTTCGCCGGAAGTGTTTCCCAGGCAGGAACGTGGAAGGTTTTCCAGACCGAGAAGCATTTCATTTTCTTTTGCGGCTGTGACAAGCGTCTTCAGATTCCGGATGACGTTTGCGATCCGGTGATCCCGTTCTTCCGGCGCTACCGGTTCAAAGCTTGGATGGATGACTGCGACAGAGATTCCGGCCGTGTGAGCGGCTCTGATCAGCTCAATATCGTCCCGCAGGACTTCTTCGGCGTCATCCCTTGACAAATCCCATTTTTCTGAAAACGGCAGATGGATGCTCCAGGGATTCAGCCCCAGGAGATGGCAGTATGCGCCGAACTCCCGGGCGTTTTTTTCTTCCGTAAAATGATATTTCTCAAAATAATCGTCATGTGAAAATGACAGTTCAACGCAGTCAAAACCGCAGTCTCTTACTTTTTTCAGGACAGCCTGGCAGTCTTCCCACGTTTCCCTTTTTTCTTCTTCAAAAAAACTGAGAGAGATTCCTTTTTTCCAATGATACATTCTGACAGACTCCTTTACTCTATTTACTCACTGAATCAAGCTGGCCTTCGATAATATAGCGCTGCAGCAGGATATAAAGTGCGATGACGGGAAGAAGGGCGACTGCGCATTCGGCACAGGCCAGGGGTACATTCTGAACGGCTCCCGCCGCGACGGAAAACGCTTTGCGGACAATCAGGATTACGGTTGCCTTGCGGGAATCTGTCAGAAGATAGGTCGGCATCGCATAGTTGTTCCAGGTTCCGACGGCGATCATAATAAGCCTTGTCACCGTGACGGGTTTCAGCTGAGGAAGAATGATCTGGAAAAAAGTCCGGAAGATTCCTGCGCCGTCGATGGCTGCCGCTTCGTCGAGATCTTTTGGTATGGATACGATAAAAGATGTATAAAAAAACATGGTTCCGGCCATTCCGATGGCCGCTGTCTGAAGCGACAGAGCCCATATCTTGTTGATCATGCTGAATTTTACCATCAATGAATAAGTACCGACTAAAAGAGACAGGCTGGGAATCATCATGATACAGATATTAAAGGTTCGCAGAGCAGAGGAAAGGCGTCCTCCTGCCCGTGCCAGCCCGTAGGCGGCCAGACCGCCGAAGACAACTTCGATGGCACACACTTCCAGCACATATATGATGGAATTTTTAAACCCGTTAATCAGTTCCGGCGTCGAAAACGCCTGTATATAATTGTCAAATGTCCACTTTTCCGGAAAATACAGGCGCGGCGTCAGGTCTGTCATATACCGGAAGGATTGATTCAGCATAACATATATCGGAAGCAGGTACAAGAGAATCAGAAAAACGGATGCAATATAGACGCCGGCATGTACTTTTTTATCCGGAGCCGTCAGTTCTTTCATTTTTACTTTTTCATATGCTGCGGATTTCATCAGTATTCCACCTCCTTGCTTCTGAGGTATTGGTTGATCGGAACAGCGACGATGAAAATAATCAGAAACAATGCGATTCCGACAGCGGACGAATATCCGGCTTTCTCGTCGTTAAAATAGAGCAGTGAGATATAGTAGGACAGTGACAGGGATTTACGGTTTGGACCGCCGTTTGTCAGTGTGACGATAATGTCAAAAAGCTTAAATCCGCCGATCAGGTTCGTGATGACTGCGGTTGTGATTGCGGGCATCAGAAGCGGGATATCGACTTTAAAAAAGATCTGGCGTTTTGTAGCGCCGTCAAGCAATGCTGCTTCTTCGTACATTTTCGGGATATTCTGCAGGCCCGCCAGATAGATCAGCATACAAAATCCCATGGCCTGCCAGCTGTTGATTAAAGTAATGATCAGAACTGCCCCGGGGCCGGTTTTCATCCAGTAGATATTTGCAATGCCGAAGAGATTCAGCAGATTGTTCATAACACCGTTTTCATAATTCCAGATATAGTACTGGATCGCGCCCATAATCACACCCGAAATCATAATCGGCATATAGCAGATCAGACGCACAAAATTGCGCCCTTTAAACTGCCTGTTTACCAGCAGCGCAACAGAAAGGCCCAGGATATTCTGGAGCAGTGTGCTGCCGAATCCGTATATAAAGGTATTGACCGTTGAT
>CANSSP010000017.1 GCA_947649645.1 uncultured Roseburia sp. | reverse complement strand
TTCCGGCTCCCTGAAATCCGTCCCTCGCTCTGTTTCTCTGAAGTCCGTTCCGCCTTCCGGCTCTCTGAAATCCGTCCCTCGCTCCGCTTCTCTTCCTGCAGACTCACTGTCCCACTGCGCATAGCCGTAATCGGACCCTGCTTCCTGCACCGGAACTTCAAAGCCGGACTGTACCCCCACAGTCCCGCCTGCCTTTGTCTCTGTCACTTCCGGATGCGGCGGTATCTGCTGTCCGGAAAACGTCTTCCCGGAAAAAAGCTGCCGGATGCTCTGCCGTCCGGGCGTCCGCCCGTCTGGCCCCGGTATGCCGTTATAATACTGCCCCGCAATCTCCAGTTCTTCCGGATTCACTGCGGCAGCCCCGTAAGAGAGCACCGTCCAGTCGATTGTAAAATTCTCATAGATCAGTGTCTCCATCGTTGCGACACGATTGTTAACCATAATCTCATGATCCATGTCCACTTCCACATCCATAAACGTGGCTAACTGGCCTACCGTATAAAAACTCCTGGTCTCGACTGCATCTCCCTCCTGTATGTGATAAGAAGGCAGCTCCAGGCTCCCGTTTACCTCCAGAAAATTGGGACAGCGGACAATCCTGCCATTGACAATAAACACGATTGAAGCGGCAGACGCCTCAGAAAGCTGTTCCAGCGTATAGTACGCGGGCGCTCCCTGCGTCGACGGCATAATAATAATATCACTGTTCGGCTCCAGCGACGTATGGATATTCGCAGGTCTGTCATTCATATACACAGCCGCCGACTCCCCCGGCTCGCCGCGCACAATCCTCGTCACCCCATTTACCGTAAACTGAAGCTCTTTTCCGCGTTTGGGAAAGAGATCCTCATTTGGAAACCCCGCCTGCATGGCAGCGTCCACAATAGTGAGATGATTATTATCGTACATTTTTATCCGCTCTCCGTTAAAACGCACCATAATAAAGCTGTTTCGCTGATCATAGTAATTCAGACAAATACCGATCGGCGTCACTAACAGCGGATCTTTCTTGATATCTGCCTGTTCAAACGTGACTTCCTGAAGAACTTCCTCCCCTCTCAATGCCACACGCTCCCTGGGGAGATCCAGTTTTTCTGCCAGCATCTCCGTATAGCCGTGTATTTTTCCGCCTCCGCCGACAACAAACGTTGCGCTTACCGTCTGTCCGCCGTTGAGCTCAATGATCTTATCGGCCACTTCCGTCGTCATCCGGTCGACAAGCGGAAACGTCAGCTCCCACACTTCCTCCGCCGGTATCGTGTGCTCAATCATCATAATATCCTTGTATGTGACTTCCTGCGCCTTTCCGCTGCACATCTTGATATGCTCTGCGGTCTTAAAATCCACCAGATAATGCTGGACGATAAGCTCCGTGATCTCGTCACCGGCAAGCGGAATCATACCGTATGCAACGATACTGCCGTCCCTCGTCACAGAAATATCCGATGTCCCCGCACCGATGTCCACCAGCGCAATATTCAGAAGCCGGAAATTCTCCGGTATCGCGACATTGATCGCCGCGATCGGCTCCAGCGTCATATTGGCGACAGACAGCCCTGCCATTCCGACCGCCGCATACAGCCCGTCCACAACGTCCTCCGGAAGAAACGTCACAATGATATCCTCCGCGATCTTATCCGCCTTATGTGATTCCAGGCTTGAAAACGGCTCGTCGTTCAGAAAATATTTTACAACAGAATATCCGACACAGTAAAACTTGTAATTGGTATCATTCATTTCTTTGAGAATTTCCTGCGCCTTCTCAACACCCAGAAGATCCAGCGTATGGATGTCCTCTCCGGTGACAACGGTTTCCTCTGTAAATTCATGCATGACATTGGTTGTAACCGTTTTTAACACACGTCCTGCGGCAGCAATACACACCTCGGTCAGCGTCTGCCCGATCTGCGCTTCAAGCTGGTCTTTCACCTTATTGATCGTCCTGCCGACCCGGCCGATGTCATGGATCTGCCCATCCAGCATTGCACGCGTCTCATGTTCCATACCGTACTGCGCCACGACGATAAACTCATTTTCAATCTGGTAACCCACCGTTCCTACCACGTTCCTGGTTCCGATGTCAAGCCCGAAAACCAGCGGTTGTTCAAATTCTCTTATATCACTCATCAGCGGAATCTCCTATTCAAAATTCATGTTCTCCAATACCTCGTCCAACTGCCGGAGTGCTTCCTCCACCGTCCCGTTATTGTCGATCACGACGCGGCACTTCCTCCGGTATTCCTCCTCCGCAAGCTGACTCTCAAAGATCCGGCGCACCTTTTCTCCGGAGTATCCTCTGTTGTTCATAAGGCGCTCTGCCCTTACCTCTTCTGTGGCATAAATATACCAGAGTTCGTCGCAGATCTCGTCATAATGCTCCTCAATCAGAAGCGCCGCCTCTAAAATGAGAAGCCTGGTCTGCCCGCTCTCCTGCGCTCTCTTTTGTGCCTTAAGGACAGATTCCCTGACGGCCGGGTGCACAATTTCGTTGACCGTCTCCCGCCGCCGCGCATCCGAAAAAATCACGGAGGCCATTTTTTTCCGGTCAAGACCGCCTTCGGGCAGAAAAATATCCTCCCCGGCAAAAACACGGCTGATTTTCCGGTAACACTCTGTCCCCGGTTCCATCTGCCCGTGGGCGATTTCATCGGCCAGCATCACCTTCGTCCCCGGTTTTTCTGCCAGATAGGAAAGTATCTCAGACTTTCCGGCCCCTGCGCCCCCGGTTATTCCTATAAATCTCATATCTGTCTCCTGCCTGTTTCCGATAAATTATTTTATCTCATGTTGGAACCGCGGTCAATAGGATTTACTTTGCCTCATACCAGTCATGGCCGACATGGGTGTCGATCTCAAGCGTCACTTTCAGCTGTGCTGCGCCGCGCATTTCCTCTTCGAGAATCCGCCTTACCGCGGCTTCTTCCTCCGCCGCCGTCTCAACCAGAAGCTCGTCGTGCACTGTCAGAATCAGCCTGGAACGCAGGCCTTCGGAATAGAGCCGGTCGTGAACCCGGATCATGGCTATCTTGATGATATCCGCCGCAGTGCCCTGAATCGGAGAATTCATCGCTATCCGTTCCCCAAAAGAACGCTGCATGAAATTACTGCTGGAAAGCTCCGGTATCGGCCTTCTCCGGCCAGACATTGTCGTAATATATCCCTTTTGCTTTGCCTCCGCCACAAGACCGTCCAGATACTGCTTAATCTTCGGATAAGTCTCGAAATAGCGTTCGATATAGTCCGCAGCCTCTTTTTTACTGATACTTAAATCCTGGCTCAGCCCGAATGAACTGATACCGTATACAATTCCGAAATTGACGGCTTTGGCATTGCGGCGCATCAGATCCGTCACCTCGTCAATCGGAATGTGAAACACCTGAGACGCCGTAATCCGGTGAATATCCTGCGCTTCCTGGTACGCTTCAATCAGCGTCTCATCCCCGGACAGATGCGCGAGCACGCGCAGCTCAATCTGGGAATAATCCGCGTCCAGAAACACAAAGCCTTCTCTCGGAAAAAAAGCCTTTCGGATCAGTCTTCCCAACTCAATGCGCATCGGAATATTCTGCAGATTCGGGTCTGTGCTGCTGAGCCGCCCCGTCGCCGTGATCGTCTGATGAAACGACGTGTGAATTTTCCCGTCTTTTGCGATATAGCCTGCCAGACCGTCTGCATAGGTGGATTTCAGCTTTGTAAGCTGACGGTACTCTAAAATATCCGCGACAATGGGATAATCCGGCGCAAGACGGTCGAGCACATCCGCCGCAGTGGAATACCCCGTCTTCGTCTTCTTTCCGTTCGGCATTTTCAGCTTTTCAAATAAAATGACGCCGAGCTGTTTCGGCGAATTGATATTAAAGTTTTCCCCCGCCTCGTCACAAATCTTCTGCTCCAGCTCTGCAATGCGCACTGCCAGGCGGTCTCCATACGTTTCAAGCGCTTCGCCGGAAACGAGTATCCCTTCCTCCTCCATATCCGCAAGCGTAAACACCAGCGGCATCTCAATCTCCTCATAAAGCCGGTACATTCCCGTCTCGTTGAGTTTTTCTAAAAGCTTTGCCCTGGAGGCGTAAGCCGTATACGCCGTATAACAGACGCAGCGCAGAAATTCTTCCGGCTTTTCCTTTGCGGCACGCAGAAAAGTCCGCTTCTCTAAAAGCTCCTTTCGCGAGGGAAGCATCCTTCCGGCATAATCTTTCGCGATGTCCTCATAGGGATATTCATTTTTGATCGGATTCAGAAGATACGCCGCGAGCACGCCGTCAAAAAGATTGTTCCGTTTTACCGTACCGATCCCGTCCGTCCCTGGCTTATCCGATGTGCCGAGCAGGCCGAGCAGACTAAGCTGTGGCTTTAAATCAAGCGTCGCATAACATTCGGCGCCGCTGGCAAAAAACATTTCACGGATCTGTTCGCATTCCAGCGAGGCATTCGCTTCTATATAATAGATATCTTCCTCACCAAATGCAACCGCCATCCCCAGAAACGATCTTCCTGGCGCAGGGCTGTCAGAAAAAAGACGCATCTGACCGTCCGCATCCATGCAGGACTCTGTCTCTTCCTCCTTCGGAACGACATAAAATGCACACTCCTGCCCTTTTATCCTCGCAAAAATACGCCCGGCCTCCTCTTTTCTTGTCACGATCCGGAAATGCTCCTCCACAGGACTGGTCGGTGTCTCCGCTTCAAACCGGTCCAGAAACTGCTTAAATTCCAGGCGTTTGCACAAAAGGGCGGCCTCCTTTGTGTAGAGGTCTGAAATATTCATTAATTTTGCAGCTTTTCTGTCATATTCGATATCGGCATGAATTTCTATCGTCGCCAGCGTTTTGCTCATCTGCGCCTGTCCGTAATACTCTTTCAGATTTTTGCTGGCCCTGGGCGGCCGCAGTTCATCCACATGCGCATACGCATTTTCTATGCTTCCGTATTTTGCAATAATCGCCGTCGCCGTCTTTTCCCCGATTCCCGGCACGCCGGGGATATTGTCGGAGGTATCGCCCATCAGCGCCTTCACGTCAATAAACTGCGCCGGCGTCACAAGATATTTTTCGAGGACTTCACCGGTATTATAATCTTCAATCTCTGTCCCTGTCCTCTTTGTCTTCGGAATCCTTATCCTGATACGGTCCGACGCAAGCTGCAGCAGATCACGGTCGCCGGAGACGACCACGACGTCCAGGTCATCCGCCTCCCCCTGCTTTGCGATGGTTCCAAGAATATCATCCGCCTCATAACCACCTTTTTCGACCGTCACGATCCCCATCGCTTCCAGCATTTCCTTCATCAGCGGCACCTGCTGCCGCAGTTCCTCCGCCATCGGCTTTCTGGTGCCCTTGTACTGCGCATACATCTCATGGCGGAAAGTCGGCTGTGCCACGTCGAAAGCCACCGTCAGATAATCCGGCTGTTCTTCTTCCAATATTTTAAACAGAATATTTAAAAACCCGTACACCGCATTGGTGTGAAGGCCCTCGGAATTTGTCAGATCGGGAACGCCAAAAAAC
Source organism: uncultured Roseburia sp. (assembly GCA_947649645.1). Classification (GTDB taxonomy): domain Bacteria; phylum Bacillota; class Clostridia; order Lachnospirales; family Lachnospiraceae; genus Roseburia. The sequence continues at coordinate 71,683 of CANSSP010000017.1, read as the reverse complement.
GCTCTGTTTAAAATGCTATGTCCGTCGATTAAAACCAGCTTTTCGCTCATATCAGATCTCCAATTCTTCTGAAAACAATCATCCCGCCATACCCCCGGGCCACACGCTCAGATCGCGCGGGTGTATTCCACAAGCCACTCATTTTCCTCGTCCGTCAGATACGGCGAAAGAGTCTGCCGCACCATGCTGTGATAATCATTTAACATCGCGCGCTCTCTTTCCGTCATCTCCTCCACAAGAATCGCGTCCAGGTCGATGGGCGCATAAGTGATATTTTCAAAAAACAGAAACTGCCCGTACTCATTTTTTTCTGCCGCACGACAGACCAGCTCGCTTTCGGTCCGTATCCCGTATTTTCCTTCAAAATACACCCCCGGCTCATCCGTCGTCACCATACCCTCCTTAAGAACGCCCCCGTCGCGGCGCTCCGGAACCTTCTTCCAGCGAAAACCGTTCGGTCCCTCATGGACATTCAGAAGATAGCCGACACCATGCCCCGTCCCGCATCTGTAATCAATCCCCATGTCCCACAGCGGTCCGCGCGCAAGAATATCGAGATTCCTGCCCGTGCAGCCGTAGAGGAATTTTGCGTTGGCAAGGTTTAAACCAGAACGGCAGACCGCAGTGAAATGCAGGCGCATCTCATCGGTGAGCGGCCCCAGGGCGATCGTCCGTGTGATATCCGTCGTTCCCTCATAATAATGCCCTCCGGAGTCGACGAGCAGAAAGCCCTCCGGCTTTAAGGGGGTATCCGTCTCCGCAGACGCTGCATAGTGCATCATCGCCGCGTTCGGCCCATAGGCACAGATCGTCTCAAAACTCAGATCGATAAAATGCTCCTGTTCTTTTCTGCGCGCCGCCAGATAATCGGACGCGGAGATCTCCGTCATCGCAATTTTACCGATATTCTTCTTCAGCCAGTACATAAACTTTGTAAACGCGACGCCGTCCTTTACATGTGCCCTGCGGATATTTTCCAGCTCGACCGGATTTTTCACAGCTTTCATTTCCTCAGTCGGATTTCGCCTGTTTACCACATTTATCCCCGAAGGCAGGCCCGATACAATGCGGTAATTAACCGTATTTAAATCCATCAGCACCGTTTTCTCCTGCGAAAATGACGAAATAAACGCATAGACATCCGCATATGGCTTTGTCACAATCCCGTCATCGTCCAGACCACGGCGAATCGCCTCCGTCAGTGTCTCTTCCTGTACAAACCAGATGCACGTTCTCTGCGTGAGCACAAGATAAGACAACACGACCGGGACATGCGCGATGTCGCCGCCCCGCACATTTAAAAGCCAGGCGATATCACAAAGAGAGGTCAGAATATGCACATCCGCCCCCTCTTTTTCCATCTCCTCACGCACTGCCTTAATCTTGTCCGTCCTGCTCCTTCCCGCGTATTCTTCCGCGAGCACAAACGGCGGCTCCTTCGGCATCGGAGGACGGTCTGTCCAGATCAGACCGATCAGATCTTCCGTGGCCGAAAGGGCCGCGCCCTTCTTCCCTGCAATGTCCGCAAATTTCCGGCCGCGCTCCGCGTTCATCACTCTCCCGTCAAATCCCAGACAGCCCTGTTGCGGCAGATGCGCCTCGACAAATTCCTCCTCCGTCGGCACGCCCTCCTCTCCCATCCTGAAAAGCTCCACCGTACTGCCGGACAGCTGCCGCGCCGCCTGGACAAAATAACGGCCGTCCGTCCAGAGACCTGCACAATCTCCTGTGATCACCGCCGTGCCCGCAGAGCCGGTAAATCCCGTGATAAACTCCCGCGTCTTAAAATACGCTCCCACATACTCCGATTCATGAAAATCAGCGGTCGGAACAATATAGACGTCAATACCGCGCCGCTCCATTTCCCTGCGCAGCGCGCCAAGTCTCTCCTGTATCATACTCCTGCCTTTCCTTTTCCTTATCCTTATCTGATTCACACTGCGTCCGTATACTCAAAAAACCGGGTATCCAGCTCGGGATAGGATCTCTTTAAAGAAATCGGCCTGCCGGAACGGCTGAGAAAGCAGTGCGAACTCCTGCCTGTGGTGCGAAGCTCCCCGGTCTCCTTATCGGTCATCCGGTATTCCACCTCAAGCCTGATCCCATTATATTTTACAATCCGCGTCTCAATCACAACCACATCATCAAAATGAACCATACTGTGATATTCACACGAGATGGACAGCACCGGACTGACAATCTCCATCTCCTCCATCTGCTTATACGAAAGGCCGATCTGATTCATCAGATCCATCCGTGCTTCCTCCATCCACCTGATATAATTTGAGTGATGAATAATCCCCATCTGGTCCGTCTCGTAATACTTGGCATGATGCTCATAGGGCCGGATCCGTATCTCCTCTGCGTGCTTTCCATAAATCTCAATCTCTTTTTCTGACACTAAAATCCCTTCTTTCTGCCGGATTGATTTCAATACATTCTTAAAATACCACGTTATATTATCACATATTGCATCCGGAATTTCAATGTCAGTCTTCAAAATATTCGCGATAGTCTTCCTCATTTGCAAATAACATATACCTGCCGTCAACAAATCCCATATATCCCGCTTCTACCACATATCCTTTCATAGTTACCCTCCCTCACGTTTCCTGTTCATCTGCGATATCATTGTTACCGCCATATCATGAAGGGAGTGTACCTTTTCACGTGTCCCTTTTCCGGTACACGTACATATTTTCTGTCCTATAAAACGGACACTTCACATTTTTTCTGTTTTTTCACCCGCAACAGCAGCGAAACGGCCAGATACAGTGCCAGCGAGACCGCCGAAATCAGCGCCCCGGACACAAATCCCGGTGTCCGGTAAGAAAGGCGGATCTTATGATGTCCCTCGGGAAGGTAAGTGCTTATAAAAGCGCCGCCAAACAATTCGGGCTCCACCCTTTCCCCGTCCACAAAAAGCGTCCAGCCGTCTTCCGCCGCGATTGAGAAAATCAGCCTGCCCGCTCTCCGGATTTCGATCTCACCGGTGATCCCGGTATCGGAAAATGACGTCATTGTCATCGTCTGCTCATTGAGCGCACGAAAAGCCGTCTCCATCGCCTCCTGATCAAGATAATACGCCGTCACATTCAGCTGCTCGCCGTCCCCGTTTTTTATCCGCACAGTAAGCCCCGCGCGGCAATACCCAAGGTCGAGCGTATAGCCGTGTGAAACTTTTGAAAAAGAGCGCGTCCTGCCGTCGCTCACCTCGACCGTCAGATTGCTGACCGATGTCTTGTCGTATACGGCATAATAATAGCCGTCCTTCTGAATCTCCACCACCGATTCCCCGGGCGAGGATACCGACGCGGTTTTCGTGAGCATCGCCGTCTTTGCACCGAGCAGGTAAGCCAGCTCGTTCTGCGACGCAATGTCTCCCGCGCCTTCCAGGTTCCACGATGAAATCACTTCCTCGTCCATCACAAACCCGAGCGGGAGCACACAGGTATTTTCATACAGATAGGTTTCCCCGGAAGATGCGGCCATCGTCCTTAACGGCCCCTCTTCCATCGGATTGTCGGCCAGAACATAGCGGACCGAGAGCATGGCGGAGAGAAGCGGCGTCGCACCGTTGATACAGTAAAAATTTTTTCCGCCTTCCATTCCCACATTCTGATAAAAATGGCTGACATTCAGATTCATCAGCGACGAAAACTGCGTCGCCGAGCGATAACCAAAGAGCGGCGCGTCATTTTTTGTCTTGCGCTCCAGCTCCTCCGTCCGGTAAAAAAGAACGCCCTCCCGCTCCATATCCTCCTCCGCGGCGGCGCACACCGCCTTATAATCCTCCCGCGCCGCGACATAAGAAGTCCGGTTTGTCACGTCAAGCCCCGTCGCCTCAAAATTAATCATAAGCTCCGACAGCACGGAAAAGCAGGCGACTGCCATCATCAGCCGCTTTAACTTCTGATTTCCTGCAAGATACCCCGCCGCAAGCACCAGATAGCATTCTATAAACACCACCGTAAAAGTAAACGCCTGCGCACTCACGACGGACGCATCCGTCATCCGATACGCCGCAAGCAGCCACAAAACATCCGCTGCCCCGGCAGCCACGACATGCCAGACCCTGCTCCCCGACAGATGCAAAAAAGCATCAAAGGCAACGGATAGCAGCAGAAAAATGTACAAAAAAGACTGCCGTCCCGGCAGGGAAGTCGGAAAGTGCAGCCCATGCCAGAAAAAGTCCAGCAGATTACAGGAAAAACTCACCACGAAAAACACGGCGGGAAGAAGGCGGGAAAGCTTTTTTTTCCAGGAGATTTCCCGGTTCAGCAGGTAGAGAACAGACAGCACCGGCACAAACGCACCGCAGTAAAGATTTGGCCAGTGTTCCGTTCCGGTATACGGCTCCGTGAGCACACAGTGCCGCGCAAGCTCCGGCAGAACGTGAAAGTACCATTCCAGCGCCCTGGGAAAAGAAATCCCCTGCGCCCCGCTGTATCCCAGCACAATCGCCGTCGGCACCATCAGAACGGCCCCTGCGCCGCCTGCCAGAAGCGAACACCAGGCAAAGCGAAACCATGCCCGCACTCCTGTCTCACGGTTTTCCAGCCAGCAGATCAGAAACCACATCGACGCAAAAATACAGATCATAATCGAAATGTAGTAGTTGCTGAGAATACTCACTGCAAGCGAAATAAAATAAAGATGCGTTTTTCCCTCTTTCACAAGCCGCTCAACACCTGATATCACGAGCGGCGCAAGTACCAGACAGTCCGTCCACATAATATTCCACGCATACGCAGCCATAAACGCCGACAGGGCATATGCAGTCCCGAACACGCTGACGGCAAAGCAGTCCGTCCTAAAGTGCGCTTTCAGATAAAAGGCGAACGTCAGTCCACAGAGCGCAATTTTAAGTATGACAAGGATCGTCATAAATTCAATCACAGCGTCCGCCGGACACAGCACAATCAGCCAGTTAAGCGGACTGGCCAGATAGTAGGCATACAGTGAGACGAAATCCGCCCCCAGCCCCACGTTCCAGGAGTAAAAAAAACTGCCTCCCGTTCTTATTTTTTCCATCAGCTCCGTAAAAAACGGACAATACTGATGATACATGTCGATGTGAAGAATACACTGCTCTCCAAACGGAAAGACCTCATGTCTGATACAGATTGCCACAGCGATTACAAGCGGCATCAGAAACGACGCCGGCAGCGCTATTTTCTTTTTCATTCGTCTCCGTCCTCTCCAAACAACTGATAATACACGAGCCTGCGGTAGTCGTCCATCTCTCCCGCTTCCTCCGACGCCGGATTTTCACTGCCGTCCGCCTTTACGGTGCGCACCGCAGAAATCACAGGATATGTTTTCTTAAGAGAGAGCAGAAAATTCTGGTACGCATCCAGCGGCACACCCGCGCGTGAGAGCACCTCTGCCGCGAGATAATTTGCGCTCGTATCGGCCCCCCGCTCTTCCTCTATGTCATAATTGGCCCAGATGACATAGGGCACCTGATAGCGCAGCTTCAGCTCTTCCTCGTCCAGGGCATTCCAGCGCATGCCGTTTAACCCCAGCACCGAATACGCCACCATATCCCCCGGCTGATGGTCTCCAAAAAATACTACGACCGTCTTTTCGTCCACTTTGGAAAAATAGTCGAGCAGCGACGCAAGAGATGCGTCCGAGCGCTCCACCAGCGAGAGGTACTGATTCAGTGAAACGTTATTTACGCCCTCCACCGCAATCTCCGGCGTAAAATTGTCCGACACCTCCTCATACCCTCCATGATTCTGCATCGTTACCTGAAACAAAAACAACGGTTTTCCCTCCGGCCGGTTCTCATACAGTTCAATGATTTTTTCCACACAGGCCTTATCGCTCACATACTGCCGGAGTGTTTCTGCCCCCCGGTATCCCTCGATAAAAATACTCCGGTCAAACCCGAGCTGCGGATAGACCGTATCCCGTTCCCAGCCCGAGGCCAGATAGGGATGCGTCGCCACCGTCTCATATCCCAGGCTCTTTAAATGTGACGCCAGAGACGGAAACGCTCCGGTCAGATACTGCTGATACGGGATACTGCCCTGCGGCAGAAACGCCATCGTGTTTCCCGTCAGAAATTCAAACTCTGTATTTGCTGTGTTTCCCCCACAGACGGAAACGTTGAGCATCCCTGTCACCGTATTCTCCGCGCCGCTTAGCAGACTGTGCAGAAACGGCATACAATCCCGGTTTACCGGAAAATCCCCCAGCACCGCCAGATCGGAAAACGACTCGTTCATCACCACGATGAGATTCGGAAGTTCTTCTGTCGTTTCCGCGCCATTTTCTTCCCCCGCAGACGCATAGGACGCAAGAAGCGCCTCCGCTCCCTCGTCGCTGTAGCCCTGCGGCTTCTCAATCGACATATAGGCCATATTCATTACAAACGTAACTGCAATCCCGTCCACATCGGTCATAAACACTGGTGTAAATAGCTTATTGTAGAGCCTGTATCTGTTCTGAAAGTCCTCCTGCTGCAGAACGCCGGAAAAAAGTAAGACAAGCGCCGCCGCAAGCGCCGCCGCAGGCAGCCGGAACCACAGGCGCCCCTTTATCTTCACCCGTATCGTCGAAAGGAGTGCAAGCGCCGCCAGAAACAGAAGCGTAACGCCCGCCATCCTCCCGTCGGGCGTAAAATCATAATTGTCCGCCACATTTGCAGCCGTTCGCACCGATAAAAGATCCCACGGCACGATCGGATTCGTCCGGAACCGGACGACGTAAGCGTTCGCAATTCCGAACAGCATTGCAACGGCCGCTTCGATACAATAGGCGGCCCGCAGCCTTCCCGTCAGAAAAAACAGGAAAAAGGCTCCCAGCTCGAACAAAATAATATTGAATACCTGCGCCCAGGGACGCACCTCCAAAAACGGATTGTGTGTATATAACTCCAGCAGGTAAAAAAAACCTGCCGGCGGGAGCAGCGCCCCTGCCGCTGACGCCACGTTTTTCAGCCATTTTATCTTTTCTCTCGTCATTATACCATTCTCTCTGTCCGTCTCTTTTCTTCCTGCCCGTCCTCCCTGTGGAAACCGATTATAAACAGGCAGGCGCGGTCCCTCTCACGGATACAGTACTCTTCCCTGAGCCGGTATCCCGTCTGCAGGCGCAGATGTTTTTTTACAAAGCCTTCCTCGTTGGAATATAAAAGAATCACGCCGTCGTCTTTTAAAATCGTTTTTGTCTTCTCAAAAAAGTGACCGTAAAAGGCGTCTGTCTCCTCTTTCGTCTTTTTCCCTCTGACCGGCATATTCGTGATAATCTCATCGAACAGTCTGCTGTTCTGATACTCAAAATAATCTTTCCTCACAAACCGTGCCTGAACACCGGCCGCGGATGCGTTTTCCCGTGCCATCTCAACGGCCTCCCCGTAAATATCAACGCCGTGGCGCTCTCCTGCAGGCACCAGGTATTCCCGCTCGATCAGCATCGTCCCCACGCCGCAGAACGGGTCTAAGACACGGGCGTCTTCCTTTAAATAAGGTCTTGCCAGCCGGACAAGTGCGGCCGCTGACGCCGGGTAAATTGAAACCGGAAGTGCATTTTTCCGGTATGCAAAGCGACGCGTTTTTATCGTCAGAAGCTTAAAAAAAGGAACAAATCCACCGTCCCTTGTCTCTGCAAGCCTGATCTCAAATTCATAATCCGCAGTGGAATTGATCAGCTGTCTGCCGGAGAGCATTTCAAGCTCCGCCGCAAAACGTTTTGCAAAACGGCTCTTCCTGTCCATCTCCATACGGCTCTTTATCTCCAGCCGGAAAAAAAACGGCGCGCTCTCCTCGTGCCACTCCGCAAGCAGTCCCAAAAGATCCGACTCCCACACCGCCCTGGCGGCCTTCTCTGGCGAAGCGGCCGTTCCCGCCTTTTCTTTCGTGTGAATCGGAAACAAAAGCTCCCGATACGTTCTTAACCTCGCAAAAGAAAGAATCTCCTTTGCATAGACCAGCACGCCCAGAGGATGCAGTGATACTTTCCTGCGCACCCCTGCCGACATCTCCGACACCTCCTGAAACGTCACGTCCCGCTGCTCCTTTGCCACTGCAAGCAGAAATTCATGTGCCTCCCGAAATCCGACGAATGTATGTTTCTTCACACCCTCGACTCCGATGATCATCTGCTCCAGCTGTCGTATTTCTGCGGAAATATGTTTCTTCTCTTCCTCTTTTGGCGGATTTTCTGTCAGTTCCTTAAGGCGCTGACGGAAAAAATTCACTTTTTCCGGAACCCCGATTTTTTCAAGCGCAATCAGATACGCACTTCTGACAAAAAGGGTTGTTTCCTTATTATATGCCTCAAAAAGCGGTTCTTTGGCCCGCAGGAGTGCGAGATCGCCAAGCAAAAGAGCCGTATTTTTCCGCACTTTCGGCTCTGCACTCCCGAGAAGTTCCACAAATACCTCCCCGTCTCCGGCAAGCGCCAGAACCCTCTCCCTGCCCTGCGGCTCTTTGATCCCGCTTCGCAGAAGGCTTAAATTCTCTTTTATGTTTTTCTGTTCCGTGATTTCCTGGTAAATTTTATTCAGCATCGCTTTCCTCCGTCCTGTCAACACCATATGTTTCGATATAATTAATCAGATCTTCTTTAAATTGATTCCATGCCCATTCATTCTCCACATAAAATTTCGGGCAGGACTTTCCTGTCACATCATAATGCCGGATGACATCCCCGGCCGACAGATGATAGCGCCCCATCAGCCAGGCCGTCATGTGAACAAGAGACTGATATGTCTCGTCGGTAAACCGCCCGGTCTCGTCCGGAATACAACATTCAATTGAGACAGTGTCCGCATTCCGGTCATTCGACGCATAGGCAATCTCCGCACAGGGAATGCACTGTATGATTTCCCCCGCCATTCCAATGATAAAATGACTGCTGGCGTACGTCTCCCCCGTATCTTTCAGATTCTGAAAATAACTACGGTTCTGTTCCGCCGTGGTTCCCGGATTCGCCGTATAGTGGATGACGATCCCCCGCACCTCAGGCAGTGCCGTTCCCGGCCTGGAATATTCGTTCATGTCCAAAAGTTCCACCGAAAATTCCGGCGGCCCGGCGATATATTTCTCGCTTACAGTCTCTTCTTTCCCGTCTGCCGCTTCCCCCTGCCCTCTGATCAGCCTTACAATGCCAAGTGCCGCGGCAATCAGAAGCGCTGGCACAAGCAGGACGGCAGAAAGCCAGAAAAGCCTCTCGCGCCTCCGACGCCTTCTCCTTTTCCTCTGTCTGCTCTTCTGTCTGGTGTTCAGGGTTCCCATGTCTTTTCTCCTGCCTTTATGGCCGCCTCCGGAATACCCCGAAGAACGTCTCAAAGACCTTTGTCCTCCCCGCGCGATGTGTTCTGCTCCTGTCTCTTCCGTATACTGCATATTTCCTCTTTCTGTTAAAAATACTGGTACTACAGGCCTATTCCCATACAGCCCCTGCAATGATTTTGTATAGTATTTTGAATTTCCGCTTTTTTCCTGTAATAAATTCTATTCACTTTACCTCTTAAGCGCAATTTCATCCTGATTTTCAAGTGTTATTTTATGAAATTCGTACAGGTCAAACCGTTTCATTTTTATACACTTTTTTGCTATTTTGTCCTTTTTTTGGTAATAATTAACAAATTCTTAATATAATTTTTGTTGATTTCTTCCTTTTCTGGTGTTATACTCCATCTATCAACAGCCGGAATACCCGGTTGTCGAAATTCATAAAGGAGGCGAAGAACATGACATATTGCATTTTACCAGGAATGTCTTTTGGCGAGGCCGTCTCATACTATGGAAAATATATTGACGCGATGAAAGCCAAAGGCAAAAAACCGGTTTCCTTCCTGCACTTCATTACAGGAAGATTCTGAACCGGCAGCCAGATCGGATAGCTGTATTTCAGCTGTCCGGCGCCGGTTTCCGGTGCCGGTCCGATTGGTCCGCATCCCTATTTTACATCAGGGACCGCGTTGTTACAATAGATTAATTTTCATGTGAGGAATATCATGAAGCCACAGCATTTGATACCATCCGGTACACAGATGTCAGAATCCCTTTTCGTCGGCCTTCTCTTAGCCAGCGTCGGGGGATTTCTGGAATCCTATTCATTTATCAGCCGGGACGGTGTTTTCGCGAACTGTCAGACGGGAAACATTGTCCTGATGGCCATGTACTTATCCTGGGGCGACGTCCTGCGCGCCCTTTCTTATTTTATTCCGGTCTTATCTTTTTTTATCGGCGTCGTGCTCACAGAGCTCGTCCGTTCCTGCACACAGGACGCAAAACTCCACTGGCGGCAGTACGTCATCCTGATCGAAACCGCCATTCTCGCCGGCGTCGGGCTGATCCCCTCCGGCCCGTCCGACACCACCGCCACGACGCTGATCGCATTTTCCTGTTCCATGCAGGTCGAATCCTTCCGCAAAATAAAAGGCTTTGTCTGCGCGACCACCATGTGCACCGGCAATCTGCGCAGCGGAACCTCCGCTTTCTTTCAATATCTCCGCAACAGAGAACAGTCAGCCTTAAAGCAGGCCGGATATTACTTCTCCGTAATCGCCGCTTTTATGGCGGGCGTGGGCTCAGGGTGCGTCTGTACGCATCGTTACGGCGCACGCGCCGTCTGGCTGGCCTGCGTTATCCTGCTCCTCGTCTTTTTCTTACTGTTCATCCGCCCACAGGAAAAATAACCGGATATACCGCCCGCCCATTCTTTCACGAAAGAAAATCCATGCGCGGTCTGCTCCGGCAGTTGCGCTCCCCTTTCAGTCATGCTATAATTTTTATGCTGTCAACAGCGGCAAATCACAAAAGCGGAAGGAGTAAAGAGATATGGATCAGTTTTATAAAGATCTGCCAGACAGGATCAGAGAAGCTGTGGAAAAGGATATGCAGGACATTCTGAAAGAAACCGGTGACGAAACGATATATACCGCCGCCCTGGTAACGGACAGTGACTGTGTTACCCTGTTTCTGGCAGTGAACACGCTTGAGTTCCTGGAGGAAAACGGAGGACCCGAGAGTGAAAACAGATGGCTTCCCGACGAGTGGGGTTACTCCGACGGAGACAACAGTGCTCTGGCAAAGCTCAGCGAACTGCTGTTTGCGCATGACGAAGCCATGGAAAGTGAATCCGACGAAGACGGCGCTGACGAAAAACAGGAAGACAATTGCCGACTGTTTTTTGACGCGGTTACTTCCGCTCTCAGCCAGCTCAAGAGCGCAGGTATATTCGGAAAACAATCGGATAAAGTCACCTGCTTTGTCTCCATTTCGGACGACGACCGCGCCGAAGAGGTGGAAAACCAGTCGGCAAAACAACTGAATACGCCCGGATTGGCAAAGGAATTTTTAAATCGCTATGCGTAAAAGCGTGTTACCATTTTTGTTCCCGTAAACAGTCTGCCAGACGGCTGCAGGAGACATCCGACACATACTGCGGGGACCCCATCCCCGCAGTTTTGACGCGCCGCAAGCCCGGAGGCCGGCTGTTAGGATACGGGCCTTTTCTGATGTTAAAATTATGACGTCGCGTTTTAGGACCGGATAAAATTGGTCCGGACCGCAGGTTCGCGTTCCGGATACAAAATCCCCGCTTTCCTTCCGGCCTCAATGCATTTTAAAAGCCACGCCATATTGTTCCCCAGCGTGCGCATCGTCTGCATTCCCTCCGCATCCTGCCGGACTTCCTCCGGCGTATTTCCGTGCACCTGATTCCAGTACTGAGAGGACACGACAGGCATGCCGCTGATCGTAAAATATTTATTCATCTGGTCAAAAGCCGCCGACGCGCCTCCCCTGCGGCAGCTCACAACCGCCGCTCCCGGTTTTCCCGCAAACGCCGCTGTTTTTCCGTAAAACGCACGGTCCAGAAACGATGTAATGGCGCCGGAGGCAGCCGCATAATGTACCGGAGTCCCGAACACAAAACCGTCCGCCCCTTTCGCCTTTTCCACAAATTCGTTTACGTCGTCTTCCACAAAGCATTTCCCGCTCTTAAGACAGGCCCCGCAGCCAATACAGCCTGCCACCGGCGATGCTCCCACCTGGAAAATCTCCGTCTCCACTCCATTCTTTTCGAGCGCGCCGGCGACCTCGCAGAGCGCAGTGTAAGTACAGCCCTTTACACGCGGGCTTCCGTTTACCAGTAAGACTTTCATAAATGCATTCCTCCTTCCAGATCAATACGATTGTTTTAAAAGGTCATACAATGTATATTCACCGTTTCGTTTTTTAGAGATCCTTTATTCACAGATACGCCCTTACTTCCCGCTCTCCTTAAAATACGTATTCAGCATATATCCCACACACCATATGCCGCCCGCCAGAGACAATAAAAAAAAGCCCTGCAGGACAATTGCAACCAGCTTTCCCACCGTGAGCGTTCCGGCCAGACAGGCCGCCACAAGCTTCCTCACCGGTCCCTTTAACATCAGATAGCCGCCGACATAACACCAGCCCGCCGTCCCCAGCAGACTGCAAAGCACGGCCGCCAGCATTCTCCATGTGTATTTCATACCCCCATCTCCCCAGTCTTCCCTGTGTAAGAGTATCGCTCCCTAGACACACTTTAAAACAACCTCTCCCCGGGCCGCCGTTGCAGCCAGATCGATTATGCGCTGATTTCCCGAACCGCGGAAACGCAGCGAAATATCCTTTTGTTCCAATAGAAATGGACCGTCTACCAGAACGTCAATATGTGACAAAAATTCTTTCGTGAACGCACAGCACGCCCTGCCCTCCGGCAGAAAATCCTCATAGACATAGCCACTGTAAGCCCACACATTCTTTTCCGGCAGCTCTTTGCGCACTTTTTTCAGAAGCGGAAGCAGCGCCTGCTGATTCTCCGGCTCCCCTGGATCCCCTCCCAGTAAAGTGAGCCCCGCAATATATGCGGGGCGCAGCATTTCCATGATTTCCGCTTCCGTCTCCGTGGTAAACGGCTTCCCGTAGCCAAAATCCCACGTTTCCGGATTAAAGCATTCCCTGCAGTGGTGCCTGCAGCCGGATACAAACAGAGACACTCTCACCCCTGTTCCGTTTTCGATCGTCACCGGTTTTACTTCCGAATAGTTCATACTTACCTCCATGCCAGGACAACTTCACACCAGAATCCGCTGCAGCACCGCATCTTCCCGCAACAGCTTTTTCGCAAGTTCGCGATACGTTTCCTCGTGAAGATACGTGTGACGATGCGGTTTTATGGAAGGCGCCATATCAATGGCACGCAGATAATCTTCCCGCGCGAGTTTCAGACCGGCCGTAAAGTCCCAGAATCCCGTTTCCGAAAAAACTGTGTCCAGCCGTCTCCATCTGTGGTCCTGCACCCGGCACATCAGATATGAGGCGATACCGACCTGGATGCCGTGTAGCTGCGGCCGCTCCGAAAACATATCGAGTGCGTGCGAAATCAGATGCTCACTGCCACTCGTGGGCGCGCTGCTGCCCGCAATCTCATTTGCAATTCCGCTCATCGCAAGCGAATCAATCAGTTCCTTTAAAAACAGGTCATCATGGATCGTCTCAAACGGCGTCCGCACAAAACTGTTCACCGCCTTTTTGGCAATCATCATCGAAAAATCATTTAAAACCGTATATCCCTTCGAATCCTCGTACACCCAGTCGTACAGTGCAGGAATCTTCGACACCATATCCCCGATTCCGGAATAGATAAACTTTTCCGGCGCACTCTTGAGCACATCCGTATCCACAAGTATCCCATATGCAAGCCGGGCAGGCACGGAAGTGCGCTTCCCCCCGACCAGAAGCGAAGCGCTGGCGCTTGAAAAGCCGTCGCTTGAAGCGGATGTGGGAACACTGATAAACGGAACTTTTCGCAAAAACGCCGCGTATTTCGCCGCGTCGATCACCTTTCCGCCCCCCAGCCCGACAATCGCCTGCGCCCGGTTGCTGACGGAAAACGCCAGACTGACAAGTTCTTCTATCTTCGTCGTATCAATTTCCCGGTATTCCAGAACAGACACCTCTGCCGCTTTCATACTCTCCATCACAGTACAGCCGAACAGATCAATGAGACCATTCCCGAAATAAATAACAACATTGTGGAATCCGCTGTCCCTGAGACACGTCCCGATTTTCGAGAGCACGCCCTTTCCCACTTTCAAGACAGCCGGAATCGCGATATGATGATTCGTCATGTTTTCCTCCCATGCGGCGCATCCTACAGATGAAGCACGCGCTCCTTAATCTCCTGCGTTCTGCCCTGGTTCCAGAACTGTGTTCCGATATATCCACACGTCCGACGGGCAACGCTCATTTTGTTCTGGTCACGATTGCCACAATTGGGACATTCCCATACCAGTTTACTGTCCCTGTCATTTACGATTGCAATCTCTCCGGAATATCCGCATTCCATACAGTAATCACTCTTCGTATTCAGCTCCGCATACATAATATTATCATAAATATACTGCATGACCGCGAGCACCGCGTCGAGGTTTCCCTGCATATTCGGCACTTCCACATAGCTGATGGCGCCGCCCGGGGACAGTTCCTGGAACTGTGCCTCGAATTTGAGCTTGTCAAAGGCATTGATCTGCTCCGTCACATGCACGTGATAGCTGTTTGTGATATAATTTTTATCTGTCACTCCCGCAATCACGCCGAACCGCTTCTGCAGACATTTGGCGAACTTGTAAGTCGTGGACTCAAGCGGTGTTCCATACAGGCTGAAATCGATCTGATGCTTTGCCTTCCACTTTGCACAGGCGTCGTTTAAGTAACGCATCACAGCAAGCGCAAACTTCGTGCCTTCCGGCTCGGTATGAGACACACCTTTCATATATCTGGTACACTCGCACAGACCTGCATAGCCGAGCGAAATCGTCGAATAGCCATTATACAACAGGCGGTCGATCGTCTCTCCTTTTTTCAGCCGCGCCAGGGCGCCGTTCTGCCAGAGTATCGGCGCGACATCCGACGGCGTTCCCTTAAGCCGCTCATGTCTTGCCATAAGCGCCCGATAACACAGCGCAAGGCGCTCATCCATAATCTCCCAGAATTTTTCCTCGTCCCCCTCTGAGGTGCACGCCACATCCACAAGATTGAGCGTGACAACCCCCTGGTTAAACCGGCCATAAAACTGAAACTGATCGTTCCCGTTTTTGTACACCGTCAGGAAAGACCGGCACCCCATACAGGTATAGCAGTTTCCCTGCTTTAACTGTTTCATGATTTTTTCGGAAATATAGTCCGGCACCATCCGCTTCGCCGTGCACTCTGCCGCCAGGCGGGTCAGATACCAGTATTTCGTTCCCTCTCTGATATTATCCTCCTCCAGCACATAGATCAGCTTCGGAAACGCCGGGGTGATATAGACTCCCTGTTCATTTTTAACGCCCAGAATCCTCTGGTGCAGCATTTCCTCGATCACAGAGGCAAGATCCTCTCTGAGCTGTCCCTCCGGCACCTCATTTAAATACATAAAAACCGTGATAAACGGCGCCTGGCCATTCGTCGTCATCAGCGTGATAACCTGGTACTGGATCATCTGCACGCCGCGATTGATCTCTTCCCTGACGCGGAGCTCCGCAATCTTACTGATCTTCTCCTCGGACGGTTCAAGCCCTGCTGCCTCCAGCTCAACGCGAACCTGTCTGCGGAACTTTTCACGGCTGACCTGCACAAACGGCGCAAGATGCGAAAGTGAAATACTCTGCCCGCCATACTGTGAACTTGCGATCTGGGCGATCGCCTGTGTCGCGATATTGCAGGCCGTCGAAAAGCTCTTCGGACGGTCTATCATCGTCTCACTGATAACCGTCCCGTTCTGAAGCATATCCTCTAAATTTACCAGACAGCAGTTGTGCATATGCTGTGCAAAATAATCCGCATCGTGAAAGTGAATCATCCCTTTCTCATGCGCCTCCACAATATCCGGCGGAAGCAGAAAGCGCCTGGTAATATCCTTGCTCACCTCGCCTGCCATATAGTCGCGCTGAACACTGTTGACAGTCGGGTTTTTATTGGAATTTTCCTGTTTTACTTCCTCATTATTGCACTCTAAAAGACTTAAAATCTGCTCATCCGTCGAATTGGACTTGCGGATCAGCTCCCTTTTATAGCGATAAGTGATATAATTGCGCGCAACTGCGAACGCCCTCTGACTCATAATCTGGTTCTCCACCATATCCTGAATCTCTTCCACGCCCGGAGAACGCTTCATATTTTCACAGGCCCTCTCTACATTTACAAGGATATTCTTAATCTTATCCTCGCTCAGCTTTTCATAATCAATCACGCTGTCATTTGCCTTGCGGATGGCCGCTTCAATCTTCTGAATGTCAAAAATGTCCTCAATGCCGCTTCGCTTGATAATCTTCATAACATGAAATCCTTTCCCTGCTGTTAAGTGATCACGGCGCTGCATGATGCCGTATCTGGGTGTCTATCGGACATTATACAATATATAGTGTTTTTGTCAATGCTTTTCCCCACATTATGTGTATATTTCACGTGCACTCATCGCGCCGCAGGAAAAGTACTTTTACGCATTTTTCGTATAGCGGCAGGACGGAAAATTACTGCAGCCGGAAAATGCGCCGAATTTCCCGTTCCGCTTTACCATCTCCCCGCCGCAGCGCGGGCACAAATCCAGTTTAACCTCGCTTAAAAGTATGCCCAGTTCCTCATAACATTTCTGATTCATCAGGCAATCGTTGAAAGCCCGATGGGCTCCCGCCGCACTGATGCCGAAATGCGCCGCCAGATCCGTCAGTTTATATGATCCAAGACCCGGCAGACATCTCTTCGCCAGATACAATGTATCGACGTAATCATTATCCACCTTTTTCCCAGACAGCACAAGCGCCGCGTCATAGACAAAGTTCAGGTCAAACGAATGAATATTGTGCCCGACCAGAACCTCTTTTCCGATAAATTCCAGAAATCCGGACAACGCCGTCCCGATCTCAGGCGCATCTTTTACCATCTCATCCGTGATACCGTTGACGGCCGTCGCATCCGCGGGGATAGGCCTCCCAGGATTTACGAGCGTTGAAAACGTATCCACAATCTGTCCGTTCCGCCCTCTGACAGCGGAAATCTCTATAATGTCATCCTTCGCAACGCTGACTCCCGTCGTTTCCAGGTCAAATACCACATAGTCAGAAACATATTTTGCAAGTCTTTTTCCTTTGTTTCGTTCTGTCATTCTCTCCTCCATGTGCACAGCAGATTCGCGCACCGGGTCTCTGCGCGTCTGTCCCCGGAAATCCTTTCATCCGGGAACCAACGCCCGCCGTCACTGCTCCAGAAGAGCAATCCACCTTTTTACTTCCTCTCCTGCGTCATCGGCTTTGCTCCCCACAACAGAAAGCCCCCTGCCGATCTCTGCTCCCTCACACGCCTTGCCCAGATCGGCTTCGCTCCTTCCGAAACCGCTCCCCTCATGCGTCACAAAGGGACAGATCTTTCTGCCTGTCCAGTCAGACTGCTCCAGAAAAGTGAATACTGCCATCGGCATCGTCCCGCAATAATTTGGAAATCCCAGATAAATTTCATCATACTGCCCCATGTTCTGCGGCTCCGCCAGAAGTCTGGGCCTTGCCTTTTCCAGGAAATCTTTTTTCACCTGCTCTACGCACGTCGCGTAATCTGCCGCATACGGCTGTTCCTGCTCGATTCTGAAAATATCGGCGCCGGTCAGCTCTGCGATCATCCGGGCAACCTTCTCCGTATTACCCACCTCGACATAGCGTTTCTCTCCTGCAAAATAGTTTTCGCCTGCTCTCGAATAAAATGCCACTAATTTTGCCATTCCTGTCCCCCCATTTCTGCGCTGTTATTGTGTGTGACGACTTGTCCCGGCCGTGATACAGCCTTTGCGGGCACAGACCCGGATCACCGTAAAAAATCTATCTTTTCACACTGACTGCATCCCAACCCGGTTCTTTTCCAGCATACCATATTTCTGACAATAGTCAACTGTGTTCCTGTATGGCAAAGAGCGCTGCCATCGCCTGAAATGGCGTATGACACCGCTCTTTTTCTGATTTCCTATTCATATCTCAACGCATCGATCACTTCCATCTTAGACGCTTTATTCGCAGGATAATATCCGAAAAATACACCTGTCAGCATCGAGAAGAACAGGGAAAGCCCGATCGCCGTCACAGACGGATGAATATCCATAATAATATAGTTTGCGTAATCCGCATACATATTCTGAATCACGAATCCGGCCACCTGGCCCAGCAGGGCGCCGATGCCGATGCCGATCAGAATACCGATAATGCCTCCGATCAGGCAGAGCACAATCGCTTCAATGACAAACTGCATCCGGATAATCCGGCGCTTCGCCCCGAGCGCCATGCGCACGCCGATCTCCCTCGTCCGCTCTGTGATGGACACCAGCATAATATTCATGACACCCACGCCGCCGACAATCAGCGATATCGCCGCGATCCCCGACACCGCGATCGTAATCACATTGATGACCGTATTGATCATCCCCATATCCGAAGCCATATTGTAGGCGTAGATGTTAAATTTATCATTCCTGGCATAAATCTCGTTAAAGTATTCCAGGACATCTGCCGTCGCCTTTTCCACGTCGGCAAGCGGTGCGACCATCAGATTAAAATACTCATACCCGCTCTGGTCATTTCCCTGCAGCCTGAAGCAGGTCTGCAGCGGAATCATCATTTCCGTGGAGCGGTCTTTCTCCGCAACTGTGACATCCACCCTTCCGAACAGTGCCGGGTTATACTCATAGACACCCACAATCACAAATTCAAATACACCTGCTTCTGTCGCAACAGAAATCTGCTCTCCGATCGGATTCCTGTCTCCAAAATAATTTTTTACCATCGTGTCGGCAACCACGCAGACACGCTTTTTTCTCTTATTGTCCTCAGAAGTAAGATTACGTCCCTTTCGTATTTTCAGCTTCATATAGTCCAGGTATTCCGGCGTGATGCCGTTTATACTGACATTTGCATAGATATCCGCATCTGTGTCGTCCTTTATCTGACCGGAACCCAGATAGTTCTGCGCCGCAATCCCGGTGATCTCGTCCGGATAGGCCGCCATAAGGCCGTCAATCATCTCCTGCGACACATAATCCTCGTCACGCATGTCCGGATACGTCCACGTCGCCCATTCCTCGTCCGTCTCCGGATATCTGGCCTGCACGTACGCGGAAATCATATTACCGCCCATGGAATTGAGCGTCGCCGTCAGCGTACTCTGTATCGATCCGCCGATCGTAGTGATAATGATCACAGAGCTGACGCCGATGATGATACCGAGCATCGTCAGGAGAGAACGCATCTTATTGCTTAAAATACTGGCAAACGCTTCTTTGATATTTTCCAGAAACACTACCGCGCACCCCCCTTATCGTTTACAATATCCCCGTCGAGAAGTGTTACAATCCGCTGCGTCTCTGACGCGAGCTCCTGCGAGTGGGTGATCAGAACAATTGTCTTCCCCTGCTCCTCGTGAAGCCTGTGGAACAGGTCCATCACCAGATGCCCTGTCTTGGAATCAAGCGCGCCCGTCGGCTCGTCAGCCAGTATGATTGCCGGATCGTTAATCATGGCGCGGGCGATCGCCACGCGCTGCTTCTGCCCGCCGGACAGCTCATTCGGCCGGTGCCCGGCACGTTCGTCCATCCCCACCATCTTAAGCATCTCCATGGCACGCTCTTTCTGGTCTTTTACTTTTTCTTCCCCGTACATCAGAGGAACCATCACATTTTTCAGTGCATTCGCCCTGGGAAGGAGGTTAAAATTCTGAAACACAAAACCGATACGCCGGTTGCGGACGGCGCTGCGCACCTCGTCCGTCATGCTGTTCACATCCTGACCTTCCAGATAATAGTCCCCCTCGGTCTGCCGGTCAAGCACGCCGATAATATTCATCAGCGTACTCTTTCCGGAACCCGACTCTCCGACAATGGATAAAAATTCGCCCTCCTCTACGGACAGGCTGATCCCGTGGAGGATCTCGAGTTCATTCGGCTTTCCGACATAATACCGCTTTACAATATTTTCCATCCGGATTACTGATTCACTCACTACTCTGCGCCCTCCGCACTTCCCGACATATCTGCGCCGCCTTCTGCTCCGCCGCCCATCCCTTCATTCGAAAACATCTGTTCCGGTGAGAGCGTCTGTCCTTCCACAACCGTGTGCATATAGTCATAAATCATTCTGTCGCCTTCTGCCAGGTCGCCTCCGGTTACCTCCGTGTAATAATCCACTTCTTCTCCCAGAACGACATTCCTGCGGACCGCTGTCGCAGAACCGTCCTCTTTCGGCTCCGCCACAAGGACATAGGCATCGCCGTTCTCATCATACATCACCAGATCGTATGGAATGGCGAGGACTTCTCCCTTTTCTTTAATCATAATTTTGACTTTTGCCTCCATACCGACCAGAAGGGTTTTATTATTGATCGAAACCTCGACCGAATATCCTCCCGCCGCTGCGGCCTGGTCCCCTGTTCCCTGGTTTTTCACGCGCACGACCCGCGATACCGTGCCGGCAATCTCTTCTTCACCTGCCGCGTCCGCCGTCACGACTGCTTTCATGCCTTCCTCGATCTTTAAAATATCTGCCTCCGCAACCGACGTCACAAGCTTTAGCGCACTGGTATCTTCAATGGTCAGAATCGTCACTTTTTCTGCGTTGACATCGCCCACAGATACGTTGACGGCCGTGACGACTCCGCTGCACGGCGCTTTGATCTCACAGTCCGCGAGCTGCTCTTTCAGATCGTTTAACGTATCCCTTGACGCAGAATCAGAGACATTGTAACGATTCTGCTCCGCCGCAAGCTGCGCGTCCCTGATCGCACGGTTTGTCGACTGCACCGTCGCCTCATAACTCTCCTTTGCTGCCTCCACAGCCCGCTGGGCGCTCAAAAGCGTCGGAAAATCCACGTCTCCGTTGTCATAGTTCATCTGCGCCACGTTAAAAGATTCCTCCGCCAGCATTATCTGCCGCTGGGCTTCTTCGAGCTGGTTCGTCTGATCTTCTTTCGCGCGCTGGACAGCTTCCATTGCCTGCCGGTTGCTGATGTTCTCCACCGCCTGTGTCTTCGCGATACTGCTCTCCAGGTCTGAGATTTTCTCCCTGATCGACCCGGAATCGAGCGTACAGAGAAGATCTCCTTCTTTGACCGTATCCCCGAGCTGCACGTTGAGCGACGTAATCTCCGCCACCGCCCTTGAAGTCACATTCGTCCGGCTTACTCCCGCGATCGTCCCTTTCAGAGAGATCGTATCAGAAAGGTCGCGCTTCTGCACCGGCTCCACTTCCACAACGCTGTTCTCTGCGCCCGCCTGCGTCGGCGCGCTATGTAATCTGTTCCAGATTACCACTGCCAGCACAGCCACAACCAGCAATATGATAATCCATATTTTTTTCTTTCTTTTTGGCTTTGCAATGCCTGCACCCTTATCTTTCATTCCACTGTCTCCCTCTTCTTTTTTCATTTCATGGAGATTGTATCATATCTTTTTCACAAAAAAATACACTTAAGAAATCTTTAAGAAATCTTTAAGTGTATTTCTTTGATTCTTTCGATATTTATCCCTTTCCCTGCGTCATTCTACAGAAAAGGATGTCACGACGACGTTCCCTTTCTCGTCGAGAAGGGGCGTCATACCTCCCGCGTTGCCATCTCTGTGAAACAGATAATTTACCCCCGTTTTCCGGTCAACCCATATTTCCGTCGTGCTTACGGCACCCTGCGCGTAAATGCGCTCAAAGCGATTCTTTGCGTTCATCATTTCTCTCCATCCTCTCTCATGCTGTTTCTGCACACGTGTCTCTGAAAATAACGTTGCGCACCTTTGCCAGCGCATTCAGAAGAACGGTTCCCATCATACAGCAGCAGATCACCTCTCCGGCTCCGACCGTGAACATATAAAACGGAATGGACCAGTCCCTTCCTCCATATTCCATCACAAGTCCATAGCCATACCGCAGCATGGGCGGGATAATCACCATGTTTGCGATGACGGGCGGCAGTGTGCAGAGGAAACGATGCTTTCTGAGCAGATACGTTCCCACCGCCCCAAGCAGCGTCGCAATACTCCCGAACACCACATCAAAAACCGCAGCACCGGTCAGCAGGTTGGCAAGGATGCATCCCACAAAAAGCCCCGGAATGGCGGATGCCGAAAAGTACGGCAGAATGGTAAGCGCCTCCGAGACGCGCACCTGAATGGCGCCCGAAGCAAGGCCAATCGCACTGACAAAGCAGGTCAGCACGACATAGATCGCGGCGATCAATGCAGCCCGGACAATAAACAGCACATTTTTGTTTCTCATATTCAGTTCTCCTTTAGTTTTGTTTTAGGTGAGGAAGGTCCCGAACTCACCGGTTACTTCGCCACAGCTTCCTGTTTCAACGGGATCCACGGCAATCTGAAGTATAACACGAACAGGGAAAAGAATGCAAGACAGATATGCAGACACAGGCCGGATCCGCAAGGGCAAAAAAACAGCCGCCACTACTCACAATAGTGACGGCCCGTCTGTAAAGTGTTTCAGTCGGAAACAGTCAGTCCCCCTGCCCTCAGGAAAAAAACTGCTCTGCCAGCGTGATTTTCCCGATATAGACAACGGGCCCGGTCATAAAAATCCGGTCATCCTCTCCAAACTCCACGAAAAGCTCACCGCCATGCATATGTACGGTCACCTGATCGCCGATGAGTCCCAGCCGGTGCGATGCTGCCGCGGCAGCGCATGCCCCGGTACCCGACGCATACGTATACCCCGCTCCCCTTTCATATATTTCGATACGGATATTTTCCCGGTCCAGCACCTGACAGAGCTGCATATTGATACGGTTTGGAAAATATTTGGAATTTTCCACATAAGGACCGAGCTGCATCGCTTTTTTCCGGTCCACCTCTTCAAGCATCAGTACACAGTTCGGATTGCCGATTGAGACGCAGGTCGCATTGTAAAAATTATCGCAGAAAAAAATCGCCTCATTCACAATCTCTTCCCCAAAACCGACCGCCGGAATCTCCCGCGCCGTAAATTTCGCGCAACCCATGTCCACGCGCATCCGGTTTCCCGCCTCATCCAGAAAAGAAACGTTCGTCTTCCCGGCCTTTGTCGTCAGCACATAAGATTCTTCCTTCACATAGCCTGCGTCCTTAAGGTAACGCGAAAAAATACGGATACCATTCCCGCTTTTTTCCGCCTCACTCCCGTCCGGATTAAAAATGCGCACCTTTATCTCTTCCCCTTCAATAAAAGGGCCGTACAAAATCCCGTCTGCTCCCACCCCGATATTGCGCCTGCAGAGCATCTCGATCTGCCGCTCCTTAAGAACCATTTTATTCCTGACCGGGTCGTACACCAGGTAGTCGTTTCCCAGCCCGTGATATTTGCGCAGAACCATCTCTGGCATAAACTGCCTCCGGATTCTTTTCTCACTCTATTATATGTATCCTTTTCCCACATGACATCAAAAATCTGCTTCGCCGCCGTTTTCCACAAGATCACGCACGACGTCCGACCGCTCTCTCAGGATCTGATCGATCTGGCCTTTCGTCACGTCGTCCACCTCTCCCTGACCGTATGTGCCCGAATAAGAGCCGGTTTTTGCATTATACAGCCTTGGATCCTTATCTCTGGCCGTTCTGAGCGCCTCGATCTCTTTTCGCTTTTTTTCTTCCTTTGCAGCGGCTTCCTGCTCCAGCCCCTCTAAAATTTTCTGCTTCTCTTCCTCGCTCTTTCCGGACGGACTGACAGGGACATACTGCACATTCCAGTACTTAATAATGCTTTTTCTGATTTTCTCAGCTTCGTTTCTTTTGTCAATAATATCTTTCATTTTCTGATCTCCAATTTCAAACTTCGCTTCCACAAAGTGGGAAGAATTTAAATCGGCCTCTCTGCATAAAACACTTTCAAATGATGCATCCTTTTTACTATAAAATCGAAAACACCGGAGGATACCAGCATGGCTTCTTATAAAGTAGAAATCTGTGGCGTAAACACCGCCAGGCTTCCCATTCTGGGAGAAGAAGAAAAAGAAACACTTTTTAAGCGCATCAAACAGGGAGACCAGGAAGCCAGAGAAACCTATATCAAAGGAAATCTCCGCCTCGTCCTAAGCGTCATCAAACGCTTTTCCGGCAACCATGAAAATGTGGATGACCTCTTTCAGATCGGCTGCATCGGCCTGATCAAATCCATCGACAACTTTGACCCGACCATGGGTGTCAAGTTCTCGACCTATGCAGTCCCGATGATCATCGGCGAAATCCGCCGCTATCTGCGCGACAATAACTCCATCCGTGTCAGCCGTTCCCTGCGCGACACTGCCTACAAGGCCATCCACACAAGGGAAATTCTCTCAAAGACCTCCCTGAAAGAACCGACCATTGAGGAAATCGCCAGGGAAGCCGGCCTGACAAAAGAAGAAATCGTCTATGCGCTCGACGCCATCCAGAGCCCCGTCAGTCTCTACGACCCTGTCTACACCGACGGCGGAGACACACTCTATGTCATGGACCAGATCAGCGACAAGAAAAACCGCGAAGAGAACTGGATCGAAGAGCTCTCCTTAAACGACGCCATGGATCATCTGAACGAGCGTGAAAACTATATTCTGAAACTGCGCTTTTTTGAAGGAAAAACCCAGATGGAAGTCGCGGAAGAAATCCACATTTCACAGGCCCAGGTAAGCCGTCTGGAAAAATCCGCCTTAAAATCCATCCGGCATTACCTGTCCTCGTAAATAAATCAGCGTTCCCATTTTTTGCAGAGCGCATGAATCTGATCCGCAAACTTTGCAAGTTCTTTGTTGGGCATACCTTCGCATTTCTGAATCACTGTCATCAGACGGCCTCCCGCAGCCAGAAGACGCGCAAATACATTGCTGGACGTCCGATGTGCTTTTTCCTTCTTCTGTGCGAGCTCCCTGGAACCTTCCCGGATGCACTCACCGGTAAGCAGATCATAGGCATCACCGCTGTATGGCGCATAGGCGTCGATGCCAGTTTCTTCCATAACATGTGCAGCGAATTTCTCCGTCACTTTGTCTTCGCCGTGTACGACGAAAATACGCTTCGTATCTTTGGAAAAAGCGCCCGCCCAGCGGGTAAGCTGATTGATATCCGCATGGCCGCTGATGCCGGGCAGATTCTCAATCCGCGCGCGCACATCGATGGTCTCGCCAAACAGCCTCGCCTCCCGCGCCCCGTTTAAAAGAGAATGCCCCAGCGTGCCTGGCACCTGATACCCCACGAAAAGAATCGTGGAATCTTCTCTCCAGAGATTGTGCTTTAAATGATGGCGGATACGCCCCGCCTCACACATACCCGAAGCGGATATAATCACCTTTGGCTGTTCATCAAAATTGATCATCTTTGACTCTTCGCTGGTGATGGCCATGCGAAGCCCTGGAAAACCGATCGGATTGATCCCCTTCTGAACCAGCTCAAGCGCCTGCCCGTCAAAACAGTCCTGCACATGCCTTCCAAAAATCGAGGTCGCCTCCACCGCCAGCGGACTGTCTACATATACTTCAAACCGCTCAAATTCCGGAAGGAGATGCTCCGTCTTGATTCTCCGCAGGAAAAACAGCATCTCCTGCGTGCGTCCTACCGAAAAAGCAGGTATCACGAGATTGCCGCCGCGCAGCAGCGTATGCTTGAGCACCCGCGCGAGCTCTCTGGCAAAATCGGGCGGCGTGGCGTGCGCACGGTCTCCGTATGTGGACTCCATAACGACATAATCCGCCTCGGATATATATTCCGGATCGCGGATCAGAGGCCGGCTGCCCGGGCCGATATCCCCGGAAAACACAATTTTACGCTTTTCCACGCGCGTCTGTCCGTCTTCTGTGACTTCTTCCTCCACCCACATCTCAATGGAAGAAGATCCGAGCAGATGTCCGGCGTCCACAAACCGCACCTTGATCCCTTCACACACTTCAACGATCTGATGGTAGTCGCAGGGCACAAAATGCGTCAGCACACCCATGGCGTCATTCATGTCATACAGCGGAACGACTTCCGGCTTTCCGGCCCGCTTCGCCTTCCGGTTCTTCCACTCCGCCTCGGCCATCTGAATATGCGCGCTGTCTTTGAGCATGATATTGCACAGGTGATTCGTCGCCGTCGTCGCAAAAATCTGTCCGCGGAATCCGTGGTTATAAAGCAGCGGCAGCAGACCGGAATGGTCAATATGCGCGTGCGTGATAAATACATAATCAATCATCGAAGCATTGACCGGAATATCCTGATTGACATACAGATCTGCCCCCTGTTCCATACCACAGTCCACCAGAACATGCTTTCCGCCACACGAAAGGTAATGACAGCTTCCCGTCACTTCATGCGCCGCGCCCAGAAATTCAAGTATCATACGTATCCCCCCAGTTTTGTCCCTCTATGCAGACATTGATGTATAGTACAATTATACTATCTTCTCGCTATTTATACAATTGAAATCTATGAAATTTCAAAAATATCCAGAAATTTCAAACTATTCAAACCGGACAATCTCCTTTTTGAGCCGCACCATGATTTTCTTCTCGAGACGAGAGATATAAGACTGCGAAATCCCAAGCATGTCGGCCACTTCCTTCTGTGTCTTCTCCTCCCCTCCCGCGGAATTCAGCCCGAAGCGAAGCTCAATAATCATACGCTCTCTCCCCGAAAGTTTATCAATGGCTTTTTTCAGAAGCTTGTGCTCTACATCTGTCTCTATATCACGGTAAATCACATCCTCGTCCGTTCCCAGAATATCCGACAGCAAAAGTTCGTTTCCGTCCCAGTCGACATTGAGCGGCTCATCGATAGAAACTTCCAGTTTCGTCTTATTGTTCCTCCGCAGATACATCAGTATTTCATTTTCAATACAGCGTGACGCATACGTTGCAAGTTTGATATTTTTTCTGGGATTAAACGTATTGATCGATTTGATCAGACCGATCGTCCCGATGGAAATCAGATCTTCCACGCCCACCCCGGTATTGTCAAACTTTTTCGCAATATAAACCACAAGCCGCAGATTGTGCTCGATCAGACTTTTCCTTGCCTCTTCCGGCGAATCACTTTCCAGCCTCCTGATGCATGACGCCTCCTCCTCGCATGCAAGCGGCGGCGGCAGCACCTCGGCGCCTCCGATATAGTGTACCTCGTCCTGCTCCCGCCAGAAAATATGGCCGATGCCCTCTAAAAATCTCCTCATACGGTGCCCGGGGACCATCATCCATTTTATGTACATATGAAACCTCCGCTCTTGATATTTTTCCGCCCTACAACATTGAAGTGTGCAGTATCAGATCGTACTCTTTGCCTTCCAACAGTCCCTCATCCGCGATTCCAATCGCCGTCTTGCCGTATCTGCGCTCTTTTTTCCCGTCTGTCAGCACCAGGGCATCCACATCCGCAACCAGGAGCAGACCGTCCGTCTCCCCCAGGGAGCGGTATGGCACATACCGGATCCCGTCCCTTTCGGGGTCAAAAAAAAGTTCTGCCTTTGTGCGGCTTAAAATACTCACTCCCCGCCCGGTACAGGGGTCGCGGAGCCGGTTTCCACTGTCCCGGTATCCCTTTACGCAAAGAACCCTCGTTCCTTTTTCTATCCTGACCTGGCAAATATGGTTTCCCATTTCTTTTCTCTGCATAAGATAGAGCAGTATCCCATATCCTGTCAGTGACACCAGCGCCGTCTGCAGAAAAAAATCCGGCGGAATCAGACCGCTCTCCTGTATCCACTCCAGAATGCCTCCCAGGAGAACAATCACAAAGTAAGTTACGGCCCAGTTCTCCAGAAACTCACGGCGTCCATGCCACCCAAAGCAGAATAAGATCATTCCCGTGTTGAGCAGAAAATGAGAAATCAGCCGGTAAAGCAGAATCTGTCTCACCGTCAGCACAAGAAAAAGCCCCGCCGCCGCAGAAACAAGCGATGCCAGAAAAAGAATCCCATACCGCCTGCGCCTTTTCAGAAAATAGTTCACCCCTGTCACCGCCACAAAATCCATCAGAAAATTCTGCAGCAGAAAAACATCCGCGTAAAATACATATATCTTTCCTCACCTCGATCTGATTTTGATGTGGATTCTATTATAATTTGATTGAAATTGTTTTTTTGTCAAAACGACCGCAGGCAAATCCATTATTTTGCGCAGATTCCGACACCATCCGCCGCTTTCCCGCCGGCTGCCGGAAAAAGAAGAGCCCGCTGTCGCTTTCCTGTTTTCCGGCTCTCCCTTACCGGCGCCCGCGTCGCAAAAAACGTTTCCATTTTGTCGACAACACGCTTTTATTTTACATTTCTTCCCCGCCACATATTGACTTTTTGCCAAAAATCGCCTAACATTTATAGAGCATACGACAAATTGAAAAAGGGATTGATCATATGAATTATGAAGCTGAAATACGTCGATTGACCAAAGAAAACGATAATTTCAGAAAAATTATCAGGACACAGCAGACTACCATCAATCGTCTGGTCGATTATTTTATTCTTGGGAAAAAAGACAAGAAATTTCTAAAATAATCCTAATTCTACCAAAAAAAGGGGTAGCTTGGCGCTATCCCCTTTCTTTCTATGTCTATTTTCCTCATTACAGCCTTTGTCAATAACAAAAGCTATGCCCGCCGATCCTCTGATCGAGCCGTGGCGTCAGTGCCTTTCTTGAAAAATAAAGTGTATCATTTCTTAATATTCCCGTATTTCCGTTCAACACCTGTTCGATTGACTGATATTCTTTTTCCGTCGGTTTTGCGCTTTCCCGGCTCCTCCAGGAGCAAAACTGAACGGGATTTCGCTGACTTAAGACATCGTAAAGTGTGTCCGGATATAAATCGGAAGCCATCCGGTTGAAGATCACCTCAACCACTGCCTCCTGCCCCTCGACCGGCTCTCCGCCGGCCTCCAGCCAGACAATCCTGGCCAGCAGATCAATCTCCTGATCTGTCAGGGAAATTCCCCAGCGGTTGCTCACTGCCGGCTCCAGAGCCGCCTGCGCTGCCTCTCTTACCTCCTTGGCAAACGCCTGGGCAAGCTGTCCCCTGACAGCCACCACATCCTTCATCGACGCGGACATGCCCGAAGGTACGGCTTTTATGATTTCCGTCCGGACTTCCCTGGGCCCGGCAGCCGCAATTACCGTTTTTACTTCTATGATTTCAGCAGACCGGTCAGCATCCGCCGCATGTTCTTTCTGTCCGGGCTGTGCCAGCCCGGCCGGCACGATCTGTTCTCCTTCCTGCACGGACTGCTCTTTTTCCTGCTCAGAACCTTCCGAGGCAATCTCCTCCTCCATCACCCAGGCGGGCGATGTGACCATAACTACTTCTCTTTTTTCAATGTCTGTTTTTTCATCTGATTCTGTCGTAAATGAATTGTCGGAAAAAATCCGGCTCACCCCCGCAGCCACTGAACTGTTCCAATCTGCCGTACTCTGCACCTCCGAATATCGGTTTCGGTCCGGAAGGGGTTCTCCTGCCTCCTTTTCCTGAATGTTGGACGCCGCAATCAGACTCATACAAAAAAGTAAAGTGACTGTTCCGTCCAATATTTTTTTGTTCATTTTGCTCCTTTCCTCAAGAATGATACATACACTTTAATGGCATTGCCATGACGACCGGAAGCTGCAGTGCCTCCGTGTCATTTGTCCTTATCATACTAGATTCTGCCCAAAAGTCAAATTTGCTATTCCTGGGAAAAAGAAAAAAATTTCTTAAGAATTTACCATAGATAAGCTCCGTTTCCGGTTGTTTCGTAGTGATAATTCCACAAAGTGTAAAAGCCCTCTGAAATAGAACTGGATTTGTTTACAAAAAAACACCCCTGTCCGGGGTGTTTTTCACAGTTGTTACGAACTTATTACATAATTTTTACATAAATGGATTTTCCGTGGGATAAGGGAGAGACGCGGGCCGATTGTAGCCGATCTCCTCTGCCGGCACGCCCAGGGCGCGGAATACCTCAAACAATGCCCTTCCGTGGTGCCCGAAAGCCACCGCACCGTGATGCGGATAATTTTTCTGAATCAGAACATGACGGTAAAAACGGCCCATCTCCGGAATCGCAAACACACCGATGGAACCAAAGGAACGCGTGGCAACGGGAAGCACCTCCCCCTCGGCCACATACGCACGCAGGTGATTATCCGAAGCAGACTGCAGACGGAAAAACGTAATGTCACCCGGAGCGATATCCCCTTCCAGCGTTCCGTTTGTCACTTCAGCCGGAAGACTGCGCGCCATAATCATCTGATTTCTCATCTCGCAGCCCGACAGCCTGGAAGAACAGGTATTTCCACAGTGGAATCCCATAAAAGTATCCGTGTGTTTATAGCCATAATTCCCCCTGATCGAATCCGCGTACATATCCTTTGGCACGGTATTGTTGATATCCAGCAGCGTTACCGCATCCTGGCTGACGCAGGTACCGATATACTCACTCAGCGCGCCATAAATATCCACCTCACAGGATACCGGTATTCCGCTTCCGGTCAGACGGCTGTTGACATAACAGGGTACAAAGCCGAACTGCGTCTGAAAGGCCGGCCAGCATTTTCCGGCGATCGCAACATATTTACGATACCCCTTATGATCCCTTACCCAGTCGAGCAATGTCAGCTCATACTGCGCCAGCTTCGCCAGAATCCCCGGCTTTTTGTTTCCCGCGCCCAGTTCTGCCTCCATGTCGGCGACCACACCGGGAATGCGCGCGTCTCCCTCATGCCGGTAAAACGCCTCAAATAAATCCAGCTCAGAGTTTTCTTCAATCTCCACACCCAGATTGTAAAGCTGCTGAATCGGCGCGTTGCACGCCAGAAAATTGGCCGGCCTCGGCCCGAAAGAAATAATTTTGAGTTCTCTAAGTCCGATCAGCGCCCTTGCAACCGGAAGAAATCCGCAGATCATATCCGCGCATTCCTCCGCGTCTCCGACCGGATATTCCGGAATATACGCGCTGACATTGCGCAGTTTCAGGTTATACCCCGCGTTCAACATTCCGCAGTAAGCGTCTCCGCGCCCCTGAAGCAGATCTTCCTGTGTCTCCTCAGCCGCCGCGATAAACATTTTCGGCCCTTCAAAATGCTTTGCAAGCAGCGTCTCTGCGATCTCCGGCCCGAAATTGCCCAGATAAACGCAGAGTGCGTTACATCCCGCCTCCTTAATGTCGCAAAGCGCCTGTACCATATGAATCTCACTCTCTACAATGCAGACAGGGCACTCGTAAATCGAATCCGCGCCATATTTTCTCACGTAGGCCTCCACAAGCGCTCTTCTTCTGTTTACCGACAGGCTCTCCGGAAAGCAATCCCTGCTCACCGCCACAATGCCCACTCTGACCTCCGGTATATTGTTCATATTTTTCCTCCTGTTTCTGTCTCTTCACTTCTATCAGAATGTTTCTTTTTCACACCAGCCTGTCAAACACTTCCCTGCACGCCGGGTAAATCTGCTTAAACTGTGCATACCTTTTCTCGTACTTTTCCGCCAGCATGCAATCCGGCTCCACGGTGTCCGCCACCCTGACGATATGAGCCGCGGCAGCTTCCACGCTTTCGTATTCTCCGCACGCGACAGCCGCGAGCATCGCACCGCCAAGCGAAGGACCTTCTTCCGTCCCTGGAATATCCACACTGATATTTAAAACGTTGGCAATGATTTTTTTCCACAGCAGGCTTTTCGCGCCGCCGCCGCAGATCATCGTCCGAGCAATCGGAAGCCCGAGCGATCTGGCGATCTCAAACGAATCGCGGAGAGCGAACGCGACTCCCTCCAGAACCGCCTGTGTCATGTCAGCCCGTCCCGTATCCATCGTCATACCGATAAACGCCGCCCTGGCATTCGGATTGTTGTGCGGCGAACGCTCTCCCATCAGATATGGCAGGAAATAAACATGATTTTCTCCCAGTCTGGTGACCATTTCCTGTTCCCTGGCATAGTCGCATGTGCCAAGGATTTCATCCATCCACCACCTGTTGCAGGAAGCGGCGGAGAGCATGCATCCCATCAGATGCCAGGCGCTGTCCGCATCACAGAAGGCATGAAGCGCATTGTTTTCATCTGCCCTAAACGCTTTGGACGAGATAAAAATCGTCCCGCTGGTTCCCAGAGAAATATTGCATTTCCCGTCACCGACCGTCCCTGTTGCCACCGCGGCAGCCGCATTGTCTCCCGCCCCGGCGGCAACTTTTACCGTCTCCGGAAGACCCAGCTCTTTTGCAATTTCCGGCAGAAGCGTTCCGACACATTCATGGCTCTCATACAGCTTCGGCAGCGTGGCCGGATCGATATGACAGACCGCACACATCTCCTGCGACCAGCACCGTTTCTTTACATCCAGAAGCAGCGTCCCCGACGCGTCGGAAACATCCGTGGAGTGCACTCCGGTCATACGATAGACAAGATAATCCTTCGGGAGCATGATTTTTGCGGTCCGGGCATACTGTTCCGGCTCATTCTCCTGCATCCACAGGATTTTGGGCGCCGTAAACCCGGCGAACGCGATATTGGCCGTGCAGGCGGAGAGCTTTTCCTTCCCGACCATATTGTTCAGATATTCACTCTCTTTCACCGTCCGCCCGTCATTCCATAAGATTGCAGGGCGGATGACGGCATCCGCCTTATCGAGCAATACGAGTCCGTGCATCTGGCCGCCGAATCCAATTCCCGCAACCTGATCCCGGTCAGCCCCGTCAAGCAGTTCTTTCAATCCCTGTATCGTCTTCTCATACCAGTCCTGCGGTCTCTGCTCCGACCAGCCCGGATGCGGAAAATACAGCGGGTATTCTTTTGACACAATGTTTTTTACGGTTCCGCCGCCTTCCATCAACAGAAGCTTTACCGCGGAAGTGCCAAGATCAATTCCTATGTACAGCATATGTTTCTCCTTTTTTCATCCGCCGCACACACATACATCGCCCACCGTGCACGTGCACGCAAATTTGAAAATAAAAAGCAGCCTGCCTCCGCCGCTTTCTTTTTCATCATACACCCCGTCCATACGTTGTGCAATATGCTATTTTCACAATTATGACCTCCCTTTTCTGGTAATTATCCACACAGCGCGCGCTGTGCGTGCACATGCACATTATTGACTTTTTTCGGGTCCTGTGTTTAAATAAGCTTACTATACCGGGCATGACCCAAAGGAGCTCTTATGGCAACAATGAAAGAAATCGCGGAGCTTTCCGGCGTCTCGCGCGGCACCGTGGACCGCGTGCTCAATCACCGCGGCGTCGTGAGCGCAGAAACAGAGCGAAAGGTTCTGGAAATCGCAGGCCTTCTCAACTATCAGCCAAACAAAGCCGGCATCGCTCTCGCCGCACAGAAGAAAAAACTGAAAATCGGCGTGTTGCTGTCCGGCGCCGACAATCCCTTTTTTGACGAAGTCACGGACGGCCTGATGGGAAAGCTGACGGAGCTCTCCATCTATGGATGTTCCGTCGTCCACAAACGCCTTCCGTTCGATCCGGACGCTCAGCTCGCCGCAATCGACGAGCTCCTCACAGAGAAAATACACGGCCTGATCCTCTCCCCCTGCAATGACCCGGCAATACGGGATAAACTTGGCCTTCTCTCAGAAAAAGGCATACCCTGTGTCACGGTCAACACCGATCTGCCGGACTCGGGGCGAATCGCCTATGTCGGCAGTGACGACTACAAATGCGGACAGACGGCCGCCGGCCTTTTAAATCTGATCACCGGCGGGCGCGCAAAAACCGGCATTGTCACCGGATCGCACAACGTCCTCAGCCATGAAAAGCGGATCGCCGGATTTAGCGATTATCTGCAGAAAAGATGTCCCGGCATCCGGATTGCAGAAATACTCGAAAACGAAGATGACGACTACAGGAGCTACGATCTGATTTCCTCTCTCCTGGCACGGCATACCGACCTCTCCGCCCTTTACTTTACGGCAGCAGGCGTTTACGGCGGCTGTCGCGCCGTCTTAAACGCCCGTCCCACCTGCACCTTAAAAATCGTGACATTTGACGCCGTCCCGACAACACAGGAAATGATAAAACGCGGTGTCATCTCCGCCACCATCTGCCAGCAGCCCAGGGAACAGGGCGCCCGTTCGCTTGCCCTTTTAGTCGATTATCTTCTGACCGGCAAACGCCCCGCACAGATATTAAACCATATGAAACCCGATATCCGGATCAGAGAAAATTTATAAAGATTCACCGTTTCGCCCTGCGGTACCCGGCCTCCTCTGCCTCCTGCTCCGTCCGGAAAATAACCAGGTTTTTCGAATCCGCCATTTCATCATAGGCCGCCTGGCCCGGACAGTGATAAATGCCCGAAGCAGAATTTCCTCTGATTTCCGTCTCTTCTGTCTGTGGCTCCACGCCATCCTCCTGCCAGCTCCCGCCTGTGGCATAATCGATACCGATCCCGGGCTGCACATTGTATACAAACACATGAAAACAGACGCCCTCACCTGCATCTTCCACAGAATACGCCTCCATCTCTACCCCTTTCGCCACAAGGTCATCCCCTTCAAATATCGGGGTGACCCGGTAGAGCACATGGGAACCCGTTTCTCTGATATAGTCCGCCGTCTCATTTTCAAACGGCAGCATCCCCTCTACATTCATATATCTCGTTCCCGTAATGAGATTCTCACGGTTGGCATTCTCCGCCGTCAGCTGATAGCCGATCAGATGACAGCGGTTGTAAAGATATTTACCTTCCACAATATCGTATTTTACAGCCTGCCATCCAGTCGGCTTTACCTGTCCGATATTCCCCCTGCCCTCTGTCGGCATCAGATCCTGCCCGATGTTCGCATAAGCCGTCCCGCATCTTCCGAGAGCGTCCAGTGCACTGTAATACTCAAATGATTCCTGCGTCATATCTTCCGCCGGAAAATCGGGAAGGTTTTCATTGATGACAACATAGGGTTCCCCGTCATATTCCGGAATATCCTCGATTGAAAACGATGCGGTCTGCACCATGACTGCCTCGTCTGTCCACACGGCCTGCCGGCAGGCTGACAGAAAAAGACATCCCGTCAGAACCAGTGCCGCCATACTTTTCTGAAATATTTTTCTCACACCAACCTCCACAACGCCTCGCAGCGTCTGTTCAGACCTTAAAACAATTCCTTATTTTTTTCATACAGAGCGCGGAATGTACGGCGGCGCTCTTCGTATTCCTGCACGGCCGCAGCATCCGGAACATACGTCTGTTCTTTATAGTGCACAAACTGTCGGCAGGGCCCGGCAAAGTCGCGAAACAGACCTGCCCCCACCCCCGCAAGGATACAGGCCCCCAGACACGCCTGCTCTTTTACGCCGCACACAAAAATCTCTTTCCCAAAAATATCCGCCTGTATCTGAAGCCAGGCCGGACTTACGGCTGCGCCGCCGGAAGCGATCATATATTTTCCCGCAATTCCCATCTCTTCTAAAATATCAAGCGAATCTCTCAGCGCATACGTCACTCCTTCCAGAACCGCCCGGGCGAGATGTCTGTCTTCATGACACATCTGAAGCCCGAAAAACATCCCTTTCGCCGAAGGATTCATATGAGGAGTCCGCTCCCCCGCCAGGTACGGAAGAAAAAAGACGCCTCCGCTCCCCCGCTCCGTTTCCCCCGCCTTACGGCTTAACTCTGTAAAGCTTTCTTCATGCAGAACTTTATTTTTCAGCCACTTAAACGCCATCCCTGCGCAGAGAACGGCGCCAAAGACCGTATAGCCCTTTTCGTGGCAATGGCAGAACGTATTGGTCCGCATCTGCCTGTCATACCGGTCTTCCCTGGAATAAACTGAAATCTGTCCCCCTGTTCCGATATTGCAGATCATCTGCCCCTCCTCATACACGCCGTTTCCGATGCTCTGACACAGCTGATCCCCCGCCCCATAGACGACAGGAATCCCTGCGGCCAGCCCCGTCTCTTCACACGCCCGCCGCATGACGTACCCCGCCACCCCGGCCGACTCGTGGCATTCCGGCAGGATTTCGCGCGCAATATCAAAGGCGTCCGTCACCGGAAACGCCCAGTTCCGCCGTTTCAGATCAAACATCAGCGCGGCAGACGCATCCGTCACCTCCGCCGCCATCTCCCCTGTCAGCCGATAGCGGATATAGTCTTTGGGCTGTAAAACTTTATGGATTTTTCCATATAAGTCTGCCCTGTGATGTTTTACCCACAACAGGGACGGAAATGCAAATCCGGGATTGACCCGGTTCTGCAGAATCGCCTCCCAGCCCTCCTTTCCCACCCGCTCCTCTACCGCCCGGCACTCCTGTGCCGAACGCTGGTCCAGCCAGACAATGGCAGGCGAAAGCGGCCGGCCGTCTTTCGCCATCATCACAAGACCGTGCATCTGCCCCGACAGTCCGACAGCGCGAATCGCCGCAAAAGAGCCGGGATATGCTTCTTTAAGGCTTTTTAACGCATGGCACACCGCCTCCCACCACACCCCGGGCTCCTGCTCCGCATAACCCGCCTTTGGAATCGACACCTCATATTCCTGCGCACGGACACCGATAACCCCCTCCTCCACGTCCAGAAGCATCGCCTTGGCGCTGGACGTGCCTAAATCGATTCCCAGAATACAATCGCCTTTCATTTTTCCTGTCCCCTTTCTCATCTGACACTGCACAGCCTCCGCGCCATACATTGCCTGTATGCCAGTCGCCTGTATGCAGGCAACCCTTATCACCAGGATTTTAGCACAGACGCGAAAAAGAATCCATGCTCTGATAAAACGATTTTTCCCATACGAGAAAAGCCCGGCGTCACGAAAAAGTGACGCCGGGCTGCCTGTAACTGACAGACTCCGCCTTGCGTAAAACCGCGGCACACCGTCGGGATCAGCAGTCATACCTTTCTACAATCTCCCGCATCGTCTGCCATTTCTGTTCCATGTCCCAGACCAGCTTAAACTGTGTTCTGCAGCGATCCAGATTCTGTCCCGGTCTGTGAATTTTAAAATACGTATCTCCCTGCAGATAATCTGTCAGGAATCGCATTCCGCATTCAAATGTCATGACCTTCGCCCCCATCGGAAGCAGTCCGATCTCTCTTTTTGTCAGTCTGCCGCCGCATCCCCGGATAAATCCCCTGGTGTAAACCTCAAACAGATTCATATCACACCAGACCTTCTCGAGATCCCGCTCATCCTCAAGAGCCGTACTTGCCCCAAAACGGATGGAATCACCAAAATCATTCATGGCCAGCCCCGGCATGACCGTATCCAGATCAATAACGCAGATTCCTTTCCGCGTCTTAACGTCCATCATAATGTTGTTTAGTTTCGTGTCGTTATGCGTTACCCGCAGAGGAATCTCTTTTTTTGCAAGAAGATCGCCGAAAACGCCCGTGATATCCTCTCTTTGCAGCACAAATTCAATTTCTTTTTTCACTGATGCCGCCCGCCCGCATACATCCTTCTCCACCGTCTCCTTAAACACCTTAAATCTGGCTTCTGTATCGTGAAAACCTGGAATTGTCTCATGAAGCGTGGCAGCCGGATAATCAGCCAGCTGTCTCTGGAAATTGCCAAACGCCACGGCACTCTCGTAAAAGTCCTCCGGTTTTTCTACCTGCTCGAAGCTGGCAGCATCTTCAATAAAAAGATAGGCCCTCCAGTATTCTTCCTGTGCATCCACATAGTATGCTTTTCCATCCTTTGCCGGGATGACGTTTAACGTTTCCCGCTCCGGATCCCCGCCATTTGCAAGGATCATCTTCCGCAGATAGGAAGTCACTCCCACAATATTCTCCATCAGTTCAACCGGTTTCGAAAAAATGCTCCTGTTCATGCGCTGTAAGATATAGCGTTTCGTTTTCTGTTCCCCGGTCTGAAAGACCAGCAGATACGTATCATTGATATGGCCGTTCCCGCACGGCTGATCTTTCTGAAAAATTCCTTCAAAGCAAAAATGTGCGATTACATCTCTTTTCTGTTCTTCCAAAACCTGCTTCACGATTCATCACCCCATAATTTTTCCGGATATAATCCCGACTGTCTGAAACGCAGGATTGCATTTTCCACAACAGGCTTATCTTCCTTGTAGGTCACTCCAAACCATTTGTCTGCAGTTGTCAGAACGGTCACCACAGCCCTGTCCTCACTCAGCAGGCGGCTGACGACTGACGGAAGAAAATACTCACATTTCAATGGATTCTCTTTTAGTCCTTTCTCAAGAAATGCCGTAAGTCCCTTTTCCGTCTCTCTCAGAAATCCGGCCGTAAATCCCCACATATTCATAGAAACAATCGTCCCGGAAGGCAGCTCGCTCCAGGTCTTCCCGTCGTCTTCCGTACAGGCTGCCCCCTGCCCTCTTTTTTCGATCCTTGTCCGCTCGACCACACTTACCAGCTCACCCTGGTCATTCACTTCACAGATGCCGCGGGCGACATGCCCGTTTTCCGTCAGCGTATTTTCCAGGCGGTAGCCTACCATCGCATAACGATATTTCCCGTCATCTTCATGATGCTGCAGATAGTCGTAGATTTTCTCAAAAGCTTCTCTGCCGTAATAGTCGTCTGCATTGATCACAGCAAAAGGTCCGTCAATCTCATCTTTCGCGCTCCACACCGCATGCGCCGTCCCCCACGGCTTCACACGTCCCTGCGGAACCTCATACCCTTCCGGAATATGGTGCAGGTCCTGATATACGTATGCCACATCAATCACTTTCGCGATGCGCCCGCCAATGGCTTCCCTGAAATCTTTTTCATTTTCTTTCTTGATGATAAAGATCACCTTTTCAAAACCTGCCCTTTTCGCATCATAAATGGAAAAGTCCATGATGATATGCCCCTGCTCATCCACAGGATCAATCTGTTTTAATCCGCCATACCGGCTGCCCATACCGGCTGCCATGATTACCAGCACTGGTTTTTTCATTCTTTTCATTCCTCTCCGTAATTAAATCGTATACCATCTGATCTCATTGGCATCCAGATGCAACTTAAAACAGCTTTTGTCTCCGCGATAAATCGTGGTATCCTGCGGCTCATATGTATTATTCACCACGCAATATTTTCCATTCTTTACATATGCGTGGACTTCCACGTTGAAATTCGTGCTGAACCATTTTGTCAGCTCCTCTTCACCGTGGGCGCTCCAGAGAATACTCCGGTACAGAATTCTGCTGTTCTCAAAGCTGTAGGGAAGACCGCTGATATATACGGCACGTCCTTTTCCGGATTCATTTACCGCCATCTGTATTTCTTTTTCCCGCTGCACCAGAATCTGCGTATTTTCATACGCAAATATATTCTTCTTACCTTCGCCAAAGTCTACGGGTTTTGTAGTGTCCGCAAGGATAAAATGTTCCGGATGCTCTTCCCAGTTATATTTATCATAATTGAGCGTAAAACCGGTCTCTTTTTCCACGCCGAGCACATTTGCCAGCTGTAAATAATGCCCCTGGTACTGATGCCCGGATGGTTCCCCGACACCGATCAGACCGCCGCCGTTGTACACAAAAGCACGGACCGCCGCCGATATCTGCGGATTTTCCCAGATATCCCCGCCCGTATGCGCTGTGTCTCCATCCCCGACATTGATGATGACATCCACATCTTTTAAAACATCCGCATCTCTTAGAATATCGTCAAAGGAAAGGAACCTCACGTCAAAGGGCGCTCCGCTCAGCGCCTCAATCACGCCCGCATAACTGTAATTCTGCTTCTGATACAGGGCATGGTGCACCATATGACAGCCCCAGCTGCGGATCTTTCCCCAGCTGTTGAGCACAGCGACGGTTTTCACGCAGTGAGGAGTCGTTCCTTTTGCATTCCCGTAAAGCTCTCTGAACTCGTCGCATACGCTCTCCACATAATCGATAAATTCCGGAAAATCCAGCGCCAGTTTTAAATAGCCTCCGTAACCGATACGGTCGATGGGTTTCCGCAGGATCGCCCTCCTCGCCGTCACCCAGTTTTCCTTTGCCTCTTTCACCGGGTCCCCGCCCTCATGGAAGGTATCCGGGAAGAAGTATGGCAGAAATCTTCCCTCCGTATACTTCACTCCCGGAATATCGGAGATCAGGCGCAGCGTGCTTCCGTTTCCGACACTTCCAACCACCGCGTCCAGACCGATCGCCGCAAACTCCGGCATAAAAGGCTCCGTCCCGATCCAGTGATCGCCCAGGAACATCATGGCTTCCTTGCCGCATTCATGCGTTATATCCACCATTTCTTTTGCCAGCTTTGCCACCTCGCGGCGCTGAAATGCCTGAAAATCCTTAAATTCTTTGCCCGGCACCCGGTACTGGTTGTTATAGTAACCCTGGTCAATAATGTATTCCGGCCGGAACCTGTAGCCTGCTTCCTTCTCAAACTGCTCTAAAATATACGGACTTACCGACGCGGAATAGCCGTACCAGTCCACATATTTTTCCCGTTTCAGTTCATCAAACATCAGGGTAAACTGATGGAAAAACGTAGTGTAGCGAATCACATTTACATAAGGATGCTCCTGGCAGAATCTGCGCAGACGCTCCATGGAATACTGATGTGTCTTTGGCTGTCTCACATCGAAAGTGATCTGATGCTCAAAGTCCTTCCAGTCATTGGTCACGGCATTGTACATATGTACCGGATCCCAGATCAGATAGGCCAGAAAGCTGACTGTATACTCATGAAACGCTTCTGCCTCATGAATCACGACACAGCCGGTATCTTCCCTGTATTCCCACTGCGTCACAGGAACGATTTTCCCTGCGGAGCGGTCAATGACCTCCCACCAGCGTGTAATGTCATCCCGGGTATTCACCTGCATCAGTTCGTCCGATATCCCCTTCATCAGCGGAATCGAAAGCACCTTCTCCGTCGCAGTATAAAATCCGGTCATAATGTAACACTGCTGGACTTCGTCCGGATTCGCCTTTGCCCATTCATTGTCCTTGCGGGTCGTATAATAAGTAGAATATATTTTTGCGCCGACCTTTGTCAGCTCTTCCGGAAATTCCGTACCGTCGCAATCCCGGATCGCATCTGCCCCCCAGCGTTTTAAAATACCGATTGTCTCCGGAACCACATCCAGATTGGTCGGGATGGTAACTCGTCCCCTGTTTTTCTTTTCTGTCTCACTCATTGTCCGCTCCCCTATGATTTCTTTTTATGTGGTCTCTCAAAAGGTTTATTGTATATCCACAATGCGGCAACCAAAAGCCCTACGCCTGCAATCATAATGCCAAGCCCCGCCAGTCTGCCGGTCAGAAACCAGCCGCCGATCGAAGCCGCCGTCCCTGCAGCAAACAGAACCGCAATGAAAACCACTCTTAATTTTGCATGTTCTTTCCAAAACTCCATTTTCTGCTCCTTTCTACACATACAATGTATGGTTCTCAGCCCTTCAGGCCGCCTGCAGCCATACCCTGTGTCAGCTTGTTCTGCACACAGATATACAATATCAGGGTAGGCAGCATTACGATCACAAGACCTGCATACATAATACCGTACTGTGCCGCCGACTGCTGTGCCTGCATCAGGTTTAATAACCCTACCGGCAGCGTCTTTGCCCCCTTCGCAGAACTCATCAGCGTCATGGAAATAATGTATTCATTCCAGAAAGACAGAAAGTTAAATAAAATCACGGTAATGATGGAGGGCTTTGCCATGGGAAAAATGATTTTCCACATCGTCGTGTTGTAGCCCGCTCCGTCAATGTAAGCCGCCTCTTCATAGTCGTGTGCCAGCGTCTGAAAATATCCCGATAACAGATAAATGGTAAACGGCAACGCAGTGGATGCATAGACAATTGCGAGCACGACCAGATTATTCAGCAGAAACCCTCCCCCGAATACTTTTTTCAGCCAGACATCGCCGTCTCTGAGCATCAGAAAAATAGGCACTACAATATAATTTACATTGATAAACAGTCCCGCCATAAAAAGCATATTCAGAAATTTACTTCCTCTGAACTTAAACCTGGCCAGACAATATGCCGCCGGCAAAGCCACTACCAGCAACAACACCAGCGCCATCGCCGTGACAAACACGGAATTTAACATATAATCGCCCATCTTTGCCGTATTCCAGGCATCCACAAAGTTCTGCCAGTAGATTCCTTTCGGCATGGTCCATGGATTCCCGTAAAATTCACTGTTCTGCTTGACAGACGCCAGAAACACCCAGGCTACTGGCACAAGAATGGTGATGGTGAGCATGATCAGCACAAAATAGATAAAAAACTGATACAAACGCTCCCCGGAATCCGTATGTTTCTTTTTCTTCATATCCGTCCCTCCTAAAACTCCAGCGGTTCGCGATCTGTAACCTTATTTACCATTGCAGAAAGCGCAAAGGAGAATAAAAAAATCACAACACCGATTGCCATACTGTAACCGTACAATCCTGCATCCTTCTGGCTGTACATATAGCTGAGCGTCACTTCCGACGCGCCGTTTGGTCCGCCCGAGGTCATCGCTTTTACAAAAAGGAACGCCATGTTGATCGTTGAAATGATAAAAAATGTCAGTGTGGTGCGGATATTGGTCCAGATCAGCGGAATCGTAATCTGAAAAAACTGTGTCAGCCTTCCCGCGCCGTCCAGATTGGAGCTTTCATAAAGACTTTCCGGCACACTGGACATGGATGCCATATACATAACCATGTAATACCCGATCGCCTGCCACACCATGGCCATGATCAGACTGACCATTACCAGGGACTCGCCTTTCCATAAAATCGGATTCGTCATATCACGGAACAGGCCAATGATGCTGTTCAGCATACCGTTTTCCGGTTTGTAGATTGCAGAAAAGATACCTGCAATTACCACAATCGACAGGATGTTGGGTATATAAAACACGATCCGGAAAAAATTCTGCCCTTTGATCTTTTCCCTTGTCAGAATGGCGGCAAAAATCAGCGCAAGCGCAAACGTTACGATCGTAACTGTCACAATCAGCAGGATCATGTTCTGCATGGAGCGGATAAAATTGCTGTCATTGATCAGAACCTGAAAATTTTTCATTCCCACAAACGTTTCTGTCTGCGAATACGCACCTTTTTCATACAGTGACATCCGGAATACATTCAAAGTCGGCAGTATCATAAAAACAAAGAACAGGATGACTGCCGGTGCGATGCATGCAACCAGAAATCCGTTACGTCTTTTGGAACTTTTCATGCTTTTCTTTCCTTTCCAAAACCTTGTGTTTAAGAACAAAGAATCCTGCGGCGCAGGATTTTCCGCCTGCAGCGGGCTGCTTTTACGACGCTCTTCTGTTCCGACGCAGTGCGGCCCCGCCCTAAGGGCTGTTCTCATACGGGACACCTTTTCCCATATGATGAAAATACGGCGGGCAGAGTCCTGCCCGCCGTTCCTTAATACGCCCTATATCATTTCTAAGGATCGTATTATTTTAAATTCTCACGCATCTGGTCACTTGCAGAGATCACGCTTGCAATCCATTCATCCTCCGTCATGGTTCCGGAAACAAGAGAGTTGACCGGATCCAGGAATACGGTACGGACTTCCACTCCCGGAATCGCATCAAACGCTGCGAAATTACCCATAGCTGCCTTTGCACCGTTATCATAAATGGAGTAGAACATCACATTGTCGCCTTCCAGCTTGTCAGCAATGCCGAGTACAGGCTGAATTGCCCCGTGCTGTGCAAAAATCTCACATGCCTTGTCGCTGTATAAGAATGAAACGAATACTTTTCCCGCGTCCTGATTCTCAGCGCCCGACGGGATCCATGCCTGCTCGAACCATGTATAGCTGTAGCTGTCTCCGCCGCTGCTGACTGCCGGAAGTGCCGTCATGCCCCACTGAAATCCTTCTGCACGGGGAGCCTCTGCCATCTCGCCGACAATCCAGGTACCGTTCGGCATAAAGATCGCTTTGTTGTCAAGAACCAGCTGCTGATTCTGTGTAAAGTCCTGATCATTTGCCTGCGCCGGTGTGGTCGGGTTGGTATAAGTCGCTAATTTTGCAATGATGTCAAAACAGGTCTTTGCCTCCGGAGTCTCCCAGATCCCTTCCTCATAGTGAGTCGCCTTGTCAAAAAATTCCGGTCCGCCGACGGAATACATCAGCGCATAGAAGAACGCATCAAAATAACCAGTCGTCGGATATGTAAATAAGTAGATCTCCTCTTCTTTCGCCTTGTCTCCCAGCTCCCACATCTCATCCCAGGTCGTTGGAACAGTCCAGCCTTTTTCTTCCAGAAGCCCCGCATTGTAGAACAGTCCGCAGGGTGAATAGAACATCGGCGCCAGGTAAGTCTTTCCGTCGCCATAAGGGTTGGTCAGAGAAGTATCGGTAAAACCGCCGGCAATCTTATCGGATACTGCCGCCGTCTCACCCGGCACTGTCATCGATAATACATCGGTGATATCCGCAATCATGTTATCTTTGATAAACTGCTCTGTCAGTGCGGCATCACGGCCCGTTGCCAGATGAATCACATCCGGATACTCACCGCCCT
Source organism: uncultured Roseburia sp. (assembly GCA_947649645.1). Classification (GTDB taxonomy): domain Bacteria; phylum Bacillota; class Clostridia; order Lachnospirales; family Lachnospiraceae; genus Roseburia. The sequence continues at coordinate 27,332 of CANSSP010000017.1, read as the reverse complement.
GCATGGACGGCCCGATGACATCCTCCAGGTTCTTGTCTGTCGTCAGCTCCACCTGGATGCCGGTCTCAGCTGTAAATGCATCTGCCACTTCCTGCCACATCTCCGAGCCATACGCTGTCTCGATCGCTGCCACATTGATGGTTGTTCCCGCAAGCGCCGCGTAAGCGTCATCTGTTCCCGCCCCCGCTTCTGTTCCCGGGTCGACGGAAGCTCCTACGTCGTCCGATGCCCCCGCATCATCCGATGTTCCTGCGTCGTCCGATGCCCCCGCATCATCCGATGTCCCTGCGTCGCTGTTGCTCTGCTTACCCGGGTCTGACCCGCATCCTGCAAGCAGGGAAGCCACCATGCTGACACTCATGATTGTGCACAAAATCTTCTTTTTCATGTTTCAATCCTCCCATTTTATTTTTCGTGATTTTCACCATAAAAATATGTGTCAACCACTTTATATTCATTATTATACCTAACCATTTTTTCTTTTTTTACCCATATATTGCTGTTAATTTTATATATCTTGCTTTTTTTATAAAATATTGCAAAATAATCTTTTTTTTCATATACTTATACCATAAAATATTGTTCACAACTGGAAATTTATACATTTTATCCAAAAGCCAGAAAGGAGCTTCTATGAGTAACAGAAAATTAAACCTGGAAAACAAATCCCTTCCGGAGCTTTCTTTCCGGCTCCTGTCCATCTCCTCCTCCAAATATGAGAATGACTGGACCAGTTTTCCGCACAGCCACCAGTTCACTGAAATTTTTTTCATCAAGAGCGGTACCGGACATATGCAGATCGAAACCGAAACGATCCCGGTTGAGGCCAACAGCGTCATTCTGATCGGCGCGCAGGTCCTGCACACGGAATTTTCCAATTCCTCCGATCCGCTGGATTACTTTGTCCTGGGCGTGGAAGGACTTAAGATCAGCACAGACCGGTCTGCTGAATACAGCGTTGTCAGCTCCTCTGTCAATTCCCCCGCCATCCGCCTCTGCTTTGAAAGCATTCTCCGGGAAATGCACAGCCGGCAGGCGTGCTACGCGGAAATATGCCAGCATTATCTGGCCATCCTCATCCTTCTGATATACCGCAAGGATCCCGTATCCTATGAACTTGTGGAACCGCTCAACAGCAGCCGGGAATGCCACAAGGCCAGACGCTATATTGAAGAAAACTACCGTGACAAGATCACGCTGAGCTCTCTTGCCGACAACTGCAATATTACAAAATATTATCTGAGCCACCAGTTTACGCAGCTTTACGGTAAATCCCCGATCGCATACCTGACGGAAGTCCGGATCTCGGCTGCCAAAGATCTCCTGACGACGACCAGCCACAGCATTGAAGAAATCGCCAGCATCACCGGATTTTCTTCGAGCAGTTATTTTTCCCAGACATTTCAGAAGGTGTGCCACATATCGCCGCAGCAGTACCGGAAGGTGCATGTCGTTTTGTGAGCAATTCCAGGACGGATAAAAACCGGCGTCACTTTTCTGTGATGCCGGTTTTTCTGCCGCACGCCTTCAGACCCTCAACATATCAAACGCCTGATATACATCCAGTGTCCCGTATCCCCATTCCCGATTCGGATAAGCTCTGTCATTCGACTTTCCCGCCCCGCGGATCAGCATATTTTTTATCCCCGCATTTGACAGCATCGGATTGTTCTGTTTGACGATCGCCCACTGCATAACCTGCGCGCACGCGCCGGACGTAATGGCCGCAGCCGCACTCGTCCCCGCATACGTCACATAATTCCCCCTGAGCCCCGGCCCGTAGACGTCGACGGCGGGCGCAACAAAATCTGGTTTGATTTCCCCGGCAACCGTATACCCCCTTCCGGAATCCGCAAATATGCTCCGGTTGATCGCATTATACCCGCCGACGGTGATTACCTGCCTGGCCGACCCCGGGGACGTCAGCGTGATATAGGGGTTGGAACGCAGGAAAAACACGGTTCCCCTTGAAAACTGTTCCATCGGCAGCCACATATTATAGTCTCCTCTCACCCGGCTCTCGGGATAAACGCGGATGATCCACAGCCCTCTTCTCGGATTCAGAAACCGGAAAAAAATCAGCTGGCTTGCCGACTCTTTCGCGTCGATCCGGTAATCAATCGTGACCGTCGTCCCTTCAAATACAAAATTATAAACTTCAGACGCTCCGATGCGCACGGGAATCTTTGGAAGGCTCTGTCCGGTCGGCGAGATGACGGAGACCGCGTAAAGCTCCGGCGCATCCGCCCAAAGCTCAATGAAAAATCCGGCCGTCTCATCCTCCACACTGATTTCCACATCTTCATATTCCATCCCCTCAACAATCTCTCCCTGAAAATGATGCCTCGCATTTGCCTCGTTCCCGGCCGACGTGACAATACACCGTCTTCTTTTGATACACAGCAGATTCAGATAGGACGGCAGGGCACCGTTTTTTCCGTGGCTTCCGATGCTGTTCCCCAGCGCCAGGCAGATCACAAGCGGCATATTCAGTTCATTTGCCAGCGCATCCAGATAGGACACTGCCATCATAACATCATTTTCCTGATATGCCGGCACGCCTTCCGGTACAAAAAAGAACTCCCTCAGATATGGTTTCGCCTCTTTTAATTTCACCATGGCAATTGTGGCGTTCGGCACCGCTCCGATAAAATTATTCGGCACATCCTCCCCGCCGCAGGCCACACCCGCCAGAAACGTCCCATGACCGTTTACATCCCTTGACGGCACGATTTCATACGGATTCTCCGACGCAAGCGCGCGGTTGATCGTCTCCGTCCGGTACTCCGCCCCGTAAATAATTCCCTTAGGCGCCGGACCCTCTTTTATTGTCTGATCCCAGATTGCTGCGATCCGGCTGCTGCCGTCCGCGTACCGGAACAGTGGATTTGTATAATCAATTCCCTATGGCGTAAAAAAGATGCCGCAATCAAAACGTAATCACCGTCTTACATCCCGCAGCTTCCTTGCCGTCTCCATCAGAGACTCTTTGAGAGACGGGCAGAGCTTTTCATACAGGTCGCACATCTCCTTCCTCCTCTGGTCTGCTTTTACGGCAAAGCTGCACGTTTCTGCAGCCCCGGCAGCATTCCCCGTCCGTCCGGTCTGTTTTGCAGACTCCCTCCGGCAAAACTGCAGTTTTCTTTTCGGTACAAAAATACGGCGCTTCATCTTTCGTCCTCCTTCCGGAATGGATATACTATTTGTCTCCTTTAAAACATATCAATTCCGGAGTACTTTGTCTGGCCAAACGGATCCCCGATTCTGAGCTGAATGAAAATGCGCCGCTCCCCACACACAACTATTTTCTCCACAAAGGCAAGCAGCACATCCCTGCCGCGTTCTGAAAGCTGCGGCGCTTTCTTCAGGCACTGCAGCCGCGCGCTTTTCTCCTCCGCCTCTCTTGAAAGTTTTTGCAGGCGTTCCTCCTGTTTTTCCGCCGCTTCCCGCAGACGCGCTTCCTGTTCCCCATAAATCTCCTGAAATGCCCTGTGATCTTCCACTGTGATAACCCCCTTATCCAGATCGCCGTCAAGACCTCCCAACAGCCGCCGGTACTTTTCTGCTTCCGCGCAAAGACGTACCGTCTCCTCTCTGAGCAGTTCCAGCTCCGAAAAATCCATCGTAAGATCCGCTGTCTGTGCGCACACGTACTCCTCGCACATCAGAAGGCTGATCTGAAAATTCAGTGCCTGCCAGACGACATCCCACAGCCCGTCCTCTGAGATGCGATGTCTTGCACATCCCATCCCCCGGTTTCCGGCGGAACAGATAAAATCTATTTTTTCGTCTCCCCGATATCGGTTCAGCCTTCGCGCCATCGTCCCGAGACAGCCGCCGCAGAAGAGCATTCCGGCAAACGCATGCGCCTTCTCCTCCCCGCCAGAAGCACGCATCGCCGTGGCCAGAAACTGCTGCACCCGCCCAAAATCTTCCTCTGCAATAACCGGCTCGTGCATGCCGGGAACACGGATCCATTCCTCCTTTGTTTTTTTCCGGGAACGCTTTACTTTATAACTGATCTTCTCGCTTTTCCCCTGCACCATGGTTCCGATGTAGAGTTCGTCTGTGAGAATCCTCCTTACGGCTACCGCAGACCATGCGCCGCGCACACATACGGCAAACCCCGTATTGTAATTTTGTCCCGTCGACCGCTTATACTCCATGGGGGAGAGAACACCCATACGATTCAGCCGCTTCGCGATCGCAAAACAGCTCATACCGTCCAGCTTCCATTCAAAAATATGCTGCACGATACGCGACGCATATGGATCCGGAACCAGCCGGTTCCGGTTCTTCTCATCTTTGCAATACCCATAGACAGCGAATGCACCGATAAATTCCCCCTTTTCACGTTTGACCCTCTGCTGACTGCGGACTTTGCCCGAAATATCCCGGCAATAAGAATCGTTCACAAAATTTTTCACCGGAAGCACGAGCGACGTCTCATGGTAATCCGCCGTCAGGGAATCAAACCGGTCCGTGACCGCGACAAAGCGCACATGAAAAGCCGGGAAGGTCTTTTGTATCAACCGCCCGGCTTCAATATAGTCACGTCCAAATCTTGATAAATCCTTTACCACAACACAGTTTATTTTTCCGGCTTTTATATCCTCCATCATGCGTTTAAATTCCGGTCTGTCAAAATCGGCCCCTGAGTAACCGTCATCCACGTAAATATCAAAAACATCCATATCACCGCAGCTTCTGACAAAAGCACGGCAAATCTCCCGCTGTGAACGGATGCTGTTGCTCTCCGTGCCGCCGCCGGCCACATCCTCCCGCGACAGACGAAGATAAATGCCTGCCCGATATTTTTTTTCTGCTGCCATCATTTTCCTCCACACTCCTGCTCACTGCATTGTATGCGCCGCATGGCAGCTATATGACGCCAGCCCCCGTATCGACAAATCCGACCAGCACGCCGTCCCCCTTTAACGAGAGTACCGGCTGATTCTGCAGACGGATAATCCCGGACACTTCCAGCGCATCCGACTCCTGCAGACCGTAACATTTCGGGATGACGTTATAGGTGTACGTTCCAAGTCCCAGCGGCGGCAGTCCGGCCCTCGAATAATAAAAAATATCAAACTCTTCCGCAATGCGCTGTGTGCATGCGCCGGAAACCGGAACGTACTGCAGCTCCCCATAGGGGATGATAAAGTCAAAATAATCATTGGAATATACCTGTTCTACACAGTCTGCCATAAACAACTCCGCTTATCTATTCACTTACCAGTAAATGCCAGAACGGCCCGGCCTATGACATCTTCTCCTGCGGCAGCATCACTGAAAAGCGGCCGGTCAGAGTACAGGCAGCGCCTCCACATTTCCGGCAGACCCCGCACAGCCCCGCATTGCGATCACCGGTCCTCCTTTTTTCTCAATATACTCCCTCGTGATCGTGACCGTGCCGATATTGTCATCTTTCGGAATCTCATACATAATATCCAGCATAAACTCCTCAATCACTGCCCGAAGCGCCCGCGCGCCGACCTTTTTCTCCTTTGCCTTTGACGCAATGGCAAAAAGGGCGTCCTCCTCAAATTCCAGCTTTACCTCATCCATCGCCAGAAGCTTCTGATACTGCTTTAAAATCGCGTTCTTCGGCTCCCTTAAGATTCGGACAAGCGTATCCTCCGTAAGCGCCTCCAGCGTAAACAAAATCGGCAGACGGCCCAGAAATTCCGGTATCATCCCGAACCTTCGGACATCTTCAACTTCAACCTTCGCCAGAAGGTTCTCATCCTTATCATATTCATCCTTCAGCCTGGCCTTAAAGCCGATCGAAGCCTCTTTATTAAGGCGCTCTTTTATGATCTCTTCCAGATCCGGAAATGCTCCGCCGCAGATAAAAAGGATATTTCTGGTATTGACCATCGTCATCGGCACCATCGCATTTTTGCTGCTGGCCCCCACCGGAACCTCGACCTCCGCTCCCTCTAAGAGCTTTAACATCCCCTGCTGTACGGACTCCCCGCTGACATCTCTCTGGTTCGTATTGCGCTTTTTCGCGATCTTGTCAATCTCGTCGATAAAAATAATTCCGTGCTCCGCGCGCTCCACGTCATTGTCTGCCGCGGCGAGCAGCTTGCTGACCACACTCTCGATATCGTCGCCTATGTACCCCGCCTCTGTCAGCGAAGTAGCGTCGGTAATCGCAAGCGGCACATCCAGAAGCCTTGCCAGCGTCTTTACAAGATACGTTTTCCCGCACCCGGTCGGCCCGATCATAAGCATATTGGATTTTTCGATCTCGACATCATCCTTTGCGTCCGACGCAACTCTCTTGTAATGGTTGTAAACCGCCACGGACATCACTTTCTTGGCGTGCTCCTGCCCCACTACATACTCGTCAAGAGACGCCTTGATGCAGTGCGGAGCCGGGATCTTTGTGATATCGATCGCGGGTTCTTTTTTTTCTTTCGCTTTCTTCTTTTTCAGCTTCTGGGTGTTCGGCGCAAATCCCTGCAGATCAGACAGATTGATCATGCTGATATTGGGCATCTTTCCCAGATTCTGTATATCATTCATGGAAAATCCGGCACCGTTCATACTGTCAAACGTTTTCTGCATACAATCCTGACAGATGCAGATATTATTCGGAATTTTGATCATCTTTCCGGCGATACGCTCCGGCCGTCTGCAGATATAACAAAAATCCTCGTATTCATTCTCCGGTTCCTGCTCCTGTCCTTCGACGACTGCCGGCTTTTCCTTCCCCTCTTCCGTTACCTCTCTATAATCGTTTTCGCTCATCCATCTCTCCTCTGACTGGCAGACGGCAGTCTGCCATGGCGTTTTTACCAGATTTATTATAATGCAAACGGACGGCAATCACAAGAAAAGAAGCGATATTTCATTTTTATTTTATTTTGATGGATTTCCTGCATTATCTTCATCAATATAAAAGATTTTATTCATCACATTTTATCCATGCAATGAGTCTCTATTTCTGCTTTTCCCTCACCGTCAAAAAAAAGAATCAGATCCCTGCCGGCCACCTCATAAGACGCGCCTTTTACGGAGACGGGGGCGTCCATATTTACAAACATCACCTTTGAAGCTTTCCTGCCGGCCACTTTTACCGTATATCGATTCCCGGCACGCCGTACCTGCACAAAAGTCTCCCTCTCGCCGTCCCCGCTGAAAACGGCTGTCTCTGTATCCGCGCCGTCCTTTACCGCATAGACGCGCAGCGTCACGTTGTCGGCATAGTCATAAACCGCGTTGTCGCACCGTGCTCCGACAGACACGATACTTCCCTCCTTCACATAAAGCGGGATGCTCAGATAACCGTGTTTCTCGCGATACCACTTTCCCCCCTCTTTCACCTCCCCGGTCAGAAACGACGTCCAGATTCCCTCCGGCAGGTAGTATTCCGCCATCCCTTCCCCATTAAAAACAGGGGCCACGAGAAGAGAATCTCCGAACATATACTGCCGGGCCAGATAGGCGCAGTTTCTGTCCTCCGGAAATTCCAGCGCCATGCTCCGCATCATCGGAATCCCTGTCTGTGAAGTTTCAATGGCATTGCGGTACAGATATGGCATCAGAGACGCCTTTAACCGTGTAAAATACCGCAGAACATCCACGGCCTCATCGTCATAGACCCAGGGCACGCGATAGGAATCAGAGCCGTGAAGCCTCGAATGGGAAGAAAGAAGCCCGAAGGCGCACCATCTTTTGTAGACATCCGGCGAAGGTTTTTTCTCAAACCCGCCGATGTCATGACTCCAGTAACCGAAACCGGAGCTCGTCAGCGAGAGCCCGCCGCGCAGGCTCTGCTCCATTGATTCATAATCAGACCAGCAGTCGCCGCCCCAGTGCACCGGAAATTTCTGTCCGCCGGCTGTCGCTGAACGCGCGAACAAAATCGCATCTTTTTCCCCTTTTTTCTTTTTGAGGACCTCATACACCGTTTTATTATACAGATATGTATAGTAATTGTGCATCTTCTCCGCATCGGAACCATCCCAGTAAACCACCGTCGTCGGAATGCGCTCGCCAAAATCCGTCTTAAAGCAATCCACACCCATATCGAGAAGCGCCCCCAGCTTTTCCGCATACCAGGCGCGTGCCTCAGGATTTGTAAAATCCACAATGGCAAGCCCTGGCTGCCACATATCCCACTGCCAGACATCGCCGTCCGGACGTTTCAGGAAATAGCCGCCTTTCAGGCCTTCCTCAAACAACCGCGATTCCTGTCCCACATAACTGTTGATCCAGACACAGATCTTAACTCCCCGTTCCTTCAGACGGCGAAGCATGCCCGCCGGATCCGGAAACACTCTTGCATCCCAGGTAAAATCACACCAGTTAAACTCCCGCATCCAGAAACAGTCAAAATGAAAGACGGAAAGCGGAATCCCGCGCTCCGCCATCCCGTCCAGCATCCGGCCGACCGTCTCCTCATCATACTTCGTCGTAAAGGAAGTGGACAGCCAAAGCCCGAAGGTCCAGGGCGCCGGAAGAGACGGCCTGCCGGTAAGACCGGTATAACGCCTGAGAACGTCTTTCATCGTCGGTCCGTTGATCAGAAAATAGTCAAGACTCTCGCCCGGGACGGAAAAGCCGACCTTTGATACCATCTCCGACCCGACCTCAAACGACACCCGCTCCGGATGATTTACAAACACGCCGTATCCCCGGTCTGAAAGGTAAAACGGGATATTGATATACGACTGCTCCGTCGAGGTTCCGCCGTCCTCATTCCAGATGTCGACGCTCTGCCCGTTTTTGACAAAGGCGCCAAAGCGCTCCCCAAGGCCATAAATCAGTTCTCCCACTGACAAGGAAAGCCGCTCACGCATATAGGCATCTTCCGGCCCTCTGTCATAAGCCAGTCCGCTCCAGTTCGTCTTCACATAAGCCAGATCCTGCTTTTCACTCGACGTAAGCTTTTCGTTATCCCGATAAAAACACAGATTGCCCGTGTGCTTTTCCACCTCAAGCCTAAGTGTCCCGCTGGAAACCATCAGTTTATCCTCTGTCTCTTCCACAGACAGATTCCCGGAGGCAAAAGGGGCAAGCTCAAACTCCGGCGTCCTTTTTCTGACACCCCTGTGGTGAAACGTTTCGATGCGCAGCACCTCCGGGCAGGGCGCCGTAACCCTTATGGTCAGATTTATCCCCTCCAGCGCATCGCCCTTATTTACGATCGGGGCCGTCGGCGCACAGATCGTAACGGATTCTTTTTCCGTTTTTAAAGAAAATACTTCCGCCGGTGAAAAAGAAGCGCAATGTTCCTTTTCCAGCCAGCGCCCATTACTAAATTTCATATTTATCTCCATTCCGGAGCGTTTACGCGGCGGTACGACGCAAATCTTATATCTGCGTCTGCCATCGGACAGATTTGTGACGCTCCGGCACAAATCTGCACGCAAAAATCCTTTTACCACAATCGAAACAATTGAATCGCACCCTTCATCAGCTTATACGAAATCGTCTCCAGCTCTCCCGCAGCAGCCGCAAGCTCTTTGCGGATTTCGATGTGCTGTGGACAATGGCTTTCACATTTCCCACATGCGATGCACTGGGAAGCGCTGGCCGTATCCTTGCGGAACGCCGTACACTGCAGATAATCCTGCCGGCCCGACCGTTTTCCCTCGGAATACATCGCGTTATAGCAGCGGAACGTGCCGGGGATATCCACCCCTTTCGGACAGGGCATGCAATAGCCGCACCCGGTGCAGCCCACCCTTACATGCTTCTCGATCTCCTGTTTTACCCGCGCAACCAGCGCGCGGTCGGAATCCGTCATACAGCCCGCCGGGGAGGCGTCTGCCGTCTTCACGTTTTCCTCCACCATCCCCATCGAATTCATCCCCGATAGCACACAGGTCACCTCCGGCTGGTCATACAGCCATTTAAACGCCAGCCCTGCGGGCGTCCTCCCCTCCTCGTCGCGCCGGAACACCTCTTTTGCCGCTTCCGGCAGAAGATTGACAAGACGGCCGCCGCGCAGCGGTTCCATGATAATCACCGGAAGGCCTTTCGCGTGTGCATACTTCAGTCCGCTCACCCCTGCCTGGGAATATTCGTCCATGTAATTGTACTGTATCTGACAGAAATCCCACTCATAAGCGTCCACAAGCTTCTGAAACATCTCCGTATTTCCATGATAGGAAAAGCCGATGTTGCGTATCTGCCCCGATGCAAGTTTTCCCTCAATCCATTCCGTGATCCCCATTTTTTTCAGCTTTTCCCAGGTCGGAATGTCGGTGAGCATATGCATCAGATAAAAATCTATGTAATCGGTCTGAAGGCGTCTGAGCTCTTCCTTAAACATCTTTTCCACGCCGTCCATCGACCTGATCAGATAGTGTGGCAGCTTGGTGGCAAGGTAAATCTGTTTCCGGCAGCCGCTGCGGCGCAGGATTTCTCCGACCGCAGCCTCATTTCCCGGATAAACATACGCCGTATCAAAGTAATTGACCCCTGCGTCGACAGCAGCCGTCACCTCTCGCAGCGCCTTGTCAATGTCGATACTGCCCCCCTTCCTGGTAAACCGCATACAGCCATAACCGAGAACGGAAATATCGTTCCCCTTTTTGTCTTTTCGATACTGCATGATATCCTCCATTCTGATCATTATTAGACGGGATTCCTGCATTTCTTTTTCATCCCATTTTCCACTGCACTGCTTTTAAAGTGTCCGCCTTAATGCATCCCCTTCAGTCCCGATAACTCATCCAGCCAGATACGGGCACAGGCATCCGAAGGCATTCTTAAGTCGCCGCGCGGCGATACAGCCACGCTTCCCACCTTCGGCCCGTCCGGCAGGCAGGAACGCTTAAACTGCTGACTGAAAAATCTGCGGTAAAATACCGTCAGCCATTTTAAAATTACTTCATCCGCATACATCCCGGCAAAAGCCGTCCGCGCAAGGCGATACACCTTCGCGGGGGAAAATCCCTGGCGCAGCATCTGATACAGGAAAAAATCATGCAGCTCATAAGGTCCCACGATATCTTCCGTCTTCTGGGAGATTTTACCATCCTCCGGCGGCAACAGCTCGGGAGAGACCGGCGTGTCGAGCACGTCGAGAAGCACCGCCGCAAGCGCATCGTCCCCGCAGGTATCGGCATAAAAGCGTACCAGGTGCCGCACCAGTGTTTTCGGCACGGAAGCATTGACCCCGTACATCGACATGTGATCCCCATTGTAGGTAGCCCATCCCAGGGCAAGCTCCGAGAGATCCCCGGTCCCGATCACCATGCCGCCGGCCTGGTTCGCGATGTCCATCAGAATCTGCGTCCGTTCCCTCGCCTGCCCGTTCTCGTAAGTCACATCGTGGTTTGTAAGCTCCTGGCCGATATCTTTAAAGTGGACGCTGACTGCCTCCCTGATATTCACCTCCGAAAAATCCGCCCCGAGACACCGGATCAGATTTACCGCATTGTCATAAGTGCGGTCCGTCGTTCCAAACCCCGGCATCGTGACCGCGCGTATTCCGCTGTGCGGCAGCCCCAGAAGGTCAAATGCGCGGACCGTGACCAGAAGCGCCAGTGTGGAATCCAGACCGCCGGAAATACCCACGACCGCCGTCTCACATCCCGTATGTTCCAGCCGCTTTTTCAGCCCCATCGACTGAATGGCCAGAATCTCATCGCACCGCTTTTCCCTGTCGTATCTGCCGTCCGGCACAAATGGTGTCCTGTCGATCTGGCGCGTCAGAACCGTTTCTTCTATATTAAGAGAAAACGGAATCTTCTGATAACCGTCCTCCCGCGCCGCAAAAGTTCCCATACGTCTGCGCTCCGATAACAGCTTTAAAACGTCGATCTCCGAATAAATCGTCTGGTTGCGGAAACGGACGGCCTCTTCTAAGAGAATCCCGTTTTCCGCGATCATATTGTGGGCGGAATATACCACATCCTGCGTAGACTCCCCGTCTCCCGCACTGGCGTAGACATAACCACAGAGAAGGCGCGCCGACTGCCCCTTTACCAGTTCCCGTCGATAGACATCCTTTCCCGTCGTCTCGTCCGATGCGGAAAGATTGACAAGGATGTCCGCGCCGTTTAAAGCATGCCGGATGGACGGCGGCTCCGGGGCCCACAAATCTTCGCAGATCTCCGCGCCCACGGCAATCTCCGGCATCTCTTCACAGACAAACAAAAGCCTGGTCCCCATCGGAACTTCTGTCGTACGGGACAGACGCACCGGAACCGGAGCTTCCATCCCCGGCGCAAAATGCCTCGTCTCATAAAATTCGTTATAGGCCGGAATGTACGTTTTGGGCACCAGGCCCAGCACCCGGCCGCGGCAGACTGCGGCAGCCGTGTTGTACAATTTCCCGTTCCAGGCAATCGGAATCCCTGCAAAAATAAGGGCGTCGACGCCCGATGACGATATCGCAATCTTCTGAAGCGCTTCTTTTGCCCCGGTCAGCAGCGTCTCCTGCCAGAACAGATCGCCGCAGGAATACCCCGTGACACACAATTCCGGCAGGACAATGATTTTTGCACCTTCCGATGCCGCCTCCCGGATACCGTTACAGATTACCTCCGCGTTATAGCAGGTGTCCGCAACTCTGATTTTCGGCGAAACAGCCGCCGTTTTTATAAACCCCTGTCTCATGTTTCCCTCTTTTCTGCACGTCATTCATGAAAACGATTCCGCTTACCGCCTTCCGTCCGCGCACCGATATATTCACAGCTTTTTCAGTTCATCCGTCTCAAACCGATATGCCTTATTGCAGAACTGACATTTGACTTCGATCCCTTCGCCGTCACGGATAATGTCATCCAGATCTTTCCGGCTGAGCGTAGAGAGCGCCCTCTCTATCCGCTCTCTGGAACAGTCACAGTGAAATCCCGTCTCCAAAGTATCCGTGATCTCTAAACCAGATTCACCGAGAATGATCTGAAGCATCTCTTCCGGTGTATTGCCCGCCTCAAGCATTTCCGTCACCGATGCAATCCTGGTGATCTTCTTTTCCAGCCGGTCAACCACGTCGTCCGCCGTAAACGGCATGAGCTGGATGATAAACCCGCCCGACTGCCGCACGGATCCATCCGCCTCCACAAGCACGCCAAGTCCTACCGCGGACGGAATCTGCTCCGAAGTCGCAAAATAATAGGTCAGATCCTCCGCAATCTCACCTGTCTGCAACGCGATCTGACCGACATATGGCTCTTTCAGCCCCATATCCCTGATCACGCTCATCACACCCAGGCCCAGCGCACCGCCGACGTCCAGCTTCCCCTGCGCGTTCGGCGGCAGGCTGACATCGGCCACCGACGGAAATCCTTTGACATGGCCCGCTGCGTCCGCCGTGACTGTCAGTCCCCTGGCCGGACCGCCGCACTGGATCTGTATGGTCAGAAGATCTTTTTCCCCTTTCATCATGCTCCCCATCATCGCCGCTCCGGAAAGCAGACGGCCCAGCGCCGCCGTGATCACCGGGCTTGTGTCATGAAAGCGCCTGGCATCCTCCGCCATCTGTCTTGATGTAACCGCAAATGCCCGTATCTGGCCTTCCGCCGCAGTCGCCCTTACAATATAATCTCCCATTTTATCCTCCCTTATGAACCTCTGTGCTATTTTTACCGACGCTTTTTCAATTCCCGCGCAACGATGGAGATACGCTCGCTCTCATCTTTTACCGGCTCCCTCGTATACGCATCATATGCGGCCACAAATTCCATTCCCGCCTCCGCCAGCAGCCTCTTTACCACGTCGAGCGGATAGGCGCGCTGAAAATGAGTCTCCTCACTCCGCCGGTAGTACCCGCCCGCTTCCCGGATATAAAACGTCAGATCATATGCATTGATCCCGCTCGCCTCATCGAAATCGTTCTCCCAGATAAAGCTCCCTTCCTCACGGTTCTCGCAGATCGTTGTCTCTCCCAGCAGTTCTCTGTACTTATATATGGTGTTCAGATCAAAGATAAAAATACCGCGCGGATCCAGATAATTACTGACCAGTGAAAAGACCTGCAGCAGCTCATCCTCCCCAAGCAGATAGTTGAGGGAATCACAGGCGCTGATCACTGCGCGCACCGTACCAAAAAGCTCAAATTCACGCATATCCTGCAGAAGATACAGGATACCGCCGGTATCCCCCGAATCGCTCCCTCCGTTGCGCGCGATACTGAGCATTTCCTCCGAATTATCCACGCCGATCATATCGTACCCTGCTTTTGCGAGCAGCCTCGTCAGCTTCCCTGTCCCGCAGCCCAGGTCAAGTACAAGCCCGTCGCGGATACCATATTCTTTCAGCAGACCGACCATATATTCACTCCACTCCTTATAAGGAACATTGTCCATAAACAAATCATATACTCCGGCAAACCCGCTGTATATCTCCATACGCTTCCTCCTCTGCCTTTTCTGTAAAATGCCGATCTGGCTCATTTATCATACCATATCTCAAAGCTTACTTCCATTCAATCTTTTATTCTGCAATTATGGCATTCCCTCATGAAATCAGGATCTGTATCCATCGATATCTGACGCGTAAATATAATAGAAAAAAGAAGATGAAAAACCGGAAAAGAAAATAGAAAAAAAGACAAAACAGAAGATAAACAGACGGACGGCACTGACGCAACAGTCAGAACCGCCGTTTTTATATAACAGGATCGCTTTCACGGATCCGGCCGCAATGCACATCCTTTCAGCCAGGCCGAAAGGACGCCCCATCTGACATTATACATTATAAAAGTATATTTTTTCGAAATCTTACAATGGATTCCCGCGGAACCGACAGCCCCTCACAAAGATAAGTCTCCATATCCGGATACTGTTCATCAATGGCTGAAAATACCTCGCTTAAATACGACGCTTTCGCAAGGAACGCATCCTTCACCGCAGCCGCTTCTGACTCATCTTTGCCCGCCGAAAGCATCTGCCGATAATACATTTCGGCTTTCGGTCCGTTCACTTCGTTCGTCAGCAGATAGTCTTCCATGATCTGCTCACGGTCCACACAAAGAGCGGAGAGCAGAATAACCGTCAGCAATCCGCACCGGTCTTTCCCTTCGGTGCAATGCCACAGCACACTCCCCTCTGTAAAGTCATGCTCCATCACACATTCTGCCGCCCTGCCGAGATTCCTCCTGCAGGATCCGCCCGTTGCCATCAGACGATACAGCTCCTCCATTTTCGGAATCATCATCCCGATTTTGTTCGCCCCTGCGCTCTTCTCATGGGAAATACCTGCTACCTGCTCGTCAAAAACCGGGACAGGGAGATACGCCACACTCTTAGGCACCACATCCGGCCGTTCACTTCGTTCCGTCTCCGTTCGCAGATCTACGACTTTGGCGAGCCGCCATTGCTCATGCAGATTTATTGCGTCTGCAGTCGTCGTCTGCGCCAGATTGGCCGAGCGGAGCAAACGCCCCGGAGCAATCGTCCGGCCGTCTGTCGTGCGCAGCCCTCCCAGGTCACGCGCATTCTGTATTCCTTCAAAATTGATTTTTCTGCTGTCCATCTCTATCTCCTCTGCCCTGATTTGTTGTTTTCATTATAATCCACCCTCCAGGGAAAAGCAAACGCTTTCCGGCAAGTCAGAACGGCCCATCCGGCAGTCAGCCGGATGGGCCGGACAAAGTCCTCTGTGCAGCAGGCTAAATCTTTCGAATCCTTTCAGCAAGCGCATCTGCCAGTTCGCGGTGTCCCTCCTGCGTCAGATGCATAAAGTCAATCGTATTCGGAGCCGCCGTGATCACCTGGTTTGCGTCCAGATAAAGACATCCGGTCAGCTCTGCGATTTTTTGAAATTCGGCCGGCAATCCTTGTGATTTTTCGGCGCATCCATTTCCCATCGTCGCGCCGACTTCCGTATCCCGGTACCGCCGGTCAATATTCTGAGGCGTCACGATCAATATATCTGCCCTGCCGTCACGCCAGCAGTCCTTTATGGCGGCGGCTTTTTCAACAAGACGCTTTAAGCCCAGGCCGATACAGGCCGCCGAAGCCCCGAACCGCTCTTTCGTGTCATTTGTTCCCAGCATAATCACCAGCAGATCGACCGGCTCATGACTCATCAGACACGGATAGATATAATCCAGACCGCAGAGTCCCTCATGAACAGGATCGGGAAAACTGGTGGTACGCCCGCTTAAGCCTTCTTCTATGATCAGATAATCTTCACCAAGATTTTTCTGAAGAAGACAGCACCATCTCTGCGTCTCGTCAAAACGTCCGCCGGTTACGGCACAGTATCCATGCGTGTTGGAATCTCCAAAACAGACAATATGCTTTTTCACGACTGCCTTCTTCCTGCCGCTTTCACAAAACGCTGTGCAATCTCAAGCGGCCTTGTAATAGCTCCTCCTACCACGACTGCAAACGCTCCCGCGTCCAGCACTTTCACCGCCTCTTCGGGGCTGTGAATCCTTCCCTCCCCAATCACGGGAATATCCACCGTCTCCGAGAGACGCCTGACAAGTTCATAGTCGGGCCCATCCATTTTTGGAGAATCGCTCGTATAGCCGCTCATCGTCGTTCCCACGATATCCATTCCCAGCCTCCACGCATTGACACCCTCCTCATACGTTGCAATATCCGCCATCAGAATGGCATCCGGATATTTTTCACGCACCTCGGTGATAAACGCGCTGACGCTTCTGCCGTCTCCACGTTTCTGGCTGGTGCAGTCCAGGGCAATCACATCGGAATGAACAGCGGCCAGTTCATCCACCTCTTTCATTGTAGGCGTAATATAGCTCTCAAACCCGTCATACTTTACCTTGATCAGACCGATAACCGGGAGATTCGTCTCTTCCTTGATTGCAACGACGTCACGGATGCTGCTTGTGCGGATTGCAGGCGTACCCGCCTGCTTTGCCGCACGCGCCATCAGGTACATTATGGATTTTTCCTCCACATAGAGCGGTTCCCCCGGAACTGCCTGGCAGGATACAATCACTTTTCCTTTTATCTTTTCAAAAAACTCCTCTTTTTTCACGCTCTCTCCCCCCTTTAGGCAAACGCTTCGACGGCCTTGTCGATCCATTCCACACATTTCTTTATCTGCTCCATGTCCTCCGGAGCCACTGCCGTCAAGGGTTTCCGCACACTGCCGATATCAAGCCCTTCACGGATTTTTAGGATCTCTTTGATCACCGCGTACATGTTTCCATGGCATGCGCACATTCCATAGATGATCTCATTCGCTGCATACTGTATTTTCTGCGCTTCTTCGATCTTTCCCTCTTTCGTCAGTTCGTATATTTTAAGATAAAGCTCCGGCATCACACCGTATGTGCCGCCAATCCCGCCGTCCGCGCCGATCACAAGCCCGGAGACGAGCTGCTCGTCAGGCCCGTTGAACACGACAAAATCCTCTCCTCCCTCCGCCTTAAACATCTGGATATCCTGCGTGGGCATGGAACTGTTCTTGACTGCCGCCACCCTCGGATTTTTCTTCATTTCCCGAAACAGAGGCATCGTCAGCGCCACGCCCGCAAGCTGCGGAATATTATAGATCACAAAATCCGTATCCGGCGCCGCGTCGGAAATATCGTTCCAGTATTCTGCAATGGAATATTCCGGCAGATGAAAATAGATGGGCGGGATGGCAGCGATGGCATCCACGCCAAGACTCTGCGCATGCGCGGCAAGCTCCTGACTCTCCGCCGTATTATTGCAGGCCACATGCGCGATCACAGTCAGCTTTCCTTCCGCCGCGCGCATCACATGCTGCAGCGTACATTTGCGGTCCGCAACCGTCTGATAAATACATTCTCCGGAAGAACCGCCCACATAAACGCCTTTCACGCCTTTTTTGATCAGATATCTGGTCAGAAGCTCCACACGTCCCCCGTCAATCTCTCCATTCTCGTCATAACACGCATAAAATGCCGGAATGATTCCCCGATATTTTTCTATATTTTTCATGTTTTCCCTCATTTCTGCGCCGCATTTTTGCGTCTCCCCCGATTTGCTGCCTGGCAACGCGCAGACACAAATCTGTAAGTAAAAAATTTTTCACCCTTCTCTTATTCTATCCTTTGACCGCACCCATGGTAATTCCCTTTGTAAAGTATTTCTGGAATATCAGGAATATAATAATAATCGGAATCGCCGCAAGCGCCGCACCGGCCATAATCAGACCAAAATCCGTCGCATTCTCCGCCTGGAGTTTTGCAATACCAAGCGAGATCGTAAGATTATCCGTGCTGGTCAGCATGATCAGCTGCATAAAATAATCGTTCCAGGAATTGATAAACGTAAAAATTGCCAGAGCGCCGACTCCCGGTTTAATCATCGGCAGCACAATCGTGCTGAATGTCTTCCACTCCCCTGCGCCGTCGATTCTCGCCGCCTCCATCATTTCTCCCGGTATCCCTTCCGCAAACTGTTTCATCAGAAACACACCGAACGGCCAGCCTACAATGGGATAAATTACGGCCCATATCGTATTATACAGGTTCAGCGACGACATTTCACGCAGCAGCGGAATCAGAATAACCTGTTTCGGCAGTGCCATCGCACAGACGATGAGCGAAAACATAATCGTCCTTCCGGCGAAGCGCTTCTTTGCCAGGGCATACCCCGCCATGGCCGCCGTTGCACAGGTGAGCACCATGGAGACCACCGCCATAAACACCGTATTTAACAGCCAGCGGATCGCTGCCGGCATCTCGGGACCCGCAAACGAGATGTCTGTAAACGGAATATGAAAATCCCACATTGGCGCCATCTGTCTGCTAAAAAGCTTTCGATAATTGTCCATCACCCATTCCGTGGGCCACCACTGCGGCGTCGTGGCATTGATGGCTGCGGAGGTCTTAAAAGAACCTGTGATAATCCAGTAAAGGGGGAAAGCAAATGCAACCGCCATAATCCCAATCGCGATAACCGATATGATTTTATAGCAGGACGACCGGTTAAATTTTGTCTTCATATACATTCCTCCCCCTAATCCGTCTTTGCCATCTTAAACTGTATGGCCGAAAGAACTGCAATAATAATTGCAAGGACAACGCCCATCGCATTTCCATAACCATAACGGTACAGTTTGAACGCATTATAATAAATATAGTACATAATGGTATCCGTGCTGTGATTTGGCCCGCCGCTGGTTAAAAGCTGAATCAGCGCAAAACACTGAAAACTGTTGATCGTCGTGATGACAAGAATGTACAGCGTCGTCGGCATAATCTGCTGCCACTTGATCCTCCAGAAACACTGGAACTTTGTGGCTCCGTCCACCTCCGCAGCCTCCACAAGCGACTGATCCACATTATTTAAGGCGGAGACATACAGAACGATCGGCTGCCCCACCGAAGTCGTCAGCAGAATCAGAATGATACATCCAAGCGCATACCGCTCGTCGCCCAGCCAGTTGATATTTTTCTCAAGAATCCCGGTGCTTGTTCCCAGATAATTAAAAATACCATAGTAATTATTGAACATCCACTTCCATACCACCGTTACCGCGACAGATCCCGTCACTACCGGAAGGTAGAAAATACACCGGAACGCCGAGCAGGCCGCCCCGTGCAGATTATAGATTACCGAGCTCACCCACAGGGAAAAGATGCAGACCACCGGCACGGAAACAATCACAATGACGAATGTATTTTTCAAAGCCCCCATGAAAACGGCGTCCTGGAACAATTCCGTGTAATTGGCAAGACCAATAAAGATGTCTTCCCTGTTCATCGTCGAATCAAAAAGACTGGTAAATACACACTGTATCATGGGATAGATCACAAATCCCACAAAGAAAATCAGACTCGGAAACATAAACGCATAACCGGCAATCGTCTCCCGGCGCATCAATGCCCTGCTCATGGAATTCTTTTTCGCCATGAGAATCCCCCTTTCCACACCCCAAAAAAAAGATAAAAAGGCCCTTCCCGCAGATTACCTCGGGAAGGGCCGCGAGTTTCACATGAAACGATTAGTCTGCCTGTGCTGCCTCATTTGACACCGTAACAAATTCTTCTACTGCTTCTGTGACGTCGGTTCCGCTTCCGACCTTCTGAAGCATATTCCACCATGCGGTACGTGCTTCCGCCCATCCGCTCACAACCTGGTAATAATCGCCCATAAACGGAATAAACGTCGCATATTCTGTCATAAGCTCATCGCCCTCATAGATGTTTCCCAGATCCTTTACCGGCCAGTAGCTGGACGCCTTTACGCTTTCTGCAACCTGTGTCTCGTCATTTGCCATAAAGTCAATAAACGTCTTTGCCGCCGCGATCTTTGCGTCATCGCCGTTATTGAAGATACCAAATCCCCAGATACCGCCACAGAGCTGCGGATCTCCGCTCTCCGTCGGGAATGCCATCGGAAGAACGTCAAAGCTTAAGTTTTCCAGGTTATTCTTCTCCTGCGATACATTCCAGCAGAACGCCATTGCAAGCGTGCCGTTACAGAAAAGATTGATCTCGTCGCCGCCCGCGATGGAAGCGTCAAAATTAATTCCGTCCATACTGTTCAACAGCTCGAGCGCTTTGATATTTTCCGGGCTGTTCGCCGTGTACTCCGTGTGCTCCGGATTGGTAAAAGTACCGCCGTAAAGGTTATTGATCAGCGCGCGCGTTCCCTGGTTGCCGCCCTGCCCGCTGCAGTAAACCGCGCCGACATTGGCCTGGCCGGAATCGTAAACTGCCTTCACCGCCTTCTGGAAATTCTCCGTCGTCCAGGTACGTTTCTCCTCATCCAGATACTGAAGCGCGTCAGCCGCTTCAAAAACATCCCTGTTAATTGCCATCGTATGCGCCGTCATGCACAGCGGATACTCGTAAAACACACCGTTGCTGTCCTGGCATGCGTTTTCTACCGAATCATAAATCGCTGCCTTTGCGTCGTCGGTCCACAGATCGGAAAGATCTACCATCAGTCCCTTTGCACCCCAGTTTGCAACCAGACGCTCCGGCCCTTCCAGTACGATATCCGGCGCTTTACCGCCCTCAATCGCAGTGTTGACCTGATCGTCCCCGTTCGTGTAATCCAGATACTCCACTGTCACATTGATTTCGGGATGAACCGCATTAAAGTTTGCAATCAGTCCGTCTACCGTAGCAGAATCCCCCCAGCTGCCAATCGGATACGTCCACAATGTAATGTCTGTGGAATCCCCTGCGGTCTGCGCACCGTCCGCCTCCGGCGCTCCAGTGTCTTCACCGGCATCTCCTTCCTGCCCCCCTGTTTCTCCGGCATTACCGGCGTCTCCGGCGTTGCTGCTTCCACCGCCGGTCTGGGTGTCTCCTCCCTTACCGCCGCAGGCCGCCATGGAAAACACCATGGCAAAACTAAGTGCCATTGCCAAGATTTTTCGATACCTCATAGATTCTTCCTCCTTTTTACATATGGCGTTATCGCCAGGCTTTATGTATACGCCTTATAACCGTATCTTATATACAATATTCTTCTTTGTCAATAGATTTTTGAAATTAATTTTCATTTTTATTTTGTAGTGAAAATAAATAACATTTTTTAATTGCATGAATATAAAAATTGTGGTATAATATTTTCAGAATATTTTGCACAGGAGGATAACTATGGTAACGATGGTTCTTGACATCGGCGGTACGGCGATTAAGTCCGGGCTGTACGAAGACAATACCCTCTCTCATATCAGAGAGACCGCCACGGAAGCAAAACAGGGCGCGGTCCACGTAGTGGATCTTGTCAGAAAGCTGATCGCAGAGTATCAGAACATCAGCACTTTCGACAGAATCGGCATCAGCACAGCCGGACAGGTAGACCCGGTAAAGGGCAGCATTATTTATGCAAACGAAAATATTCCCGGCTACACGGGAACACAGTTAAAAGATATCATGGAAAAAGAATTCGGCGTTCCCACCGCAGTGGAAAACGACGTCAATGCAGCCGCCATCGGCGAAGCCGCTTTCGGCGCAGGCCGGAAACATGCGGACTTCGTCTGCCTCACCTACGGTACAGGCGTCGGCGGAGCCCTCTTTGTGCATGGGAACCTGTACCACGGAAGCAGCTGTTCTGCCGGGGAATTTGGAGCAATCGTGACACATCCGGCGGACCGCGATCCCGAAAGAGATCTGTTTTCGGGATGCTATGAGCGCTACGCGTCCACAACGGCTCTCATAAAAGAGGCCATGCGCTTTAACCCTGCTCTCACAGACGGCCGTATCCTGTTCGCGCATCGCAGCGAACCGGAAGTCACAAAAATAATAGACAACTGGATTATGGAGATTGTATATGGCCTTGTCACCATCATACATATGTTAAATCCTTCCTGCGCCATTTTAGGAGGAGGGGTTTTAGAGCAGCCCTATGTGCTGCAAAAGATACGTGAAAAGCTTTATCCGAATATCATGCCGGCCTTCCGGCACGTCAGAATAGAAAAGGCAGAGCTTGGCAACCGCGCCGGTATGCTGGGCGCCGCCATGCTGGACCGTATTTTATAAATCACAATAACAGAAAGGGGAAAACGATCAAATGGCAGCCAATATTTTAGAGCACATCACAGAACAGTATCATTCCCTGACACGCTCCGGCAAAAAACTGGCCGACTATATTTTTGCAAATACTTTCAGCGCGCAATACCTGTCCATTTCCGCCCTGGCGGAAAACAGCGGCGTCTCGGAAGCTTCCATCACCCGCTTCTGCCGGGGTTTAGGCCTGTCGGGATACAACGATTTTAAGCTTGCGCTTGCCAAGGCCGCCTACGTCACGGATCTGGGCGATCCCATGGAATCGCCCGACACCATCACCTCCGAAGACACTCTGGGCAGCATTTTTCAGAAACTGCACGCCTCCAATATCCTCTCCCTGAACGAGACGCTGGAACAGCTGAACGAAGAAGATATCACCAGAGCCGTTCACCTTCTCCTCTCCGCCGACCGGGTGTTCTGCTTCGGACAGGGCGGCAGCATGGTCATGGCCATGGAGGCATGGGCGCGCTTTTCTACCGCCTCCTCCCGTTTTGTGCACATCGCAGACTCCCATATGCAGGCCATGTCCGTTGCGCTTGCAACCGAAAAAGACGTCATACTCTTTTTTTCTTACTCCGGCTCTACCAAGGATATGGAAGATATCATGAACATTGCAAAAAGCAGGAACATTCCTGTGATACTGGTCACCCATTTTCCCAAATCGCGCGCGGCAGAATTTGCGGACGTTATCTTACTGTGCGGCTACAACGAAAGCCCGCTTCAGTCCGGCTCCGTCGCCGCAAAACTGGGACAGCTGTTTATCATCGAATGCCTCTTTTATGTTTTCTGCAAACAAAAACCGGAGCTCTATGCGTCGGCCCGGTCCACCACGGCGGCGGCCATCGCACAGAAGCTCCTGTAAATACTTCGGCAAAAGGGATTATTCTCCGCCGAGAATCTCCGAGATTTTCTGAATCATCTCATCTTCTTTCAGGCGGAATTTGATCTCCACACGCCGTGAAGCCGCCATATCAATCTCATCCGTGCCGCTCCGGTAAACCGGGGCACTGTACGAGCGGCCGTTGACAGTCAGAATCTGTTGAAGCTGCTCGATTTTCGCGTCACTCAGCCCGTTTTTCGCGTCAAGGCAGAATTTTGCGACCGCATTGGCCCGGCTGTGCGATAAGTCCATATTGCTCTGGTAGCTGCCGTCCGTGTCCGTGTGCCCTTCGATCGTAATCTCGGCGATATACGGACGGTAATTCTCATGCAGCAGGACATCCAGATACATCGGGATAATTTCCTGCAGCGTTTTTTTGCTCTCGTCGGTCAGCGTCGCGCTGTTATAGCGGAACAGCACATCAGACGAGAACGTAATCGACCCCGTCTGAGGATCTACCGACATGCTGGAGTTGGAAAACCGCGTCTGCAGCTCCCCGATGATATCGGTGCGGATGCCCACGATATCCCTTAGCTCCTGTCTCGTCGCCGCCAGCTCTGCCCGTGCATTTGCAATTTCCAGATTCGCCGCGTCAAGCTCTTCCTGTGTCATTGCCGCGCTCGCATAGGCTTCCTTCAGCCGCGCAAGGGAATCCGCCAGCTCCTTATTCGAAGCCTCGATCTCACGCTTTGACGCTTCCAGATCTTCCCTGGCGCCATCCAGCTCCTGCTGTGCCGCGTTCAGCCTGATCTGGGTCTGCTCCAGATCCGTTGTCTTCTGTCGGTAAATAGCCAGCGTGATCGCGATAATCAGAATAAAAATGAGCAGAAGCGCCGCCATCATATCCGAAAATGACTGCCAGTAGGCAGGCTCTTCAAAAACTTTTTTCCTTCTCTGCTTACTCTTCATAGGAATTCCTCATCTGTTCCAACGTATACAACTGGCTGCTGATCTCTCCGCTCAAAGCGTCGCAGGTTGCGGACAGCTTCTCCTGCTGAGCGCCAAGCGACACGGCAAACTGCTCCTGCTGCCGCTGCATATTTTCCAGCGCCTTCAGCACGGAACCATTGACGCCCTGCAGCTCCCGCACCGTCTCTGTCAGATCGCGGCAGTCCTGTGCACACCGCACCTGTGACTCACACGCCTGTGCAAGCATTGCGCCCAGCTGCCTTGTCTGTGTCCCGAATGTCTCCATCAGCCGATCGGCAAACTGATTTACCATCCGCTCCACACCTTTTGTCTGCTCTGCGGCATTACCGCTTAAAAGCTCCGTAATTGTCTTTAAGGATGCCGCCATGTTTGACTGATAAACCAGCATCGCGCGTGTCCCCTCCCCCGCACTCACCGCGGAAGGCGCCACATATTCCCGATAGACAGACAAAAACCGCGACAGACGTTCATATGCGTCTGACATCACCCCGCGATAGACAAAATTGAATACCAGCGAGAAAAAAATACCGTACACAGAAGTGTGAAACGCCACCTTCATGCCCTCCAGAAGCGGTCCCACATTGTCCGAAATCGTATAAATATCATTGCCGTCAAACGAAGAAAGCCCCATCGAAAGGCCGAGAAAAGTTCCCAGAATCCCCAGCCCTGTCAGTGTTCCGGAAACGACAGAATTATAGTGGGCCATACCCACACGGTCTAAAAGCTCCTCATTGATATACTCTTCAATATCACAGACGTCAGCCCCGCCGCGTTTTCCGGCCATACGCTTCTGATATCCCGCAAATGCCTCCTCAAGCGCACCGTCCAGAAACACCTCCCGGCGCTCCCGGTATTTCTCCCACAGGCACCCCGGCGTCCGCTCATGCTCTTTTTCTATGGTGTCCGCCGCCCGCATCAGCTCGTCCGTGCAGTGGTTCAGCCGCCTGAAGCTCATCGTCGAAAGCTGAAACAAAACCCCGATCGCCAGCAAAAAGACCGCATTGATCACCAGGTTGCTGCGGGAAGTCAGGTTTCCGGTAAAAACTCCGTTGATATAAAATACCCACACTGCCGCTATCAGATACAGCGGAAACAGCAGATAATACAGTTTTCTTTTCATAAAAACCTCCTTTGTACGTTTTTCCTACTTTATCACAGACGACGGACGGACTCAAGACGGGCCGTCCAATCTTAAATAAAAATCAGGAATCCCCCGTCGCTTTCAAAAAGAGACGGGGGATTTTTTCATCTGGTCAGAACTTTCTCTACGGAAGAAGACCAGTCTTTTGATATTTCTTCCACGCACTCTGAAACTGAACCGTCGCAATCAGTGCGTCGACTGCCGCAAGCACAACCAGCGTGCCGCCCATTCTGCCATTCTGCGCCATCGTAACATATACGTTCAGCCCGGCATACGCGCAGACCAGAATCGCACAGATCCGGCTCTGTCCGATATGTATGCCAAGCCCGAGCCCGGCGAGAATGGCCACGTCCAGAAAACCAAGATAATTCTGCGCCAGCACATTTACCACGCCGGTAATCACGGCGCACACATACAGGATTCCTGCCGCGACATAGATATTTCCGGTACACTTCTTCATACTCTCATGCCTGCGAAATTCCTTTTTCGTCATCGGTCTTCCGCCTCCGTAATTTGAACCGTCCATAACTGACTCCTCCTAAAGTAAAGCTGTTTTTTTCATTATAACACCGCAAAGGAGGATTCTCAAGCATTTACAGACACAATTGCGTCAGTCGGACACTTTTCTGACCGGATGACGGATCACCGTTTTCCACCTTTCCGGCGGAACCCTTCTCGCATCCGACAGGTAAATCTCATGGTGAAGCCGGCCTCCGGAAAAATCATTCTCATAGCCGTTCTCCGCGAGATATGCGTCCATCTTTGCGACGGTTTCAGGCTCCTCGTCATACGGCCCGATATGCATACACTGTACGCACTCCCCTTCCGCGACAGTCAGAAACTCCACTCTGGAAAAATCCTTCTTTTTCTTCTCCGCCGCCTCCGCCCTGGCCCACTCAAACACTTCTTCCGTCACAAAATCCGGCAGACGTATGACGGAAATCCAGTGAAAATCCACTTTTCTGGCGTAATCCACCCCTTTGATCCCCTCCTGCCACCAGAAGCCCTCGAGAGGGGGCACCACATAATCAAAATATCCCTCTATCTCGCGGCTCCCTTTTTTACTCATCTTAATCGTAAAGGCAATTCCATACAGCAGACCAATCGACGCCTTATAGTCGCCGCCCTCCTCGTTCGGATCACCGGTTCCCTTGACCGCAATAAATTTCATCTCCGGCACCGTCACAATCTCGGGCCTGCCCTTTGGCATATAATATTCCTTATACTCTTTCTTGTAGTCAAACGCCATCCTCTCAGCTCCCTTCCGTTTTATCTTCACCCCTATCATAGCAGGCCGGACATGACATCAGTATGTCATGTTTCGGCACGGCGGACTCCGATTGCCGCTGCCACAGTCGTTCGGTTTCAGATATCATGATTCTGTCTCTTTCCTGTGCATCAGATGTATTCCGATATGCCCTGTTCCAGGAAGCAGCACTGCTGCCCTTAAATTCATTCCGTTTCAGATAATCCATTGCTTTTATTCTGTCTCACCTCTCTTTTTACCAGATTCACCAACTGTTCAAGACACATTTCTCCCATATCCTGTTTATCAGGCTCCGCGTCTCTTTGTCTTACGGATACAGACATTTTATTTTTCTCGTTTTCGCCTACGATAATCATATATGGCACCTTATCCATGCGTGCTTCACGGATTTTATATCCAAGTTTCTCACTTCTGACATCCACTTCTGCCCGGATATCATTTTCTTCCAAAAATCCCTCAACTTTCTTAGCATAATCATTATATTTATCTGAAACCGGAAGAACCTTAACCTGTACAGGTGCAATCCACGCAGGAAATTTTCCCGCATAATGTTCCAGTAAAATACCAATAAACCGTTCTATCGATCCAAATACAACTCTGTGCAGCATAATCGGACGATGTTTCTCTCCATCTGCCCCGGTATAGTCAATATCAAATCTTTGCGGAAGCTGAAAATCAAGCTGAATCGTTCCGCATTGCCACGTTCTGCCTATGGAATCTTTTATAT
>CANSSP010000016.1 GCA_947649645.1 uncultured Roseburia sp. | reverse complement strand
ACACGGAGCCGGATAAACCGGATGACACGGAAAACCCGACAGACACGGAGCCGGATAAACCGGATGACACGGAAAACCCGACAGACACGGAGCCGGACAAGCCAGGAGATACGGAAAAACCAGGAGATACGGAAAAACCGGGAGATACGGAAAAACCGGGAGATACGGAAAAACCGGGAAATACAGAGAAACCGGGAGATACGGAAAAGCCGGGTACAACCGAAGTGAAAGCCGCGTCGGTAAAACTGTCCGAGACAAAGATGACGGTCGTAAAGGGGAAAACCAGGACTTTGAAGGCGACTGTGGGACCGGAGGGCGCGCCGCAGGATGTAAAGTGGGAGTCCAGCGATAAAAAGATTGCAACCGTAGATGCAAAGGGCGTCGTAAAGGGTGTAAAGGGCGGAACCGCGAAGATTACGGCTGTGACTCCGAACGGAAAGAAAGCTGCCTGTACGGTAACAGTGGCGGATGTGAAACTGAATGCAGATAAGATGCAGCTTCAGAAGGGAAAGAGTACGACCGCGCTTAAAGTGGAATCCTGCTATCCGGTTAAAGATGCGGTGAAGTCCGTAAAATCTTCGAAGACAAGTGTGGCGGCTGTTAAGCTGAGCAAAGGCAAGATCACGGTGACAGGTAAGAAAAACGGAAAAGCAACCATTACCGTGACGATGAAGAGCGGCGCAACTGCTTCCTGCCAGGTAACCGTTCAGAAAAATGCCGTGAAGACAAAGAGCCTTAAGATGAGCACCACAAAAGTGTTTCTGGCGGCGAAAAAGACAGTAAAACTGGATGTGGTAAGGAATCCGATTTCTGCAACCGATAAAATTACCTGGAAGTCCAGCAATACGAAGGTTGCAACGGTTGACAAAAACGGTAAGGTAAAGGCCGTTAAAAACGGTACGGCAAAGATTACGGCAAGTGTCAACGGAAAGAAAGCAACCTGTACCGTGACGGTAGGTACGGTGAAACTGCAGAAGACAAAGGCAACGGTCAAGGTCAACAAGACAACACAGATTAAATTAAAGTCATCCGTTAAAAATGACAAGATAACATCCTGCA
The DNA here is from genome assembly GCA_947649645.1 of uncultured Roseburia sp. Taxonomy (GTDB): domain Bacteria; phylum Bacillota; class Clostridia; order Lachnospirales; family Lachnospiraceae; genus Roseburia. The sequence continues at coordinate 79,641 of CANSSP010000016.1, read as the reverse complement.
AGAGTTCCAATACCAAAATCGCAACTGTGACGAAGGCAGGGAAAGTAACCGGTAAGAAAGCGGGAAGCGCTACGATTACGGTGACGACAAAGAGTGGGGCGAAACTGACCTTTAAAGTAACGGTAAAGAAGTAAAAAGAGCTCTGACAACGAGAAAGCGCAGCAGTACATATTGCAGACAGGCATCCGACAATGCTAAGATCATTGTCGGGTGTTTTGCGTGGGGAGAACGGAGGGAATGGGTATGGAAAAGAAAAAAGAGAAGGAATCGTGGGCGGGAGAAATTGTATCCGCGCTGACAAACGTTTACATGTTCAGCATGCTGCTGGTATTTCCATTGTTTTACCGGGATAAATTGTATGACATATTTCAGGCAAAAAGAGATTTCTTTTTTCTCACGGTGATTGTATTTCTGACGGCCTCGGCACTTTTTCTGTTGTCTGGCCGCGCAGAGCGGTCGTGCAGAGAAAAGGACAGGAAAACAGCATCGCCGGAGAGGAAAGTGACCGGATTTGCCGGCGTGGTTCTCTGCGCGTCGGTGCTGATTACGGTTCTGGTGAACCCCGGCAGAGGAAATGTTTTCTGGGGCGTGGATGTGACGAGGGTAGGAGCCGCCACGCTTCTTGTTGGCGTGTTGTCTGTTTTTCTCATAGGACGGTATCTGAAATGGAATGCGGTACTGACCTGGGCGTTTCTGCTCGGCTCGGGCGGCGTATTTCTGCTACAGATATTAAACGAATGGCGGATAGATCCGCTCGGCATGTATGAGACGATGTTAAAGGAGCAGATTGCGCTTTTCAGCAGTACGATTGGAAATGTCAATTTCAACGCGTCCTACGATTCTGTAGTGCTGCCGGCCGGGATGGCTTTGTTTGTGCTCTGCCGGGAGAGGGTTTCGGAATGGGTTTACGGCTTTTTTTTGTTTCTTGGATTCTGCGGTATGATCTGCTGCAGGAGCGACAGTATCCTTCTCACGTTATTTATCTTATTTCTGGTTCTTTTTGAATTTGTCATGCGAAGCCGGGAGGGTCTGAAAAAATGCATCGACATCGTTCTTATCTTTCTGGGAAGCGGAAGTGTGACTGGAATTTTTTATCATCTCTGGAACAAAAATGCCAATGTTTTTTTTGGAGGACTGGCAGTCCTGTTTATCGACAAAAGGGTGATCGGAACGGAACTGTTTATTCTGTCAGTCCTTTTCGTTCTTCGGTGGAAGGGGATGGATTTTTTTACGGAAAAACGTATAAAAATAATGCGGCGTATGTTTCACATGATTTTTTTCGCATTTATACTATTGATTGTTGTGGTATTTTTCTGGGCAGCATCAAAGGGAGCAGATGCGGCGGACGGTACTTTTTTTCAATATTTTATTTTATCGGACCACTGGGGAAGTAATCGCGGCTATGTCTTTAAGCGCGCGGTCGGCCTGTATCGGGACTATCCGCTGTCGCGAAAGCTTTTTGGCTGCGGTCCGGACAATCTTCCCACGGTTTTAAACGCTGCATACGGGGAGGAGATGCAGATGTTTATGGGGAATCTTCGTTTTAAGGACTGTCATAACGAGTTTCTGCAGATTCTGGTATCGTTTGGCGCGGTCGGCGCAGCCGGGTATTTTGGCATGATCTTTTCTGTCCTTTTGCTGTGTATCCGGCAGTTTCCGGAGAATGAGGCGGCGATCGCGGGGATACTGGGGCTGTCCGGTTATCTGGCGCAGGGACTGGTCAATTCGCCGACGATCGCTGTCGTTCCCATGCTTTTTCTGGAGCTGGGCGTTCTCTGCCGTGTTTCAGGACTGTCTGATCAGACAGAACCGGAACAGATGTAAAAAATATTTTGAAAAATAGGATGGAATTTGTTATAATGAAATCTGTATTCCTGTGCACGGCAGAATGCTGCCTGTTTTTTATGGAATCGAAAGGGGAATACAACTATATTCAACAGGAATCGAGGAATCAGATATGGCATTATTAGAGCAGTGGCAGAAGATTGCCTATAATGAAAAAGCGGACAAGGGGGAGCTGCAGCGGTTCTGGCAGAGATATTTTCTTCTGGAAAAAGGCGTCTATGAAAAGCTTCTGACGAATCCGGATGAGAGAGTTGAGGGAACGGTAAAGGAGCTTGCGGACAGATATGAGCTGACTGTGATGGAGATGACCGGGTTTTTAGACGGGATCAACGACAGTCTTACAGAGGCGAATCCGATCGATACGATGGAGGAGGATACGCATGTCACACTTGCTTTTGACAAGGTGAAGTTATACAAAAATATGGTGGATGCGAAAGCGGACTGGCTCTATGATCTGCCCCAGTGGGACGCGATTTTTGACGCGGAGACGAAGAAAAAACTGTATCTGGAGCAGAAAAAATCCGGTACGGTCATTGTTGGGAAGAAGGTGGGCCGCAACGATCCCTGTCCGTGTGGAAGTGGGAAGAAATATAAATTCTGTTGCGGCAGATAGTGTGAAGATGGGTGTGTGAGGAGGGAAAAAATGACTAAAATCAGAGAATTTTTTTCAGATATGTCGGATACGATAACCGTGACAAAACTGGACGGCGTGCTGCTTGTCACTGTCGGCGTGCTTGCAGGCATGATCGCGGGGATGCTCTGCTCTCCGAGAAAGAATGCCAGATATGGGTGTGGCAACGGGACGACGACGATCCACAACTGGAATGAGGATGAAGACTTCTACGAGGACGAAGACGCGGATATCTCATTTTAAGCCGCATGGAGGATTACAATGAAAATTACATTAAAAGACGGTTCCGTAAAGGAGTACGACGGGGCGCGGTCTGTCTATGATATTGCGAAAGATATCAGTGAAGGGCTCGCGCGGGTGGCGTGCGCCGGGGAGGTGGACGGCAGTATTGTAGATCTGCGTGCCATGATTTCCAGGGACTGCATGTTAAATATTGTTACGGCAAACGATCCGGAGGGGCTGAAGGTGATTCGTCACACTGCTTCTCACGTGCTGGCGCAGGCCGTAAAGCGCTTGTTTCCGGAGGCAAAAATCACGATCGGTCCGGCGATCGGGGACGGTTTTTATTATGATTTTGACGCGGCTCCTTTTTCCAGGGAAGATCTGGACAGACTGGAAGCGGAGATGAAGAAGATAATTAAAGAAGGGCATTCGATCCGCCGTTTTACGTTGCCGCGGGAAGATGCCGTCCGGTTTATGCGGGAGCAAAATGAACCGTACAAAGTGGAACTGATCGAAGAGCTGCCGGCGGACGCCGAGATTTCTTTCTATGATCAGGATGGGTTTGTGGATTTGTGTGCGGGACCGCATCTGATGAGCACGAAAGGAATCAAAGCGTTTAAGCTGACGTCTTCTTCGATGGCCTATTGGAGAGGGGATTCCGAAAAAGCGCGCCTGCAGCGCATTTACGGGACTGCATATAATAAGAAGGAAGAGCTTGCGGCACACCTTGAGCGGATGGAGGATGCAAAGCGCCGTGACCATAACCGGCTTGGGCGTGAAATGGAACTGTTTACGACGGTGGATGTGATCGGACAGGGCCTTCCGCTTTTTACGCCGAAGGGGACGAAGATGATCCTGAAACTGCAGCGGTGGATTGAGGATCTCGAGGATAACGAGTGGGGATATGTACGCACCAGAACACCGTTTATGGCAAAGAGTGATCTCTATCGGATTTCCGGTCACTGGGATCACTATAAGGAAGGTATGTTTGTTCTCGGAGATGAGGAAACGGACAGGGAAGTTTTTGCGCTGCGTCCGATGACCTGCCCGTTCCAGTATTATGTATACAAAAATACGCAGAAATCCTATCGCGATCTTCCGTACCGCATGGGGGAGACGTCGACGCTGTTCCGCGCGGAGGATTCGGGCGAGATGCACGGGCTGACGCGGGTGCGCCAGTTTACGATCTCGGAGGGGCATCTTGTCATCCGGCCGGATCAGGCGGAGGAAGAGCTGAAAGGTTGTCTGGACCTGGCATACAGTGTGCTTGACACCTTAGGGCTCGCAGAGGACGTCACATTCCGCCTGTCCAAGTGGGATCCGAAGAACCGGAAAAAATATCTCGGCGATGAAAAGTACTGGGAGTCGACACAGGATGCATTGCGCGAAGTTCTGAAGGAAAAGCGTCTTCCGTTTGAAGAAGCTGAAGGAGAAGCTGCATTTTACGGTCCCAAGATTGACATTCAGGCCAGAAACGTGTATGGCAAAGAGGACACGATGATCACCATTCAGCTCGATTGTGCGATCGCTGAAAATTTTGATATGTATTATATTGACCAGAACGGTGATAAAATCCGCCCGTATATCATCCACAGAACGTCGCTTGGCTGTTATGAGCGGACGCTCGCCTGGCTGATTGAAAAATATGCCGGAAAATTTCCGACCTGGCTTTGCCCGGAACAGGTGCGTGTGCTTCCGATTTCCGACAAATATGAGGCGTACGCGGCCGAAGTTCTGCGGGAGCTGAAAGCGAACGGCATCGATGCGACGGCGGACAACCGTTCTGAAAAAATCGGGTTTAAGATTCGCGAAGCGCGGCTTGACAAACTGCCATATATGCTGGTGGTCGGACAACAGGAGGAGGCCGATCATGCGGTATCCGTCCGGAGCCGGTTTGCCGGAGACGAAGGGGTAAAGCCGCTCTCACAGTTTATTGACGAAATCTGCCGGGAGATTCGCACAAAGGAGATACGAAAAGAGATTCCGGAAGAGGAACGCAAAAAATAAAAAAATGCCAGAAAATGTCAGAAGACCATATCCTTTGACCGGGATATGGTCTTTTTTCCTCCACTTTCCACCACCAGAACAGAAAAACGGGCATAAATGGTTTTGTTGTGGAGATACTAAGAGCGTGGATATGGGCTTTGGAAGTCTGCATCGGTATGACTGACGTTGGTCCGTTTCCTGCGAGGAAACCGTAAAATGCGTGTGAAATATGAAAATCTGTGAGAGTGGAAAGGAGAGAAAGCAAATGACATTTCTGGATTGTTCGGTCACGGGATGTGCCTATAATGAGGACAGATGTTGCTGCAAGGGGGAGATCTGTGTGGAGGGAAGAGATGCACACAGGGTAGATGAGACGTGCTGCCGCAGTTTTGCGGAGCGCGGGGAAAATAGTGCGAGAAATGCCGCAAAACGAATTTCCAAGGAGATTGACGTCACCTGTGAAGCATGCAACTGTGTTTTCAATGAGAATAAAAAATGCAGTGCGGATCACATCGGTATCGCAGGCGGAAATGCATGTACCTGCGGTGAGACGGAATGTGCAAGCTTCAGCTGTAAGAAATAGCTGCCGGGCAGACGGCGGCTGAGGCAGTCAGTCCGCGCAGCAGACGATCGCGTCATTCGCCGGATGTCTGCTGCGCAGCCGCCTGGCCTGTTGCCCGCGGGAATGAAGCAGTCTGGCGCGCGTCCCGCAATGATGCCGGCCGGACTGTAAAAAAATAAATTTTGCTTGTATTCCTGCGGCAGTGGACGTAAAATGGAATTAATCAGAGTAATTCCAGGAGGACAGAATGAGGAAAAAATCACATATTTCTTTGGCAAAGTACATGATTGAGCGTCTGGACGATGAAGATCTGCGAAAGCATAAGTATTCTTTTTACTTTGGCAGTATTCTGCCCGATATCAAGCCTTCGTTTGTCTATAAGAGGCATGAGATTGAAAAGACGTTTCCGCTGGTGAAAAAGCGCATTACATGGCTCTCGGAGGGGCGCAGGTCAGCCGCAAAAAGGGGAAAAAAATACTATATGGATCTTGGCCAGGTCAGCCATTATCTGGCTGACTATTTTACGTTTCCGCACAATCAGATTTATCCGGGAAATCTTGCGGATCACTGTTCCTATGAGGAAAAGCTGAAAAACGATCTTCGGGCGTACATCAAAAGCGGTCCGTCTTTCGATGCGGGGAGGAAGGGAGAAGTGTTTCACAGCGCAGAGGCGTTGTGTAACTTTATACTGAAGTCGCATCATGATTATATTGAGCACAAACACGATGTGGCAGATGATATCCGGCATATCATAGAGATCAATCACAGGACACTTGCGGCGATGATCGCGCTTCTGGCCGAGCAGAGAGTGCGGCGCGCGTAAGCGGGCAGGAAGTGTGCCGCAGGCGGAGAATCCTTTTCGTTGCAGGATTTTTATTCTGATTTTATAACTTTTGTCGAAAAATGGGGAGATGTGGCATGCAGTTTTGTTTGATTTTTGTCCTTTTTAGGGGTATTATAGATTCTGACAGAATATGAGGCAGGGATTGCTACTAAAGCGCTGACATACGAGTGAAGCAGGCATAGGAGTCCTGGCAGCATTAAGGAGGATTCATATGAAAAAGACAGTCGAGATACGGGAAAAGATAGAGCTGGCAAGACAGGAGCTGGATCAGGCGGTGCTTGTGGACGACGGATTTGAGCTTTTTTATGAAAAAAGTGTGATGTTGGATAAGCTGATCGAAGAATATCTTGATGAGGAAGAAAAAAAAGAATTGTAAAAAAAGAAAAGGCGCCTTTTAAGGCGCCGTAACCCGCTTTTTATGCGGAAAAGACGGCAGGTCAGCCAGCGCTGGCCTGCCGTTTTCTTATGGGCAGGGGGATCATGGCACTTTTTTTCTATTGCTTTTTGGGGGGAAGTGGGGTAAGATGGACTCAGATGTGGAGGAAAGTGGTGCGGAGTGCCATAAAGTGGTGGATAAGTTCATAACTTTGTGGATAACCGGACGGTGTGGAAGAAGAGTCCACCAAAAAGGCAGGTGTTTGTGTTATGTTCATGGGAGAATACAATCACACAGTGGACCCGAAAGGCAGGCTGATAGTTCCGTCCAAATTCAGAGAGCAGCTGGGAAATGAATTTGTCGTGACAAAGGGACTGGATGGATGTCTGTTTGTATACACCATGGAAGAATGGCACAACGTCGAGGAGAAGTTTCGCAGTGTTTCGGGAGCTTCCAAGGATGCGAGGAAGTTTTCGCGCTTTTTCTTTGCAGGTGCGGCCTCCGTAGAGCTGGATAAGCAGGGAAGAATGCTTCTTCCGCCGGTTTTGCGTGAGTACGCCAATATACAAAAGGATGTTGTTCTGGCAGGAGTCTTAAACCGGGTGGAGATCTGGGATAAGGACAGATGGCTGGAGAACACATACGATGAAGGTGAGATGGATGATGTCGCGGAGCATATGGCAGAGCTGGGTTTCAGTATCTAAAACGGGATGAGACAGGAGATGAGAAGCGTGGAGTTTGAACATTATTCCGTGTTATTACGGGAGACGATTGAATATCTGAACGTAAAGCCGGACGGAATATATGTCGACGGTACGCTGGGCGGAGGCGGACATGCCTGTAAGGTGGCAGAGCGTCTGTCGGAGAGAGGCAGATTGTATGGGATTGACCAGGACGGGGATGCCATAAAGGCGGCCGGGATGCGACTGGCGGAGTTTGGCAGCCGCGTGAGAGTCATCCGTGACAGCTATGCGGCGATGCGGCACGCGCTCTCTTCTGTAGGAGTCAGCCATGTGGACGGAATTGTGCTGGACCTGGGCGTGTCATCCTTTCAGCTGGATACGCCAGAGCGTGGATTTACATACCGGGTGGCGGACGCGCCGCTTGACATGCGCATGGACGACAGAGGAGAGATGACGGCCGCGGATATTATTAACCGATATTCCGAGGCCGATTTATACCGGATCATCCGTGATTACGGGGAAGACCGCTTTGCAAAAAATATAGCAAAGCATATTGTGAGTGCGAGGGAGAAAAAACCGATTGAGACAGCGGGAGAGCTGGTGGAGATCATCTCTGCGGCGATACCGAAAAAGGTGCGGATGACGGGCGGGCACCCGGCGAAGCGTACGTTTCAGGCGGTTCGTATTGAACTGAACAGAGAACTTGAGGTGTTGGAGAACAGTCTCGATGATATGATAGAGATGCTGAATCCGGGCGGGAGAATCTGTGTGATCACATTTCATTCGCTGGAGGACCGGATTGTGAAGATGAATTTCAGACGGAACGAGAATCCGTGTACCTGTCCCGATGATTTTCCGGTCTGTGTGTGTGGAAGAAAATCAAAAGGCAGAGTTGTGACACGTCGGCCGGTGATACCGGCGGATGCGGAACTTAAGGAAAATTCCCGTTCGAAGAGCGCAAAGCTCAGGGTGTTTGAAAGGGGCCGGCTGTAATGCCGGGCGACATGTGGTGCAGACATGCGTGAGTAAGGAGGGATTTTTCTGCACAGGCCCTAAAGAGGGCAGACGAGGCCGGCCGGATGCTGGCTGAGAGGTTATGGGAAAGGTGTGAATCAGAATGAGAAGCGGGACAGTAAGGACAGACGGTAAGAGATCGAACACCAGAGAAGGCGATTATTATATAGACGGAAATACCATCCGCAGATCAGAGGCAGTGCCAGATTACCGGAGGGTACGGGAAGAGCGGATAGAGCAGGAGAGGGAGGCAGAACAGCGCAGGAAGAGAAGGATTGCGCGCAGGAACAGGGAGCGCGAACTTCGGATGAGCAGGAGTTATGTCTTTTTTCTTTCTATGGCCGTCGCAATTTTCGGGATGTTTGCAGGGGTTTACATCAAAGTCCAGTCAGAGGTGACAGCGCGGATGCGGACGATTTCGAACCTCGAAAGCCAGATCAGCGATCTGAAGGCAGACAATGACGAGGCATACAAAAAAATGAATACATCGGTCGATCTTGAGGAAATCAAGAGAAGAGCCATGACGGAACTGGGAATGTTTTATGCGAAAGAGGCACAGATTGTCTATTACAGCGTGGGGGATGACGATTATATGAACCAGTACGGGGAGATACCGGACAAATAGAGGATAGTGTGCATGGCGGGAAAGAGAAGAAAAAGACGGCTGTTCAAATTTTTACGGCATATGCAGAAGAAGCTGCTTGTCATGTTCGGGATTGTGGCGCTGATGCTCATCGGGCTGATCGCGCGTCTGATGTATATCGAGAGCACGAGCGGAGAGCGGTATGAAAAAATCATTCTCTCGCAACAGCAATACGGCAGCCAGACGATCCCTTATCAGAGAGGGGATATCACAGATGCCAGGGGCACGGTGCTGGCCACGAGCGTGGCGGTATACAATGTGATTCTCGATTGTTCGGTCATGACAGGCAAGGATGAATATATTGACGCCACGATACAGGCGCTGGTCAGTTGTTTTCCGGAGTTTAACAGAGATGAGCTTTACGGATATGCCAGGGAAAAGGCGGACAGCAGATACATCGTGCTGAAAAAGCGGGCGTCTTATGAAGAGATACAGCCGTATGTGGAGATGCAGGAGGCAAAAGATGAAAAGGGAAATAAGATTTATCCGAATCTGAAAGGAGTGTGGTTTGAAAAGGAATACCAGCGGGAGTATCCTCACAAGAAACTGGCCAGCTCAGTGGTTGGTTTTACCGCATCGGGAAATGTCGGCGTAAACGGCCTGGAAAATTATTACAACGACATTTTAAACGGGGTGAACGGGAGAGAGTACGGTTATCTGAACAATGACAATAACTTTGAAAAGACGATAAAGCCGGCGGTGAACGGAAACAATATCGTCTCCACGATAGACGCCAATATCCAGAAGGTGGTGGAGAATAAGATAGAGGAGTTTAACGAGGCGTACAGGGGAAATTTCAGAGGGGCGGACGCCGGGGCGACACACATCGGTGTGCTGATTATGAATCCGAACAACGGTGACGTCATTGCGATGGCCGATTATCCGGATTATGATCTGAGTAATCCCAGGGATTTGTCCGCATACTATACACCGGAACAGCTCGCCGTGATGAACGAGGAAGAGCAGATGGACGCTCTCAATAAGCTCTGGCAGAATTTCTGTCTGACATATACGTATGAGCCGGGGTCCACGGCAAAGCCTTTTACCGTGGCGGCGGCCCTTGAGTCGGGTAAAATTACCGGGGAAGAGGGCTATGAATGTGACGGAAACGAGATGTTCAACGGGAAGAAGGTCAACTGTGTCAACACGGCCGGGCATGGGTGGCAGACGTTGCAGCAGGCGATGATGAACTCGTGCAACGATGCGCTGATGCAGATTTCCTACAGGCTGGGAGCGGATACATTTACCCGCTATCAGCAGATTTTTGGCTTCGGACAGCGCACCAATATCGATCTTCCTGGGGAAGCGCGCACGTCTTCGCTGATACATCAGAAGGAGAATATGTCGGCGCTGGATCTGGCGACAAATGCCTTTGGCCAGAATTTTAATACGACGATGATACAGCTTGCGAGCGCATATTGTTCTCTTGTGAATGGAGGTTATCTCTATCAGCCGCATATGGTAAAGAAGATTACGGACGAGCATGGCAATACCATTGAGGATATCACGCCGACGGTGCTGCGGCAGACGATATCTTCGGAAACCTGTGAGGCTCTGAAGCAGTATATGTATGCGACGGTTACCGAAGGAACCGGTTCTACGGCAAAGGTGGATGGGTATTCGATGGGAGGAAAGACGGGGACCGCACAGAAAATCGCGGAAGACGGGACGCGTGACAAAAACAATTATCTTGTATCATTTATCGGCTTTGCCCCGGTAGAGGAACCGCAGCTTGTGATTTACTGTGTTGTTGACGAGCCAAACGTGACGGAGCAGTTTCACAGCACATATGCGCAGGACATTGTGAGAGAAATTCTGGAGGAAGTTCTTCCTTATATGAATGTGTACCGGGATGAAGAGACGACAGGTATACATGCCGGATGGGACATCAAGGGTCAGGAAGTGGGGATGGCCGCGATGACGGATATGGTAAACGATGGTGAGACGGGCGATATACCGGTGGAGGACGGGCTGACTGATATTCCGAATACGATGGAAGGGATGGAAGGAGGCATGCCGGAAGGAGCCGATTCCGCCGGAGCCGTGGAGCCGCAAGGAGGCACGCCGCAGGGAGAAGGCGAAAACCCGCAGGAGGGCGAGGGAGGCACGCCGCAGGAAGAAGGCGAAAACCCGCAGGAGGGCGAGGGAGGCACGCCGCAGGGAGAAGGCGAAAACCCACAGGAAGGCGAAGGCGGGCAGATGTAGACGGAGGCGGCTGCGATATACAGACAGCTTCCGTTTTATGGAAATAACAAAATGTATAACCTCACAGAAGATTGAATAAGATTCTATGAAGAATTTTTATGAATACTTTTGTGAGGTTTTTTGTATATGCAGCACGACACTTCGTTTTACAGGAGCAAGACATTTAACCGCAAAAAGATGATGGTCATGTTTCTCGCGGTGTTTTTTATCCTGGTGTTTCTGATCGGGAGACTGGTATATCTCATGGTATTCTGTTCGGAATATTACGGGCAGAAGGCAGAAAACCTTCACGAGCGGGAGCGCGATATCAAGGCTGCGCGGGGAAAGATCCTGGATGCGAACGGGACGGTACTGGCGACAAACCGTTCGGTCTGTACGATATCGGTCATTCACAGTCAGATCAGGGAGCCGGAGGCCGTGATTGCGGCGCTGGTGAAAGAACTGGGGATTGACGAGGAGACCGTCCGCAAACGGGTTGAGAAGGTCAGTTCGATCGAACGCGTGAAAACAAATGTAGACAAGGAGACCGGAGACCGGATTCGCGCCTATGGGCTTGCAGGCGTGAAAGTAGATGAGGATTACAAGCGCTATTACCCGTATGACACGCTGGGGTCGAAGGTGCTTGGCTTTACGGGCGGGGATAACCAGGGCATCCTGGGGCTGGAGGTGAAATATGATGAATATATGCAGGGGACAAACGGAAAGATTTTAACGCTCACCGATGCACGTGGCGTTGAGATTGAGAATGCGGGGGAAACGCGGATGGAACCGGTAAACGGGTATGATCTGTGTATCTCCATGGATTTAAATATTCAGAAATATTGCGAGCAGGCGGCGAAGAAGGCGTATGTGCAGAAAGAGGCGGACAGTGTCTCGGTGATTGTCATGAATCCGAAGAACGGAGAGCTGATGGCAATGGTCAACTATCCCGAGTTTGATCTGAATGACCCGTTTACGCTGATCCCGGAGATGGAAGAAGATCTGGAAGTTTCCGTTGATTCCCTGTCGGCGGAGGAAAAGCAGAATCTTCTGAATCAGATGTGGAGAAACCAGTGCATCAGCGATACTTATGAACCGGGCTCTACCTTTAAGATTATCACGGCGACGGCGGCGATTGAAGAGGAGGTTGTGTCGCTGACAGATAATTTTTTCTGTCCCGGATATAAGATGGTTGAGGATCGCAGGATCCGCTGTGCAAAGACGACGGGGCATGGAGCGGAAACCTTTGAGACGGGGATTATGAATTCCTGCAACCCTGTCTTTATGGAACTGGGGGAGCGGCTTGGAACCGACAATTTTTATAAATATTTCCGACAGTTCGGGCTTTTGCAGAAGACCAACATTGATCTGCCCGGGGAGGCGGCGACGATTATGCACAAAAAGGAAAATGTGGGACCTGTGGAGCTGGCGACGATTTCCTTTGGACAGTCGTTTCAGATCACGCCGATGCAGCTTGTGACAACTGTTTCTTCTATTATAAATGGGGGAACGCGCGTGACGCCGCACTTCGGGGTGGAGATCAGAGATGAAAAAGGAAATCTGATCAAGACGTTTTCTTACGATTCGAAGGAGGGGATCTGCAAAAGTGAGACTTCGGAGATGATGCAGTATCTGCTCGAGCGCGTTGTGGCAGACGGCGGCGGAAAAAATGCAAAGATTGAAGGGTATTCAATCGGAGGAAAGACGGCGACTTCCCAGACGCTTCCGCGGAGCGAACACAGATATATTTCCTCTTTCCTGGGTTTTGCGCCGGCAGACGATCCCGATGTCATGGTGCTTGCGATCATAAGGAATCCGCAGGGCGTCTATTATGGTGGAACGATCGCCGCCCCGGTGGTGAGAGAAATTATGGAAAACATTTTGCCTTATCTTGATAAATAATGGAAAATAACGTATACTGGATAAGTTAACAATTTGCCGGATCCTTTTTACGGCAGAAAAGATACGAGGTGTAAAGTTATGACATATGAAATTGTAATTCCGGTGATTGTGGCATTTGCCGTCAGCGCGCTTTTGGGACCGATTGTGATTCCGTTTCTGCGGAGGTTAAAGATAGGACAGACGGAGCGGAAAGAACTGGAATCTCATCTGAAGAAAAACGGGACGCCGACGATGGGCGGGCTGATGATTCTTGCCAGTATTATACTGACATCTTTGTTGTATGTAAAAGATTATCCGCGCATCATACCCGTGCTGTTTATGACGGCGGGATTTGGTGTGATCGGATTTCTCGACGATTATCTGAAAGTGGTCCTGCGCCGCTCGGACGGACTGCTTCCATGGCAGAAAATGCTCTGCCAGATCGTAGTCACAGGGGTATTTGCATACTATATGGTAAATGATTCGGGCATCTCCCTGTCCATGCTGATACCGTTTTCGGGCGGGAAGTATCTGGATCTGGGATGGATGGCGATTCCGGTACTGTTTTTTGCCGTGATCGGCACGGTGAACGGAACCAACTTTACAGACGGGCTCGACGGCCTTGCCTCGAGCGTGACGGTGATGGTGGCGACGTTTTTTTCGGTCATCGCCATCGGGACGCAGAGCGGGATTGCGCCGATCACCTGTGCTGTCGTGGGGGCGCTGCTCGGGTTTCTTCTATTTAATGTATATCCGGCGAGCGTCTTTATGGGAGACACCGGTTCGCTGGCACTGGGCGGTTTTGTCGTTTCGGCGGCTTATATGATGCAGATGCCGTTGTTTATCCCGATCGTCGGACTGATTTACCTGGTGGAAGTGCTCTCGGTTATGATACAGGTGACTTATTTTAAAAAGAGCGGCGGCAAACGGATTTTCAGGATGGCGCCGATTCATCATCACTTTGAGCTTGGGGGCTGGTCGGAGACGCGCGTGGTAGCCGTTTTTTCTATTACGACTGCGATTCTTTGCATGGTAGCGCTTCTGGGCCTGTGAAATGGAGGTTGGTATGAAAAATGATATGGATTTGGGCGGAAAAGAAGTTCTGGTGGTCGGTTCCGGAGTCAGCGGTGCGGCTGCGGCCGGTCTTTTAAAGGAAAATGGGGCGATTCCGGTTCTCTTCGACGGGAACAGGGAGCTTGATGTCGCGGCATTGCGGGAGAAGACGCCAGTGTTTGGTGATGTCAGGGTGATTCTGGGCGAGTGGAAGGAAGAGGAGATAAAGGATGTTGTGCTGGCGGTGTTCAGTCCCGGCGTGCCGACAGATCTTCCGATGGCAGATGCGCTCAGAGACAGGAAAATTCCGATCTGGGGGGAGATCGAGCTGGCATATCGCTTCGCAAAGGGAAAAATCGCTGCGATCACCGGAACCAACGGGAAAACGACGACGACTGCTCTTACGGGGGAGATTCTGGCCTCTTATTTTCCAGATGTGAAGGTAGTCGGAAACATCGGTATTCCGTATACGTCCGTGGCGATGGAGACGACAGACGACACGGTGACGGTGGCGGAGATCAGCAGTTTTCAGCTTGAGACGATCCATGCGTTTTGCCCGGAGGTTTCGGCGATTTTAAATATTACGCCGGACCACCTGAACCGCCATCACACGATGGAGTGCTATATCGCTGCGAAGGAGCGGATCACAGAAAACCAGGGAGACGGAAATATCTGTGTGCTCAACTATGAGGATGATGTGCTGCGCGCGTTCGGGGAGACATTTAAGGGCAGACCTTTGTTTTTTTCCAGTGCAAGGGAGCTTTCTGATGGACTTTATCTCTCGGGTGATGTTATCTGGTATGCGGACGGAAAAACAAAGCAAAAGATCATACATGTCGGCGAGCTTCAGGTTCTGGGTCGCCATAATTACGAAAATGTGATGGCTGCTGTCGGAATCGCGCTGTGTATGGGCGTGCCCCTCCCTGATATCGTATATGTGCTGAAGCGTTTTAAGGGGGTGGAGCATCGGATTGAATATGTCGCGGAAAAAAGAGGCGTTGCGTTTTACAATGACTCGAAAGGGACGAATCCGGATGCGGCGATCAAGGGGATTCAGGCAATGAACCGGCCCACGTATCTGATCGGAGGAGGATACGACAAACAGTCTGCGTATGATGAGTGGATCGAAAGCTTCGGCGGAAAGGTGAGAAAACTGGTTCTGATCGGGGAGACGAAAGAGAAGATTGCGGCGTGTGCCAGAAAGCATGGTTTCACGGATGTCGTGTTGTGCGATACGTTGGAGGAAGCAGTCGACGTGTGTTACGGGAATGCGAAAGACGGGGATGCCGTCCTTCTCTCCCCCGCCTGCGCGAGCTGGGATATGTTTCCGAATTATGAGGAGCGCGGGCGTATTTTTAAGGAGTATGTAAACGGCCTGCAGATGTAAAAAGGAATGCTGCGAATGGAGGTATCAATGGCCAGAAGTCGGGGAAAAGAAAACAAACAGAGATCAAAACCAAAACCGGTCAGATATTTTGATTACAGTCTGTTATTTCTCATTATCTTCCTGCTCTGCTTCGGGCTTATCATGCTCTACAGCACGAGTTCGTACTATGGTGTGCTGCGTTTTGGCGACGCGGCCTACTATGTGAGGAAGCAGCTATTTGCGTCGGCGCTCGGTCTGGCGGCGATGCTTGTGGTGTCGCAGATTCCGTACCAGATCTGGATGCGCTTCAGCACAATGGCATACCTGGCGGCGCTTGTGCTCTGTACAGCCGTTATCTTTATCGGTAAAGAGGGGGGCGGCCAGTCGCGCTGGCTTTATATCGGCGGCCAGTCTTTTCAGCCATCGGAGCTCGCGAAGCTTGCGGTTATTATTTTTCTTGCTACGGTCGTCTACAAGACTTCAAAGCAGGTGGGAAATTTCAAAACGCTGATGAAGGTTATGGCATTTGCGCTCCCCATCACCGGCGTCGTGGCGTATAATAACCTGAGCACGGCGATTATCATCCTGGGAATTGCGGTCTGTATGCTTTTTGTGGCCAGCCCCAGATATTCGCACTTTGTAGTGATGGGCGGGATTGTCATTGCGGTCGGTGTGTTGTTTATCCTGCTGGCGAGCTATCGGGCGGAGCGCATTAAGATCTGGCTGGATCCGGAAGGGTATGAGAAGGGTTATCAGACTCTGCAGGGATTGTATGCGATCGGTTCGGGCGGGCTTTTTGGCAAGGGGCTGGGAGAGAGTATGCAGAAGCTCGGGTTTATTCCCGAGGCGCAGAACGACATGATTTTCTCCGTAATCTGTGAGGAACTGGGGTTGTTTGGTGCGGTCTGTCTGATCCTGCTTTATCTGCTGCTCATCTGGCGGTTTATGATTATCGCCAGCAATGCGGCCGATCTCTACGGCGCGCTGCTTGTGGTAGGGATTATGGCACATATTTCCATTCAGGTGGTGTTAAACATCGCCGTTGTCACGAATACGATTCCGAACACCGGAATTTCTCTTCCGTTTGTCAGTTACGGTGGAACATCCATTTCGTTTCTGTTGTCGGAGATGGGGCTGGCGTTGTCCGTGTCGAGGGGAATAAAGTTTGAGGTTACCTGATTATGAGAAGAGAACAGAGAAAAAAGAGAAAACGTCTCAAAATCGTTTTTACGGTTCTGGGCGTTCTGGTACTGACTGCCGCCGCTGCGGTTCTTATCGTGTGGAAGGTCTTCACGGTCGGAACGGTTATCGTGGAGGGAAATGAACATTATTCAGCGGATCAGATTGAGAGGATGGTGCTTAGCGACGAATATGCGTGGAATTCCCTGTATGTATACCTGAAGTACCGGTTTCTTAAGACGGAGGACGTACCGTTTGTGGAGATGATGGAGGTTTCTCTGGACGATCCGCACACAGTGCGGATTCTGGTTTACGAAAAGGGGATTCTTGGAAGTTTTTACATCAGTTCAATCGGACAGAACGCTTATTTTGATAAAGACGGGTTTGTGGTGGAGACTTCGGCAGAGGAGATTGAGGGGATTCCCAGAATAACCGGGATTTCCTGCGACGCAGTCGTGCTGTACGAGAAACTGCCGCTGAAAGAACCGGGGGTTCTTGCGGATCTTCTGAATCTGACGCAGACCTTAAAAAAATACGAACTTCTTCCATTAGAAATTCATTACGACGAAAGCCTGGAGCCGGTCTTAAATTACGGGGATATCAGGGTCAGTGTGGGGACGGCGGAATACCTTTCCCAGAAGGCGGTGCGGATTACACAGATTCTTCCGCAGATTGCGGGGATGAAGGGAACGCTGCATCTGAATACCTGGACACCGGATACCACGGATATCGTTTTTGACAGGGATCCATAAGTTTTTTTGAAAAAAAAAGTTGATTAATTGGCGCAAAAATTATATTATAAGATATATGAGTTTTTATCCAGGGGTTTTTATGCCGGGATGCATTTGGGAAGAAGTGCATTTTCGGGCTGATAGATTGCTGTAAGTAAGTTATCATTTTACAACGGGATATGAATTTTGGGAGAATGAAGGAGGAACTACCTTGCTGGAGATTAAGACAACGGAAGCAGATACCAGTGCAAAGATTATAGTAATCGGAGTCGGGGGTGCTGGTAACAACGCTGTAAATAGAATGATTGACGAATGTATCGGTGGTGTGGAGTTTATCGGTATAAATACGGATAAACAGGCTCTGGCGCTCTGTAAGGCGCCGACGTTGATTCAGATCGGTGAGAAGCTGACGAAAGGACTCGGAGCGGGGGCGCAGCCGGATATCGGTGAGAAAGCGGCGGAGGAGAGCATGGAAGAGCTCTCTGCGGCGGTAAAGGGTTCCGATATGGTGTTTGTCACCTGTGGTATGGGCGGCGGTACCGGTACCGGGGCTGCTCCGGTTGTCGCGCGGATTGCGAAAGAGCAGGGGATTCTGACGGTCGGCGTCGTCACAAAGCCGTTTAAATTTGAGGCAAAACAGCGGATGGTGAACGCGCTCTCCGGTATCGACCGTCTGAAGGAAAGTGTCGATACCCTGATTGTGATACCGAATGATAAGCTTCTGGAGATTGTGGACAGGCGTACCACGATGCCGGATGCACTGAAAAAGGCGGACGAGGTTCTGCAGCAGGCAGTACAGGGTATTACGGATCTGATCAATCTTCCGGCGCTGATTAATCTGGATTTTGCCGATGTGTCCACTGTCATGAAGGATAAAGGCATGGCGCATATCGGGATCGGCAATGCAAAAGGGGATGACAAGGCGATCGAGGCGGTCAAGCTTGCCGTTGCCAGTCCGTTGCTTGAGACGACCATCAACGGGGCGACCCACGTTATTATCAATATATCCGGCGATATTTCTCTGATGGATGCCAACGACGCTGCGAGCTATGTGCAGGATCTCGCCGGCGACAATGCGAATATTATTTTCGGTGCAAAGTTTGATGAGACGATGGCGGATGAGGCTACGATAACTGTAATTGCGACCGGGCTGGAGAGTCCGGGGGCAGCGAACAAGATTATGCCGAAGCTGCAGTACCAGAACGCGGCCAGCGTCACAAGGCCCGTGGGCCCGGCTTCGATGAACCGTCCGGCTGCGGGGACGATGGCGGGATATGGCGGCGGTGCACCCGTGCAGCAGCAGCCTGTGCAGGGGAATCCGTCTTATACGGGGATTCAGAAGCCGCGGCAGCCGGAGAGTACGGTACAGCAGGTAGATATCAAGATACCGGATTTTCTGCGAAATTCACGCAAATAAATATAAGAAACCTCTTCCGGGTATACGGACAGCGCCATGAGCGGACAGGGAGTTCCTGTGAGCTTCAGTCGGCTGTAAAAAGTGCGCGGCGGAGTGCGGACTCCTGATTGAAGTATGATCAGCACTTTCACAGTAATCCGGGAAATTAGGAAAAGCCGTCGGAACAGAGCGGCTTTTCCTTTGGTTTTGGCAAAAACAGGCAAGGAGGAAAACATGTATCCAATCACGAAGAGAGAAAAGCTGGCAGATAAGATTTATCTTATGGATGTTAAGGCGCCTCGCGTTGCGCGGTATTGTGAACCGGGACAGTTTGTGATCGTAAAGATAGACGAGACGGGAGAGCGCATTCCGCTGACGATCTGTGATTATGACAGGACGGAGGGGACGATCACGATTGTGTTTCAGATTGTGGGCGCTTCCACGGAGCGCATGGCAGGTCTTAAAGAGGGAGATGCGTTTCAGGATTTTGTGGGGCCTTTGGGATGCGCCTCCGATCTGGTACATAAAGAGACGGAAGAGTTAAAGAAAAAGAAGATTTTGTTTATTGCCGGCGGAGTGGGTACGGCCCCGGTTTATCCGCAGGTGAAATGGCTGCATGAGCATGGAGTGGATTGTGACGTGATTATGGGGGCCAGAAATAAGGAACTGCTGATTCTTGAAGACGCGATGCGGGACGTGGCGACGAATCTCTACGTCGCCACCGACGACGGTTCTTATGGATTCCATGGAACGGGAACCGCACAGCTGAAGGAGCTTTACGATAAGGGGATCCGTTATGATCATTGTGTCGCGATCGGCCCGATGATAATGATGAAATTTGTCTGTATTCTCACAAAGGAGCTTGGGATACCGACGATTGTTTCCATGAACCCGATTATGGTGGACGGCACTGGAATGTGCGGAGCCTGCCGTCTTTTAGTGGGAGATGAAGTAAAGTTTGCCTGTGTGGACGGACCGGAATTTGACGGTCATCTTGTGGATTTTGACCAGGCAATAAAGCGGCAGAGCCAGTATAAGACCGAAGAAGGCAGAGCGATGTTAAAGCTGCAGGAAGGCGATACGCATCACGGTGGGTGTGGAAATTGTGAATAGAAACGTTTCGGAGACAGTACCCTCATGCACTGCGCTTTGCGGCGCCGGGAAGGAAATGAGGATTACTGTGAGCCGGAAGCTGTAAAAAAGAGGAGGATGGGATGGACGTATTAAAGAAAGTGCCGGTGCGTGAACAGGAGCCGTTGGTGCGCGCGGCAAATTTTGACGAAGTATGCCTGGGATACGACGAGGCGGAGGCAGTGGAGGAAGCGGCCCGGTGCCTGAACTGTAAAAATGCACAGTGCGTCAAGGGGTGTCCGGTTTCCATCGATATACCGGCATTTGTATCGCAGATAAAAGAAGAAAAGTTTGAGGAGGCATATCAGACCATCAGCAGATCTTCTGCCCTGCCGGCTGTCTGCGGCCGTGTCTGTCCGCAGGAGAGTCAGTGTGAGGGCAGATGTATCCGCGGCATCAAAGGCGATCCGGTATCGATCGGCAAGCTGGAGCGTTTTGCGGCGGACTGGGCGCGCTCCAGGGGGATAACGCCGGAAGCGCCAGAGCAGAAAAACGGCCATAAGGTGGCTGTCATCGGTTCCGGTCCGGCCGGACTGACCTGTGCGGGAGATCTCGCGAAAATGGGATACGACGTTACGATTTTTGAGGCGCTCCATGAGGCGGGAGGTGTGCTTATTTACGGCATTCCGGAATTTCGTCTGCCAAAGCAGGAGGTAGTCGCCGCGGAGGTGGAGAACGTAAAAGCGCTCGGCGTCAAAATAGAGACAAATGTAGTGATCGGACAGTCCGTCACGATCGACGAGCTGATGGAGAAGGAAGGATTTGAGGCTGTGTTTATCGGATCCGGTGCAGGACTTCCACGGTTTATGGGGATACCGGGAGAGCAGGCTCTGGGTGTGTTTTCCGCGAACGAATATCTGACGAGAAATAATCTTATGAAAGCATTTCTGGAAGGGTATGACACGCCGATTAAGGCCGGAAAGAAAGTGATTGTCGTCGGAGGAGGAAATGTGGCAATGGATGCGGCGAGAACGGCAAAGCGTCTCGGCGCAGAGGTGCATATCGTATACCGGCGCAGTGAGGCGGAGCTTCCGGCCAGAGTGGAGGAGGTGCACCACGCAAAGGAGGAGGGCATTCTTTTTGATCTTCTCCAGAACCCGACCGAAATCCTTGTGGACGAGGACGGCCGTGTCAGAGGGGCGCGTGTTATCCGAATGGAGCTTGGTGAGCCGGACGAGTCTGGAAGAAGGAGCCCGGTGGAGGTTCCCGGATCGGAATATGAGATTGAAGCAGACACGGTGATCATGTCGCTGGGGACTTCGCCCAACCCGCTCATTTCTTCCACGACGAGCGGACTTGATACCAACCGCAGAAAGTGTATTGTGGCGTCGGAGGAGGACGGCGCTACCTCGAAGGCCGGTGTGTTTGCCGGCGGCGATGCCGTGACAGGGGCGGCGACCGTGATACTTGCAATGGGCGCCGGGAAAGCGGCTGCAAAAGGAATTGATAATTATCTGAAAAACACCCGTACCGGTTCTTAAAAGAGCCGGCAGGGACGAAAGGTTTTTCTGAGAGGCAGGTGAGAGCCTGCTGCGGACGGGCGCTGCACGGCGTTCACAGCGCACATCGGATGGAATGGAAAAAAGGAAGGCCGGACTTTTTGGTCGGCCTTCCTTTTTTCCCGACAGGAAAGAATTGAGGGGGAATTACATGCTAGAACAGTCCTATTATGACAAAACGGACGAGATCATTGCGGGACATGGGATGAAAAAGGAATCTCTTATCCCTGTGATACAGGATATCCAGGCACAGTTTCACTATCTTCCGCCGGAGCTGCTTGGCTATGTGGCCGGTAAGCTTGGCATAGGGGAGGCGAAGGCGTACAGTGTAGCCACTTTTTATGAAAACTTCTCTTTTGAGCCAAAGGGGAAGTATATTATCCGGGTGTGCGACGGGACGGCCTGTCATGTGCGGCGGTCGACGGCGATTTTAGAGCGGTTAAGGCAGGAACTTGGACTTGACGCAGACCGGCACACGACGGAGGATATGCTCTTTACGCTGGAGACGGTGTCGTGTCTTGGCGCCTGTGGCCTGGCCCCTGCGCTGACTGTCAATGAAAAGGTATATCCCGCCATGACGCCGGAATCGGTGTCGGAGCTGATTAAAAACCTGGCGCAGGATCGGCCTGCAGCGGAAAGGACAGAAAATACATGAAAATAGCTTCCAGAGACGATTTAAAACAGGCGCGCGATCTGGCGGCCGGGACGATGGAGAGACAGACGAAACGAGTCCTGGTGTGTGCAGGAACCGGCTGTCTTGCCGGAGGGTCACAGCAGATTTATGAGAGACTTGCAAAACTGGCGGAGGGGAAAGATGACATTTCCGTGGAATCCGGACCGGAGATTGCCCATATCGGCGTAAAGCGGAGCGGCTGTCATGGTTTTTGTGAGATGGGACCGCTGGTGCGCATTGAGCCGATGAATTATCTGTACATAAAGGTAAAGGAAGAGGACTGCGATGAGATTTTTGAGGAGACGATTTTAAACAACCGTCCGGTGGAGCGGCTCCTGTATGAGCTTGACGGTGTGCGCTATCGGGAACAGGAAAAAATACCGTTTTACGCGAAACAGACGAGGCAGGTCCTGGAGAACTGCGGCCATATTGACGCCGAAAATCTGGCGGAATATCTGGCTGCAGGGGGATACCGGGCGCTGGAGAAAGCGCTGTTTGAGATGACGCCGCAGGAAGTTGTGGACGTCATAACAAAATCGGAGCTGCGCGGCCGCGGCGGCGGTGGGTTTTCGACCGGATACAAGTGGAAACAGGTGGCCGGGCAGAAGGAGACGGTCCGCTATGTGGTCTGCAACGGCGACGAGGGCGACCCGGGCGCGTTTATGGACCGGAGTGTGATGGAGGGCGACCCGCACAAAATGCTTGAGGGCATGATGATCGCGGGGTATGCAGTGGGCGCGAAAGAGGGGTATATCTATGTGCGCGCGGAGTATCCGCTCGCCGTAAAGCGCCTTCGGACCGCGATTGACCAGGCAGAGGAAGCGGGACTTCTGGGAGAAAACATTATGGGTTCCGGCTTTGGATTTCGCGTGCACATCAACCGCGGGGCAGGCGCTTTTGTCTGCGGGGAGGGGAGTGCCCTGACCGCATCGATTGAAGGAGAGCGTGGAATGCCGCGGACAAAGCCGCCGCGGACGGTGGAGCAGGGGCTGTTTGGTAAGCCGACAGTCTTAAACAATGTCGAGACTTACGCGAACGTTCCGCTGATCATCGAACACGGAGCAGACTGGTATCACAGACTGGGGACAGAGCACAGTCCGGGCACAAAGGCATTTGCGCTGACGGGGAGCGTCAAAAACACAGGGCTGATCGAAGTGCCGATGGGGACAACCCTTGGCGAGATTGTTTTCGGAGTCGGAGGCGGGATCAAAGACGATGCGCCTTTTAAGGCGGTACAGATCGGAGGACCCTCGGGCGGATGTCTTGTCACCAGTAATCTGGATGTAAAACTGGATTTTGACTCTTTAAAAGAGCTCGGCGCGATGATCGGTTCCGGCGGTCTTGTCGTGATGGACGAGAGTACCTGTATGGTCGAAGTGGCGCGGTTTTTTATGAATTTTACGCAGAACGAGAGCTGCGGAAAATGTGTCCCGTGCCGGGAGGGCACCAGAAGAATGCTTGAGATTTTAGAGGATATCGTGGCGGGAAGAGGCACGGTGGAGCAGCTTGATCTTCTGCAGGAGCTCGGGGAGGCCATTTCCGACACGGCGCTCTGCGGGCTTGGAAAGAGCGCGGCGCTTCCGGTGCTGAGTACTCTGAAAAATTTCAGGCAGGAATATCTCGATCATGTTGTGGATAAGCGCTGCCGCACCGGAAACTGTCAGGCGCTGCGCCGTTTTGTGATTGATCCGCAGAAGTGCAGGGGATGCTCAAAATGTGCGAGAAACTGTCCGGCGGGCGCGATCACCGGAAAAATAAAGGAACCGTTTTCCGTCGATGCTGCAAAGTGTATCAAATGTGGTGCGTGTGTGGAACAGTGTGCATTCGGCGCGGTTTACGTGGAAAACTGATCTGGAGGGAAAAATGGATTATATAACAATTGATTCAAAATATGTTCCGATCGAGGGCGAAAAGAATGTGCTGTCGTTGATCCGGAAAGCGGGAATTGACCTGCCCACATTCTGTTATCACTCTGAACTCTCCGTCTACGGCGCCTGTCGGATGTGTGTGGTGGAGGACGACCGGGGAAGGATTTTTGCATCCTGCTCGGAACAGCCGCGGCCCGGCATGGTCATATATACAAACACAAAAAAGATCCAGCGTTACCGGAAGATGATTATTGAACTTTTATTGTCGTCTCACTGCAGGGACTGTACGGTCTGCCACAAGAACGGAATGTGTGAGCTGCAGTCTCTTGCTTACCGTGTGGGTGTGCGTGAGGTCCGTTTTCCGGACAATCGCAGGAAAAAAACGCCTGACATGAGTTCGCCCAGTATTGTACGTGACCCGAACAAATGCATTCTCTGCGGGGACTGTGTGCGTACCTGTGACGAGATACAGGGGGTCGGCGCGATTGATTTTGCTCACCGGGGAGCGCGGATGGAAGTGATGCCTGCGTTTGACCGGAAACTTTCGGAGACGGATTGTGTCGGCTGCGGGCAGTGTGCGTCGGTCTGTCCGACGGCTGCCATTTCCATCCGCACCAATGTCACGCAGGTATGGAACGCCATTTACGATAAAAATGTGCGTGTCGTCGCGCAGGTTGCTCCGGCGGTGCGCCTGGCCGTCGGCGATCATTTCGGGATTCCCAAGGGAGAAAATTCCTTCGGGAAGCTGGTGGAAGCTCTGCGCATTATGGGATTCGACGAGGTTTACGATACCAATTTCGCAGCGGATCTGACCGTGATGGAGGAGGCAGAAGAGTTTCTGGACCGCCTTTCAAAGAAAGAAAAGCTTCCGCTTTTCACCTCCTGTTGTCCCGGGTGGGTCCGGTTCTGTGAGCGGAAATATCCGGAATTTGCCGGGAATATTTCCACCTGTCGTTCCCCGCAGGGGATGTTTTCCGCTGTAATCAAGGAATATTCCGCCAAAAAAGACAGGGCAGACGGAAGGCGGACCGTCGTGGTGTCCATTATGCCCTGCACCGCAAAAAAGGGAGAAATTTTAAGACCGGACAATTATACGGACGGCAGACAGGATACGGATTTTGTACTTACCACCGTCGAGGTTATCCGCATGATCAAACAGGTGGGAATCCAGTTTGAGAAACTTGGAGGCGAGGCTGCGGATATGCCATTTTCGATTGCTTCGGGGGGCGGCGCCATTTTCGGCGTTACAGGGGGCGTCACGGAGGCTGTTTTAAGGCGCCTGTCGACAGAGAAAAATTATAAGGCGCTGGACGCGATTCGTTTTACCGGTGTCCGCGGCGAAGACGGGATCAGAGAAGCGGTCGTTACACTGGGGGAACGCGAGGTCAGAATCGCCGTTGTGCACGGGCTTGCGAATGCGGGACGTCTGCTTGCAGCGATCCGAAGCGGTGAGAAATCATATGATTTTGTGGAGGTCATGGCGTGCCGGAGGGGATGTATCATGGGAGGAGGACAGCCTGCGCAGGCGGGGCCGAGAACCAGGAAAGGGAGAATGGACGGAATCTATAAAGTGGACGCCGCATCCAATATCCGCTTTCCCGATGAAAACCCGGCAGTAAAGCAGCTCTGTGAAGGATTTCTGGCCGGAAAGAGGCATAAACTTCTGCACAGGGCCAATGTGGACGGTAATGCCGGAGAAGCCGGCAAAGAAGTTTAATAACCGAGTTCTTCTCCGATCAGGATGACTTTGATCCGGCCGGGGATGCCGCTTCTTCTGGTGATGACGACCTGGTTGCAGATGCAGTCGGGTGAGATGCAGTCGACACAGATGCCGGTTGCCGCGCAGGGGGTGTTTCTGCCGAGACGTCTGCAGTTCATCGGGGTGGCGGTGTTGTGTACCCGGCTTACGGCCTCTTCGACGGAAGGGACGACTTTGTTCATGCCGGCCATGATAATGACATTTCTGGGACCGTAGATTAACGCGGCGACGCGGTTACCGGTTCCATCGATATTGACAAGCTCTCCGGCGGCGGTGATTGCGTTCGTGCTCATAAAATAAAAGTCGGCGGAAAGAGCGTCGTGGTAGATCCGGCTCGTCTCTTCCGGTGTGGAGACTTTTGCGCGGTCGAGCAGACGGATATTCGGGTCGTGGCGCAGCGCCGTGAGCATGCCGATGTCGGTTAAGGTCATGGAACCGCCAAAGGAGACCAGGCAGCCTGGTGTCAGGAAGGAGAAGGCCTTTTTTTCAGCTTCTTCGACGTTGGCACAGTACCATGCCTCGATCTGGCGTTTTTTCAGGTTCGCAATTACGGTATCCGCGAGAGTTTCGTAGTGCATCTGTTTTGGATTCATGTGCTGCCTCCTTTATGATTCGATACAATTATTATACGGGAAGACTCGCATTATTTCAATAAGAGGAGAGTTATGAGTGGAAATTTAAAGAAAATGTTGTCTTATTATAAACCGTATCGGGCTGTCTTCTGGGCGGACATGTTTTTTGCGGCTGTCTCGGCGGCGATCGCGCTTGCGCTTCCTCTGGTCATCCGCTATGTGACGTCTACGCTTCTCTATCTCGATCCGGCGGAGATCCGCAGCCAGATCAGCGTGATCGCCGTCGTCCTGTGCGCAATGGTTGCGCTGGACTGCTACAGTAAATTTTTTATTTCCAATTACGGTCATGTGATGGGGGCGAAGATTGAATACGACATGCGCGCGAAGATTTTTGCCCATTTCCAGAAACTGTCGTTCACGTTTTATGACAATCAGAAAGTCGGTCAGCTGATGTCGCGCATTACAAACGATCTGTTTGATATCACGGAGCTGATGCACCATGGGCCGGAGAATCTGATTTTGTCTGTTTTAAAGATTTCGGGGGCGTTTATCATACTTGTCGGTATCAGTCCGATGCTGGCGCTGGCCGCCTTTGCCGTACTTCCGCTGATGTTTGCCTATGCATATTTTCTGAATGGGAAGATGCGCAGGGCGTTTAAGCAGAACCGGGTCCGGATTGCGGAGATCAACGCAAGGATTGAGGATAATCTTTCGGGGATCCGTGTCGTCAAATCGTTCGCGAACGAGGGAATTGAAAATGAAAAATTCAAAGAGGGGAACGAGGGGTTTCTCTCTGCAAAAAAGAACAGTTATCACTATATGGGGAGTTTTCACGCGGGCCTGGGGGCATTTACGACGCTTATCCAGGTCAATGTGATCCTTGCAGGCGTGTATCTGATCATGCGGGGAAGTGTGGATGTCAGCGATCTTGTCACATTTCTCCTGTACATCAGTGTGTTTACCGACCCGGTGCGGACGCTGATTGATTTTACAGAGCAGTTCCAGAACGGTTACACAGGGTTTGAGCGCTTCTGTGAAATTATGGCGATTGAACCGGATATAGACGACAGACCGGATGCCGTGGAGTTAAAAGAGGTGAAGGGAGATATCACGTTTGAAAATGTGTCTTTTCAATATGAAGAAAACACGGAGACAGTGCTGAATCATATCAATTTAAATGTGCCGGCGGGATCTTACATGGCGCTTGTAGGTTCTTCGGGCGCCGGTAAAAGTACGCTGTGTTCCCTGATACCAAGGTTTTACGATGTGACGGGGGGAGCGGTGAAGATTGACGGAAGGGATATCCGTAGTCTGAAGCTGAAAAGTCTGCGCGATCACATTGGGATTGTACAGCAGGATGTCTATCTGTTTGTCGGCACGGTGTATGACAATATCCGCTACGGGCGGCCGGACGCCACGCGGGAAGAAGTGATGGAGGCGGCCAGAAACGCCAATGCGCACGAATTTATCCTCTCGCTTCCAAATGGATATGACACGGATATCGGACAGCGCGGGATCAAACTTTCGGGCGGCCAGAAGCAGCGCCTTTCCATTGCGCGCGTTTTTCTTAAAAATCCGCCGATTCTGATCTTTGATGAGGCGACGTCCGCGCTTGACAACGAGAGTGAGAAGGTCGTGCAGGATTCGCTGGAGCGGCTGGCCAGGAACCGCACCACATTTGTGATCGCACATCGCCTTTCCACGATAAAAAATGCGCAGAAGATTCTCGTGCTCACGGACGAAGGCATCGAGGAAGAAGGCACGCATGAGGAGCTGCTTGCCAGAGGGGGAATCTATGAAAAGCTGTATACGATGCAGTTTCACAAATAAAAAATGCAGAAAGGAGGCAGACAGCAATGCGCATGTATGATCTGATTGTAAAAAAGAAAAAGGGAGGGGAGCTTACCACGGAAGAAATCCGGTATATGGTGTCCGGTTTTACCGACGGGACGATTCCGGATTACCAGATGTCGGCGATGACGATGGCGATCTGTTTTCAGGGGATGAGCAAAAGAGAAACGGTAGACCTGACGCTGGCAATGCGCGACAGCGGGGACGTTCTTGATCTTAGCGGCATTGACGGAGTAAAGGTTGATAAGCACAGTACAGGAGGCGTGGGAGACAAGACGTCGCTTGCGCTGACGCCGATTGTTGCCGCTCTTGGCGTTCCGGTTGCCAAGATGTCCGGCCGGGGCCTGGGCCATACGGGGGGAACGATCGATAAACTGGAATGTTTTCCGGGTTTTACAACGGGGATCACGCAGGAGATGTTCCTTGAGAATGTCAACCGGATCGGAATCGCGATTGCAGGGCAGACGGCAAATCTGGCTCCCGCAGACAAAAAGCTCTATGCGCTGCGGGATGTGACGGGAACCGTGGATCAGCTGTCTCTGATCGCAAGCTCAATTATGAGCAAAAAGCTGGCTTCGGGCAGCGATGCGATTGTGCTGGACGTAAAAACCGGAAACGGTGCGTTTATGAAAAAAATGGAGGACGCCGTCGCTCTGGCGGAGGCCATGGTATCGATCGGGACGATGGCAGGAAAGAAAACATATGCTGTGATCACAGATATGGACCAGCCGCTCGGCCTGGCCGTCGGCAACTCACTGGAAGTGATTGAAGCGATTGAGATGTTAAACGGCGGGGGACCAGAGGACTTTAAGCAGGTGGTCTTTGCGCTCGGTTCCCTGATGCTTGTGGCGGCCGGGCGGGCGGCAGACGAAGCGGAAGCGGTTTCCCTGATGGAGGGAGTGATTGCGGATGGTTCAGCCCTGCGCAGGTTTGCGGAATTTATCGAGGCACAGGGCGGGGATCCGGCTTACGTATACGACGTGTCGCTTCTGCCGCTGGCGGCGGACGCCGTTCCGGTAATTGCCGGGACAGACGGTTACGTGCACCGGATTCTGGCCGAGGAAATCGGAACGGCCTGTATGGCTTTAGGCGGCGGAAGGGAGACGAAGGAGAGTGAAATCGATCTGTCGGTGGGCATTCTGTTAAAGAAAAAGAACGGCGATGCGGTGCGCGCCGGGGAGACGCTGGCCGTGATTTACGGAAACGACGCCGCCAGGGAGGAGGCGGCGTACAGAAAAATCCTTGACGCTTACGAGATCGGGGAGGAGAAGAGCGAAAAGAGTCCGGTAATTCACAGATATATCCGTTAAAGTGGGAAACAGAGCCGGATCTTATGGCCGGCTGCGTTCCCGTACCCGGAATATTCCGGGATGGAGGATTATCATGAATAAGACTCCGCAAAATTTCATATAGTTATATATGAAAAGAAATCAGCGATATTCACTTCACAATACACCGGCGCGGCCGGACGCCGCGCCCGCAGACGATATTTCGTTCCGCGAAAAAATGGTAAACAGCCTGGAGCTTCCCAAGGATCTGATGCTCGGAGCCGCCATTCTGACCGTAACAGGGAGGAGGGAGGCACTGATTGCAAATTATAAAGGGATCCTGGAATACCAGGATTCCTTTATCCGGGTTCAGACCAAAAACTGCAGGATATTGATTTCCGGTGCGCATCTTGCAATTGAATATTACACCAACGAGGAAATGAAAATCACGGGCCTTATCGAGGCAGTCCGGTACGAGAACTGACGGATGCTCTTATCTGCGATGAAATATGTTCGGGGATACGTTTATGTCCAGCTCACTGGATATGCACCGGAACGATTCCTGAATTTATGCGGCAGCCGTGATATACTGATCTGGAATCTGACGCCTTATGGGGAAGGGTATCGCTTTTGCATCAGTGTCGAAGGGTTCCGCAGTTTAAAGCCGATATTAAAGAAGACGAGGACAAAGATAAGGATTATCCGGCGATGTGGCATGCCGTTCCACGCGCATCGCTACCGGAAGCGCAAAGTTTTTGCCGTGGGGATTTTCCTGTTCTCGGCTTTGCTCTATTATATGTCCGGTTTTATCTGGAATATTGAGGTAAACGGCAATTCCTATCTCTCAGAGGAGGTGATTCTGGATTTCCTTAAGGAGGAGGGAAGTTCTTTTGGGGCAAAAAAGACCAGAGTTGACTGCGCAAGGCTTGAAGAGGCGCTGCGCAGCCGTTACAGTGAGGTCATCTGGACGTCCGTCAAAATTTACGGGACAAAGATGACGGTGGATATTCAGGAAAATCTGCTGCCGGAGGAGGATTACCAGAAAAAAGAAGATACGGTCTGCGATATCATTGCGTCTAAGGACGGCGTGATCCAGGATATTGTGACGCGGAGCGGAACGCCGCTTGTCGCTGCGGGGGATGAGGTGAAAGCGGGCGATATTTTAGTCAGCGGAAGCCTGGAGATCAGAAATGACAGCGGCGAGGTGTCGGGATACCTCTATGAGAGCGCGGATGCTGATATCACTGCAGAGGTGTCTTATTCTTATGAGGACGTCATAGAAGCGGATTATATCGATGAGACGCCGACCGGAAATACAAAGACGGATTATAGTATCAGAATTTTTGGGGCTGCGTTTGCAAATCCGTTTTTTAAACACGGGTTTGAGCACTGCTCTGTTGTGTCGGATACCAGTCAGCTCCGATTTACAGACAATTTTTATTTACCGGTCTCCCTGACCAGAAAGACTTACCAGGAATACCAGAAAACAAAGAAAACACATTCCGAGAAGGAGATAAGGCAGATTGCGACAAAAAATCTGAGGAATTATCTTGCAGATTTGGAAGAAAAAGGTATTCAAATTATCGGAAAAAATGTTATGATAGTAAAAAAGAACAATAAGTATGTGGCAGGAGGGACGATTGATGCCTGTGAATCGATCGTTTCTTATCAGCCTGCCAGGATATACCAGACAACAGGGGAAGAGGGGCGGGAAACAGATGAGTCTGACTGAGATTTCAGTAAATATACCGGCCGATCATATCGCCAATGTGTTCGGTCAGTTTGACGCTTATATCAGAAAGATAGAGCGCGCGCTTAAGGTGACGGTGATTGTCAGGGGAGAAAATGTAAAGTTTATCGGAACAGAGTCACAGATTAAGCGTGCTTCCAATGTGTGCATGCAGCTTCTGGAACTGTCAAAAAGGGGCAATGTGATCACGGAGCAGAATGTCAGTTACGCATTGGCGCTGGCGGCGGAAGAGAAGGAATCTGCCATCACTGCGATTGACGAGGACTGCATCTGCCATACCGTAAACGGCAGACCGGTAAAGCCAAAGACACTTGGTCAGAAGAGCTATGTCGACGCGATACGGGAGAAGATGATTGTGTTCGGCATCGGCCCGGCCGGAACCGGAAAGACGTATCTGGCGATGGCGATGGCGATCACCGCCTTTAAAAATGAGGACGTGGGCAGGATTATTCTGACGCGCCCGGCGATTGAGGCAGGAGAGAAACTGGGTTTTCTTCCCGGTGATTTACAGAGCAAGGTGGATCCGTATCTCAGGCCTCTCTATGATGCGCTTCATCAGATTATGGGAGCCGAGAGTTTTCAGAAAAATATGGAAAAAGGACTGATTGAAGTCGCGCCGCTGGCTTATATGCGCGGCCGGACGCTCGACAATGCGTTTATCATCCTGGATGAGGCGCAGAATACGACTCCGGCACAGATGAAGATGTTTTTAACACGCATCGGTTTCGGATCCAAGGCGGTGATCACGGGCGACGCGACGCAGAAGGACCTTGCGCCGGGGGTATCTTCCGGTCTCGATGTGGCGCTTAAGGTGCTGGCAAAAGTGGAGGAGATCGGCATCTGTAAGCTGACGAGTCTCGATGTCGTGCGTCACCCGCTGGTGCAGAAGATCGTGAAAGCTTATGAGGATTACGAGAACCGCGACAAGACGGGCGGTGGTGCGCGCAGAAGTATGGCCCGGGGGAGAAGACAGGAGACAAGGAGAACATGAAAGAACGTTTTGTCGCAAAGCGAGTGATAAATATAGTGCTGCTGTTTGTGATCACTGTGGGCTTTACGGCCAGCCTTTGCCGGATCCGGAATTTCTTTCTGGATGAGGCGATCGCGTATCTGATTCCTGCTCTGGCTTTTTTCGCGTTGTTTGTCTATGTCCTGGAGGGAGAACGGACAAAGAAGAAGCTGTCGAAAAACCGGCAGACGGATTACCGGAAGGTTGTGGCGGGGTATTTTGTCTGTTCCCTGGTTATCCTGCTCTCGGTGAATCTGCCGGAATTTTTAAAACCGGTGATTCTGGCGGCTCTTGTGATGACGGCGCTTTCTTCGCGTGTCACAGGCGTCTGTGCCGTGTTCTTTTTAAACGCCATGATGTGTCTGGCATGTGCGTGCAGTATGGCGGAGATGGTATTATACTGTCTGATGATTCTCTTCGGCTGTATGCTGGAGATGACAGTGGAACGCTACCACTGTCGTTATCTGTGCGGAGCCGTTATTTTTTCACTCTCGGTCATGATGCCGTCCGTGTTTTATTATATGGCCTACCGCGAGGTGAAGTACAGTCTTTTTCTGTATGGCGCGCTGGAAGGTGTGGTTGCGGACGTATTTCTGTTTCTGGTGATCGGGCAGCTTGCGGCGGCAAAAAATGCGGAGGTCCTGGATTTTTTTGCGGATATTCTCGACGAATCTTATCCGCTGGCGAGAGAGCTTTTGAAGTTTTCGGAAACGGAATACCGGCATGCCGTGCGTGTTTCGCGGGCGTCCGGAAAATGTGCCAGGCTTGTGAACGCCGATCAGAATGTCTGTGCGGCGTCCGGATTTTATTACCGGATCGGCATTATCGAGGGGGAATCCCTGGTCGAGAGCGGGATACGCATTGCGCAGAAGGAGTGTTTTCCGGAAGAGGTGATTCGTGTAATCAGCGAATACAATGGGGAACTGGAGCTTCCCACGACGGTGGAATCCGCGATTGTACATATGGTGGACGGGCTGATTAAAAAGCTCGAGGTGCTGGATAGTCAGACGATGTCGAGTGAGTGGAATCAGGATATGGTGATTTACCAGACGCTGAATGATTTTTCCACGATGGGAATGTACGATAAGTCGGGCCTGAGCATGAATATGTTTTTGAAAATAAGAGAATATCTTGTGAAAGAGGAGAGGCTGCTGATATGAGTCTTACAATAGAAAAGGAAAGAGACATATCGTTTGCATTTGAATATGAGACGCTGGCGGAGCAGGTAGTGGAGTTTGCGATCGAGCACGAGGGATTTCCTTATGATGCGGAGGTGAATCTGACGCTGACGGACGATGAGGGAATCAGGGAGTACAACCGCACTTACCGCGGGATTGACGCGCCCACGGACGTCCTGTCATTTCCGCTGATCTCTTATGAGAAGGCTGGGGAGTTTTCGGATCTGGAACAGGATTTTCAGGATAACTTTAATCCCGACACAGGGGAAATCATGCTGGGTGACATCGTCATTTCCGCTGAACGTCTGAAGGCGCAGGCCATATCTTACGGACACAGTGAAAAGCGGGAGTTTGCGTTTCTGATCGTGCACAGCATGCTGCATCTTTTTGGCTATGATCATATGACGGAGGAAGAGGCGGCGGTGATGGAGGCAAAGCAGGATGAAATTCTGAATACGCTGCGCATTTTCCGGAGTGAGGAAAAGATTCTTAAGTGAGCAGCGTCGGATCGAGGAAGTTTTATGGGAAATAAGAGAAAGAAAAAGAAAAGCGGCACAAGCTTTCTGGTGCAGGGTTCCATTCTCGCGGCGGCTTCTCTGATCAGCCGGATTATCGGGCTGATCTACCGGATTCCGCTGACAGGGATTATCGGAGACACTGGAAACAACTATTACGGGAGCGCTTACAAAATTTATAATATACTGCTGATTATCTCGTCTTACAGCCTGCCGCTTGCCGTCTCAAAGCTGGTTTCGGCGAATATCTCCCAGGGAAGGCGCAGAAACGTCTGTCGGATTTTAAGATGTGCGCTGTTATTTGGCGCGGTATCCGGTTCTGTTGCGGCGGCGGTTCTCTTTTTTGGCGCAGATTTTATCACAAATACGCTGATGCGCACGCCGCTTAGTATTTTTGCGGTGGAAACGCTTGTTCCGGTGCTCGTTATTGTTGCCATTTTAGGCGTGATGCGTGGATTTTATCAGGGACTCGGGACGATGATGCCCAGCGCGGTCTCGCAGATTTTAGAACAGATCGCAAATGCCGTTGTCAGCGTGTGGGCGGCTTACGTGCTCTTTTCTTATGGCGCAAAGGCAGGGCGTCTCCTCGGAAATGAAGAAAACTATGCGGCAGCCTACGGCGCGGCAGGAGGTACGATCGGCACGGGGGTGGGGGCGCTCGTTGCTCTTTTGTTTTCCACATTTGTTCTTGTTGTCTTCATGAAGAAGTTTAAACAGACGATGAAAAAGGAACGCCGGTCCAATGTGGATTCTTATGGCTCGATTATGAAAGTACTGGTCGCAACCATTGTTCCGGTATTGCTCAGCAGTACGATATACAATTGCAATGCGCTGATTGACGAGGCGGTTTTTAAAAATATTTCGGTATTTCAGGGATACGCCGAGCGGGAGTATGGTGTGTGGAACGGCATCTATTCCGGAAAGTACCAGGTGCTTATTAACGTGCCGATTTCCATTGCGTCTGCTCTGGCGGCGTCTTCGGTTCCGGCGCTCACTGCGGCGTATGCGGCGGGAAAGAGGAAAGAGGCAAAGCATCAGATTGCGACGGCGACACGATTTGTCATGGTAATTGCGTTTCCGTGTACCGTGGGAATGGGGGTGCTTGCTTCCCCGATTCTTCAGATGCTGTTTAAGGATTCTTCTGTGATGGCCGCGAATATGATGATGAGCGGGGCCGCGGCGATATTGTTTTTTTCGCTCTCGACGCTCTCAAATGGTCTTCTGCAGGGGATGAACCGTATGAAAGAGCCGATCAAAAACGCGATTATTGCGCTTGTTCTCCATCTGCTGATTCTCGTCGCGCTGATGCTGGGATTTAAGTTAAATATTTATGCCGTCGTTATTGCCAATTCCGCATTTGGTTTTATCATGTGTGTTTTAAACGCTCGTTCCATCCGCAGATTCAGCGGTTACCGGCAGGAAGTGAAACGGACGTTTCTGGTACCCGCCATTGCCTCGGCGGGGATGGGTGTAGTTGTGTGGCTCGCCTATCAGCTGTTTTTCTATCTGTTCCGCGTGAATATGGCCGCGGTGCTCTTATCCATCCTGATCGGCGCTGTCGTGTATGCGGTCCTGCTGCTTCTCTTAAAAGGGCTCAGAGAGGAAGAAATTATGCGCTTCCCAAAAGGGAGGGCGTTTGCGGCACTGGCAAAGAAGCTGCATCTTCTTCCATAATCTTGTATAAAACGTAAAAAATGGCAGATACTTATTCATAACAGGAAGACCTGGCAGAGTGTGTTATGGGAGGCCGGAATGAAAAGAATGATAAGTATCTGCCTTTTTGCGGCAGCGGTGCTGATCTGTGTCATCTGTCTGATTCGTCTGTATGGAGCCGGGGACGCACAGACAGAAGAGGTTCGATACAAAGAGACGCGGATTCTGATAGAAACGGAGACGACGGAACCGGAGGAGCTGGCGGAGAGTATGAGTATCAGAGAGCCGTATGCCTATCTTATCAGAGAAAAAGATGGTTTTCTGGCCGTGTACGGCGGTGACGGGATAACGTTTCTGTTTGAGACGAACATCCGGCTGAGCAGCCTGGACGCCGCAGTGCAGGAGAAAGCGGTTATGGGCATTCCGATTACGGATGAAAAAGAACTGTATGATTTTCTGGAGAGCTATTCCAGCTAGGTCTCCGATCATCTGCCATAGATCTGACGGGAAACTATGCGGCCCGTCAGATTTTTTATGTAATTTTGGACAGGAACGGGCATATTTTGTTCTGATCTATCCATTTCATAAAGGACGTTCGTTATCAATGGTTCTGACATTCTGTTTTCATGGTTTATCAGATAACACTCCTATATTGTCATAATATGGCGTAAAAGAATCCGACAGGTGCAAAAAAGCAGATGTCAGCTGTATGTTTCTTTTTCCACAATAACAGACAGGAAAGAGATACCACTACGAATTTAAGATATTGACATCTATAGTAAAACTTTTTATAATGTAAGTAAAAAGTACTATACTACAAAGGAGGAAAACCATGAAGAAATTTGGCAGAAAACTGCTGGGGCTTTGCCTTGCGGCATCTCTGGCGGTGACGGCAGTGCCTCCGGCACAGGGGCTGGCCGCGCAGGGCAGTGAAAATGAATCCGCCGTGCAGGCGGAGACGCCGGAAGCCGGAGAGCCGGAGACAGAGGAAACCGGTGAGGCCGGGGAACGGGAAAGTGAGCGGGAAACGGGAGATATCCGGAAGCCGGATACGGAACCGGGGGCAGAGGCGGTGCCGCCGACGGATGAGACGGAAGGAGCTGCCGTGGAATCTGGGAATGCACAAGAGCCCGGGACAGGCGAAATGCAGCCGGCGGAAAGTACGGAAATGCCCGGGCTGGAATCGGAGCCGGGAGACGGGCAGAGACCCGATGGAAAGCAGGAAGGCGTTGATCCGGATCTGCCGACCGGTCCGGAAATGCCGGAAGATGAGACGCCGGCGGACGATACGCAGTCGTCCGGTGAGAGCGAAGGGGAAGAAAACACGCGCCGCCAGGAGGCAGAAGAGGGCGGCATTATGGCGCTGGCGGATTCGTACGATATAAATCAGCCGGTGATCGAAAAGTTTGAGTTTCTGGAAAACGGACAGGCGCTGACAAAGAATGATACATTGCATTTTAAGGTCTGGGCATACGATGCAGACAGCGGAATTGAATCTGTTCAGATTGTGATCTCATCAAATGGTACTTCATATGTAACATGCACAAAAGCGGAAGAGAGAAATCTGTATGTCGGAACGCTTTCCTGCGACAGGCTTCATGGAACTAATTTTTTTATTTCCAGCGTGCGGGTGGTGGATCGGGCCGGAAATAAAACAGATCTTGCGGTCAGAGACGAGAAGGGGCAGTGTATATACACATTCACGGCGGACTGTGGTACAACTACACCGCCCAGGCCATCAGCAGGAAGTGTTTCTATTTCCAATGTGCAGATGCGTGAAAATGATTTAGACGGTGATGGAAAGCTGGGAATAGGTGACACGGTGACATATACGGCTGATGTTGTCTGTAAAGATACATCGTTTAGTTCTGCAACCATGGAATTGCTGATGGAGGCGCCCGGTTATTCGACGACACAGACTGTACGAATGACTTATGATGAGGAGATGCAGAGACTGACGGGTACGTATGAGATTACAGATAAAACGTATCCCGCAGAATGGAGATTGTATAAATTGAGGATATCAACAGATCCTAGTGGTGTACACAATTTTTATAGTTATAACTGGAATTCAGAAAAGAAAAGTTTTATTGTTGTGCGGGATGATTTTGATGCGGAAAGACCGGTGATTGAAAATATTACGATCGATAAAAACGGACAGTTTGTAACGGCGGGGGATGTTGTCACCATCACGGTAAAGGTATCTGAGGAACATCCTGTTGAAACGGCAAAAGCTGTGTTTTCTCCTATGATTTCCAATGTTGTAGTTTCTCAGCCAGAGGTAATATTAAAACTGAATCCGGATACAAATGAGTATACAGGAACGATTGACATAACAGATGATACATATCCTTGCGAATGGGATCTGACAGCACTTACAGTATATGATAAAATCGGGCACAGAACGTATCTTAGAGACTTTCGGGACGATGTTGATCGTACTTATCCCTGGTATTACAGGGTGAAAGCAGGAAATACCTACGCGGAAGACATGAAAGATGTGCCGATAAAAATATACGGAAGGGCGCAGCAGGAGGACGGCACCATTGTTCCGGATTCGCTGCTTTTCGACGGAGTCGTGAAGGATGTGGGAAGAAGAGCCAGCATAGAGGAACTGGGGATTTTACAGCAGCCGCTGGAGGGAAATGCACCTTCCGGCTGGAAATATAATAATAATAAAGTGGCAGATGCAGATACAAAGTTTATATTTCCCGATGCAGCAGCGTGCACATTCACGGCCTGCTACGACAAGGGATGCGCGAATGTCGCCCTCACTTACATGACCCTTTCCGGGGAGACGAAAACGGTCAACGTTCCCGTGTTTGTCGACAGGGAAGCATCCTTCCGTGACGTGCTGGATGCGCTGAAACTGCCGGAGGACGCCAGAACCGGCGATTTTGACGGGTTTGAGCTCTCCGGCGCTGATGAGGACACGAAAGTGGGGGATGTGGCGAATCTTTCGGTAAGCACGAATTATGCCGGAACCCAGGTGGCATGCACGCTGCATTATTTTGACCGGTACGGCAGCCCTGTCAGCAGACAGGACAGCAGGACGTACCCGGCCGGGACGCGGCTCAGCGACGTCCTCGCGGGCCTTGAGACGCCGGAGGACGTCAGCGGCGCGGCGTTTGAGAAATGGATCCTGCCGGACTATGAGGGGGACGCGGACGATGTGCCCGGCTCCTCCCTCCAGCTGGACGTGACGGCGGTCTACCGGGGGAAGACGACGGTGGACACCCTGCTTGCCTACCGCGGTACGGACGGGAAGATGGCGGAAGTAAAAAAGATGGTGCTTGCGGACGGGGAGGACCCGTCGGACGCCGACCTGGAAGGACAGGCAACGGGTGCTTTTAAGGATGCGGAGCACTATAAAGGCCTGCGGCTGTCGGAGTGGAAGGGAAACACCACGAAAAAACTGGAACAGTACCGGGAGATTGATTTTACGGCAGTATATTATAACTGTTTCATTACAATGAGATATCCCGACGGCAGCCGTGAATATGCGGTTGCGGATAAGGGGGCATCGTTCAGGCTTCCGTCTGAGAATGAGACATACAGAAATATCGTCTGGGAAGGGTACGGCGCAGGCGCGGCGGTGAAGGTCACGGGCGACATGGAGTTTACCGTTGCGGACGCGGAACGGAAGGGCGGAGAAACCCCGCCGGAAACGACGGGCGGCGTGCGCCTTACGGAAGAAGAGATTGAGGAGATCGTGAAAAAGGCACAGGAAGCGTCTGACGGTGAGACGGTCAGGGTCGACATGGGGAAGGCGACGGTGATCCCGAAGGAGGTCCTGGAGGCGATCCGGGACCGGAGCGTTGCGGTGGTCCTTGACATGGGGACATACAGCTGGACCGTCAACGGCCTGGACGTGCTGGCGACGGAGCAGCGTGACATTGACCTGGAAGTGAAGGTGGATACGGACGCCGTGCCGCCCGGCCTGGTGCAGGAACTTGCGGGAGACAGCCCGGCAAGGCAGCTGTCGCTCACGCACGACGGCGACTTCGGCTTCCGGGCGGATCTCACGTTAAATCTCGGAAGCGGGCATGCCGGCGGGACCGGGAACCTGTATTATTACGACAGTACCGGAAAGCTGGTGTTCATCAGTTCCGGCGGGATCGCGGAGGACGGAACGACGAGCCTGTCGTTTTCACACGCGTCCGACTATGTGATCGTCATCGGGCCGGGGAAGACATCCGCGGAGCCGGAGGAGACACCGTCCGGTCCGGAGGAGACGCCGTCCGGGCCTGAGATGCCGTCCGGCGGAAAGGAGGATGGAGGCAGTGACGTGCGTGAACCGTCCGCCCGTGTAAGGGATGACGCATCAGAGGCGGAGGTCCCTGGCGGCACGGATGAAGGCAGTAACGATGACGCCTCCGGCGGGGCGCCGTCCGCGGGGACGGACGGGAACGGCTCCGCGGAGAGAAGGCCGGGCAGCGGAAGGATGAGGAGTCCGAGGACAGGAGAGTGAGAGACATGGGAACAGACAGGAAAAGGCTGGCTGGTGGAAGAGCAGACGGGAGAGTGTTTAAGAAACTGTTTCTCATAAGGCACATATCGGCGGGGGCGCTGGCATATATTTAAGGTAAAAAGCCTGGCCGGGGAGGGAAGATGGACCGGAATCAATTTTTTGCGCTGCTGGGCGGTCTGGCTTTGTTTCTTCACGGGATGGAGATGATGAGCACCGGGTGCAGGGAGGCGGCGGAGGGCAGAATGCGTCAGATTTTCGGTCGGTTTACGACAGGCCGTATCAGAGGCGTGCTTACGGGGGCGGCTCTGACGGCGCTGATCCAGTCTTCCTCAGCCGTGACCGTCATGGCAGTGGGGTTTCTGGATGCAGGGTTTATGACGCTCACGCAGGCCTGCCATATCATCATGGGGGCCAATATCGGCACGACGGCGACAGGGGTTTTGATTGCGCTCAATCTGGGAGCAGCCGCGCCGCTTGTGGCATTTTCCGGTGTGGCATCTGCCTTCTTTCTGAGGAGGCCGCGGGAGAGGCAGTGCGTTACGATTCTGGCGGGCCTTGGGATTCTTCTGATCGGGATGGAAATGATGAGCGCCGCCCTGGCGCCGCTGGGAAAGTCGGCTGCATTTGTGCGTCTGATCACGCAGTTTGAGCATCCGCTTGCGGGAATTTTAGCCGGAGCTGTGTTTACGGCGGCCATTCAGTCATCCTCGGCATCTGTCGGTATCTTACAGGCGCTCGCGCAGTCGGGAACGGTTCCGTTTGCGGCCGCGGTCTATGTTCTCTTTGGCCAGAATATCGGAACCTGCATTACGGCAGTACTGGCTTCGGCCGGGAGGAAAGGGAGTGCGAAGCAGGCGGCGGCCCTTCATTTGATGTTTAACGTGATCGGTACGGCAGGATTTACGATGCTTTGTCTGTTTACGCCGCTTATTGCAGTGGTGGAAAAGACAGCGCCGGGGGATGTGGCCGTCCAGATTGCGAATATGCATATCTTATTTAACGTGGCGACAACGCTGACCCTGCTTCCCTTTGCAGACGGCCTGGTCAGAGCGGCCGGGCGTCTTGTGCCGGCAGCATAGGTAAAAGGAGGGAAGATGGAATTTATCAGAGATTTGCTG
The DNA here is from genome assembly GCA_947649645.1 of uncultured Roseburia sp. Lineage (GTDB taxonomy): Bacteria > Bacillota > Clostridia > Lachnospirales > Lachnospiraceae > Roseburia. The sequence continues at coordinate 38,730 of CANSSP010000016.1, read as the reverse complement.
AGGGGGGCCGCAGTGGGGGCTGCCAATATCATTCCCGGTGTCAGCGGCGGTACGCTTCTGGTGTCCATGGGGGTCTATCCGGATATCATCCATGCGGTGACAGGTTTTTTCAGACACTGGAAAAAGAGCGTCTGGTTTTTAATGCCGTATGCCGTGGGGATGATACTGGGAATTGCAGGTCTTTCTTTTGCGATGGAAGCGCTTTTTGTACAGTTTCCGCTTCAGACGGCGCTTTTGTTCGTCGGATTTATTTTCGGCGGTCTTCCGGTCATACTAAAAAAGATTTCCGGCCGTTTTCTTGCGGCGGAAGGATTTGCCGCGCTGTGTTCTTTTTTGCTGATGATCGGGATACAGTTTCTGGGACAGGGCGGTGAGCGGATGTTGAGAACCGGCTTTTCCGGCGCCGCAACCTTGTTTTTTCTTGGAATCGTCGGAGCGGCGACAATGGTGATTCCGGGTGTGAGCGGTTCGATGGTACTGATGTCTCTGGGATATTATATGCCCCTGCTTGGCCGGATCAGTCAGTTGTTTTCGGCGCTTGTGCATCTGGATGTTCATAACGCGATTTTAAGTCTTGGTATTCTCATTCCTTTTGGTTCTGGCGTTGCAGTCGGAGCTTATCTTACGGCGGGGCTGATTGATTACTTTCTTAAGCATCATGAGAGGATGACCTATTTTGTGATTCTGGGTCTTCTGCTTTCGTCCCCGGCTGCCGTATTTCGGGAAATCGGGACCGGGACAGCCGGGACAGGAGGTATTATAGCCGGAGTGTTTCTGTTTTTTATTGGAGTTTTTGCGGCGTGGATTCTTGAAAAATAGCGTCTTTTGCAATGTTTTGTAGGAAATAACAGAAAAAACAGGGAAAAGAGTAAAAAAATCAATCATTTTTTTGCTCTTTTTTTCTTTGAAAAATGAAAAAATGTGATACAATAGATGAGTATTAAGTTTACTTTGGGGGCCCACATGCAGGAAATGGACACGGAAGCAATCCGCAATCAGCGAAGGCGGAGAAAAAGAATCGGAAAAATGAAAACCGCGATCATCGGGATCACAGCGGGCTGGATTATCCTGTCGATGCTGCTGATTTTATTTCTGCTTGTCAAAACCATATCGCTTGAGAAAAAACTGGACAATCTGGTGTTGTCCAGATCGGGGGTGCGCGACGCAGGTGAATATTTAAACGGCAACCAGGGAGCGGGAGAGCGCCTGGGAGCAGGGGGCGGCACAGATACAGAGGCGGATACAGGCGGCATGGGGACAGCGCTTATTTCCGGGATGGACGAGCTGTCCAATCAGGCCGGAGTGAAAGACCAGCACAAAGTGTATCTCACTTTCGACGACGGGCCGTCAGAGCGGACCGCGGAAATTCTTGATATTCTGGCTGAATACGATATAAAAGCGACTTTTTTTGTGACGGGAAAAGAGGATGAGGCGTCCAGAGGACTGTACAAAAGAATTGTGGATGAGGGCCATACGCTTGGTATGCATTCTTATTCCAACAAATACAGTGAGGTCTATGAGTCCAGAGAGGCATTTGCAGAAGATTATCAGAGGCTGCGTGGCTATCTGAAAGAAGTGACCGGGGCGGACTGCCGGTATTACCGTTTTCCCGGGGGCAGCAATAACCAGATCAGCGATGTTCCCATGAGCAGTCTGATTTCGTATTTACAGGAACAGGGCACGGTCTATTTTGACTGGAATATCACTGCGGGGGATACGGCGGCATCCTATACAGCGGAGGAGATTGTTGCAAATGTCACGGATGCTGTGGTAAAATACAAGACGTCCGTCGTGCTTCTGCACGATTCAGCGGATAAGTCAGAGACGGTGGAGGCGGTGCGTCCGCTGGTTGAATCGCTTCGGGAGATGGGTGCGGAGATTCTGCCAGTTGACGAAAATACATCGGTTATTCAGTATGTGAAAATGGCGGGGACGAGTAGCCAGAAATAAACGGAGGAAAGAACATGGGATTTTTCAAGGACTTTAAGGAAGACTTTTCACAGGCAGTCAATGAACTGGTACCTGGAGATGAAGACCTGGAGGCGAAGAAAAAGAGTGGAGTGTCTGTGAACACGCTGGAAGGCGAAGTTGACGTGGAATCCGAATTATCAAAGCTGGACGGGCTTCTGGAACAGGTAAAATCAGTAAAACCGGTACAGCCGCTGCCGGTGCAGACACCGGTCATGCAGGCCGCCAGACGGCAGACCGGTCCCACAGTATCTGCCGCGGCAGATCAGGGGCCTGCAAGGGGAGCAGTGCCGTCAGGAGATGCGGCGTCGCTTAACGAAGGTCGGGAACATACACAGGATGCAAAAAACAGATCAACCCAGGAGGAGAAAAAAATGGCTGATAATGCAGCAACACCAGTAACAAACCAGGAAAGATTACACACAGATGAAGTTTCTGTCATCACGGAGGGAACGGTGATCAAGGGCGACATTATGTCGGCCGGTTCTCTCGATATCCGCGGACAGGTAAACGGCAATGTCGGATGCAATGGTAAACTGACTGTGACGGGAGTCGTAAACGGAAACAGCAATACGTCCGAATTTTTTGCGGATGCGGCGCAGGTGGAAGGAGAAGTTGTGAGTACCGGAACCGTCAAGATCGGTCTTGGTTCCGTTATCATCGGAAACGTGACGAGTGCATCCGCAGTCATTGCAGGTGCGATCAAGGGTGATATTGATGTGCAGGGACCGGTGGTGGTTGATACTTCCGCTGTCGTCATGGGGAATATCAAATCCCGTTCCGTGCAGATCAATAACGGTGCCGTCATCGAAGGATTCTGCTCGCAGTGCTATTCCGATGTTGACGTACAGAGTCTGTTTGAGAATAAGAAAGGGCCGGACGGCACAGCCGGGCCGGAAGCAGCCGAATAATACTGGAGGACGAATATGAGGCGGGTTTTGCTGAAGCTGAGCGGGGAGGCTCTCGCGGGGAAAAAACATACCGGTTTTGACGAGGCGACCGTGACGGAAGTTGCGCGTCAGGTAAAGGAGATTACGGAGAGTGGCGTACAGGTCGGTATCGTGATCGGAGGCGGTAATTTCTGGAGGGGAAGAACGAGCGGGACGATCGACCGGACCAAGGCGGATCAGATCGGGATGCTGGCAACGATTATGAACTGTATCTATGTTTCCGAGATTTTTCGCTCGATCGGGATGAAAACGCAGATTTTAACGCCATTTGAGTGCGGCGCCATGACAAAGCTCTTTTCGAAGGACCGCGCGAATAAATATTTTGAAAAAGGGATGGTGGTCTTCTTTGCAGGAGGGACGGGACATCCCTACTTTTCGACGGATACCGGCATTGTTTTAAGGGCAGTTGAGATGGATGCGGACGGTATCTATCTGGCGAAAGCCATTGACGGCGTGTATGACAGTGATCCGAAGGTAAATCCGTCTGCGCAAAAATACGATGAGATTTCGATTCAGGAAGTTATTGACCGTAAACTGGCAGTGGTTGATCTGACGGCTTCCATCATGTGCATGGAGAATAAAATGCCCATGTTTGTATTTGGGCTGAGCGGAGAAAACAGCATTGTAAAAGCGATGACGGGAGCCTTCGACGGCACGAAGGTTACTGTGGACGTTCCGGATAACCGATAATCCGGAATGCACAGCTGCCAGGGATTTTTTGTTCCGGCGCCGGTCTGCAGAGCGGGCAGCGTGAAAACAGGGAGACATTGGGAAAAGCAGGGGGGAAGCATATGGATGAGAGACTGGTTCAATATGATAATAAGATGCAGAAGACAATGGGGAATCTGGCGGATGAATTTGGCAGTATCCGGGCGGGACGTGCAAATCCGCACGTTCTGGACAAACTGCGGGTAAATTACTACGGAGCTCCGACAGCCATCCAGCAGGTTGCAAACGTCAACGTTCCGGAGCCGCGGATGCTTCAGATTCAGCCCTGGGAGCCTTCTATGGTAAAAGAGATCGAAAAGGCGATCCTGACGTCGGATCTGGGAATCAATCCGACGAATGACGGAAAGGTGATCCGTCTTCTGTTTCCGGAGCTGACTGAGGAGCGTCGTAAGGAGCTGGCGAAGGAGATCAGGAAAAAAGGTGAGAACGCGAAGGTTGCGGTCCGCAATATCCGCCGCGATGCCAACGATTCCTTTAAAAAGCTGGCGAAAAGTACAGATGTATCAGAGGATGAGATCAAGGAGCTCGAAGAAAAGACGCAGAAGATGACGGATAAGTATATCGCGGAAGTAGACAAAGCCGTGGAGGCGAAGACAAAAGAGATTATGACCGTTTAAAGGCGTAGATATCGGGAACAAAGAGTATGGGGACATGACGGAATGCGTGTCCTCATTTTCGCTATAATGGAATGGGGGCATAAGATGAAAATTCCGCAGCATATTGCGATCATTCTGGACGGAAACGGAAGATGGGCAAAGGCAAAGGGAATGCCGCGCAATTATGGACATACGATGGGCGCGAAAAATGTAGAGACGGTCTGTCAGGCCGCCTATGATCTGGGGGTCAGATATGTGACGATGTATGCGTTTTCCACGGAAAACTGGAACCGGCCCGACAGCGAGGTGCGCGCGCTGATGAAACTTCTGGAAAGTTATCTGAAAAATTGTATCCGTACCGCGGATAAGAATAATATGCGTGTGCGCGTGATCGGGGATACCACGGTACTGAGTGAGAAATTCAGAGAGCAGATCCGCGCGCTGGAGTCTGCCTCCGCAGACAATGACGGTCTGAATCTGCAGATCGCCATCAACTATGGAAGCAGGGACGAGATGGTAAGGGCGATGCGCCGGATGCACGCCGATATTGCGGCGGGCATCCATACGGCGGATGAAATGGATGAGTCTTTGTTTGCGGGTTATCTGGACACGGCAGATATCCCGGATCCCGATCTTTTAATCCGGACCGGCGGAGAACAGAGGCTGTCAAACTACCTTCTCTGGCAGCTCGCATACAGTGAATTTTATTTTACAGACGTTCCGTGGCCCGATTTTCGCAAAGAAGAATTAGAGCAGGCCATTGCGGCGTATAATAAGAGGGATCGAAGATTCGGGGGGATCGGAGAAGAATAACGGTGGGGAGATAAAATCATGTTTAAGACAAGACTGTTGAGCGGGATCGTGCTGGTGATTGCCGCGTTGGGACTGATTACGGCCGGAGGAGATATCCTCTTAGCGGCTTCACTGCTGATATCTTATATTGGCATGTACGAACTGTACCGCATTCTGGGGATTGAAAAGGCAGCGCCGGGGATGATCGGGTATCTTGCCGCAGGAGTATACTATGTCGCACTGCGTTTTCCTTTACTGCCGGATCCGATGGTGTTCGTCCTGGGATTTCTGATTCTGCTGATGGCGGCGTATGTGTTTACTTATCCGAAATATCGGACGGAACAGGTTCTGGCGGCATTTTTCGGTGTTTTTTATGTGGCGGTGATGCTCTCGTTCATATACCGGACGCGGGAGCTTCCCACAGGGGCTTATCTTGTCTGGCTGATCTTTCTGTGTTCCTGGGGATGCGATACCTGCGCGTACTGCGTCGGCGTGAAGTTCGGGAAACACAGAATGTCTCCGCGGCTCAGCCCTAAAAAGTCGGTGGAGGGAGCCGTCGGCGGCGTGCTCGGTGCGGCGCTGCTCGCCGGTCTGTACGGAATCATATTCAGGGAAGCTATGGGGGTGACGTCGCGGCAGATCTTTTTTCTTGCAGGTATCTGCGCAGCGGGCGCCCTTGTCTCCATGGTCGGTGATCTGGCGGCATCTGCCGTCAAGCGGAATTATGACATTAAGGATTACGGGACGCTGATTCCCGGGCACGGAGGTATTTTAGACCGTTTTGACAGCGTGATTTTTACGGCGCCGCTTATTTATTTTCTTGCGGTGTATGTGATTTCACCCTAGACAAAAAGGAGAGACCAATGAAAAAAATAGCAGTTTTAGGGTCTACGGGTTCCATTGGCACGCAGACACTTTCGATTGTGAGGGAGCAGAAGGATATCCGGGTCACGGCGCTGGCGGCGGGGAGAAATATCCGCCTGATGGAAGAGCAGATCCGTGAGTTTAAGCCTCTGCTTGCCTGTGTTTTCCAGGAGGATGCCGCACGGGATTTACGGCAGCGCACGGCGGATCTGGATGTAAAAATTGTCTGCGGCATGGAGGGGCTGACCGAGGTGGCCGTGCAGCCGGAGAGTGAGATTTTTGTCACGGCGATTGTGGGGATGCTGGGAATTAAGCCGACGATCGCGGCGATTAAGGCAGGGAAGGCGATTGCTCTTGCCAACAAGGAAACGCTTGTCACGGCGGGGCACCTTATCATGCCGCTGGCCAGAGAATGCGGCGTTCCGATTCTTCCGGTGGACAGCGAACACAGCGCCATCTTTCAGTGTCTGCAGGGGGCGGGCCGGAATGCAGTGCATAAGATTCTGCTGACCGCTTCCGGCGGGCCGTTCCGCGGGAAAAAGAAAGAGGAGCTTGAAGATATCAGAGTGGAAGATGCTTTAAAGCACCCGAACTGGTCCATGGGCAGAAAAATCACAATTGATTCTTCCACGCTTGTGAACAAGGGGCTTGAGGTAATGGAAGCGAAATGGCTGTTCGGCGTTCTGCCCGGTCAGATACAGGTGGTCGTCCATCCGCAGAGTATTATTCACTCGGCGGTTGAGTTTGTCGACGGCGCAGTGATTGCCCAGCTCGGCACGCCGGATATGCGGCTGCCCATACAGTATGCGCTTTATTATCCGATGCGGCGCAGCCTTTCGGGGGAGCGTCTGAATCTGTGCAGTCTTAAGAATCTGACGTTTGAGGAGCCGGATCTTAAGACGTTTAAGGGGCTTTCGCTTGCCTATGAGGCGCTTGAGCGGGGAGGTAATCTGCCGACGGTGTTTAACGCGGCCAACGAGCGTGCGGTGGCGCTCTTTCTGGAACAGAAAATCCGCTATCCGGAGATTACAGAGATTATAGAATCCTGTATGGACAGTGCGGATTACATCGCAGATCCGACGGTAGATGAGATTCTTATGACGGAGCAGACCGTTTACGGGCAGATTTCGGAACAATGGTGACGGAAAAGAAAGGGAAGTAGGTTGATATGAAAATCATTGTTGCACTTATCGTATTCAGTGTTATTATTCTTTTTCATGAGCTGGGCCATTTTCTTCTGGCGAAGGCGAACGGAATCAGGGTCAATGAGTTCTGCCTTGGAATGGGGCCGACGCTGATCGGTTTTACGAAGGGAGATACGACTTATTCGCTGAAGCTGTTCCCGATCGGCGGCGCGTGCATGATGGAAGGCGAAGACGAGGAGAGCAGCAGCGACCGGTCGTTTGGGAAAAAAGCGGTCTGGGCGCGCATCAGTGTTGTGGCTGCGGGACCGCTTTTTAATTTTATCATGGCATTTTTCTTTGCATTTGTATTAAACTGCAATACGGGATATGATCTCCCGGTTCTTTCCGGCGTGCAGGAAGGGTATCCTGCCCAGGAAGCCGGCATGCAGGAAGGAGATGTCATCGTAAAGATGAACCGCAGCCGGATTCATTTTTTCCGCGAGATCAGTGCGTATACGCAGTTTCATCCGGGGGAGACGGTCGATATCGTTTATGAACGGGACGGAGAGCGACGCACCGTGCGCATTACGCCAAAGCTTGACGAGGAAAAAGGGTATTATATGTACGGTTTTCTCGGCAGCACGGCGCGAAAGCCAGGGTCCCTTTTTGACAACTTAAAATATAGCGTGTATGAGGTAAAATACTGGATTTCGGTGACGTTGAACAGTTTAAAGGCGCTTGTGACGGGAAAAGTGAGCATAAAGCAGATGAGCGGTCCGGTCGGTATCGTGGATATGATCGGTGAGGGCTATGAGAAGAATATTGCCTATGGGTGGTTCAGCGTTTTCCTGCAGATGCTCTATATGTCCATTTTTTTGTCTGCCAACCTGGGAGTGATGAATCTTCTGCCGCTTCCGGCCCTGGACGGGGGACGGCTTCTCTTCCTGTTTGCGGAGGTAATCAGGGGGCGGCGTGTCGACCCGGAAAAAGAGGGAATGGTCCACTTTATCGGAATCATGCTTTTATTTGCGTTTATGATTTTTGTCGTGATCAATGATGTGCGGCGTCTGATGACGTAGACATATTTGTGGATTGACAAAATCTGGCAGGAATGGTTAAATGAAGTGTTGAGAGAGAAAATGGAAAGGTACAGATAATGACGGCTCAGGCTCTGGGCCGTCGGGCGAAGAAGGGAGAGCGCGATGGAGAAAATTAAAATGACGACCCCGCTGGTGGAGATGGACGGAGATGAGATGACCCGCATCCTCTGGCAGATGATAAAGGATGAATTATTGAGCCCGTTTATCGAGCTGAATACGGAATATTATGATCTCGGCTTAAAGTGCCGCAACGATACAGACGATCAGGTGACGGTGGATTCGGCCAATGCGACCAGAAAATACGGGGTTGCGGTAAAGTGTGCGACGATCACGCCGAATGCGGCCAGAATGACGGAGTATACGTTAAAGGAGATGTGGAAAAGCCCGAACGGTACAATCCGCGCGATGCTTGACGGCACGGTGTTCCGCACGCCGATTGTCGTAAAAGGGATTGAGCCATGCGTGAGGAACTGGGAAAAACCGATTACGATCGCGCGTCATGCATACGGGGATGTGTACAAGGCGTCCGAACTTAAAATTCCGGGTCCGGGAAAATGTGAGCTGGTTTACACCGCAGAGGACGGCACCGAGACGAGAGAACTAATTCACGACTTTACGGGCGCGGGCGTGGTACAGGGACAGCACAATCTCTGCGGTTCTGTCGAGAGCTTTGCGAGGAGCTGCTTTAATTATGCGCTCGACCAGAAGCAGGACCTGTGGTTTGCGACGAAAGATACCATTTCCAAAAAATATGATCACACATTTAAGGATATATTCCAGGAGATTTTCGATGCGGAGTACAGAGAAAAATTTGACGCCGCAGGAATCGAATATTTCTATACGCTGATCGACGATGCGGTTGCGCGGGTCATGAAATCAAAAGGCGGGTATATCTGGGCCTGCAAAAACTACGACGGCGATGTGATGAGCGATATGATATCGAGCGCGTTCGGCTCTCTTGCCATGATGACGTCTGTGCTGGTATCTCCGGAAGGATACTATGAATATGAGGCGGCGCACGGAACGGTCCAGCGTCACTACTATAAGCATTTAAAAGGGGAAGAGACGTCGACAAACTCGGTGGCAACTATTTTTGCCTGGACCGGAGCGTTACAGAAGCGCGGGGAGCTCGATAAAAATGCGGCTCTTGTCGATTTTGCGAAAAAGCTGGAGGACGCCTGCATAAAGACGATCGAGTCCGGTAAAATGACAAAAGACCTGGCGCTGATTACGACCAATCCCAATCCGACCGTTTTAAACAGTGGTGATTTTATCAAGGCCATCCGCGCGGCGTTGGAGGAAAGCCTTCGGTAGGGCAGGGCACGAAAAAGAAGGCCGCCTGGGCGGCGGAATGAGAGGAAGTATGATTTTATCCTGTCAGAATGTCTCAAAGTCATTTGGGACGGACGAGATTTTAAAAGAAGTCAGTTTTCATATTGAAGCAAATGAAAAAGCAGCGATTGTCGGCGTCAACGGCGCCGGCAAGTCTACGCTGCTTAAAATTATTGTACAGGAAGAGGCGGCGGACGACGGTCAGGTGGTGCTGGCAAAGGACACGTCGATCGGTTATCTCGCGCAGTATCAGGATGTCTCGGGGCAGACGACAATTTATGAAGAAGTTTTAAATTCCAGAAGAGATATCTTAAAAATGGAAGAGCGGCTGCGCGAGATGGAGGCCGGAATGGAAGGGCTTTCGGGAAAAGCGCTGGAGGAGCTGTTAGACAGTTATCACAGACAGAGTCATGAATTTGAACTGCTCGGCGGTTATACCTACCGCAGTGAGGCGGGGGGCATCTTAAAGGGGCTTGGCTTTTCGGAGGAGGAGTTTACGAAAAAGATGGCTGAGCTCTCCGGCGGCCAGAAAACGCGCGTCTCCCTGGGGCGCCTTCTGGCGGCAAAACCGGATGTTCTGCTTTTAGATGAGCCGACGAACCATCTGGATATGGAGTCGATCCGCTGGCTGGAAAATTTTCTGATGAACTACAAAGGAGCGGTTATCATCGTGGCGCACGACCGCTATTTTCTGGACCGCGTTGTGACAAAGGTGATTGAGATTTTTCAGCATAAAAGCTTTGTATATCAGGGAAATTACACGGATTTTGCAAGAAAAAAAGCAAAAGTGCGGGAAGATCTGCTCCGGCAGTATTTAAACCAGCAGAAGGAGATCCGGCATCAGGAGGAAGTGATCGCAAAATTAAAGTCGTTCAACCGGGAAAAATCCATCCGGAGGGCGGAAAGCCGGGAAAAAATGCTGGATAAAATTGAGCGCATCGAAAAGCCGACGGAGGAAAATACGGATATCCATCTTGTGCTCGAGCCGAATGTCATCAGCGGAAACGATGTTCTCGCCGTGGAGCACCTGGCCAAGTCATATCCTCCGGTCACTCTTTTTTCTGACCTCTCTTTTGAGATTAAGAGGGGGGAACGTGTGGCTCTGATCGGGAATAACGGGACGGGAAAGACGACGATTCTAAAGATGATCAACGGCCTTGTCGCTGCGGACGGCGGAGCCATCACGACGGGAGCGAATGTCTATATCGGTTATTACGATCAGGAACATCAGCTTCTCCATATGGAGAAGACGATTTTTTCGGAGATTGCAGATGACTATCCGAAGCTGAACAATACGAAAATCCGGAATGTGCTGGCGGCTTTTTTGTTTACGGAAGACGATGTGTTTAAACGGATCGGAGATTTAAGCGGCGGAGAGCGTGGGCGCGTATCGCTGGCCAAGCTGATGCTCTCGGACGCCAATTTTCTGATTCTTGACGAGCCGACGAACCATCTCGATATCACCTCCAAGGAGATTTTAGAGACGGCTTTAAGACGGTATACGGGAACCGTTTTTTTCGTATCTCATGACCGCTATTTTATCAATCAGACGGCGACGCGCATCCTGGATCTGACAGGAGAGACGCTTGTCAATTATCTCGGCAACTACGACTATTATCTGGAGAAGCATGAAGAAATGACGAAGACGTTTGCGGGCGCAGGGAGCGCGGTACAGGGAAGAGGGGGATTTCTGCAGGCCGCATCGGGAGAAGAAGATTCTTCCGCTGCATCCACAAAAGCGGACTGGCAGACGAAAAAGGCTGTTCAGGCCAGGCTGCGCAGGCTGGAGAACAGTCTGAAAAAGACGGAGGCCAGGATCGCGGAGCTGGAAGCGCGGATCGCGGAGATTGACGCAGAGTGTCAGAAGCCGGAAAACGCCGTAAATTCCGCAAAGCTGGGTGCGCTTACCGGAGAACAGACAGAATGCCAGGGGGAACTGGACGCATGTTATGAGACGTGGGAGGCGTTGTCGATTGAACTGGAGGAAGAGAGACGGTTGTGATACCGTTTGTTGTTTTTTGCACTGTTTTGTGCAGAAAAATATGCCCTCAGAGTGGTGCGTGAGGTCGGCGCGGCAGTTTCCGCGCACGTTGACAGACGCCCCTGTTTTCTCTATAATAGACAAGTAAGAAGTAAGAAAGGTGGACATCTTTGTGGGGGAAAAAGAAATATCCCAGGCTGTGATAAGAAGGATGCCGCGCTATTATCGTTATCTGGGGGAGCTGCTGGATGCAGGCGTGGAGCGCATTTCATCCAACGACTTAAGCCGCAGAATGAATGTCACGGCTTCTCAGATCCGTCAGGATCTGAATAATTTTGGCGGCTTTGGACAGCAGGGGTATGGGTATAATGTAAAGTATCTGTATGAGGAAATCGGAAAGATTCTGGGACTTGACCAGACACACAACATTATTGTGATCGGCGCCGGTAATCTCGGGCAGGCGCTTGCCAATTATGTAAAGTTTGAGAAATTTGGTTTTGTGATTATCGGCCTTTTTGACATCAATCCGGTACTGGAGCAGAAGCTGGTGCGTGGAATCCGCATTTATATGCTGGATGAACTGGAGGCGTTCTGTAAGGAAAACCGGGTGGATATCGCGGCGCTGACGCTGCCGAAAAAGAAAGCGGATGCGGTTGCAAACCGTCTGGTGGACAATGGCGTTCATGCGATCTGGAATTTTGCACATGTAGATCTGGAACTGCTCAACAAGGACGTTGTCGTGGAAAATGTGCATCTGTCTGACAGTCTTATGCAGCTGTCTTACAATATTGTAAAGAACAGGGACGATTGAAGTGGCGCGACGCTTTGGCGGCACAGGGCAAAAGAGGTGTGATACATGAAGGACACAGGGAGATTCCGCAGGGCGCTGTCAGATGTAAACGTTCCGTTCCTGGTGCTGGACGTAAAATGGCACAGGCTGTTTTCGATCTATGGAAAGACAAAAGATATCGCGGCGCAGGAGGCGGCGTTTAACCGTCTGCTTGCGGAGCAGGCGGAATGCGGCGCACAGTTAAAGAGTCTGCGCGGACTAAAATCGACGTTGCTGGACAATATTGTCGCTAATATGGACGGGGCAGACGAGGGAAAAGCGGATTCGCTGGAGAGAAGGAGACTGAAGGAAGACAGGCGTCTGATTGAAAAGATCAATGAAAAGATGGATATATACGAAGAGCGTCTGCTTGATCTGCCCCGCCTGCTCAGAGAAAAGAATGAAGATCTGATGCTCTCCACGATGGAATATTGTTACGAAAAGATGCGTGTCAATGAACGGGAGGCAGAGCAGATTTCGGAGTGGATCAGGCAGATGCGGATTGCGCTAAAGAAAAAAATCATACAAAAACAGGATTGTGTACAGAACAGCAGAGAGATATATGCTTTTCTGCACGACATTTTTGGCAGTCAGACCCTGGATTTGTTTGACATGGAATACGAAAAGAGCGAGGCGGAGGAAACAGGAGAAGCCGGTTCGCATTCACAGTGAAAAGGTTGCTGTCGCCCGGATGAGGCAGTCGGCGATGAAAAAGGTGCTTTGCATTTGCAGACGCGCCTTTTTATCATATAGGACGTACTTTCAGAAGGTCTTAAAAGTGGGACGGAAACGGAGGAAAAGATGCAGTATATTGCAGACAGCCGGGAAATGCGGCAATATGATACGAACACATCGGAATATTTCGGGATTCCCCCCATTGTGCTGATGGAGCGGGCAGCACTGTCATTTGTAGAGGAACTGCACCGGCGGGGAATCTGCCTGTCCCGCACGCTGGTCGTCTGCGGAGCGGGAAACAACGGAGGAGACGGTTTTGCAATTGCAAGGCTTCTGCTGCTGGAGGGTTTGCATGTGGATGTCGTTTTCGCCGGTGAAAAGAGGAAGGCTTCAGAGCAGAATCTGTTGCAGCAACAGATTTTTGAGGCTTACGGAGGGAAGATCGGCAGAGAGATTCCGGAAGAGAATATATATACAGCGGTAATCGACGCGGTGTTTGGTGTAGGGCTGTCGCTAAAGCCAGAGGGCGTTTATGCGGATTTGATCCAGGCGATGAATGCCCTGCCGGGGACAAAGATTGCCGTCGATATCGCTTCCGGGGTCCTGGCCGACTGTGGCAGTATTCCCGGTGCGGCGTTTAAGGCAGATTACACGGTGACGTTTGCTTTTGCAAAGCCTGGTCTGCTGCTGTGGCCGGGCAGTGAATATTCCGGTGAGATTGCGGTGAAAGAGATCGGGATTGATGCGCGCAGCTGGCTTGGGCAAAAGCCACATACCGCGGTACTCACGCGGGAAGACTTAGCCTTTCTTCCCGTGCGAAAAAGTCATTCCAATAAGGGAACGTTCGGAAAGGTCCTGGCAGTGGCGGGGAGCCGCAACATGGCGGGAGCGGCCGTATTATGTGCCAGGGCGGCATATGCCGCCGGATGTGGCCTGGTTCTGGTGCTTACGCCGGAGGAAAACAGGACGGTGATACAGACGGCAGTGCCGGAGGCGGTGCTGCGGACTTACCAGCCGCAGGAGCTGAGACGCGAAGAGATTGCGGATGCTGTTTCCCGGGCGGATGCTGTAGTCGTGGGCCCGGGAATGGGGGTGTCGGATGCGTCGGCGCAGCTTCTGGAGTGGGTGCTTAAAGAGAGTGTGGTTCCGGTGCTTCTGGACGCGGACGCCCTGAATCTGACTGCGCGGGAGCCGGAACGTTTTTTTCCTCTGATCAGAGACTGTGCGAAGCGGTGCGGACAGGAAGTGATTGTGACGCCGCACCTGGGGGAAATGAGCCGTCTGACGGGAAAATGTATAGAGGAGATACAGGGCAGTCTGATTGAAACGGCGGAGACATATGCCGTAACAAACGGCGTGGTATGTGTGTTAAAAGACGAACACACAGTGACGGGCGTGCCGTGCGGCGGAAGTTTTCTGAATCTGTCCGGGAACTGTGGGATGGCGACGGCCGGCAGCGGCGATGTCTTAAGTGGTGTGATCGCGTCTCTCCTCGCACAGGGAATGCGTGTGGATAAGGCGGCGCCGCTCGGCGTGTATCTGCACGGGCTGGCGGGAGACCGGATGCTGCCGGAGACGGGAACAGCAGGGATGCAGGCGTCGGATCTGATATCCGGTCTGCGGCGTCTGTCCGCGGCATCTGAGAAAGAAGAACAGACTGCGGGTGATGTCTGCAGGCAGACGGAAAGAGCCGGGGAGACAAAATGTCTGGAAAGGTGTGGTGCGTGGAATGAACGGATATAACAGGGTATACGCCGAGATTAATCTGGATGCCGTTGTTCACAATATGGACGCGATGCATAAAAAGCTTTCAGAACAGACGAAAATCATGGCGGTGATCAAGGCGGACGGATACGGGCACGGCGCGGTGGAGATTGCGGAGGCGGTTGACCATCTTCCTTATCTGTACGGTTACGGGGTGGCGACTGTGGAGGAGGGGCTTGCCCTGCGCGGAAGGGGAATTGAGAAGCCGGTTCTGATTCTGGGTTATGCGTTTCCCGATCAGTATGCCGAGATGATACGTGCAAAAATCCGTCCGACTGTCTTTACCTGTGAGATGGCGCAGGCGTTGTCGGAAACGGCCGCACGTCTCGGGACGGAATGCCGGATTCACTTTGCTGTTGATACGGGGATGAGCCGTATCGGGTATCCGGTGACGTGTGAGGCCGCGGATGAGATGGCACGGCTTTCGGCGCTTCCGCATATTATGGTAGAGGGTATTTTTACCCATTTTGCGAGGGCGGACGAGAAAGATAAGTCGGATGCGAGAAATCAGCTTGCGCTGTTTCACAAGATGGTTTCGATGTTAGAGGAGCGCGGTGTTTCGATTCCGATCCGTCACTGTTCGAACAGTGCCGGGATTGTGGAGCTTCCGGAGGCAAATCTGGATCTGGTGCGGGCCGGAATCACAATGTACGGGCTCTGGCCGTCGGAGGAAGTGGATAAGAACGGGATTGTGTTAAAACCGGCTCTTTCTCTTTATACACATGTGGCGTATGTGAAAGAACTTCCCGCGGGCAGGGCCGTCAGTTACGGCGGCACTTATGTGACGCCGGATACAAGGCGGATCGCCACGATTCCCGTAGGCTATGCGGACGGTTACGCGCGAGGCCTTTCAAACTGTGGTGATGTCCTTATTCACGGAATGAGAGCACCCATCAGGGGGCGTGTGTGCATGGATCAGTTTATGGTGGACGTTACGGATATTCCGGAAGTAAAATGTGGGGATAAGGTTGTTCTGATCGGGCAGGATGGAGAGGCGTGCATTACGATGGAGGAGGCCGGTGGGCGTTCCGGGCGTTTTAACTATGAATTTGTCTGCGGCCTTGGAAAACGTGTGCCCAGAGTTTATGTGCAGGGGGGAAAAGTGATCGGAGCCAGGGATTATTTTTCGTGATTCTTCTTTTGCCGGAGCTGTTATGCGTATACATCTGCTAAAATTGGGAATACTATCCTTAAAAGATCATGAGGTGGAGTATATGATGATAAGACGTGGAGATATATTTTATGCAGATTTAAGACCTGTAGTCGGATCAGAACAGGGAGGCGTGCGGCCGGTACTGATTATACAGAATGACGTGGGAAACCGGCACAGTCCGACGGTGATCTGTGCGGCCATTACATCACAGATGAACAAAGCAAAACTGCCGACGCATGTGGAGCTTGATTCACAAAAATACGATCTGGTCAAAGATTCCGTTGTGCTGCTGGAACAGCTTCGCACGATCGACAAGAAAAGACTCAAGGATAAGGTGTGTCACCTTGACAACCAGATCCTGGTAAAAATAGATAAGGCGCTTGAGATCAGCCTGGAGTTGTATACATAAGATTGGCGCCGCAAAAAAGAGTGCAGGGCACTCTTTTTTTCATGCGGATCGGTTTTGCAGATCCGCCAGCTGAAGCTCATACAGTTTTTTGTACAGTCCGTCCCGGCGCAGCAATTCCTGGTGTGTTCCTTCTTCCTGTATCTGTCCGCCTTGCATGACAATAATGTTATCTGCATGCTGGATGGTGGACAGCCGGTGTGCGACCATGATCGTGGTGCGCCCTTCCATCAGTTTTTCCAGGGCCTGTGTGATCATTTCTTCTGTCTCCGTGTCGATGTTTGCCGTTGCCTCGTCGAGTACCAGGATGGCAGGGCAGTACGCCAGAGTCCGGGCGAATGAGAGGAGCTGCCTTTGTCCCGCAGAGAGCGTGCTGCCGCGCTCTGTAACCGGCTCGTTGTAGCCGCCCGGAAGTTTTTCGATAAAGTGAGCGGCATTTACGATTTCAGCGGCGCACCGGATTTCTTCCGGAGAGATGGCGTCATTGTTCAGGGAGATATTGCTTCCGATCGTACCGGTAAACAAAAATACGTCCTGCTGTACCTGGCCGATGGCGGCGCGCAGCACATCGGTGTCGATTTCGCGGATATCGACGCCGTCGATGAAAATCTGGCCTCTCTGTATATCATAATATCGGCCGATCAGATTTAAAATCGAAGATTTTCCCGCGCCTGTCGCGCCGACAAACGCGGCTTTCTGTCCCGGTTCAATTATAAAACTGACATCTTTTAAGATATAATCTTCTTTTTCGTAGGCAAACCAGACGTGCCGGAATTCAATACGTCCTTTGATTTCTACCTTGACGGGACGGGCGGGGGAGACGATTTCCGGCGTTTCATCTAAAATGGAGAAGACTTTTTCTGCGGAGGCCAGGGACGACTGTAAGGTGCCGAACTGTTCTGCCAGCTCCTGAATCGGCTCAAAAAAAGAGCCGATGTAGCTGATAAATATAAAGAGAGTACCGATGGAGAGCGTTTCGCTCAGTACGGCGGCGCTCCCTGTGCCGATGACCGTGATCATGGCGATGACGGAGAGAAAGTAAATGGTGGGCCGGAAGACGGCAAATATCATCACTTCGCGCCAGTTTGCCGTGAACAATTCGCCGGATTTTGTCTCAAATTCCCGGTATTTTTCTCTTTCGCGCGCAAAAATCTGAATCAGTTTCATGCCCGGGATGTGCTCGGATAAAAACGTGTTAAGTTCTGTGATTTTTGTGCGGGTGAGCCGGTAAGCTTTCCGCGAGAGGGAACGGAAGAAAAAGGTAAGCAGCGTGACGACAGGAAGCAGCAGGAACGAGAAAACTGCCATCCGCACGTGGATGGAGAGCATGACGACTGCGAAACCAATGATTTTTACAATGTTTTTAAACAGCTTTATGAGAATTGTGGAAAATAGTTCGTTGATGGCCTCGGTATCGTTTGAGACACGTGTCACAAGTTTTCCCACAGGTGTTGTATTGAAAAAGCCAAGAGACAGGGTGTGGATGTGGGAAAAAACTTCTTCCCGCATCTCATAGATAATGTTCTGTCCCATTTTCTGCAGTATCCAGGTGTTGGCGGCATTAAGGATGAAGCCGGAAAGCAGCATCAGAAGATAAAAAGCCGCCGCGGTGAGGATTCCTCTATAATCCGGGCGGCGGAGCTCTTTTAGCTCTTCGCAGGTGAGCAGGGGAGCGCCGTCTGCCACATAAGCGGCGGACAGTGTGTGATCTGCGTCCTTCAGGCGTTCGCACGCTTCGCCTGTCAGGTGTTCCGCCATATAATAGTTGTCTTCGCAGAGCAGAAGCTGATAATATTCTGCGTCGGCTGTCGGAGTGTTGTATTCCCTTGTCAGAAAGATGCCGCGATAGGATACGGCTCCCTCTGTATCCGCGGATGTGACGCGGTAGGGCCTGTAGTAGCCGTTGATATGTTCGTCGATGGCGTTTCCGATGATAACCGGCCGGTAAAGCTCAACTGCGATGATAAAAAGGACCAGAAGAGTTGCCGCTGCCATGGTCCCACGGTGTGGTTTCAGATAGGTAAACAGCCGTTTCATTGATCGCTTCCTCCCTGTAATTGCTGATATTCCTGTGTCATTGCGGCGGTTTTTTGTTCCGGGACGGCAGCTTCGAGCTGCTGCTGTTCGAACATGTTTCGGTAAATACCGTTTTTTCGCATCAGTTCTTCGTGGTTTCCGATTTCTTTTGCCTGGCCGTCCTTAAGAACGAGAATGATATCGGCGTTCTGGATTGTCGAGATACGATGCGCGATCAGAATTGTTGTTTTCCCCGCGCGGTTTTTCTTAAGATTGCGCAGGATTTTCTCCTCGGTGTCGGTGTCAACAGCGGAGAGTGCGTCATCGAGTATCAGAATCGGTGCGTCTTTCATCAGTGCTCTCGCAATGGAGCTGCGCTGCTTCTGTCCGCCGGAGAGTGTGACGCCGCGCTCGCCCACGATGGTTTCATAACCGTCGGGGAAGGAGACGATATTTTCATGGATACAGGCAGTTTCTGCCGCCTGTACGATGGCGTCCATATTCTGTCTGTCGGCTCCAAATGCAATGTTGGATCTGAGCGTGTCGGAAAACAGGAAGTTATCCTGTGGCACGTAGGCGATGTTTTCCCGCAGCGTCTTCAGCGAAAGGGTGTTAATGTCTTTTTTATCGATGGAGATCATACCCGGTTGTGTGTTGTAGAGCCGCAGCAGAAGATTGACCAGTGTGGACTTTCCACTTCCGGTCCCTCCGATGATAGCGAGTGTGGTTCCTGCCGGTACAGAAAGGCTGATGTCCTTTAGGGTCGGCCCGCTCTGCCCGCGGTGTACAAATGTCAGGTGAGAGAGCGTGATATCGCCCTTAATCTGTGCCGGGCCGGCAGCATCGGCCTGGTCAGAGACCTCCGGTTTTTCGTCAAAAATATCCTGGATACGGCGGATGGAGGCTGTGCCCTGTGAAAACATATTAATGGCGTCGCCGCAGGCAATCATTGGCCAGACCAGCATATTGATGTACTGGTGGAAGGCGACGAAACGGCCCAGGGTGATTTCTCCGGTCAGCGCAAGGGAACCGCCATAGATAAGCGTGGAAAGGCTCGATAGGCCGATGATGACGTCCAGAAGCGGCATCACAACGGATTGTAAACGGACGACGCGCAGGTTTTTATCCATGGCGTTTTTGTTTGCCTTTGCAAATGCTCTTAATTCCGCACGTTCCCGGACAAAAGCCTTGATGATGCGGACACCGGAGAAGCTTTCCTGCACAAAATCCGTGAGATGAGAGACGGCCTCCTGGCGTTCCATAAATCGGCCGTTTATGATTTTTCCAAAATAAATTTCGCCCACGCAGATGAAAAACATGGGAATGACGGCCAGAAGCGTAAGGCGGATATTGACGTAGTACATCATCTGACAGATTACCATGACGGTCATTACGGTGGCGTCAAAAACACAGATGACGGCAGGGCCGATGGCTATGCGCACGGCATTCAGGTCGCTTGTGAACCGTGTCATCAGATCGCCGGTTTTATGTACATTGTAGTATTCCACGCTCATCTTTTCGAGATGGCCGAACATATCGTTGCGCAGCTCGCGCTCAATCGAGAGCGATACGCCGAAGAGAAAGTAGCGCCACAGAAAACGGCCGACGGCGAGGGTAAGGCCAAGTATGAAAATGGAGATAAGGCAGGAGACGACGCCGTTCCAGCCGAGGGTATGCGCAGTCAGCCCGTCGGTGACAGTTCCGGTCAGCTTCGGGATAAACAGGCTGGCAAAGTCTACAATAAATAAAGTGATGATGCCCGCAGTATATTGAAGGCGATATTTTTTTACATAACGCAGCATAAAAGAAATGGTGTGCATAAAATCCTCCATTACGGGAGCCGGTTTTGTGAAGGCGCAGCACCGGAATCCCGAATTTCGGGCTGCGGACCGGATTTGGGGCTCCGATACAAATCCGGGTATAAAAAAAGCTGTCCAGTCCTTATGGCGATCTGTCACCGGCGCGGCGCCAATCCGTCTGCACAGGGGTATCTTCTTAATTTTATATGGTCGGGGAAAAAGATACAAGAGAAAAAACTTTTTTTGCAGGGATAACCGGATTGAAATCCGGGAGGGAGTGTGCTATGATGTATACCATGTTTTTTTCGGGACAGGATAAAAATGCCAGAGGGGAGAACGTTTATGCAGACAAAAACGACAGAGGGGGAATCTTTTTACAGCCAGATTTTTAAGCTGGTGCTGCCGATTGTGATTCAGAATCTGCTGAGTGCGGCGGTCAGTTCAGCCGATGTGGTCATGCTTAATTATGTCGGTCAGTCATCGATTTCAGCCGTGTCGCTGGCATCGCAGTATGCCAATGTGCTTTTTATGGTGTTTTATGGACTTGGAACCGGGGCGACAATACTCTGCGCTCAGTATTACGGAAAAGGAGATATGAGGGCGATTCAGGTGGTGGAGGGTATTGCCCTGCGCTTTTCGCTGTGTTTTGCGCTGCTTTTCGCCGGAGCTGCCCTGCTGATTCCGGAGGCGATGATGCGGTTGTTTACAAATGATGCAGAACTGATCGGAATCGGTGTTTCGTATCTGCGGTTTATGAGCGTCAGTTATCTCTGCTGGGGAATTATCGAGGTTTATCTGGCGGTTTTACGGAGTATCGGGAAGGTGATGATCAGCACGGCAATGAACGTGCTGGCGTTTTCACTCAATATCCTGCTGAACGCGGTGTTTATTTTCGGTTTTTTCGGCGCGCCAAGGCTGGGCGCGGCAGGCGTTGCGATTGCAACCTCCGTGTCAAGGCTGATCGAGCTTATGGCATGTTTTGTGGTATCGATGAACAATACGGATGTGAAGCTGGACTTTAAATATCTGTTTGTAAAAAATAAGGTACTGTTTTCGGACTTTGTCCGGCTGTCCCTGCCGGCGCTGGGAAACGATATCGCCTGGAGCGTGGCGTTTTCGATGTACTCTGTGATTATCGGTCATCTGGGGACGGATGCAGTGGCGGCCAATTCGTTTGTCATCGTTGTGCGCAATTTCGGAACGATTCTGTGTTTTGGGACGGCGAGTGCCGGCGGCATCCTGCTCGGAAAGATCATCGGAGAAAACAAGCCGGCGGAAGCGAAAGACGGTGCGAAAAAGCTGATGAAGCTCACTGTCATCACGGGGATCGCCGGAGGTCTTATTATTCTTGCAGTGATGCCGGTTGTCCTGCGGTACGCGTCGCTTTCGGATCAGGCGATGTACTATTTAAAATATATGCTGCTTATCAACGCTTATTATGTAATGGGAGCCGCTGTAAACACGACACTGATTGTCGGAGTGTTCAGGGCGGGAGGAGACAGCCGTTTCGGTTTTATCTGTGATACCGTCGATATGTGGTGTTATGCGGTGCCGCTCGGTTTTTTTGCAGCGTTTGTTTTAAAGCTTCCCGTGATGTGGGTCTATTTTCTGCTCTGTACGGATGAGTTTGTAAAATGGCCGTGGGTACTTCACCATTATCGGAGCGGGAAATGGCTCAACAATATTACCAGAGATGATCTGTTTGGCAATGATCCGGCCGGAGATGCGCAGCTTGCGGAAAATACGGGAAAACAGGTTGACGTTTGAAAAATCATATGATAAAATAACACGGTATGCCGCGCAGTGAGGTTGAAAGACTGTCCGGAAAGGACAGCACCATAACTGGCGAGTAATGATAAAATAGGAGGTGCCACATGTACGCGATCATAGCAACAGGCGGTAAACAGTACAAAGTATCCGAGGGCGATATCATTACCATTGAAAAGCTTGGTGTCGAGGCCGGTGAGAAGGTAACGTTTGATCAGGTATTGGCTGTGTCCGATAACGGAATCAGAGTCGGAGAGGATGTAGCAGGTGCATCGGTGGAAGCGTCTGTCGTAAAAGAGGGCAGGGGCAAAAAGATCATCGTCTACAAGTACAAGAGAAAAACCGGTTATCACAAGAAAATGGGTCACAGACAGTCGTTTACAAAGGTTAAGATCGAAAAGATCAACGCGTAAGCGGCCGGATGCGGTTATGACAAGGATAACGGTTTATAAGGACCGCAGCGGGGCGTATCTCGGTTTTGAGTGCGCCGGACATGCCGGATATGCCGTAAAAGGGGAGGATATCGTCTGCGCGGGGATTTCCGCCCTGGTAATCAATACGGTCAATGCTCTGGAGGAGTACACCGCAGAAGATTTTACGGTAGATTCTGACGAGAACAGCGGCAGGATTGTACTGCGGTTTCAGAAAGTGCCGGGGCACGACGGCGGACTTCTGATGAGGTCTCTGGTTCTGGGACTGCAGGGAATACAGCACACATATGGAAGTGATTATGTCATTCTGAATTTCAAGGAGGTGTAGGACATGTTAAATATGAACCTTCAGTTTTTTGCTCATAAAAAGGGAGTGGGTTCTACCAAGAACGGCCGTGACTCTGAGTCTAAGAGATTGGGCGCCAAGAGAGCAGACGGACAGTTCGTGAAAGCTGGAAATATTTTATACAGACAGCGAGGAACGAAGATTCATCCGGGTGTAAATGTAGGGATCGGCGGCGATGACACCTTATTTGCATTGAAAGATGGTATCTTAAGATTCGAGAGAAAGGGAAGAGACAAGAAACAGGCTTCCGTTTATCCAGTAGCTGAATAAGATGCACAGCAGGCCCGACTATGATAATAGCCGGGTCTTATTGTGCACAGGGGGATGAAGAGAGGTGTCATGCCCGGACATGAAGAGATCCGGTCTTTCTTCTGATCTGATTTTCGGACATCCGGATAGGAGACAGGATGCCCACAGAGCGATATGAGGTAAAAATTATGTTTGCGGACAGAGCGACAATTATTATAAAGTCAGGAAAAGGCGGTAACGGCCATGTCAGTTTTCGCCGGGAAAAGTATGTGCCGGACGGCGGTCCGGACGGCGGAGACGGAGGAAAGGGCGGAGACGTCATTTTTGAGGTAGACGAAGGGATGAATACTCTCGCGGACTACCGGCACAAAAGAAAATTTGCCGCCCGTCCCGGGGAGGACGGAGGGAAGAAAAACTGTCATGGGAAGAACGGTGCGGATCTGATTCTGAAAGTACCGGCAGGCACTGTGATCAAGGATGCGGCTTCGGAAAAAGTGATTGCGGATATGTCGGGGGAAAACCGCAGACAGGTGATTCTTCCCGGAGGCAGGGGCGGTCTTGGAAACCAGCATTTTGCCACGCCGACGATGCAGGCGCCAAAGTATGCGCAGCCGGGCGTGGAGGCAATTGAGCTGGAGGTAAAACTGGAACTGAAAGTGATCGCAGACGTTGGCCTTGTGGGCTTTCCGAATGTCGGAAAATCAACGCTTCTGTCGCGTGTCACGAATGCACGCCCAAAGATAGCAAATTATCACTTTACGACACTGCAGCCCAATCTGGGGGTAGTGGACCTGGATGATGCAAAAGGATTTGTGATTGCGGATATTCCCGGGCTGATAGAGGGCGCTTCGGAGGGTGTCGGGCTGGGGCTTGAATTTCTGCGCCATATTGAGCGTACCAAGGTTATGATTCACGTGGTCGATGCCGCGGGGACAGAGGGGCGGGATCCGATTGCAGATATCCATGCCATCAACAGGGAGCTTGAAGCTTATGATCCGTCTCTTTTGCAGAAACCACAGGTTATCGCAGCAAATAAAATCGACGCTGTATATGGAGACGAGAACGCGATAATCCGGTCGCTTGTGGATGAATTTGAAAAAGATGATATTCGTGTATTTCCGATTTCGGCTGTCAGTGGAAAGGGTTTAAAAGAACTGCTGTATCACGTCAGCCGTCTTCTGGAAAACTGTAGCCGGGAGCCGGTGGTCTATGAGCCGGAGTACGATATTTCAATGCTTGCCCTGAAAGATGAGCCTTATACGGTTTCGAGGGCAGACGATGCTGCATTTATTATTGAGGGGCCCAAAATTGAAAAAATGCTCGGTTATACCAATCTGGATTCCGAAAAAGGATTTCTGTTTTTTCAGAAATTTTTAAAAGAGCAGGGCATTCTGGCCGAACTTGAGAAAAAGGGAATACAGGACGGCGATACAGTCCGTATGTACGGGCATGAATTTGACTATTATAAATAGAGAGAAATAAGATTGAAAATGGAATGTTCAATCGCGGGAGCTGTGTCTGTGCGCTGCAAAGCCTTTTTTAGGCCTGTCACAGTCTCGTCAATGTGTAAATGCAGCGCGGAATATGGAGAAAATTATGGAATTAACGAGTAAACAGCGTGCATATCTGGGCAGTCAGGCAAATACACTGGAGCCTATTTTTCAGATTGGAAAAGCCAGTCTTACACCGGAAATCATCAATGCGCTCAGTGAAGCGTTGGAAAAGAGAGAACTGATCAAAATATCCGTATTAAAAAATTGTGCGGATGATCCGGGAGAGCTTGCGGATATGATTGCAGAGCGCACACATGCAGGGGTTGTCAAGGTGATCGGAAAAAAAATAATTATATTCCGACAGGCAAAGAAAAATTCCCGGTTTGTGCTTCCGAAATAAGGAGGAGTGTCAGTGCAGAGCGAAAAAGTTTCCGGAAAATATGAGAGGATCGGGATATTGGGCGGAAGTTTTGACCCGATTCATATGGGGCATATCAACATTGCGTTCAATGCCATGGCAGAATATGATCTGGATGAAGTCTGGTTTATTCCGGCAGGGCATTCCCCTAATAAAGCGGAATCAGACATGACGCCGGCGGAGGACCGGGCCAGAATGGTGGAGCTCGCTATTGAGGATTATCGCGCATTTCGGCTGTCCCGTATGGAAATCGAAAGCCAGACAGTCAGTTACACATATCTGACGATGACCATGCTTACGGAACAGTACCCCCGGACACATTTTTATTTTATTATGGGAGCAGATTCGCTTGATTATTTCGAACAGTGGCGTCATCCGGAGATTATTGCGCAAAAGGCAGTGATACTTGTGGCAGTACGCGACCACATGGATCTTATGCAGATCGGGAAGAAAATCGAAGAAATAAAGAAGCTGTTTCAGGCAGATATCCGCCCGCTTACAGGCGGGAAGACGGATATTTCTTCTACCATTCTCAGAGATGCGGTGGCCGGAGGCAGACAGACTTTCGATCATCTTCCTCCGAAAGTAGAGGAATATATCAGAAATCATGGGTTGTACCGAAAATCGTAACAGACTGTCTTGTGGAGGGAAATATGGAACAGAATGAAATACGCAAACGACTGAAAAAAAAGCTGGACAAAGGACGCTATGAACATACCAGAGGCGTTATGTATACGGCCGGTTGCCTTGCCATGGCGCATGGTTTTCCGGTAGAACGGGCGATGCTGGCGGGGCTGCTCCATGATTGTGCCAAGTGTATTCCCAATCACGAAAAGATCAGAATGTGTGAGAAGAATGATCTCCCGATTACCGGCATCGAAATGGAGAGCCCGTATCTTCTTCATGCCAAACTGGGAGCCTTTCTGGCGGAGACAGAATACGGGGTCAGCGACCCGGGTATCCTGCACGCGATAAAGGTTCACACGACCGGAGAACCGGATATGAGTGTTCTTGACAAAATCATTTATATTGCGGATTATATAGAGCCGCTGCGCGATAAGGCGCCCAATCTGGATGAGGTGCGCAGACTCGCGTTTGCGGACTTAAACGCCTGTATGGCTCAGATTTTATCTGATACACTCCGGCATCTGTCTGGGAGAGGCGGTTCCATTGATCCGGTCACAAAGATGACATATGAATTTTACAGACAGTATCAGAAAGAGAGGAACGAATTATGACATCGGAAGAATACTGCAAAATTGCTGCCGCCGCGCTGAGTGAGCGCAAGGCAGAAGATATAAAAGTAATAGATATCCGTGAGCTATCGCCGATTGCCGATTTTTTTGTGATTGCAGGCGGAACGAATCTGAACCAGATTCAGGCGATGCGGGATGCGGCAGACGAGGCGCTCTTTAAAGCGGGACTTAATGTAAAACAGATCGAAGGAAATTCAAAATCAACCTGGATTCTTATGGATTACGGTGATATCATCATTCATATTTTTTCCAGAGAAGACCGTGCGTTTTATGATCTGGAACGAATCTGGGGAGACGGAAAAGTCGTTGATCTGAAAGAGGACTGAGAGTAAAGCGATGTATGCCTCGCCAGAAACAGAATTGTATTGCTGCGGGGACGTAAAGGCGGCCCGCAGCAGACAGCGTCATATATCATGCGGGGATGGCATGGCAGGATTTTTTGGCATTTTAATTACCATAAGGGTACTGATTATTACACTTAAGAGTCTGCGTTTTGCTGCGGACTCCGCGCCCGGCCATGCAGAATCAGCGCGGCGACAGGATGCAATGCGGTCTGTGTGTAATCTGCCAGAGAACCTGCGAAATCTTCTGTTATAGATTCCGGTGCCGGAAAGCTGGCATGGGTTTTCAGGAAAAGAGGCGGAACACGCCAAATACTTTTCCGAGAATGGTACAGTCTTCTACGATGATGGGATCCATCGTATCATTTTCAGGCTGCAGACGTATGTGGCCGTCTTCTTTATAAAATGTCTTGACGGTAGCCGAATCTTCTATCAAGGCAACTACAATATCACCGTTTCTCACATCGGATTGCTGCTGAACCAGGATCTGATCTCCGTCGAGAATGCCGGCATTGATCATGCTTTCTCCCTTTACATGAAGCATAAAAGCATCCGTATTTGGCATAAGTTCTGCCGGAATCGGAAAGTAATTTTCGATATTTTCAACAGCCAGAAGCGGCTGGCCTGCGGCGACGCTCCCGATCACAGGCACATTGACGACTTCGCGTCTGGTGAGATTGAAATTGTCATCGATAATCTCGATCGCACGTGGTTTTGTCGGATCTCTCCGAATATAGCCGTTTTTCTCCAGCGTCTCAAGATGTGAGTGTACCGATGAGGTGGATTTCAGACCGACCGCCTCACAGATCTCGCGGACTGCGGGCGGATATCCCCTGTTTAAAATCTCCTGTTTGATAAATTCCAGAATCTCCTTTTGCTTTGCGCTTATCTTGCCATATGCCATGTAGACGCCTCCTGTCAATGTATTCGATAACATTAATCTGATCTTCCCCCATTATAACATATTTTAAACTGAATTGCAAACATATATTCCGAAAATTTGTTCGAAATATATCTTGACAAACAAATGTTCTTATAATATTCTGGGATAGAAAATAAATGACAGATCCGCAAATTGTTGTGGAAATAATAAGACACTGGGGGGATATAATAAGATGATGGGTGGGAAAAAGAAGACGGCACTGATTTTACTTGTCGGAGCAATTGTTGTTGTGGTTATTGGCACATTGTTTCTCTGTTCGCAGAATGCCCAGGCTGCATCTGCCGAATGCTCCTATAAATACTATACGAGTGTACAGGTAAAAGAAGGGGATACTCTCTGGAAGATAGCTGACACATATATCACAGAAGAGTGCGGCAGTATGGCGGATTATATTGCGGAGATCTGTTCTGTCAATCATATTCTGGAAAATGATATTCACGTTGGTCAGTATATTACAATTCCTTACTATTCTGGTGCCTATCTGGAGTAGCGATTCTGAAAGAGATTTTTCGGGATGTATTTTTGCGAGGATACATATAGAACACGGGACAGACGGTGTGTATTTTCTGGTTTATGTGGATGGCTCTCTTTTTCGTGCAGAAAATGAGAGGAAAATGGAAAAGCTGGTTTGTATAATGTATTCTGACAGGGAGGAAATAGAAAATGGAATGGATTGAAAGGCTGAACAATGCGATTGCCTATATAGAGGAGCACCTGACCGATGAGGTGGATTATGAACAGATCGGGAAAATTGCCTGCTGTTCTTCCTATCATTTTCAGCGGATGTTTACATATATGGCAGGCGTTCCGCTTTCGGAGTATCTTCGCAGGAGAAAAATGTCTCTTGCCGCCGTAGAGCTGGCGGATGGGACAGAAAAAATCATCGATATTGCTTTAAAATACGGATACAGTTCTCCTACGGCGTTTAACAGGGCGTTTCAATCTGTTCATGGGATTGCTCCGTCTGCAGTAAAAAGCGGGGGCGTATCTGTAAAATCTTTTCCGCCTCTTGTATTTAAGGTGATTGTGAAAGGAGCTGAAGAGATGAATTATCGGATTGAATCAAAAGAAGCGTTCCGGATTGTCGGGATATCTGCCCCGCTTTCCACGGAGCTGGAGAAGAATTTTGCGGTTGTTCCCACCATGTGGGAGCGGGCAGTATCGGACGGGACGATTCAGAAGCTGTCAGGAAAAATGAATACGCCGCCTATGGGTCTTCTGGGCATGAGTGTCTGCCGGGACGGGGAGCAATGGAAATATTTTATTGCCGTTTCGAGTACAGAACCGGCGGACGAGTTTGAAGAGTATATCGTTCCGGCGGCTTTGTGGG
Source organism: uncultured Roseburia sp. (assembly GCA_947649645.1). GTDB lineage: Bacteria > Bacillota > Clostridia > Lachnospirales > Lachnospiraceae > Roseburia. The sequence goes on along the minus strand of CANSSP010000016.1, from coordinate 10,078 downwards.
CAGTTTTTCCAGGTTCGGGAACAAACCAGTCCATTCAGAAGCTTCAGGAGCGCATTGTGGCGGAATGGCTTCCGACATCTGGGTATGAATACGGAAATGCACCCGATATCGAAGTGTATCTCAGTCCGGATCCGGAAAATGCGCAATATGAAGTGTGGGTTCCGGTGATCAGAAAACAGGAATGAGGACTGCCGTATCCCTCTTCGTTTATGCGGTGCCGAAAATGTCGGTATGGGATTTTTACACGGCGATCTGTGTCTGCGCACTGCCTGCCACAGCTGTTTATATACGAAAAGTAACGCCGAATGAGCGGGTATGACAGAAGTTTCGGTGAGCTGCCGCCAAACACAAGCCCGCTCTGCGGGATTCTGGCGCTGCTTCGCCGCAGAGCGGACTTGTGTTTGGCGGGGCCCGCAGGGCAGGCTGCTTCCTTTACGTCGATATGGAGATCACTGTGATATTTTTCCTTTGCTTATACTCCGGCGAAGATCTGTCAGTTTTTCATGATAAGCTGTAATGTTTTCCTCTTCACGGACATTGCTGACAGGACCGTTTTTATACACGAGTTTGAGTAAAATCGGGGTCAGCACGGTTGTAGTGACGACCATAATGACAATGGGACCCATAAATGAACTGCCCAGAAGGCCGATGGCTGCCCCTTTGCTTGCCACAATCAGTGCAACCTCACCTCTTGATACCATTCCGATACCGATTCGTCTGCACTGGCTGGGATTGTACCCGCACATTCTGGCGCCCAGACCGCAGCCCAGAACTTTTGTCAGTATTGCGGCGAGAATAAGAAGTATGGTAAACAGGGCGATTGTGGGCGTCATTTTCGGAAGCTCTACAGCCAGTCCGATATTCGCGAAAAAAACAGGCGATAAAAGCAGATACGATAGCACATCAAATTTTTCCTGCAGATAGGTGGAACGGTTGATGTTTGATATAATCAGCCCGGCGATATAGGCACCGGTTATATCTGCAACTCCAAACCATGATTCTGCCACGTATGCCATGAGCAGGCAGAACGCAAAGCCGATGATAACGTGTCTGTGGCGCATTTTATCCGAATGAGTCATCCAGTATTTGTACATCCGGTAAAACAGGTACCCAAGGACAATGGAAAAGAGAAAAAAGCCGGCAATTTTCAGCAGCACAAGATGGATCTGCACGGAGGGATCCGCGAGGCTGGTGATTACGGTTAAAGCGACAATGCCCAGGATATCGTCGATAATGGCGGCGCCTAAGATGGCATTACCCGTCCGTGATTTCAGTTTGCCAAGTTCTTTTAAGGTTTCTACGGTGATGCTGACGGAGGTTGCGGTCAGAATCACACCGATGAAAATATTCTGCAGAAACAGTGTGCAGGATGCGTCTGAGTCAATGACGCCAGGGCGGTTAAAGAAATACGACACGGCAAAGCCGCCGATGATCGGGACAACGACACCACAAAGCGCGATCACAAAAGAGGCTTTTCCGCTTTTTTTCAGTTCTTTGATATCGGTTTCCAGGCCGGCGCCGAACATCAGAACAATGACGCCTAATTCGGCTACTGTCTGTAGAAAATCCGTCTCTGTAATAATCCCAAGCATTGCCGGGCCAAGCAAAAGGCCTGCGGCGAGAGAACCGACAACCTGTGGCATCTGTACTTTGTTTGTTGCGATTCCCAGTAATTTTGTGCATAATAAAATGATTGCGAGATCAAGTAAAAATTTGTAACCTGTCATAACAATATCTCCTCTTATTTTTATACCGCGTCAATCCTACTCCTTTTTTATGGAAATGTCAATTCTTTGTGAAATTGACAGGGATATTCTTTTTAAGGCATTTTGTATTCTTGTGTTTCCGGACAGACACAGGCAGGGCCGGAAATAGAAAAGCTGCGGCCCTGCCTGCACGAAAATGAGGTTACCCGGTTCTCTTTATGTGAATTAGGTCAGAAACAGGTGGAGTGTTTTTAGAAAATAATCCCTGTAAGCGGCTTTTTTTACAGAGTCTGTGTAGACGATATCGATACTGCCGATTTCGCGTCCGTTCAGGGAATAGACTGCACGGCCGGCAATTTCGCCTCTTCTGACAGGAGCTTCTGCTGCCTCCGGCAGATCAATGGACTTGCTGATACCGCTGAGGTCTGATCCGTCTGTGGATATATACTGAAAGGGACCGGCGTAGGCTAAACCGACATCTTCTTTAATCCCTTTGTTTATTGGAAGAGAGGCCAGTTTATCGGCATTCTGGTCGGAAAAAACCCGGCATTTTCCAAATCCATAATTTAAGAGCGTCGTAGCGTCGGAAAAGCGTACTTTGTAGTCTGGCGCCGCCATAACGACGGCGATCAGTTCCATGTCATCTTTTTTGGCCGTAGCGGAGACACAATATCTGGCAAGGCTTGTCGAGCCGGTCTTCAGACCAGTGGCATACTCGTATTGCCGGATGAGTTTATTGGTGTTGGTCAGTCCAAATTCGCTGGTTCCTTTTGCGGTGGTGTGTGTGATATTTTCCATCCAGATTGTACAGTATTTATGGATGTCGGGGTACTTTGTGATCAGTTCCCGTGACATCAGTGCAACATCGTAGGCGCTTGTCATATGGCCGTCTGTGTCAAGACCGCAACAGTTGACGAAAGATGTTTCGTTCATACCAAGTCCCTTTGCACGCTCGTTCATCATGCGGACAAATTCGGTTTCTGAGCCGGCAATCTGTTCTGCCATGGCGACACAGGCGTCATTGGCACTCGCGACACTGATGCATTTTATCATTGTCTCGACGGTCTGAATTTCGCCCGGTTCCAGAAATACCTGAGAGCCTCCCATACTGGCGGCGTATTCCGATACCGTTACTGTGTCGGTGAGCGCGATCTGCCCGGAAGCGAGAGCATCGAAAATCAGGATCAGCGTCATGATTTTTGTGATGCTGGCAGGGTGCAGCACCTCATGGGAATTTTTTTCGTAGATAACGGCTCCGGTGGAAGCTTCCATTAATAGAACGCTTGGGGCAGAGACATTTAAAGCGGCATCTGTGGTATTTTCCTCCGCGCGGATGGCGTGCTCTGCGGCAGAGACTGCAGAGGCGGAAAAAAATGAGGAGATTGCCAGGTTCATGCTCAGAAAAAGAGAGATCAGAAATTTCAAGGGGTCCTCCTGCGTTACATGATCAGATGATTTATTAAAGTGTAAGAGAGATGCATGTACTTTATGACTGAAAGGTGTGTGATAAAACGCTTGCACAGCGCGCGTGGAAATGGCATAATAATTGCATTGCGCGGAAAAGATAAAAGAGAATACAGACAGAGAGGAAAACACATGACCAGAGATACATTTCGAGAACTTGTAAAAAACAGACCGGTGATTCTGGACGGGGCGACGGGATCCAATCTGCAGAATGCGGGAATGCCGGTGGGAGTGTGCCCGGAGCAGTGGATCACAGAGCATCCGGAAGTCCTTATAGATCTGCAGAGGCGGTATGTGCAGGCCGGAACGGATATTTTATACGCACCCACATTTACGGCCAACCGGATCAAGCTTGAGGAATATGGTCTTGCCGGGCAGATTGTCCGCATGAACAGGGAGCTTGTGGCGCTTTCAAAAGAAGCGGCGGGAGGGAGAGCACTTGTGGCCGGTGATCTGACGATGACGGGACGCCAGATCTATCCGGTCGGAGAGATGATGTTTGAGGAACTGGTCGATGTCTACCGTGAACAGGCCGGTATTCTGGCAGCGGCCGGTGTGGATCTGTTTGTGGTGGAGACGATGATGAGCCTTCAGGAATGCCGTGCGGCTGTGCTTGCCATCCGGGAAGTCTGCGACCTTCCGATCATGGTTTCACTGACGTACAATGAGGATGGGAGGACGCTCTACGGAACGGATCCGGTGACGGCGGTTGTGACTCTTCAGAGCCTGGGGGCGGATGCTGTGGGTCTGAACTGTTCGACTGGCCCGGAGGCGATGCTGCCGCTGGTGGCAAAGATGGCAGAATATGCCACGGTTCCGCTTCTGGCAAAGCCGAATGCGGGCATGCCCGAACTGTGTGACGGTGTGACGGTTTACCGCACAGAGCCCGAAGCGTTTGCGTTACTGGGGGCTGCACTGGCAGATGCAGGGGCTTCTCTGATCGGCGGCTGTTGCGGGACGACGCCCGGGCATATCGCGGCGCTGAGCCGCGCGGTGGAGGGAAAGAAGACACGCAGGCCCCTCCGGCAGAAGCGGAGGATGCTTACGTCGGAGCGCCGGGCCGTGGAAATTCGTCCGGACGGTCCTTTTATGGTAATCGGCGAACGCATCAATCCTACCGGAAAGAAAAAACTCCAGGCACAGCTCAGGGAAGGCAGCTTAAATCTGGTACGTTCCATGGCGTTGGAGCAGGAAGAAAACGGTGCAGATATTCTCGACATTAATATGGGGATGAACGGGATCGATGAAAAGGAAATGCTGCTGGCTGCGGTCTATGAGACAACATCGACGGTGGATTGTCCGCTGTGCATCGATTCGAGTCATGTGGATATCATTGAAGCGGCACTCCGCATATACCCGGGACGGGCGCTGATCAATTCGATTTCCATGGAAAAAGAAAAAATGGAAAAACTTCTTCCGATTGCCAGAAAGTATGGAGCGATGTTTATCCTGCTTCCGCTTTCGGATGCAGGGCTGCCGCAGAATTGCACGGAGAAGCATGAGATTATCCGTGCCGTTATGGAGGCGGCGCTTGCGGCGGGCCTGGAGCGGGAGGATATGGTGGTGGACGGCCTGGTGGCAACTGTCGGGGCGAATCCAAAGGCGGCGCTCGACTGTTTTGAGACATTTTCGTACTGCAGGGAAGAACTGGGCCTGCCGACCGTCTGCGGGCTCTCCAATATTTCGTTCGGGCTGCCGGAGCGTTCTTATGTAAATACCGCTTTTTTAACAATGGCGATTGCAAACGGTCTGACGATGGCGATCGCAAATCCGTCGCAGGAGCTTCTGATGAGCGCCGCGTTTGCTGCCGATATGCTTCTCAATAAAGAAGCGTCCGATCTCAGATATATTGAACGTATGAATTTTCTGCACGAAAAATATGCTTCGGGGGCAGTACCTGTGCCAGAGATACGGGCAATTCCTGCAAAAACGGAAAAAACGGCATCGGAGAAGGCGTCTGCGAAAGAGGAAGATGTTTCTGTGGCGGAGAAAACGGCTGTGTATACCGCGGTTGTAAAGGGAGAGAAGGGAACGATCCTTGCGGAGGTGGAAAAGCTTCTGGCGGAAGGAATGCGCCCCGATGCGGTGATCGACAGCCAGCTGATTCCGGCGATTAACGAGGTTGGCGTGCTGTTTGACAGACAGAAATATTTTCTGCCGCAGCTTATCGCCTCTGCAAACGCGATGAAGACGGCGATTGAGTATCTTGAGCCGATGCTGGAACGCGACGGCAGGGAGGAAAAGGCGACAGTTGTGATGGCGACCGTAGAGGGAGATATTCACGATATCGGTAAGAATCTGGTGGTTCTTATGCTCAGAAATTATGGATATCGGGTGATCGACCTTGGAAAAGATGTTCCGGCTCAGCAGATCGTAGATACCGCGATAAAGGAGAAAGCCAGTGTCATCGGTCTGTCTGCGCTGATGACAACCACGATGATGCGCATGAAAGAGGTGGTGGAGCTGGTGAAAGAAAAAGGCTGCACGAGCAGGGTGATCATCGGGGGGGCCGCGATCACACAAAGCTTTGCGGAAGAAATCGGTGCGGACGGATATTCCGGAGATGCGGCCGATTGTGTCCGGCTTGTGGAGCGCCTGATGGGAGAGTAAAAAAAGTCGAAAAAATTTAAAAAAAGTGTTGACATTTTATGGATTGGATAGTATACTGAACAAGTCGGTTGCGGTAGTAACCGATGGACATGGGATCTTAGCTCAGCTGGGAGAGCATCTGCCTTACAAGCAGAGGGTCACAGGTTCGAGCCCTGTAGGTCCCATTCAATAATATTAAAGTGGTTGCTATTATTGAAGAATATTTATGCCGCAGTGGCGGAACTGGCAGACGCCCAGGACTTAAAATCCTGTGGGTAGTGATACCCGTACCGGTTCGATTCCGGTCTGCGGCATTATAGAGGAAATCGGAAGTCTTTAATATTTTTTTATAAGATTTCCGATTTTTTTGTCATTTTATAGGAAATTGTTCGAAACATAGTAGAGTACCATCAAAAAAACACGAAAGCATTTTTGCTAGAGCACAAGCAAAGTCGATGCCCTTTTTTAGGCATACGTTCAGTGTTAAACATATTGCTGTTAATAGTAACAAGGTGAACAAAAACTCAGTTTATGGGATAAAAATAATGGCAAAAAAGTGGCAAAAATTTGACAATGGAAAAAGTTAGTAGTATAATATTAATAACTGAGTATATAGAACATATACAAAATTTGGGCGGAAAAATTTAAGGAATAATAGAATAATGACGAAAAATAATTAGGTTTCTTATTTTTTATTTTATGACTGGTGAAATTACATTTCCTTTTGTGGGCAATGGCGTTTTTTTTGCGCCTTGGAATATATTGTAATCAAAATCAACTATAATGAAAGAAAGAGAGGCGAAGTTTATGAAACAAAGAAAAAAAGTTGCCATTTTATTGGTGGTGACGCTTGTGTTACAAATGATGCCGCTGCCAGCGGGAAGTCTGGCAGGGGTGTTAGACATTTTTAGTGTTAGCCAAGCGGCAGAACCGAAAAGCGGTGAAGATGGAGATATTAGTTGGAGCATTACTGGAACAACTTTGACATTGACTGGTCAGGGGGCTAGCATAATGCCTGATTATGGAGCGCGTACTGACTACAACAACCCTTATTATGATGAGAATGGAAAGCCCTATAGTGGGCCGACTGCTCCATGGGGAAGGTATGCCAATGTGGTTACTGAGGTAAACATAACGGGGGTGGCAAAGCTTGGAGTATATGCATTCTATTCTTTTGAAGATTTGGCATCTGTTTCCATGTCAGGAGTGACAGAGGTTGGTAATTATACTTTTAGAAATTGTTCTTCGCTGGTTGGAATTTCTCTATCAGGGGTGAATAAGGTTGGTAGTTATGCATTTTCTGAGTGTAAGAGTCTTGAGGATGTTTCTGGTAGCAATTCTGTAGGAAATTTTGGAAACTATGCATTTAATCATTGTTCGGCTTTAAGCACGATTTCCCTTAAAGCGGATGCTACTATGGGGAGTTATGTGTTTGCTGCAACAGGGTTGACGCAGGTTATATGGCCAAGTGGGAGCACATCAATTAGCCCAGGGGCATTTCAGCAATGTGAAAAGATAAAAACCATTGAAATACCTGGCCAGGTGCGTACACTTGGGGCGTATGCGTTTAATTGGTGCAGCAGTGCTACGGGAATTACAGGATTGGACAATGTAACTTCGATTGGATCAAATGTATTTTCTAGCTGCAATAGCTTGAAAGATGTTGTTTGGTCAAATCAAGTGACAAGGATTAGCGATGGAGCTTTTGCAAATTGTTCAGGGTTGACAAGTATTACAATACCTGATTATATTAATGAGATTGGAAATTCAGCCTTTAGTTCATGTGATGCGAGTGGGATGTTGACAATACCTGATAATGTGACAAAGATTGGAAGTAATGCATTTTATAGTTGTTCCAAAATTACAGGAGTTGTTATAGGTACAGGAGTAACAAGCATTGAGGAAAATGCGTTTTATAACTGTAATCAGATGGCAGGTCTTGAGTGGAAGACAACTTCTCTTACAAAAATAGGAGCGGATGCTTTTAGTGAGACTGCTCTTGAAAAATTTGTCATACTATCTTCTGTTGATACAATTGGTGTAAATCCATTTGTAGGCGGTAAGCTTGCTGAGATTGAGGTAGAGCAGGGAAATACAACTTATACTGTAGAAAATAAGATGCTGGTAACAAAAGATGCACCAAAGAAAGTGATTAGTTATCCATGCAATGCGGGGAAGGCAGCTGTAGTACCAGACACGGTAAAGGTCATCGGAAATAACGCTTTTTATAAGACTAATATATCGACAGTGTATCTGCCAGAGGGTCTTGAATCCATGGGGACATATGCTTTTGCTTCTTCTGCTTTGACAACAGTGAAATTGCCAAAGAGTCTTGCCTCTGTTAGTCAGCGTGCATTTTATAATGCGAAATCTTTAGGGAGTGTGGAATTTCAAGAGGGACTGGAGACAATAGAAGAATATGCGTTTTCTGGTGCAACTTCGCTTGCTAGCGTGAGTTTCCCAGGCTCTTTGTTGACAATTAAAGGATATGCATTTTCTGGTGCAGCTGCTCTGACTTCAATTGATGGCGTGGGAGGAAAGCTGACAACTGTTGAAAATAATGCATTTTCTGGTTGTAGCAGATTGAAAGACGTGCGTTTTGGTGGTGATCTTGAGGTCTTAGGAAATAGTGCTTTCCAAAATTGTATTGCAATTAGTGAAATCACATTGCCAGATAAGTTACATACTATTGGGCGAGAGGCATTCCTTGGCTGTACCTCTCTGAAAAAAATTGTTTTTCCAAACAGTATTGAGAGTGTTGGGAATTCCGCACTTCGTGGCTGTGATTCTCTGGAGAGTGTTGATTTTGGTTCGATTATCCGCGAGATTTCTGGGGATGTTTTTGAAGGATGTCCAAAACTTTCAAAGATTACCATGTCTGAGAACAATCCCAATATGGTAACAGAAAAGAATGTATTATACAATAAGGCAAAGACAAAGATTATCTACTATGCTGCAGGTCAGCCAGATGATAAGTTTTCTGTCCCTGAGGGTGTGGAAACAATCGGCAGTAAGGCATTTACCTATTGTAGTCATCTGGAAGAATTAAGATTTCCTAAGACGGTGAAGACAGTGGAGAATTATGCTGTTTATTATAACACCAGTATTAGCAAGATATTCTTTTATGGTAATGCACCTAAGGCACAGACATCATCATCTTCTTCCTCTAACTGGGAGAATGGAGCGATGATTACAACATATTTATACAGAAATAACGCTATTACAGGAAATAAAGTTGGAAGCAATACTTCTTATAATAACAAGGGGTTGGTTCTCTTTGTCCTTAAGGATTCTACTGGATGGGAAAACGGATGGGATGGTGTTGATAAGACCGATACAGACAAAGTACGTCATAAATGGGCCGAACTGTATGAACTTGATAACGAGCGATGGGATCCAAATAAGACGGATGAGTCAAAAGGTGAATTCAAGAGTGGATTAAAATGGGTGTATCGCGATGATATCGGAGAGGTTAAATTTATTGGTGAGGGAGAAGTTCCAGATTTTGAGGAAGGGAATTTGTTTACCTGGACTGATAAAAACGCAGATGCATGGCTTGAAAGCATTGGAGAGCCGAAGGATTATATGCAGGATGTGAAATTGGTAGAAACTGGCGGTGCAACAAGGATTGGAAAGAATACATTTAAAGGTGCCAGTCAGCTTTACCGGGTGTTGACAGAAAGCAGTCTGACTGAGATTGGAGAGTCAGCTTTTGCGGATTGCCCAAGCTTAGCGATTGTAGATGTCTCAAATGTCAATAAGATCGAGAAAGAAGCATTTAAGAACGACGTAGCGATTAAGGACGATATGGATGCCAGAGGTGTCAGGGAGATTGGCGAAGGGGCATTCGGCGGATGTAGTGGAATGACGGAGATTCTTCTGGGTGAAGGCCTGAAGTCTTTGGGGAAAGCGGCATTTGCCTCTTGTAGTGCGCTGGAGACAATGATGCTGCCAGAATCCACAGAGACATTAGGTGAGGGATGCTTTACGGGATGTAGCACGCTTCGGACAATTAATATCCCAGCAAGCATTCAGAACATTCCAGCATCATGTTTTAAGAGCTGCGCTGGGCTGCAAAAAGTATATTTCTATGGTGATTGCCCAGAAACCAGAGAAGCAGATGCTTTTGAAGGGGCACATGAGAATTTGGTAATCTATTGTAGGACAGCGAACAAGACATGGGATGGTGTAAATGACTGGAACGGCATTCCAGTGGAGCATCTTGATAAATTCTTTAGGGAAAGAGAAGACCACTATTCTTTTGCTAATACAGGAAGTTCTTTTGGGTATAGTTCTGTGTACTATATTCCATTGCAGCG
>CANSSP010000015.1 GCA_947649645.1 uncultured Roseburia sp. | reverse complement strand
TGCCCTCTACGAGCCATTCCAAGCGTTCCTGCGCCTGCCTGTCAATGTCGGCAAGATAAGCGTTGAGTTTGCCACTTGTGAGAAGATTCGTGTATGTAACTCTGCGGTACTGCTTCAGATAGTTCAGATGCCGTTGCCCCCATGTGCCTATCGGCTGTTCTTCTTCGGCGGGTAAAGTTAAACATGGGATTAAGTAATCTCCCTGCTTTTCGTATCTGCCGCCCATTTCCTCAAAAAATGATTTTGCCATTTTGTAATTCCTCCAAATAAGATTATTCACTCCACCTTATTATGTCTGCTGTCTTAAACACCATTTTAAGTTTTCTCCTTATCTGGTTTCATTCATGAAGAATATATAGGAATTATATGCTTAATCAATTTCATCGCATCGTTGTTGTAAAGACAGAAAAAGGCGGAAAATGAATGGTAGATTTATATTATATCGAAGATGATACTGCTATTGCATCTGTGGTAAAGGAATATCTGCATGGTAAGGGATTTCGGGTGACATTATGCTGCACGCTTGAAAAGGCAAGACAGTCTTTAAAAAAATGTGTGCCGACTCTGGTACTGCTGGACTGGAATATGCCGGATGGACGCGGAGACAGTCTGTGCCAGTGGATTCGCAGTAACTGGAAAGAGCTGCCCGTTATTTTTCTTACGATACGTGGAGATTCGGCCGATATTGTATCGGGTTTTCAGAATGGTGCGGATGATTATGTGGTAAAGCCGTTTGAACTGGAAGTATTGTATTCACGGATTCTGGCCTTACTGCGCAGAACCGGCAATGTGGCGGAACAATATCTTTCCTGTGGCGGAATTACGGTAGATTTAAACCGCCGGATTGTTTTCTGCGATTCCAGGGAAATCAGTCTGAGTGCGGCGGAATATCAGCTGCTTGTGTGTCTGATGCAAAACAAGGGAAGGACAGTAACCAGAGAAAAAATCCTGGAGCGGGTCTGGGATACGAATGGAAACTATGTGAACGATAATACGTTAACAGTTACCATGAAACGGCTGCGGGATAAGCTGTGTCAGCCAGAGTGTGTAAAGACAGTCAGAAGCGTGGGTTATCGTATGGAGGATACCAGATGAGTGGAAAAAATATATGACAAAAGAAACCGGGAGGGAACCTTAAAGGCTCCCTCCCGGTTTCTTTTTCAATTCTGCCCTTCCGGCACGGAATAGCAGACATGTTCGGTCCCCGATAAGGACCTTGTTTTCTTTCCACTCCACGGTTTCGATTTTTTCTCACGCCGTGAGGAAGGACCGGCAAAGCATATTAAAGGAAGAAGGCAAAGTTTCCGATATATATTGACAGTAAAGTATGATTCTGTCTGTTGATATTCCTGGTCAGAATGCCGTGTAATCTGGCCATTCTGGGGCAGAACAGGGCAAAGAACATAATGAATGCCTGTGATTATGAGCAATGGTATCTGGCGGGCCATTCTCTGGGAGGAGCGATGGCGGCATCTTATGCGGCAAAGTATCCGGGCGAGCTGAACGGCCTGGTACTTCTGGCGGCTTATCCGACAAAAAGTTTACAGACAGACTCTCTTCTTGTTTTGTCTGTCTATGGAAGTGAAGATGGCGTGCTCAGGATGGGAAAAGTAGAAGACGGTCGTGCACTTATGCCTTCGGGTTACATGGAAATCTGTACAGAGGGCGGAAACCATGCGTTTTTCGGAGCTTACGGTGAACAGAAGGGGGATCATCCTGCTCTCATTGGTCGGGAAGAACAAAGGAGCGGTCTGTCTTCCGAATGAGGAGATTCTGGGAGAACCAGAAGAACTGCCCGATAAGGCGCAGACCATTCTGGTATACTGTCGCAGCGGAAATCGAAGCGGGCAGGCGGTGCAGAAGCTGGCAGAGATGGGATATGAAAATATTCTGGAATCTGGGGGATCACAGACTGGCCTTACCCCGATATGGTCGAGTGAAATCAGACAAAGTGGAATTAAAAAGGAGAGAGCGATGAATATATTATGTTACCGCTATAACAGTATATGTGAGCCAGACATCATTGATATATTTACCGGAATGGGGCACACGGTACATGAGATTACGGAGGAGATGACAGATAAAGAGATATCTCCGAGGCAGTGTATGGAGCTGGTCAGCACAGCCTTAAAGCAGAGGCGGTATGACATGGTATTCAGCATCAATTTTTTCCCTGTGGTGTCGGAGGTCTGCAATATTTTTAAAACACCTTATTTTTGCTGGATTGTGGACAGCCCGGTCATGGAGCTTTATTCTCATTCCATAAGGAATCGCTGGAACCGGATTTTTCTGTTTGACTATGCCATGTATGAGGAATTTGTACCGGAAAATCCCGAAAATATATTTTATCTTCCATTGGGAGCCAGTTACGCTCGTGTCGACGCTGTGACTGCGTCCGTGACAAAGGAGGATAAGAAGAGATTTTCAGCCGACGTTTCTTTTGTCGGTTCCCTGTATACGGAAAAATGTCCTTATAACCGCCTGAAGGATGACGGAACGTATCTGAAGGGATATCTGGACGGTCTGATCGAGGCACAGCTTAAGGTATACGGATACAATTTTCTTGAGGAGTGTATCACGGACTCTGTTCTCACGGATTTTAAGCAACGGGTCCCATTTTATCGTTTTCCCGAACGTGCCAGTCACAACGAGAAAGCGGCAATGGCACATCTTTACCTTGGCAACAAAGTGACGGAACAGGAGCGTCTGCGGCTTTTGTCTGCGGTTTCTGCAAAGTATGCGCTTGATTTGTACACGGGCAGCGATGCGTCGGTACTGCCTCTGGCATCCTGCCGCGGGCTGGCAAAGACGATGACGGAGATGCCGAAGATTTTTTATCTGTCGAAAATTAATCTTAATTTTACGTCAAAGCCTATCCGGACGGGATTACCGCTCAGGATCTGGGATATCCTTGGCGCTGGTGGATTTGTACTGACAAATTATCAGACGGAAATCCCCGAATATTTTGAGATCGGGCGTGAGATAGAGACGTTTGCCAGTGAAGCGGAGCTGCTCGATAAGATTGGTTATTATCTGGAGCATGAGACGGAGCGCAGGGAGATTGCGCGCAATGGATATGAAAAAGCAAAGGCTCTTTATTCCCTGGATCTGCGGTTACGGCAAATGCTGGAAAAGGGAAATATGGTATTTTAAAAGGAGAGACTTTGATGTAACATAAAAGAATCAGAGTAATCAGGACTTATCATGGATGATAAGCGGGAAACAGGGAGGTTGTCTCATGAAGACGGAACAGTTGATGCAATTTCTTATATCTGCGGACAGTACGATTGTGGAAGCGATGGAGAAGATAGACGGCAACACGCGGGGGATTCTTTTCGTGAAAGATGATGAAGGAAGACTGATCGGCGTAGTCACGGACGGAGATATCCGCAGATGGCTGATACGGACCGGGGAGCTGCGGGGCAGAGTCGGGCAGGTGATGAACCCGGAGCCGAAATCCATCTGCCGCAAAGAAATTGCGACGGCAGGAGAATATATGAAAAAATATCTGATCACGGCGCTTCCGGTGATCAATTCCAGGAGGATGATCACAGATATTTTATTTCGCGAGGATGCAGCTGTAAAGGCTGCGGAACCGGACGCAACGCTTTCGGGAGTTCCTGTCGTGATAATGGCGGGCGGTAAAGGGACAAGGCTTTATCCATACACAAAGATTCTTCCCAAGCCACTGATTCCGATCGGCGATATTCCGATTATGGAGCGCATTGTTAACCGGTTTTGTGATTTTGGCGTCCGCAATTTTTATGCGACGGTGAATTACCGCAAAAGTATGATCAAGTCTTATTTTTCGGAACTTTCGACGGATTATAAAATCTGTTATGTGGAGGAAGATAAGCCGCTCGGCACTGCGGGGAGTCTGGGACTGATTGAGGCGGGATTTGACAGGGCGTTTATCGTCACAAACTGCGACATCCTTATCAGGGCGGATTATGGGGATATTTACCGCTATCACAAGGAGGCAAAGAATGAACTGACGATCGTGACGGCGCTGAAAAATATTGTGGTACCGTACGGTGTGATTCATTCGAGGGAAAATGGGGCAGTGGAATATATGGAAGAAAAACCCCGTCTTTCTTATTTTGTAAACACGGGGATGTACATATTAAATCCCGGACTGCTCACGGAGATTCCTAAGGATACCTTTTTCCATATGACGGATCTGACGGAACGGCTCCTTGCGGAGGGACGGAAAGTGGGCATGTATCCGATCAGTGAAGATTCTTTTCTGGATATGGGGGAAATGGAAGAGATGCGCCGCATGGAAGAAAAATTGAATCTGCAATCGGAGTAAAGGCAAAATAGGTTTCGTACAGGAGGAAAGTGTGAAATGAAAAAAGTATTAGTGACGGGGGCGGACGGTTTTATCGGAAGTCATCTGACGGAGAGTCTGCTGGAAAAGGGATATGACGTAAAGGCGTTTGCCTGCTACAATTCTTTTAATACCTGGGGATGGCTGGATACTTTGCCGACAGAAAAGAGAGAGGCGATAGAGGTATTTACGGGCGATATCAGAGACCCGAATGGCGTGCGCGAGGCGATGAAAGGCGTAGACGGCGTGTTTCACCTTGCCGCGCTGATAGCGATTCCGTTCAGCTATCATTCGCCGGATTCTTATGTTGACACAAATATCAAGGGAACGTTAAATGTTCTGCAGGCGGCGAGAGAACTGGAAACAGAGCGGGTGATGGTGACGTCGACGTCGGAAGTGTACGGTACGGCGCAGTATGTGCCGATCGATGAAAAGCATCCGTTCCAGGGACAGTCGCCGTATTCCGCGACGAAGATCGGAGCGGACCGCCTTGCAGAAAGTTTTTACCGCAGCTTCGGACTTCCCGTATCCATTGTGAGACCGTTTAACACATTTGGCCCCAGACAATCGGCACGCGCCGTGATTCCGACCATTATTACACAGCTTCTGGCCGGAAAAGAGAAAATAAGGCTTGGTTCGCTGACGCCCACGAGGGATTTTAATTATGTAAAAGATACGGCTGCAGGGTTTATTGCGATCGCAGAGTCGGACAAAACGATTGGGGAAGAGATCAATATTGCGACGCAGAATGAGATTTCGATCGGAAAGCTTGCGGCGGAGATCATTGCCCAGATCAATCCGGCGGCGGAGATTGTCTGTGACGAGCAGCGTCTGCGCCCCGAGAAGAGTGAGGTAAATCGTCTGCTGGGTTCAAATGCAAAGATTAAGGAGCTGACGGACTGGAAGCAGAAGTATACGTTTGAACAGGGAATCGCGGAGACGATCGAGTGGATTCGTCACAATATGAGCGCCTATAAAACGGATATTTACAATGTGTAAATAAGGGGAGATCGCTATGGATCATTTTATACCATTGTCAGTACCAAATTTTGAGGGAAACGAGCAACAGTATGTGGATGATGCACTAAAGCAGGGCTGGGTTTCCACCGGGGGAGCCTATATTACCAGGCTGGAGCAACAATTGGCAGAATATCTGAAAACAAAGAAGACCGCGGCCTGCCAGAGCGGGACGGCCGGGCTCCATCTTGCGCTGATGGAGTGTGGTGTGATGCCGGGGGACATGGTGATTGTGCCGACGCTGACGTTTATTGCGGCTGTCAATCCTGTCCGGTATCAGTTCGCGGAACCCATTTTTATGGATTGCGACGACAGCCTGTGTATGGATCCCGTGAAGCTGCGCAGGTTCTGTGAGGCGGAATGCAGGATGAGGGAGGGGCGTCTGGTTCATACCGCAAGCGGCAGACCGGTGAAAGCAATTATCGTAGTGCATGTGTTTGGAAATCTGGCGGACATGGAAGCAATCATGGATGTGGCAGAAGAATTTGGCCTGAAGGTGATTGAGGATGCGACGGAGGCGCTCGGTTCGCATTATACGCAGGGACGTTATGCGGGAAAATATGCAGGGACCATCGGAGATTTCGGAGCATTTTCGTTTAACGGCAATAAAATCATCACGACAGGCGGCGGAGGCGCCGTCACGGGGAGAAATGAGGACCAGGTCGCGCATATGCAGTATCTGTCCACACAGGCGAAGGATGATCCGCATTTTTATATTCATAACGAAGTAGGATTTAATTATCGCATGACCAATCTGCAGGCAGCTCTCGGGGTGGCGCAGATGGAGGAACTGCCGGAATTTATTGCCAGAAAACACCGTAATTATGAACGGTACCGTGCGCTTCTTGCAGGATTCGCAGGGGGTAAAATGCTGGGATTCAGGGAGGGGACGTACTCCAATCAGTGGTTTTATTCCCTGGAAATTGTTTCCGGGGGAACGGATATCCCGTTGCGGAAAATCATTGCAGAACTGGACGGGCGTGGTGTGCAGACAAGAGCAGTGTGGGGGCTGATTCATGAACAGCGCCCCTATCGGGATGCTGTTACATATGAGATTGAGAGAGCGGCCTATTACAGCGCATGCATTCTGAATTTTCCCTGCAGCACGCAGCTGACGGACGAGGAGATTGTTTATGTCGCAGAGCAGATAAAAAATGTGACCGGAGGTTTTTCAACGACAGGAGGTCTGTAGGTGACAGAAAAAATGACGATTATTTATTTTGTCGGCGTTTATGATACGCTCGATCTGTTTACGAAACATTTAAAAGACGCGTTTGAGGCACTGGGTTTTTCTTCTTTTGTCTATGACGCCGGAGCAGAAAGGGAGAGCAAAGAGAGGCTCCTTTCTCTTTTACGTCAGGAAAAGAGTTGGACGGGAGCGCGTCGTTTTGCCTGTGTCACGTTTAACAATCTCGGCTACAATCTTGATCTTTCAGACGGGAGCAATCTCTGGGAGTTTTTTGATATTCCTTATATCAATATTCTGATGGATCATCCGTTTCACTATGAAAAACCATTGCAGAAAGCGCCGGTTACTTCTATTGTGCTTTGCACGGACTTAAATCATGTAAAATATATTCGCCGCTGGTTTCGACATATCAGAAGGACGGATTTTCTTCCCCACGCGGGCGTGGAGCTTGGCGGCCGCCATAAGCCGCTGGCGGAGCGGGGGATTGATGTGCTCTATGCGGGAGCGCTTCCGATCTATACGGTTACGCGTATGATACCTGATCTGGATTCAATACCGGAAACCGACGGACAGAGAATGGCGCAGGAAGTGCTGCAGGAACTGGTAAAGCATCCTGGGAAGACGACCGAGGAGGTTATGGAAGCATATTTAAGGGCGGTCTGTGAGGAGCTGCCCGAACACCGGATCAGGGAGATTACGGTAAAAATGAGATTTCTGGATTCCTATGCGACGTCTTTTTTCAGAGAACAGGCAGTGCGGATACTGGTGGAAAGCGGGATTAAGGTCACGGCGTATGGGACGGGGTGGGATCAGTGCGAGTGGAGCGGGCATCCTTGTCTTAATTATGGAGGCAAAGTCCTGGCGCCACAGATTCTTCCGCTGATGAATGACAGTAAGATTGTGTTGAATACAATGACATGGTTTAAGGCCGGGGCACATGACCGGATTTTTAATGGGATGCTTGCGGGCGCTGCGGTCGTCACGGACGACTCGGCCTGGCTGCGGCGTGAGTTTAAGGATAAAAAGGAACTGGTTCTGTTTTCACTTGAACAGATATGCACATTGCCGGAGCGTGTCTTGGAACTGTTTGGACATCTTAAGCAGGCGCAGGAGATGGCGGACTGCGGATATCGGGCCGCAAAAGAAGGACATACGTGGAAAAGTCGCGCGGAGCTGATAGCAGAATGTTTTTTTGACTGACCGGTGCACGGGTCCGGGGAGGGAATATGTACATTTTAATGTATCGCTGGAAAGCATATAATTACAGAGACATCGAGCAGACGTTCCTGCTGCTTGGCCATCGCGTGGATAATATTGAGCAGGAGCTCGGCAGCTACGATGTCAGCCCCGAATTTGAGCGCGTCATAGAGGCAAAGATCATGGAAAATCGATATGACTTTGTCTTTACCGTCAATTATTTTGCCTTGATTTCGAATGTCTGTCAGAAGCTGGGAGTAAAATATGTCTCCTGGACCTGTGACAACCCGCTGATCAGTATGTACCATGAATCTGTGTTCCACACCTGTAATTATATATTTACGTTTGATAAGACGAATTATCTCGAATTTAAAGGGATGGGAGTGGAGCATATCTGGCATCTTCCGCTGGCGGTGGATGTGAACCGGATTGATACAATTTTAGAGCATACCACGGATCTTGGGAAATATCGCGGCGATGTGGCTTTTGTCGGAAGTCTGTATGAGAGAAATTCCTACGATAAATTAAAAGGCAGACTTTCGGAGTATCTGCGTGGCTATTTTGACGCCGTGATGGAGGCGCAGATCAATATCAGCGGCGGCTCAATTGTGGAATCACTTCTGACCACCGATATTCTGGAGCAGCTTCAGGAATATTTCGAGCTGGAAAAATCGGACGGTTCTTTTTCAGATCTCGGGCTGATTTTTCAGACGACTGTGCTCGGATTTAAGATTGCGGAGAGAGCGCGGAGGCGGGCTCTCATTGAATTGTCGAAGTATTATCGCGTAAATGTTTACAGCAACAGCGATGTCAGTGATCTGCTGCGTATTCAGTATTGCGGGTCAGTTGATTACTGGAGTGAAATGCCCAAGGTATTTCATGCGTCCAGAATCAACCTGAATTTTACGATCCCCAACATTAAGAGCGGAATTCCGCTGCGTGTGTGGGATGTTCTCGGTTCGGGCGGATTTCTCCTGACCAATTACCAGGCAGAAATTCCCTGCTATTTTGAAGAAGGGAGCGATCTGGTCTGTTTTCACGGCATCGACGATCTGCGGGAAAAGACGGGGTATTATCTCGCGCATGAGGAGGAGCGCAGACAGATTGCAAAAAAAGGGTATGAGAAGGTAAAAAAGTATCACGGCTATGTGACAAGGATACAGCAGATGCTGCGCATGCTGGAAGAATAGGATTTTTATGTATAAAAACCGTGAATGCAGTGTTTTGCTGCACGCACGGTTTTTCTGACAGAAGAAAGCTTAACAGTACTGATCCAGCATCATGCCGGAATAAAGCGATGTGATATACGGGGTGGCAAAATTGTGTCCTTCCGGATTTTTGTAGGCGATCAGGATCTTGCTCACATAATTCATAGGATTGATGGAAGCCGAGACAGCTTTATCGTTTAACGAATCTTTAAACCGGTTGAGCAGAGAAAAACATTCCTTTGCGCCGGAATCGGTGACGGATTCGGCCAGAAGACCACGGTCGACACTGATGAAACCGTCTTTCTGAAGGTTCAGCCCGATGGATTCCAGATCGCTATAATAGGACTTTGCAACACCTTCCATCTCATGCAGCAGCTTGCTGGAGGGCTGAGATTCCCTGTAATTGTGCCCGAGCTGTATAATATTATTGTAAGCGTTCACAAGGGTCTGTACGTTATCTGCAACAGCGTCCGCGTTTTCTTTAAAACCGATTGTAGCGGCATGGCCATCCGCGCTGGGCTTTTTTAAGGTGAGCTCAAACGCGTTGTTGATCGTAAACGTGTTGGACAGGGAGGAGTGCTCATTTCCATTCAGAAGAAAAGAAGAACTCCGGGCCATCTGTTCGACATGGTCGATTCCGAGCGTGTACATGGCCTTTATCGAACCCGTATCGGGAGCCGGGATAATCTCAAAAAGAAACCGTTCGTTTTCCCCGAGTCCCGTCTGCTCTGAAGTGATTTCGAGAGCCGTCTGTCCTTTTTCGTTTGTGACAAGACCGGCGGAGAGGCCGACATTGGCATTGTTGATAAGGCGGATCAGCTTATCCTGTACGTCACGGTTGGTATCGCTGCTGTTCACGCTGTATTGAAACTCGTAAGAGCTTAAAAATGTGTTGAGATCAAAGCTGTATGTGCCCGGTTTAAAACCTGCCTTATCACCCGTCAGATAAGCACCGCGGTTGATCTGGGGGGTTGCCAGATGCAGGACTTCGACATCAAAATGAAGAGAGTCGTCCGCATCCTGCTGGCGGCCGATATATTCTGCCCCGACAATCTCGTCATCGGAGGACTGGGCCAGCTTTTTCTGAAAAGCGCCTTCAATTCCGTCTTCGGTATCGGAAAGAGAAGCCACAATATTCTGAATGGACCGCGTCCTCTCTTTGATATCAATGGCAAACTTCTGTACATCTCCGGAGTACTTGATTTTGTACAGAGGAGAATCTTTATTTATTTTTACAATATTATTGTATATTGCACGAAGCTGGCTCTTCTTATGCGTGTCGTAGCGCGACGTGCGCGAAGTGCCATAAGTGCTCAGATAATACTGATAAGCGCTGTCAATGGCTGCCATCAGAAACCCCTCCTTTCTTCCATGAAATCGTATGCCCGGACTCTGCAGCCGCTGTTTTTGTGCGGGTCACAAAGAAGGCTCCGGATATACGCAGGGATATATAAAATCCTTTTTTTGATCGACAATTATGAAAAAATTATAAATATTTACTTTTTATATCGGCACAGAGGAATGAAAATATAACCGACAAACAGAAAAATATGTAAAAAATTGAGACAAAAGTACTTTAATTAAATGAAATGCTGCAAAAAATGATTGACGTGGAGCGGTAATTGTGCTATATTAGACTGGCGATGGAAGTAGGTCTTTTTTTTATGCCCTTTTTTGGGCGGGAAAACGCAGAGAAATTTATATGGAGGTGGAAGTTGTGCGCACAAAAATTACACTGGCATGTACGGAGTGCAAAAACCGTAATTACCACATGACCAAAGACAAAAAAACTCATCCGGACAGAATGGAAACCAAAAAGTATTGCAGGTTCTGCAGGACGCATACGTTACACAAAGAGACGAAATAAGCGCCCGGGCGATACATGGTGAGAAAAGGAGTGGAAAATGGGAGAAACCGAAAGCAAAGCTCCAAAAGAGAGCTGGTTTAACGGCCTGTCGGCTGAATTTCACAAAATTGTCTGGCCGGAGAAAAAATCGCTTGCAAGACAGACGGCAGCAGTGATCGCCGTTTCCGTGGTATTGGGTCTGATGATCGCCATTATGGATTTTCTGATTCAGTACGGCGTGGATTTTCTTGTTGGTCTGAGTTTTTGACGGAGGCGTTGTGATTTATGGCAGAGGCACACTGGTATGTAGTTCATACCTATTCGGGATATGAGAATAAGGTAAAAGCGAACATTGATAAGACAATTGAAAACAGGCATCTGGAAGATCAGATTCTGGAAGTCAGGGTTCCGATGCAGGAAGTTGTCGAGATGAAAAATGGCGCGAAAAAATCCGTATCAAAGAAGATGTTTCCGGGATACGTTCTTATCAATATGGTTATGAATGATGACACATGGTACGTTGTCAGAAATACCCGTGGTGTCACCGGATTTGTCGGTCCGGGAAGCAAGCCGGTACCACTTACCGATATGGAGATGAAACCATTAGGGATCACCAAAGCAGAACGTGTTGAGGTCGACTTTGACGAGGGGGATACCGTGGTTGTGACCGCGGGCGTGTGGAAGGATACGATCGGCGTGATCCAGAACATGAACCACAATAAGCAGAGCGTGACCATCAATGTGGAGCTTTTCGGCCGCGAAACGCCGGTAGAGATAAGTTTCGCAGATGTAAAGCTGAATCAATAGGCACTTCAAGAACGAATTAAGGAGGCAATTCCAATGGCAAAGAAAGTACAAGGATATATCAAATTGCAGATTCCTGCTGGAAAGGCTACGCCGGCTCCTCCGGTCGGACCTGCGCTTGGACAGCACGGCGTAAACATTGTTGAATTTACAAAACAGTTTAACGCAAGAACGGCGGATCAGGGAGATCTGATTATTCCGGTCGTGATCACTGTATATGCAGACAGAAGTTTCAGCTTCGTCACAAAAACACCGCCTGCGCCGGTGCTGATCAAAAAAGCGTGCAACATCAAATCCGGTTCCGGAAAGCCCAATTCGGAAAAGGTTGCAGTGCTTCCCAAGGCAAAGCTTAAGGAGATCGCAGAATTGAAAATGCCGGATTTAAATGCGGCGTCACTGGAAGCGGCCATGAGCATGGTTGCCGGAACCGCAAGAAGCATGGGTGTTACCGTAGAGGAATAGAAGACAGGGATTAAGAACAGTGGGAGGGCCCTCTCCCGATACTACCACCAGGAGGTTTATTCATGAAAAGAGGAAAGAAATATCAGGAAGCTGTGAAGAGTTTTGACAAGAACGCCCAGTATGAGATTGCAGAGGCGATCGGCCTTGTCAAAAAGAATGCAACAGCTAAATTTGATGAGACAATCGAACTTCACATCAGAACCGGATGTGACGGACGTCATGCAGAGCAGCAGATCCGTGGAGCAGTTGTACTTCCGCACGGAACCGGCAAAACGGTAAAGGTTCTGGTATTTGCCAAGGGTACGAAGCTCGACGAGGCAGAGGCGGCAGGAGCTGATTTTGTCGGAGGCGAGGAGCTGATCCCGAAGATTCAGAACGACGGATGGCTTGATTTTGACGTAGTCGTTGCGACACCGGATATGATGGGTGTTGTCGGCCGTCTTGGACGTGTGCTTGGTCCGAAAGGTCTGATGCCGAACCCGAAGGCCGGAACAGTTACCATGGATGTCACAAAAGCGATCAATGACATCAAAGCCGGTAAGATTGAGTATCGATTGGACAAGACCAATATTATCCATGTGCCATTGGGAAAAGCTTCATTTACAGATGAGCAGATAAGCGACAACTTCCAGACCGTTATGAATGCTGTCATCAAGGCGAAACCCTCCAGCCTGAAGGGGCAGTTTATCCGGAGCGCCACACTTGCGTCCACTATGGGACCTGGTGTGAGATTAAATGTCTCCAGGATTATGAATTAGTACAGCGGTCG
Source organism: uncultured Roseburia sp. (assembly GCA_947649645.1). Classification (GTDB taxonomy): domain Bacteria; phylum Bacillota; class Clostridia; order Lachnospirales; family Lachnospiraceae; genus Roseburia. The sequence continues at coordinate 68,054 of CANSSP010000015.1, read as the reverse complement.
TTTTATAAGCATCATATAAATTATAATATGACCAGCCTGCCATAGGAACCATTTGTATTACAATGGTTTATGGCAGGCTGTTGGCGTTGAGGTGCATGCATGAAAAAACAACGAATATATGTTCTGAATCAGAGAAAGGAAGAGACGTATGACGCAGCGGGAAAAGCAATGCGCGATGTGTTTTCCCTGCTGAAGGAAATGGACGGAGAGGTTATTCCGGGGGTGCCTAAGAAATGTAACAAGCTGTTAAAGGCATTTGATCTGCCGTTTTTATTGTTTTTTGTGCTTGCCTTTATCGGAAAACGTGATTTCATTTTTTATTCCATGCCGGATAACTATATGCGGATCAGATTATTAAAAATAGGACAGTTCTTTAAAAAGTATCAGATGATTTGTTTTATTAACGACCTGAATGCGTTCCGGTACGGAGAATTTTCGGGAAGAGAACAAAAAAAAGAACTGGATGCGGTCCGTGCGGCTGATTATATACTTGTTCCGAATCAGAGTGCAGAAAAACTGTTGAAAGAGGCGGGAGTATCCGCGCATTTTATCCGGGTGGGCGTGTGGGATTACCTGGTCAGCGGGCAGATAGCAGATACCATACGGGAAAATAGAAAGAAGACTGAAGGAAAGCAGAATAAACAGGTGCAGATTGCATTTGCCGGGAATCTCAACAAATCCGCTTTTTTGTCCGCGATGGAGGTTCCGGATGGTATCTGTCTTGAACTTTGGGGCAAACTGGACGAGGAAAAGAAAAAAAATTTGCGGCAGGGCTGTCATTATCATGGTGTTCTGCAGTCGGAAGAGGTGCCGCCTGTTATCTGTCCGCTGGATTGGGGGCTGGTGTGGGACGGCACGGGAAATGATGAGATTCAGGGAGGACTGGGAGAGTATCTGAGATATAACAATTCGCATAAATGTGCACTTTATCTTGCATCGGGCCTTCCTGTCATTGTCTGGAGCCAGTCGGGAATGGCGCATTTTGTGAGAAAATATCAGTGTGGCATTACGATTGACAGGCTGAGCGATCTGAAAAAGGAGATAGACAGGGCAGACTATCAGAGTTTAAAAAGAAACGTGGAAAAGATCATGCCGCTTGTGCAGCAGGGATATTTTTTTAAAAAGGCAGTTTATTCTGTAAAAAATATTGACGGACATGTAATATGATGATATAATGCTTAAGCATTGTATTAACAGTGCTTTGTATATTGCCGAAGACAGCAGGCGCCGTAGGCGTAACAGTAATGGCCTGCCGAGGGAATCTTTTTGATGATCAGTCATCATAAGAATGCATTTATGCCTCCCTGTGTTTCGCGCAGGGAGGCTTTTCCTATGAGCTTCGTGCAGGAAAAAATAATAAAAGGAGGTGCACGATTCGTGGCAAAAGTAGAATTGAAACAGCCTGTCGTACAGGAGATTGCAGATCATATCAAGGACGCACAGTCTGTCGTAGTGGTCGACTATCGTGGTCTTACCGTGGCGGAAGACACCCAGCTGCGCAGGACTTTGAGAGAAGCCGGTGTGACATATAAGGTTTACAAGAATACGCTGGTACGCCGTGCAATAGAAGGAACGGAATACGAAAGCTTAAAAGACGTTCTTGAAGGGCCGAATGCATTTGCGTTTTCTGCGACGGACGCAACGGCTCCGGCGAGGGTTCTTGCAAAGTTTGCAAAGACTGCGCCAAAGCTTGAGTTCAGGGCAGGCGTCGTCGAGGGTAATTTCTACGATGCGGAAGGCATGAAGGCGATAGCAGCTATCCCGTCAAGAGAAGAGCTTCTTGGAAGACTGTTTGGCAGTATGCAGTCGCCGATCACCAATTTTGCCCGTGTGATCAAACAGATCGCGGAGAAAGACGGTGAACCGGCTGCCACAGCGGAACCGGCTCCGGCGGAGTAACTCGCGGCCGAGTGTTATTTATCCCTGCAGACAGGAGGCACTTTTCAGTGCGTATACAGGGACGTAATATTTTGACAATAGAATGGAGGAAAATAAAATGGCGAAATTGACAACAGCAGAATTTATTGATGCGATCAAAGAGCTGAGTGTATTAGAGTTAAACGAGCTGGTAAAAGCATGTGAGGAAGAGTTTGGCGTATCTGCAGCAGCGGGTGTTGTTGTTGCGGCGGCAGGCGGAGACGCACCGCAGGAAGAGGAGAAGACCGAGTTTGACGTAGAGCTGACAGAGGTAGGACCGAACAAAGTTAAAGTTATTAAAGTTGTTCGTGAGGCAACCGGACTTGGCCTGAAAGAAGCGAAAGATCTGGTTGACGGAGCTCCGAAGCTTGTGAAAGAAGCGGCGGACAAAGCTACGGCTGATGATATTAAGGCAAAACTGGAGGCGGAAGGCGCTAAGGTTACCTTAAAATAAGGGAATACAGGAAAGTGGAAGACGCGGCAGACTTTGCCGCGTTTTTCATTTGTTTCAGATTGCCAAAACGTTCTTTTTGCGTTAGAATATAATTAATATAGAAGGCGTAACAGCTATATTTTCATATAAAGTTACGACAGAAAGGGGGTATTGTACATGAGTGGTATTTCGGGTGTCGGTTATTCTTCTTACGCCGATTATGGCAGATTTGCATCCGGACGCCAGATCCAGTCTGCGGCAGACGGACCGGCGGAGCTTGCCATTATCCAGAAGCAGGATGCGCAGATTCGTGGTTACGATGCAGGGACGCGCAACATAGGCACCGCGCAGGATCTTCTGAAAGTTTCTGACGGCGCAATGGCGGGGATCACAGATTATCTGCAGCGTATACGGGAGCTTGGCGTACAGGCATCCAACAGCGCGTTGCTGTCAGATTCGGATCTTGAAGATATTCAGATGGAAATCGATCAGCTTAAACAGGGTATTTCGGATATTGCGTCCAATACAAACTTCAACAGGAAAAATCTGCTGGACGGTTCCTACAACAGTCTTCATGTCGCGGCGAATGCAGACGGAAGTGGAATGGAGCTTGCGATGTCGGATGCGACCCTGCAGGCTCTGGGCATTGTGGATTTTGATGTGACGAAAGAATTCAGCCTGGATACGATTGACAGAGCGCTTGAGAAAGTGGGCAGCGGGCGCAGCAGCATGGGAGCGCAGAGCAATGCGCTGGAGTATGCGTATAATTATAATACGAATACGGTACTGAATACGACTGCCTCAAAGAGTCGCCTTGAAGATCTTGATTTTCCGGCTGCGATATCGGAGCAGAAAAAGAAGCAGACGTTGCAGGAATATGCGATGTTTATGCAGGTAAGGAGACAACAGGACGAAATGAACAGGATGCACAGACTGTTTATGTAAGTGTGTGCAGGTCTGGTATGGAGTTTCAGGGACAGCGGAAGAGTGATGCTGTCCCTGTTTTTTCGGGTAATATGAAAATGGGATACAAAAACGGTCCGGATAATACAGGCTGGATTTTTATCTTCAGGCTGGCGCGTGAGGCCGGCGGCGGTTTGTGCCTGTGTGCTGTCTGGCATAAAATTCGTTTTCAGGAAAAGCAGCGCAGAAATGGGGAGTAATATGGGAAGAGGCGGAGGAAGTGGAAGCAGCGGAGGAAGAGGCGGAGGGGGAAGTCGTGGATTTTCGAGTCACCGTTCGGGAAGTTCGGGAAGCAGCGGGTTTTCCGGGCGTCGCCCGGGGAGTTCGGGAAGCAGCCCGCGGCCGTCTCCACCGAGGAGGGAGCCGCCGCCGCGAAGAGAGCCGTCAAGAAGGGAACCGCCGCCGCCCCGCCATGGAGGTGGTTTATTCGGAGGTCCGCGGCCTCCACGGTATGGAGGTCCGCCCCCGCGGTATGGCGGTTCATACGGAGGTCCGCCGCCCCCGCCGCCCCCGCGGTATGGCGGCCCATACGCAGGTCCGCCGCCCCGCAGACGGACTCTGTTTGGAAGACGGCTGACTGCCCCGCCGCCTCCGCGGTATGGGTATGGCCCGGAGAGAACGGGTGGTTTTTTTGGCGCAGTCGGAATGGTGGTCAGGTATCTTTTTTTATCGCTGATCGTATTTTTTCTGATCGTACTGATCGTTGCCGTTGTTTTTGCGGTGAATATGTCCGGAAAAAAACAGAAGGACAGACCGGTCAATGAGATCGCGGCGGATAAAAACGCGGCAGTATCGGATAACGATGGAATCGACAGGGACACGGGAGGAAAGAAAGCGCCGAAGGAAAAGCTCGCAGAGGACGCATGTGTGCGCTCGGAGCAGGTTCTCAATGATATGTCCGGCTGGCTTTCGGATACGGAATCCGTGAAAAGGGAGATAGATTATTTTTATCAGAAAACCGGCGTTCAGCCGTATCTTCTGATCTGTGACCGCCTGGACGGGAAGGGCGGAGAGATTATGGATGATGAGGCGGAAAATTATCTGAAAGGAATGTATGACACGCTCTATGACGACGAAGGACATATGATATTTGTGTTTATGGAATATGCGGAGTCGGAGTATGTGACGTTTCTCTATACGGGAAAAGCGGCAGACCGCGTGATTGACGGTGATGCGCGGGAGATTTTCCTGGACAACGCGGATCGCTTTTACACCGATTCTTCTTTGTCGGATGATGCATATTTTGCAAAGATTTTCCATGATTCCGCGGAACAGATTATGAGTAATTATTAAAAACGGCCCCTGCAGGGTTTTGTGTGTTCTGCGGGGGTTGTTTTATTGCGATTATAATTATTTTTGCAAATTATGTAGTCCGTCCGTGCATTACTTTCTGTGGTGCTCCTGCGCTTTCATAATTTCGACCAGTTCTCGTAAAACGTGAATCTGCTCTTCATTTAAATCGTTTACCTCGATGACGCAGGAATTCGGATCCGAGAGTGATCTTCCAAGGATATAATCAGTGGAAGTATGATAGATGTCGGCCAGGGCAATAAGCCGGTCGAGACTTGGATTACGTTCCGTTTTTTCATATGCACTGATCAGTGCAGAGGTGACACCGAGCCGTTTTGCCACGGCTGTCTGAGAAAGCTTATGTTTTTCACGTAATTCGATTAATCGTTCTGCCATGTTTTTATCCATAGATGCCATCCTTCCAGGTATAGGAAACGTCATAAATAATGTAAGGGTTCGACTGAAACTGTGATATACGCCAAAGTTATTTTCATGGACAATGAGCCAGATCTTTTACAGTCTGTTCTATATCTGGCTTATTATTTACTATAAAGATATTATACGACCAGATGATACTTATGGTAACATTACGGTCAAACAAAAGTTGCGTAGTGCTTTGTGTCTATAAGATTTCCCGCATTTTAAGAAAAAAGAATCCTGCATGACAGGATTCTTTTTTTGGTGCGGAACGATAGGATGTATGGATCAGAAACCATCTCCCTGCCGGAAGCCGGTCCGGTTGATAATCTCCGCGCTGTTTGCCATGACGGTATCGGACGGTACATAGTCTGTCTCTCCGAACAGGAAGGAATGCAGTTTTGTTACATTGGATGATAGATCGCAGGGAATAACGACACTACCGACCTTATCGTATGTCTTCGCCGTTTTTTCAAACGGGAACCCGGCGGTCTCGCCGATATCATAGCGAAATATTTTTGCTGCAAGCGCGAGAATATCCGTGTTGGAAAAGCTTGTCTGGATATCGGAGAAAGCCTGGTTGATCAGACGATTTATTGTGAGAAGATCTGATTGCTGCGCTTTCTGCATCATTGCGCCCAGGACAGCCCGCTGGCGTTCGGTACGCCGGTAGTCGTCTCCGCCGCCGTAGCGGATGCGCGCAAAGGCACATGCCTGCACACCGTCGAGGGTGAGTGTGCCTCCGGATGGAGGGCAGGAGGAATTGTGTCCGGTGATCTCGTTGATTTCCCGGATATATCCCTGCATCAGATTCGCTTCGTCATCCGTGATGGTCAGTTCGATGCCGTCTAACAGATCGACACATTCCACGATGGCATTGAAATCGACGGTCACATAGTCAGTGATCGCGAGGTCAAGATTTGTGTTCAGCATGGAAATGGCCTGCTCGGGTCCGCCTTTTGAGTAGGCAGCGTTGCATTTCTGATACGTCCCGCCTCCGGTGTCGAGATAGGAATCACGGTAGACGGAGACCAGCCTGATCTCCTGCGTCTTATTATTAATACTTGCAAGCATGATCACATCGCTGCGTCCACGGGACAGACTGCCGTTGGAGCGGTTGTCAAGACCAAAGAGTGCGATGGTTTTGTAATCGGCCATGATTTCCTGTGTCTCCTGGGAGATTCCTTCGTTGATGGAGATGTTGTCCATATCCAGCTTGTTTTTTTCAATTTTTGACAATTTTATGACAAGAAACAGAATCAACGACAGAATCATCAGGGCCAGGATTTCTACGATCAGCAGCGCGACTCTGTGCTTTTTTTTCTTTCGCGTTTTACTCATAAGTTGACCTCCTAAATGGTATGGTTTCCAGATTCTAATATCATAAAGCTGGAAATAAATTCGTGCAATTAAGGTTTTCTTAAGATTGCCCTGTGATTCTTAATTTTTAAAAAAGGAGTTGATTTTTACAATGCATTTGCCGCATCGTAAGCGCTCTTTACGGCATGATCGATATTACCCGGACGCTCGCCGCAGTCACCGATGCAGATGACCGGTATGTGGCAGTCGCCAAAGTCGGGAATCTGTTTTTTTGCGCCGACAGCCATCACAACGAAATCGGCGGGAAGCGTAAATGTTCTGCTTTCCTGTCCGGGTGTGCTGTCTGTGACGGTGACGGAGTCAGCATGGATTTCTTCCAGCCTGGTGTTGGTGTGACGGACAACATGATATGCGTCGAGTTCCGCTGTCAGTGTCGGCAGGATCGTTCCGCTTTCTTCTCTGGCGATGGTATCCAGCATTTCGATGATAGTGACGTCGCAGCCCTGGTGTGCAAGGTATTCTGCTGTCTCGACACCGACAAGTCCGCCGCCGATGACAACGGTCTTTCCAAACGCGATTGATTTTCTGGCCAGGATATCCCATGCGCTTACAACAAGTGGAAGATCGTGGCCTTTGATTGGCGGAATCGTGTTCCTGGCTCCGGTTGCGACAAGAATGGCATCGTATGTACTGGTTTCTTCGGGGGAGAGTGTCGCGCCAAAACGGAAAGTGACCGGAAGCGATGCAAGGACGGCTTCGTAATAATTGAGAATGCGCATCATTTCTTCTTTGCGGGGCGGCACGCTCGCGATCAGGATCTGACCTCCAATTTTTAGTGATTTTTCGTAGATCGTTACGGCATGACCTTTCATGGCGGCAACGCGTGCGGCTTCAAGACCGGCAATCCCGGCTCCGACGACGGCGATCTGTTTTTTTGGTTCGGCGGGAGTGATCTGACGGCTCCCTTCATATCCGTTTTCCGCATTCAGGACACAGCTTAAAAAAGCACGGTTCTGGATATTATCGGTGCATCCTTTATTGCACATAATACAGGTGCGGACGCAGTGCGCCCGACCCTCGGCACATTTCAGGGCAAAATCAGGATCCGCCAGAAGAGAGCGGCCAAGGCCTATGATATCAGCTTTTCCAGCGGTTACGATCGCTTCCGCCGCTTCCGGTGTGACGATACGCCCGACACAGGATATGGGAATGGATACAAGTTTTTTTATTTTTTCCGCGCAGGATACGATAAAGCCATAAGGCTGTGTTCCCATCGGCGGGATGGTATCCGCCATATTTCCGGTGTGATCTGCCTGGGCGACATGGATGGTGTCGACGCCGTTTTTTTCCAGGAGGAGGGCAAACTGCTCTGCCTCTTCGATTTCCAGGCCGCCTTTTCCGCGAAGACCACCGTCCTTAAGAGGGGTTATAACAGGAAGCTTGTAATCGATGACCATATCGGGAACTGCCTTTTTCAATCGCTCCACAAGTGCAAGCGCAAACCGGATACGGTTTGTAAAGCTTCCGCCATAGGAATCGGTTCTGTGATTTAAGAGCCTGGAGCAGAGAGAACCGACGAGGCGGTCGCCGTGAATTTCGATACAGTCCACACCGGCTTCCTGCGCCAGTCTGGCGCATGCCTCCATGTGTCTGAGAATGGTTTCGATCTGTTCTTCGGTCATTTCATTGATAAAAAACTGCATGTCATGTTTTACTTTCAGACGCGCTTCATCCATTTTTCCCTGTGCGAAAAGAGCATTGAGTGCGTCCACGTCATATTCGGGATGGAAAAGCTGAATGCCGAGTTTACAGTCATACCTGTGGCATGCGTCTGCAAGCCGCTTAAAAGTAGAGAGCTGATCCTGGCGGAAAAGTTTTGGCGTCGGTGTGAATGTTGCAAGCGGGGCGACATCGCCGATCACGATATATCCGACGCCGCCTCTGGCCAGGCGCTCATAAAACCGGAAACTCTGTTCTCCGATCGAGCCGTCGCGCTCTTCGTACCCGGTGGTGAGCGGCGGAAACATAATACGGTTTTTAAAGGTGAGTCTTCCGACTTTTACTGGTTCTAAGATTTTCATAGTTTTTTCCTTTCTATGGCGGTCATGGAAGTCTGGCATGGTAACAGAGATCTGCCGCTGCTTTGTGATAAGTTTATTATAAAGTTGGCTTGAAAGAAAACATATCCATTTCATGCACAAAAATTAGTATAAATTGATCTATTGTAAGAACTGCCTATCCATGTTATTGTAAAGAAGGTGAATGTGGTGAAACCGCCGGGGAATCTGTGCCCCATCAGGTGTTGAAAGTCAGATACGGAGGAACGATGGAACAGAAAAATTATGCCGCTTTCCAGTATTCATTTCCACAGGCAGAGAGCAGATGCTTTCGCGCCGGGAAGCATTACGCGATTTATTACCTGACCAGAGGGTACGGGCTGTCGGAGGCGGCAGGGCGAAGACAATCCTGTGGAGCCGGTGATATGGTGATCGTGAAACCGGGCGAGCAGATGACGATGTACTTCAGAGGCGGTGAGTGTCCGCCGGAATTGCTGGAAGTCCGTGTTCTCCCGGCGTATTTAAAGGAACTTTCGGATGACGGGACCGATCTGGAGCAAGGGTTTTCTTTTGTTCCTTTTAAAACGGCTGTTATCCATCCGGAGAGCCAGGAGTCCATGCTGATCCGGAATATTGCGACAAAGCTGACCGAAATGGATGAGAACGCGTACGGGCACTGTCTTTACGAAAAGAATCTTGTGTCGATATTGCTGATTCTTTCCCTGCGGGCCTGTGTCGGCGTGGATAAGGTACATCTGTCTCATAAGAGGAAAAATATTCTGATGGATGATATCTTTGTCTATATCAGAGAGCATCTGACAGAGGAGCTGACATTGGAGGGGCTGGAGAGGCAATTCTTTGTCAGCCGGTATCATATCTGTCGTGAATTTAAGCGGCTGACGGGACAGACGCCTCATTCGTATATTGTAAAGGCGAGACTGGATTTGTGTCGCAGATATATCGCGCAGGGAAAGCCGATCAGAGAAGTGTATCAGCTCGGGGGATTTGGAGGATACAACCATTTTTTCCGGGCATTTAAGAAAGAATATGGTGTGACGCCAAAGGGATATTATCGGAATCTGCAGTCTGGACTGTAATATTAATGAAGAATTAAGAATTGCCCTCTACAAGAAAATTGTATTTCCTGTTAAAATGGATTGTAGTAACAGAGCGGGGACGACAGGCCATAGGGCAGGAGGAGATAATGCTGACAATTCTGGTATGTGACGATGACAGAGAGATTGTGGAGGCGATCGATATTTATCTGCAGCAGGAGGGATATCGGGTCTTAAAAGCATACGACGGGGAAGAAGCACTGGAAGTACTAAAGGAGAATGAGGTTCATCTTCTGATTATGGATGTCATGATGCCGCGCCTGGACGGCATCCGGGCAACGCTTAGGATCAGGGAGGAGAGCAGTATTCCGATTATCATTCTTTCGGCAAAGACGGAAGATGCGGACAAGATTCTGGGTTTAAATATCGGCGCCGACGACTACGTGGAAAAGCCGTTTAATCCGCTGGAACTTGTCGCGCGCGTCAGATCGCAGCTGAGGCGTTATACGCAGCTCGGCAACGCGGCAGATGCCGGAGCCGCGGTCTATACGGTTGGCGGACTGTCGATCAACGACGATTTAAAAGAAGTAACGGTGGACGGGGAGACGGTAAAGCTGACGCCGATTGAGTACAATATATTGCTTCTTCTGGTAAAAAATCAGGGAAAAGTGTACTCGATTAATCAGATTTATGAGAGTATCTGGAATGAAGATGCCATCGGAGCGGACAATACGGTGGCGGTGCACATTCGTCATATCCGGGAAAAGATTGAGATCAATCCAAAGGAGCCGAGATATTTAAAGGTGGTGTGGGGAGTCGGTTATAAAATCGATAAGAGCTGACAGCCGGTTTCTCTGGGAAAAGGGAGGCCCGAGTGGAAAAGAAATCTTATACCTACGGAATGAAGCTGACCGGAATGCTGCTTCATTCTTTTTTTACAATCATACTTACGGTATCGGTGTTTCTGATCGGCGCTCTGATCGGAAAGAGTATCCTGTCGTTTTCGGATATCGGGACCGATGACTTTTTAAGTTCGGGATACTATCTGAAATGCATGGAGAAAAAGTGCAGTGATTTAAGCGATTATCTTCATCTGATGCACAAGAAAGACTGGAGAAATGCAGAGGAAGAGAAGCGCTATCTGCAGTATACCAATCAGTTTAAGCAGGAGGATACCAATTTCTGTTACTGGTATAAAGCGGGCGGCGTCTGGTATACAAATCAGCCCGATACGGCGGAGGGACAGACGTTTGACACGCAGACAATCCTCATGGAGGCAAAGACCATGGGCGATTATCTTTTGTACGATATGGAGTCAAAAGAATTTGGCACGGACATACGGGGGCTGGAAGGATATTTTTTTGACACCTATAATAAAGAAATGTACTGGCCCCTGGAAAATGTGATTCTCGTAATCGGCGTGGACACACAGCTCTCTGCAAAGGACGACCTGTATGATGCGAAAGCGGAGTATGAAAAGCTTCACCCGTGGATAAAAGTGAGTATTGCGGGAATGCTTGTGAGCCTGGCGGGCTGGATTCTCTCGCTCGTCTATCTGACACTGGCTGCCGGGCATCGGGAGGGAGAGGAGCAGATTCATCTCAATCTGGTCGATCGTATTAAGACAGAGATACTGATTGCGGGATTTATCCTCCTGGTGAGCGAGCTGATGATGTTTACCAGCCGGATGTGGAGCAATCAGTGGGAGGTTTCGGGAGTTCTGGTCGCCTCTGGAACAGTCAGTTTTATTATAGACGCTCTTTTTATGATATTTTATCTGAGTATGGTCCGCAGACTCAAAGCGGAAGTTGTGTGGGAAAGCAGCCTGGTCTGCTGGCTGGGAAAAGGGCTGGAAAAGACGTTCCGTGAGCGCACGGTGACGACGCGTATCCTTTTCGCCTTTGCCGTGCATCTGCTGGTCTGTTTCGTGCTGGCAATGGGCGCTTTTTACTATAAAAATGCGTTCGCTTTCCTGTTTCTGTTCCTTTTTTCCGGTGCGGAAGCCTATATTCTGCTGCGGGGAGGCGTAGAAAAGTACCAGATCATGAAAGGCGTGGAACGCATTACCCAGGGAAATCTTTCTGCCAAAATTGAGACGGAAGAGCTGCATGGGGATAACCGTATGCTGGCAGACGCGGTCAATAATATCGGCGCAGGCCTTTTAAATGCGGTGGATGACAATACCAGAAACGAGAGGATGAAGGCGGATCTGATCACGAATGTCTCGCATGATATCAAGACGCCGCTGACATCGATTATCAATTATGTGAATCTGATCAAACGGGAACAGATTGAAAATGAACGGGTTCGGAATTATATACAGATTCTGGACGAGAAATCCCAGAGGCTGAAACAGCTGACAGAAGATCTGGTTGAGGCCTCACGCGTCAGTTCCGGCAATGTGAAGCTGGACATGCAGAAGATTGATATCGTTGAGCTCGTGTATCAGACGGGCGGGGAATTTAATGAAAAATTTGAAGATAAAGAGCTGACGATTGTCACCAGGCTGCCAAAACAGGGCGTTTTTATCCGGGCCGACGGAAGGCATCTTTACCGCGTAATCGAAAATCTTTACAATAATGTGGCGAAGTATGCGCTTGAAAAGACCAGGGTTTATGTGGATGTATCAGCCGAGGATGCGTCGGTGTTTTTTTCCATAAAGAATGTGTCGGAGCGCTCTCTGGCGATCGAAAACGGCAGCGTAGAAGACCTGACTGAGCGGTTTATCCGCGGGGATACATCGCGGACTACGGAGGGCAGCGGCCTTGGGCTTTCGATTGCCAAGAATCTGACGCACCTGATGGGAGGGCGTTTCGGCGTGTCGGCCGACGGAGATTTATTTAAGGCAACGATTGTATTTCCGGTGTATGAGGAGAGATGGGAGGCATCCGATGATAAAAGCAGTGATATTCGGTATGGACGGGGTGCTGATTGATACAGAAAAGTGGCATTACCAATATTGGCGTGAGGCGGCACTGGAAGCAGGCTTTGAAATTCACCGCGCGCAGATGCCTGCTCTGTGCGACGGGGACGACGCACATGCGCTGCGGTATCTTTCTGAAATATTCGGACCGGCGTTTCCCTGTGAAAAAGCAGGGCAGCGAAAGCGGGAACTGATGAGAAAACATGTGGCGGAAAGTGGTATAAAACGAAAGACCGGCGCCAGGGACGTGCTGGATTATCTGAAGGCGAATCAGATTCGCACGGCTGTGGCGATTCCGGGAGATGCGTCCTGCGCGGAGGATTATCTGACGCGGGCAAGTCTGCTGGAAAAGATCGATGACGTATTTTTTGAGGCGATGATTGAGGGGAGCGAAAAACAGGAACACAATCTTTACCGTTCTGCCTGCGGCCGGATGGGATTTAAGGCAGAGGAGTGTATCGCCGTTGAGGCTTTCTCTGCCGGGGTATGTGCTGCGGCGTCGGCAGGGCTTTATACGGTCATGGTACCCGATCTGGTGAAACCACGGAAAGAGGAAGAGGCGCTGGTCCGAGTGCAGATCGATACGTTATATGATATTATATTGATGCTGGAAGACGGAATTATTTAAATGACGATACATAAGGAGACGCCGGCGCGGATAAGAAAATGAAAAACAGAGGATTTTGTGATGGCAGACAGGATGTGGACAACAGGAAACATGAGGCCTCCAGAAGCTCTATATCTATATAGGAGAACGTAATGAAAAAGTATCTGGCAATCGGAGGACTTGTCCTGGTAACAGTGATCTGGGGCGGGGGATTTGTGGCGAGCGATATTGCGCTGGAGAGCTTAAGGCCGTTTCAGGTTATGGCGATACGTTTTCTGCTCGCCTCGGTGCTTATGGGCGGTATGAGTGTCCGTGAACTAAGGGGAATCACCTGGCAGGAAATACGCGCGGGGATGCTGATGGGGACAGCACTTTTTGTGGGATTTGGGTTTCAGATTGTAGGATTACAGTATACGACACCTTCTAAAAATGCATTTCTCACGGCGCTGAATGTGGTGATGGTCCCGTTTATAGCATGGATTTTTCTGAGAAAAAGAGTCGGTATAAAAAGTATGGCGGGAGCGGTGATGGCGATTGTGGGAGTAGGCCTTCTGTCGCTTGAAAAAGACCTGACATTGGGGACTGGCGATGCGCTGACACTGGTTTGTGCCGCTGGGTTTGCGTTTCAGATTTTCTTTACGGGAGAATTTGTGAAGAAATACCGTGCAGCTATCCTGAATTTCATTCAGATGCTGACTGCGGTTGTGTTATCTTTTATCAGTCTGTTTTTGTTTCGTGAGATACAGTTTGAGGTGACGACAAAGGGGTGGCTGAGTGTGCTTTATCTCGGGATCGTCAGCACAACGATCTGTTATCTGCTGCAGACGGCATGCCAGAGGTATGTGGACGAGACGAAAGCGGCTATTATTCTCTCGATGGAGTCGGTTTTCGGAACGCTGTTTTCGATTCTGATACTCCATGAGAATGTGACGATGCGGATGACGGCGGGCTGTATTCTGATTCTTGCCGCAGTGATTGTGTCAAATCTGGCGGACACTGCCAGTGCTGTACAAAAAAACTGAATGGGAAAATCCGGCAAAAAAACGGCATTGTTGTTAAAACAATGCCGTTTTCTGATACACAGATGCCTACATGCCTGTCAATTCCTTATGCGAAAGGTATGAAGAATGGGTTTTCTGGTCTGTCTACTGAAAGAGCTGGATGATAATCTGTATGATCCAGAATGCCGAGAAGAGTATCATTCCTACGTTTAAAAACAGGATGGAGAAGCGGTGTCCTTTTGGGAGGATAATCTCACCCGGATAGGTCGTAAATTTTTTTGCATTTACAATCAGAAGGACGATACCTGCGATCGTAAGGCCAAGGATAAACACGAAATATAATATAAAAACCATCAGCTGAGGAAGATGATCTGCGACATAGGCAGTCAGTGCGCCCGGATCGTCCGCGAGGGACATCATCTGTTCATAACCGGAAAACTGAAGCAGGGCGAGGCTTGCGACGGATCCAAGGAAATTAATCACCATGTGCATGGCAATCGTGTAGATGATCTTTCCCGTTTTTACATAAATATACCCAAAAAATGCGCCGAGTGTAAACGCGTAGGCAAACTGGTTCAGGTTGCCGTGAAAAAGTCCGAACATAACGCCGGAGAGGATGACACTGCAGCCTTCGCCATAGCGCACGCACCGGTCGATTAATAATTTACGGAAAATAAATTCTTCTGCGATGGGGGCGCATATAACCATGATCAAAATGCTGACCCAGGGGCTGATGCCGCTGGCAATCTGGAGAATTGCGTTATTGACGGGTGCGCCTTTGACTGCGCCGATCAATGTTGTGAGCATATTTCCGATAATATTGCTTAAATACATGATAGAATAACACATCATAAATGCGACGAGCCACCGGCCGAAGGGCATACTGCGCTTCTGAACCGGCTCTGCAGGCACGGTTCTGATCAGCAGCCCCGCCACCGGCATCGCAATGAGATACATCGGCAGCATGGTAGCGATCAGATACAGGTCGTTGTCTGCGAGAAGTTCAGGCGCCGCGGCCTGCATGATAAAAATCGCCGCCGTCTGCACGCCTATTATAACCAGCGTTCCGAAAAAGTACATCAGCCCGAGTCTGGAAAAATGATGTTTTATCTGTTTTACCTGTTCCATTTCCATAAAATTCAATCCCCTTTGTCAAAATTATTCACAAAGTTATTATCCTACTTACCGGGATGATGTGCAAGTTAAATTTAATAATAAGGTTTAAAGAAATTTTTTTATGTGCAACGAAACGGCATGTTTATCCGTCTGTTCTTATGAAAGCTTTTAACAGCAGATAAATGATTTGTGCCGCAGAAAAGAGGAGTGTTATGGAACAAAATTTGCAGCTCGTAAGGAGGGCGAAACAGGGGGATGCGGAGGCCTTCGCGAAACTCTATGAAGAAAGTTATGAGAATATGTACCGGTTTGCTCTTTACACGCTCCGCAACACGGCAGATGCGGAGGATATGGTGAGCGAGGCGGTGACGGAGGCATTTTCGTCCATTGGCACTCTTCGGTCGGAGGAGGCCTTCCGGAGCTGGCTTTTTAAGATTTTATCGAATAAGTGCCGGGATAAACTGCGCGAATATGCCAGAAGGCCGGGAGAGCTCGATGAAGCGGTGCTGGAGTCATGCAGCAGCCAGGGGCCGGAGGAGGCCATAATCGTGCGCAGGTTATTTTTTGAACTTTCGGAGGAAGAGAGACTGATTATCGGCATGCATCTGTTCTGCGGTTATAAAAGCAGGGAAATAGCAGAGATTCTGGGTATGAATGAAAATACTGTGCGTTCCAGGGAAAGCCGGGGATTGAAAAAGATGGCGGGGAAGATGGAGGTGTGCGTATGACGGAGCAGGAGATAATGAAAAAAATAGAACAGTCTGCGGCGCATGTGACGATTCCGGAAGGGGTGTCGCCGGATGTCGTGAGACGGAAACTGACCGGGGTACATATGACAGAAGTATCCGGAGAAGAAGACAGAAAGAAGGGAGGATATGTGATGAGAGAGAAAAAAGAAAAAGTGTGGGAGGGCAGAATGCACGGACTGAGACGATATGCGGGCAGGTATGCGGCTGCAGCGGCAGTTGCGGCGCTTTGTCTGGCTGGGGCAGCGGGAATACACTTTTCCCGGGGAGGCGGCCAGGGACCGGTAACAACTGAAGGAGATGCGCAGGATATAGTTGCGAAAGTGGAAAAAGAGAGAAAGGAGCCTGCCGCAGGACATAAGCCGAAGCAGGATGCCGGAGATTTATATGTGACGGCATCCGACTACGGCGAGGTGTATGACGCCATCGAAGATATACAGTGGAACAGATACGAAGATATGAAGTTTGATTCGGAAGGGGGTATGACAGGAGCGGATATGGGAACATCCGGCATAAGAGATATCAATTACAGTGCGGACAGAACGGATTCCGCAGCCACACTGATGGAATCTGCGGGGGCAGGTGCCGTGAAGGAAGACTCTGTTTCGGAAGAGTCCGCCGGGCAGGATACCGGGGGGAAGTATTCGGCAACCAATCTTCAGACCCAGGGAGTGGACGAGAGCGATATTATAAAGACGGACGGCTCCTATCTCTATATCGTAAAACAGGAGGGTGTGGTGATCCTCGACGTGCGTCAGAAGGAGATGAAGAAAGCAGGCACGATCACTCTTTCGATAGAAAACTCCGCAGACCGGGTCAGAGAGATGTATGTAGATAAAGACGCGCTGCATCTTGTCATCGAGAGGGAGGAGTCGTATCTGAAAAAAGAAACGGAAGATTCTGAAACGGAAGAAAACCAGGAAGATCCGGGCGAGACGGATGTGTATTCGCTGAATACGAATCTGATCACGGAGTTTCTGACTTATGATATCAGCGACCGTTCCAATCCGGTATACAGGGGAAAGATAACACAGGACGGAGCTTACAGCACATCGAGAAAAATAAAGGACATCGTGTATCTGTTTACGGAAAAAGGGATGAAGCGGCCCGGCTTTGCCAGGACAGAGGCAATTGGGGAGGAGAATGCGCAAGGGTGGATCCCGCTGGTCAACGGAAAAGCGGTGGCCGCAGACTGTATATATATTCCGGAGCAGGGAAACCAGGGGCTGCTCGTCACATCTGTCAATGTGAAAAAGCCCGATGAGATCGTGGATAACACACTGATTATCAACCGGGATGTGGAAGTTTATGTGAGCACAGGGGCATTATACCTCTATGGTCAGGATTATTCTGGCAGCAGCATCACAACGCAGATCGCAAAGTTTGAACTGGACGACGGTGTGATTGACGCAGTCGGCGCCGCTTCTGTGGCGGGCGCCGTGACGGATACGTTCGCAGTCAATGAGTATAAAGGAAAACTGCGGATTCTGACTACCGACTGGAGCAGTGCAGAGAATAAAAATTTTCTTTATCTGTTTGATCAGGAGTTAAAGCGGACCGGATCGATCGGGGATATCGCCCCGGGTGAGGAAATATATGCGGCCCGTTATCTTGGGGATATGGCATATTTTGTGACATATCGGAATACAGATCCGCTGTTTGCCGTTGATTTGTCGGATGAGAAAGAACCGAGGATTCTGTCGGAGCTTAAAATCACAGGTTTTTCCGAATACCTGCATTTCTGGGGCGAGGATAAGCTTCTTGGCATTGGATACGAGACGGACCCGGATACCGGGAACCGCAAAGGAATTAAGCTTACAATGTTTGATATTTCTGATCCGGCAAATTTAAAGACGGCGGGGACCAGCGTCATTAAAAATCTGGATTACAGTCCGGCGCTCTATGATTACAAGTGCGTTCTGGCGGATGCGGGAGAAAACATGATCGGGTTTGCAGGGGAATCTTATCAGAGAAAAGAAAGCTACAGTTATCTGGTATTTTCCTGGGAAACCGGCGTATTCCGCGAACAGATGACCGAGTCGCTGGCGGAAGGCACGGATCTTTCAGAATACCGGGGAATTTATATCGGCGATCTGTTTTATCTTGCCAGTCCGAAAAGTGTGATATCTTACGACAGGAAAGGCGGATACAGAATGCTGCAGAAGATGGAAATCTGATTACAGGGGGAAAGAAGCCAGAAACAGAGCGGCTGCGATTTGTTTTCGCCTCCACGGCAGAGTTGTTGACTTTTGGCGCATGTGACGATATAATTTGGTGCATGTGAAACGCGGATGGGGAAATGTGTCCGGTCTGCGGTGTGGATATAAACACAGGAGACGCAGCAGAGCGGCGGTGTCTTCTGCAGCTCTGGCATAGGAGGGAAGCATGAAATTATACGAAAACGGAGTTTATCTGGTAAACGGGACAAAGCTGATAGAAGACAATGCTTTGGCGCCGGCGGCGGTGGAGAGTATGACCGGCGCCGGGGCGGACCGGGAAGAAGCGGCAAAAAACACGATTGCCTATGGGATTTTAAAGGAGCACAACGTCTCCGGAAATATGGAGCATCTGCAGATTAAATTTGATAAACTGACATCTCATGATATCACGTTTGTGGGAATTATCCAGACGGCGCGGGCGTCGGGACTTGAAAAGTTTCCGATTCCGTATGTTCTCACAAACTGCCACAACAGTCTCTGTGCGGTCGGGGGGACCATCAATGAGGATGATCACATGTTTGGCCTTACCTGCGCGAAAAAGTACGGCGGCGTCTATGTACCGCCGCATCAGGCCGTCATTCATCAGTTCGCAAGGGAAATGCTTTCCGGCGGCGGAAAAATGATATTAGGGTCCGATTCTCACACGAGGTATGGGGCTCTGGGCACGATGGCGGTCGGCGAGGGCGGACCGGAGCTGGTAAAACAGCTTCTGAACAAGACGTATGATATCGATATGCCGGGTGTAATCGGTGTATATCTGACCGGAACGCCGCAGAAAGGAGTCGGCCCGCAGGATGTTGCGCTCGCGATTATCGGGGCGGTATTTGACCGCGGTTATGTCAAGAATAAGGTGATGGAATTTGTCGGACCGGGAGTTTCAAAGCTGAGCGTTGACTTCCGCATTGGCGTGGACGTGATGACGACGGAGACGACCTGCCTTACTTCTATCTGGCGGACAGATGAGAAGGTAAAAGAGTTTTATGAGATTCACGGGAGAAGCGGAGATTATAAGGAGCTGAATCCGGGGCAGACAGCGTATTACGACGGAATGATAGAGATTGATCTGGGCGAGATCAGGCCGATGATCGCCATGCCGTTCCATCCGAGCAATACTTACACGATTGAAGAGCTGAACGCGAATCTTCTGGAGATCCTGGACGACTGCGAGAAACGTGCCGAGGTCAGTTTTGACGGGGCGGTAAAGCCCGACTTAAAGAGTAAGGTACGAAACGGCAGACTTTATGTGGATCAGGGGATTATCGCGGGCTGTGCAGGCGGCGGCTTTGAGAATATCTGCGACGCGGCGGATATTCTGCGCGGTGCGAGTATCGGACCGGATGAATTTACCTTAAGTGTTTATCCGGCAAGCACGCCGATTTATATGGAGCTGGTCAGAAACGGCGCGGCGGCCGATCTGATGCGGACCGGAGCCGTCCTTAAGACGGCGTTCTGCGGACCGTGTTTTGGTGCGGGGGATACACCGGCCAACAATGCATTTTCCATCCGCCATTCTACGAGGAACTTTCCGAACAGAGAGGGTTCGAAGGTCCAGAAAGGGCAGATTGCGTCGGTTGCGCTGATGGATGCACGTTCCATCGCAGCGACAGCGGCCAATAAAGGATATCTGACAGCGGCAACCGATCTGGATGTGGATTATACAAAGCATAAGTATTTCTTTGACAAGACGATTTATGACAACCGCGTCTTTGACAGCAAGGGCAAAGCGGATCCGTCGGTAGAGATTCAGTTTGGGCCGAATATCAAGGATTGGCCGTCGATGAGCGCGCTGCCGGAGAATATGGTTTTAAAGGTTGTTTCGGAGATTCATGACCCGGTGACGACGACTGACGAGCTGATTCCGTCCGGTGAGACTTCATCGTTCCGTTCCAACCCGCTTGGGCTGGCGGAGTTTGCACTTTCCAGAAAAGATCCGCTTTACGTGGGGCGTGCAAAAGAGATTCAGAAGGCGCAGAAGGCGCTGGAGGAAGGGAGCTGTCCTGGCGATGCCGTTGAGGAATTAAAAACTGTCATGAAAACGATAAATGAAGCGTTTCCCGACAAAGATTTTTGCAAAAACCACGCAAAAGATGTGCTCGGGTTTGGAAGTACGATATTTGCAGTGAAGCCGGGAGATGGTTCCGCCCGCGAACAGGCGGCGTCCTGCCAGAAGGTGCTGGGCGGCTGGGCCAATATTGCGAATGAGTATGCGACAAAACGTTATCGTTCCAATCTGATCAACTGGGGTATGCTGCCGTTTCTTGCAGATGACGGAGAACTGCCGTTTGCGAATCTGGATTATCTCTTTATTCCGGATATCCGCCAGGCAGTGAAAGAGAAAAAGAGCGACATTGCTGCGTATGTGGTAAAAGAAGACGGACTTCGGGCGTTTACATTGCATCTGGGTTCCATGACGGATGATGAGAGAGAGATTATACTGAAAGGGTGTCTGATCAATTACTATCGTGGTTAAATAAGATTAACAGAAAATAAATATGAAAAGCAGAGAAAAAACCTGTGTCCGAAAAAGGACATGGGTTTTTTTCGGAATATTTTCGAATTATTTAAGGAAGTTGCGATTGCAAAAAAAAGTGGATGGTTTATAATGAGGAGAAAGGGCATATGCAAAAGGGGGAATTGCGTTGGACGAGAAGAGAAGCGAGCAGGAAGAACGGGAATTAAAACATTATATTACGATTGCAATGACGGTGTTTGTCACTTTTTGCTGCTGTATTCTGTTTTTCTTTATGATATACCGGTATCATGGACTTGCCGATTATTGGAAACAGATTGTGAATATTCTGCAGCCGGTGATTATCGGACTGGTGCTGGCATACCTTTTAAATCCGGTCATGAAGTTTCAGGAAAAATATCTGCTTTGTTATCTGGAGCCACGAATGAAGGACAGACATAAGGCCTGGAAGGCAGCCCGCAGTATTGCGATTTTCGGTTCACTTATTTTTCTGATCGGTATTTTTGTGCTGCTGATTGCGTTGATTCTGCCCTCTGTCAGAACGAGTATCCAGGGGGTGATCACAAAGCTTCCCGAGGAAATCAATAATCTGGTTGAGTGGATTGAGGATTTTTCCAAGGGTGATACCGAAATTGCAGAGGTTGCAAGGCAGGCGATTGAAAAAATCAGTGTGATCATGCAGCAGTTCTGGGAGGAAGGCGTGATCACGCAGGCACAGGCTTATCTTGCGTCTATTACGAGCGGCGTGATTTATGGTGTGAAATTTGTCATGAATATTCTTGTCGGGATCATTATTTCCGTTTATGTGATGGCAAGTCAGGAAATTTTTGCAGGGCAGGCAAAAAAAATAATTTATGCAATATTCAGACCGGTCCGTGCGAATGTGATCATAAACACAGTTCGTAAGAGTAATGAAATATTTGGTGGTTTTATTTCCGGAAAACTGCTTGATTCTGCGATTATTGGTGCCCTGGCGTATGTTATACTGGCAATTATGGGGATGCCGGACACGATCCTTATCTCTGTTATCATCGGTGTCACCAATGTAATACCGTTTTTCGGGCCGTTTGTGGGCGCGGTACCGTCTTTTCTGATTATCGTCCTGCAGAATCCGATACAGGGAATTTATTTTCTGATCTTTATCGTCGTTTTGCAGCAGGTGGACGGGAATATTATCGGGCCTAAAATATTGGGAAATTCAACAGGACTTTCTTCCTTCTGGGTTGTATTTGCGATATTGGTGTTCGGAGGTCTCTGGGGCTTTCCAGGTATGCTTCTGGGGGTTCCGATCATGGCAGTTATCTATTATATTATACAGAATCTTGTGGGGTATTTTCTTCGAAAACGCGGGCTGGCAGAGGATACGGACAGCTATATTTATCTGACCGGTGTGGACAGGCAGACAAATGAGCTGCTCTATGAGCATACTGGTGAGAAGAAAGAAGAAAAACCGCAGAGAAAAGCGGTCAGAATAAAAAAGAAGAAATGATAGACAGTATCCCGGCGACGCTGCATGGAACAGATGGGTATAGGCGTTGCCGGGATACTTTTTCTGCGATAAATTTTGACATCTATTATCGCGTATGATAAACTAAAAACGAAAGAAAAGCGATGATTTGCATATTTTGAGGTGACACAATTGGATAAATACGAATATAAACTAAAGCTGGACCAGATGAAATCCCTCACTGCCGCACATGACTATAAGACTGCGGCAGAAATTGCAGATTCCATCAACTGGCATAAAATAAAGAACGTCAATGCACTGATGAAGGCGGCGGAAATCTACGAGATGACAGGCCGATATGAGGAGAGCAAAGAGATATTGCTGATGGCATACGACCGCTCGCCGATTGGCCGTATGATTGTTTACCGTCTGGCGGAAGTTGCAGTTAAGATGAAAAATTTTGACGATGCAAAAGAATATTATCAGGAATTTGTGGAGGTTGCCCCACACGATAACTTAAAATATGTACTCAGATATGAAATCAGCAAGGCGGAAGGAGCGGATAATGCGGCACTGATTGCGATTCTGGAGGAATTAAAAGAGCAGGAGTATTCCGAAGAGTGGGCGTATGAGCTGGCATGTCTTTATCATAAAGCAGGAATGAATGAGAAATGCATTGAAGCCTGCGACGAACTGATTTTATGGTTTGGCGATGGCCCTTACGTGGAGCGCGCACTGGAACTGAAAATGGTATATCAGCCGCTGACAAAGCAGCAGGAGGAAAAATACAGGCAGCTTCGCCAGGGAAGCGACGGTTTTGTGGAGGTTCGTCCAGAGGATGATCTGGATTCCGGAGAGATTGTCAGCGAGCCGGTACAGATTCCGAAAGTAAGGATTCCGGCGGAGCGTTTTAATACGCAGAATCTGCAGGAAGAACTGCAGAAGAGTATGCGTCAGATTATGGCTGCTACAGAAAAAGAGGATGTGGACAGCGGGATGGATACGATCAAAAAGCTGGTTGAAGATATTCCGTATCTGCAGCTGCCAAAAGAGGAGCCGGAAAAAGAGCTGGCTGCGGAGAGCGCGCATATTCCGACAGATCAGGAGATTGACTATACATTAAAGCATCATTTTAAAGAGTATCTGGCGGAAGATATAGACGGCCAGATGAGTATGTTTGTACCGGAAGATATAGAAGACGAACCGCAGCCGGGCGGTCAGATGAGCATTGAGGGGGCGCTGCGCGGCTGGGAGAAGACAAAGAGGGCGGCGGAAGCGGCGCTCTGGGAAGCCGATCGGAGAAAGCTGGAATCGGCAAAGGCGCGGGCACTGCAGGAGGCCGGAGATATCATGGAACGTCTGGTGGATGCGATTCCGAAGCTGGATTCGGGACTGACACCACAGCAGCTTCTGGTTGAGGAGTATCTGGGCGGCAAGGAGATAGAAGATGACCGGGCGGCGGAAATGGTTGCCAGTATGAACCAGATCCTGCAAAGAGAGATTGATCGTCTTTCTACGGAAAATGCACAGATAGACGAACGGATTGCCGCAGCGGCAGGAAATATCGGTGGAGTGATGGAGCCGGACGAATCGGTATCGGACGAGAGAGAGTCTGCCGGGTATGACGGTCCGCCAGAGATGGGAACATCCCTGGGTTATGGTGGAATGCCGGGAGCACAGGAAGAACCGGATTATGGAGCAGTCCCGGGATATGAGCAAGAGCCAGAGACGGGTTATGAATCCTTTTCGGGAGCGCGTGGGACGTCAGATTATGGGAGTATGGCCGGACCGGGTGCGGGGGTGAATTTTGGAAGCGTGCCTGGACGGGGAGTCGTGCCGGGTTATGGGAGTATGCTGGTGGAGGAAAATGTGCCAGACTA
This sequence comes from uncultured Roseburia sp., assembly GCA_947649645.1. Taxonomy (GTDB): domain Bacteria; phylum Bacillota; class Clostridia; order Lachnospirales; family Lachnospiraceae; genus Roseburia. Next base: position 44,193 of record CANSSP010000015.1, on the reverse strand, counting down.
CGAAGGGATGCCCGGGCAGGAAGTGATGCCAGGCTACGAGAATATGCCGGTGGAGGAAAATATATCAGGCTACGAAAGAATGTCCGGGCAGGAAGTGATGCCAGGCTATGAGGATATGCCGGTGGAGGAAAATGTGCCAGGCTACGAAGGGATGCCCGGGCAGGAAATGCTGCCAGGCTACGAAGGGATGCCCGGGCAGGAAATGCTGCCAGGCTACGAGAATATGCCGGTGGAGGAAAATATATCAGGCTACGAAGGGATGCCCGGGCAGGAAATGCTGCCGGGTTATGAGCATATGCCGGGCTATGGAGGAACACTTAAGCAGGGCGTGATACCGGAATATGGAACGACACCGGGAGCGGAAGCAATGCCGGATTACGGCAATATATCGGGGCAGGAACCGGTTTACAGAGAGGAGAACGTGCCGGGCTATCGGGAGATGTCGTATTGGGAGGAGGGCGCGGGCCATCAGTGGATCCCGGAAGATACATTGCCGGAAATTGCAGTTCCGGAAGATTTAAGGGTGCCAGGTGGAGAGGGATTTGCGGCCGGAGAGCCAGAGCAATCTTTTCTTCAAAGGACAGGGCGGTTTTCGACGATGCAGCCGGAGGAACTTGAAGAAACGTTTCTGAAAGAAACGGCGCAGGCAATGCGGGAGGATGTGAACAAGGGCCTTACGGGGGGGGATTTGTCTGGAAGGGCAGGTTCCGGAGGGATGAGAGGACGGAGAAACGTACATGAGACACTGCCCGAAATTGCGGAACCAGTGGAGGAGGATGCTTATCCTGCCATTACAAAGCTTTCGAAAGAGCAGCGGGAGATTTTTACTTATTTTGTCCAGATCCGCGGAATGGAACAGCAGCTATGTCAGGCGCTGACCGGAGCTTCCAGACACTTAATGAGAGAAGAGAATGCCGGTACCGGCAATCTGATCGTTCTGGGAGATCAGGGGAGTGGAAAGACGATGCTGGCGCGCAACGTGATCAAGGCGCTTCAGCTTGAGACAGGTAAACTGAATGGGAGAAGCGGTAAGCTGGAGGCATCGGCGTTAAACGGCAAAGATCTGGTTTCTGTTTTAAAACAGGTGGCGGGAGGCTGTCTGATCATTGAAAAAGCGGGAGAACTCAAAAGAGAAACAGCGATAAGGCTGTCGCAGCTTTTGAGAAGCGATGAGAGTGGATTGTTCGTTATTATGGAGGATACACACCAGGGCATCAGGGCGGCGCTTTCCAGGGATGCGGGGTTTGCGGCAGGGTTTACGGAGAAAGTCAACATACCAATTTTTACGAGCGACGAACTGGTTTCGTTTGCAAAATCTTATGCCAATGAGCTCGGTTACACCATAGACGAAATGGGAGTACTGGCGCTTTACAATAGTATCAGTTCGATTCAGAAGCTGGATCGGGCGACAACGCTGGCAGAGGTGAAAGAAATCGTCGATGAGGCTATTGTCAGGGTAGAACGAGGCGTATTCAAAAAAGCGTTCAGTATTATCACGTCAAGGAGATATGACGACGAGGATTATGTCGTACTTCACGAGAAGGATTTTGTTTTTTAAAATATAAAGAAAGAAAAAAGAGGTAGCAGGTTATGGCAAATTTTTCAGAACTGGACCGATATCTGTTTGGTCAGGCGACACACTATGATATTTATCGGAAGTTTGGAGCCCGCCTGACGGAGCAGGAGGGAAAAAAGGGCGTATGCTTTGATGTCTGGGCGCCCAATGCGGAAAAAGTGTGGGTGATCGGAAGCTTTTGCGACTGGAACGAAACGAAATATGAAATGGAGCGTCTGGAACCGGAAACGATGGGGATCTATGAGCTTTTCATTCCGGGGGTAAAAGAAGGAGATCTATATAAATATCTGATTGAGACGAAAGAGGGAAAACGTCTTTATAAAGCGGATCCGTATGCATATTTTTCAGAGCTCAGGCCGGGAACGGCGTCGGTGGTCGCTGATATTGAGCATTTTAAGTGGAGCGATTCCAGGTGGATGACGGCGCGGGCAAAGATGGAGGATGTGTATGCACAGCCCATGGCGATCTATGAGGTACACCCGGGTTCCTGGATGCGCCATCCGAACAGGGAGGATGAAGGATTCTATAATTATCGCGAGCTTGCGGACGCATTGATTCCCTATGTCGTGGAGATGGGATACACCCATGTTGAGCTGATGGGAATATCCGAATATCCGTTTGACGGTTCCTGGGGTTATCAGGTGACAGGATATTACGCACCGACATCCAGGTATGGTACACCGGCAGATTTTGTCTATTTTGTAAATGAATGCCATAAAAACAAAATCGGCGTTATCCTTGACTGGGTGCCGGCACATTTTCCGCGGGATGCACACGGGCTGGCCGAATTTGACGGAACCTGTCTGTATGAGTATGCGGATCCCAGAAAAGGAGAGCATCCGGACTGGGGAACAAAGATTTTTGATTATGCGAAAAACGAGGTAAAGAATTTCCTGATAGGAAGTGCCCTGATGTGGGTGGAACACTATCATATTGACGGCCTGCGGGTGGATGCGGTTGCTTCCATGCTCTATCTTGATTATGGAAAGCAGGATGGACAATGGGTGGCCAATAAATATGGGGACAACAAAAATCTGGAGGCCATTGAGTTTTTTAAGCATATTAATACGTTGATATTGGGAAGAAATCCGGGTGTTGCCATGATTGCAGAGGAGTCTACAGCGTGGCCGAAGGTGACCGGGCCGGTGGAAGAGGATGGTCTTAACTTTAGTTATAAGTGGAATATGGGCTGGATGCATGATTTTCTGGATTACATGAAGCTGGATCCGTATTTCAGGAAGAACAATCATCACAAGATGACCTTTGCGATGAGCTACAATGAGTATGAAAAATATATTCTTGTCCTGTCCCATGACGAGGTTGTTCATCTGAAATGTTCCATGCTCAATAAGATGCCGGGGCTTGGCATTGACAAATTTCGAAATCTGATGGTGGCTTATGCTTTTATGATGGGACATCCGGGAAAGAAGCTTTTGTTTATGGGGCAGGAGTTTGCACAGCTTCAGGAGTGGAGTGAGGAGCGCGAACTGGATTGGTATCTGCTTGAGAATCCGGATCACAAACATATACAAAACTGGGTGAAGGAGCTGCTTCACATTTATCGGAAAAATCCTGCGCTGTATGAACTTGACAGCAGCTGGGAGGGATTTGAATGGATCAATGCCAACGATGCCGACCGCAGTATTTTCAGTTTTGTGCGCAAGAGCAGGGATAAAAAGAATAATCTGCTTTTTGTCTGTAATTTTACGCCGATGGAGCGTCCGGAATACAGGGTGGGCGTGCCAAAACGGAAGGCATACAGACTGGTTTTAAACAGTGACGCGGCTGAGTTCGGCGGCAGCGGCGAAGAACGTCCGGTCAGTTATCGGGCGGTAAAGAAAGAATGCGACGGGAAAACGTATTCGTTTGCATATCCTTTGAAGCCGTACGGAGTCGCTGTGTTCCGATTCTGATTGTTTCGGCGGCGGAGCGTGGGGACTAAATAATCATGGATTTGTGTCCGATATATATATCAGCCATTGAGAGGTTGCTGCGGGTGATTTCCTTTGCAGCAGCCTTTTATAGTAAGCGGATAAATAATTTGTGTGCGATAAGACAGTGTATGCACACAGCCTGTTGTGTAAGCAATAGCTTTGCGACATGCGTCTGAAGCCGCGGAAACAAAATACAGGCATATGGTTTGTTTCCGATCTGGATGGGTGAAAAGAACGGGAGAGTTTGTGATATGATAAGAGTGGAACAGCAGAATACCAGTATCATTGACACGTTGCAACAGAGCATTGGTCCAAAGGAGCCGGAAAACAAAATTCTGTTTCAGGAAAAATCCGTTGCCGGGGAAGCGCAGATTACAAAAGCACAGACGGTAAATATGCGGGATACAACCTATGCAAAGCCGGAGACGGAAGAGAAAAAGACGGTTGCGGAGGAAATCGAAGCGTCATCTGCCATGGACGCGGAAGAACGAAAAAATCAGATGGCCGTTCTGGCGGGCACGACATCGGAGGAAGACTACGCCAGAATGCAGAAAGACGGATTTACGCCGGATTCGATGACATCGAACACGATTGTGACAGAAACAGATAAGATAAAAGCCATGCTTGCAAAGGCAGGGGTAGATATTTCTTTTTTTGGAGATGATCTTGATCTGGAACAGCTCACTGCGATTACCGGAAGTGCACAGGTTGCAGCGCAGATTGTATCGGAGCTGAAAAGGGCGGATCTTCCGCTGAATGAGGAAAACATCAAGGGAATGGCAGAAGCGCTCAGGCTGGCTCAGACGCTTGGGGCACCTGGCCAGGATGCCATGAAATATCTGATTGAAAATCATATGCAGCCTTCAATTGAAAATTTTTATAAGGCGGAGTACAGCGGATATGGCCAGGGCCAGGAATGGACAGTCCATTCAATAGATATTACCGCTTTTTCAGATCAGGTTGAGAAAGTGATCCGTCAGGCGGGATTTGTGCCTGGAGAAGAAACCATGGCGGACAGCAAATGGCTTTTGGAGCATGGGATTCCTCTTACGGAAGAGAATTTGAAATATTATGAAGCTTTGAAGGGATATGAAGTGCCTTCGGAAGCGGATGAGATTGTAAGGGCCGCTGCTCTCGCGATTGCGGAGGGGGGACGTCCGCAGGATGCTTTACTGCTGCCGGGATACGATCGTATTTCCATGGCATGGCATGCGACGGAAGTTGTCTCAGAAGCGACAGATGCAGATTTGTCCTATATTCTGGACAATGGAATGGATTTAAGTGTCCAGAGTCTGGAGTATGCGATGGCCGCCCGCTCGGGTACCGCAGATCCGTCTGTGGTACACAACGGTGAAGATGGCGGTATGGATGGTGTTGCGGCAGGAGACGGAGTGGCGCAGGCTTCCGGAATACAGAATGCCGGAGGGAGTGAAAGTGCGGCAGATGCGGGAGCCGGAAGTGCGTGGTCAGATTCAGATCTGAAGGGCAGTGCGGATGCGAGAGGGATTGCACTTCTTGTAGCCAGAAGACAGCTGGAAGAAGTACGCCTGGTGATGACGATAGAAGCAAATTACGTGTTGCTGAAACGTGGCGTCTCTATTGATACGGAGCCTCTGGTCGCGCTGGTAGAAAAATTGCGTGCCAGTGAAAATGAGTATTATGAAAATCTGCTCAGAGAACAGGGCGTGGATTCAGGAAAAGAAAATACCGCAATTTTTAAGGAAACGACGGAGAAAGTTGATGCGATCAGATATGTACCGGCGTATGTGCTGGGCATAAAAAGCGGAGCGGATACGATTAACGCGGTTCACGAGGCCGGTTCGGCGATGCGGGATTCCTTTGAGCGCGCCAATGAGCGTTACGAGACATTGATGACATCGCCGCGGGCAGACCTGGGAGATTCGATTCAGAAGGCGTTCCGGAATGTCGATGTGATTCTGGATGAAATCGGGCTGGAGGCTACCGAGGCGAATCGCAGGGCAGTGCGGATTCTGGGGTACAACGAAATTCCCATCACACCGGAATCGGTGGCGGAAATGAAACGGGCAGATGAAGAGGTACAGCGTGTGTTCCGGAATATGACGCCTGCGGTTGTGACGCAGATGATCAAAAAGGGAATTAACCCTCTGGATATGGATTTTGAGAGTCTGAATGCCGCGGCGGAGCAGATTCAGAGGGAGACGGGCGGAAAAGATACGGAGCGTTTTGCGGAGTATCTGTGGAAGCTGGAGAAGAGCAATGCCATCAGTGAGGAAGGAAGAAATACATACATCGGAATTTACCGTCTGATTCATCAGGTAGAGCAGACGGACGGGGCAGCAGTAGGGGCTCTGCTGAATCAGGGAGCGGATATCACGATGCGCAATCTTATCACTGCTGTTCGTTCCGGCCGGCGCGGTGGAAAAATGGATTATGCGGTGAATGATTCTTTTGGAGAAAAAGAAGGAGACGGTTACCAGGGCACTTCGATTACGCATCAGATTGAGACGTCATATCAGAGGAATTGTATGAAAGATGTTATGGAAAGTCTCACACCGGAGAAAATGCGGTATGTGCTTGAAAATGTGCCCGACTGGGAAGAACTGACGCCGGAGCAGTTAAAAGAAGCTCTGGAACAGGCGCAGACAGACGAAGGCGGCCTTGATTACGCTTACGCACGCGAGTGCCTGGATGAGCTTCGCGCAAGCGCGAAAGCATCGCAGGAGATTTATCAGGTATTAGAGAAATTTGACATTCCAAATACAATGCTGAATGTAATGGCAGTGGAGTCCATGTTAAAGGACAGGAATCAGATGTATCGAAAGATATTCGGAGCCGGCGTAAAAGATGCGGATACACAGGTCGGCACGGACGATCTGGAGGTCATAAAACAGCAGCTGATCGAAGAATTTAAAGAGGCGGTTTCATCGCCCGAAGAAATGGCAGAAGTACAGGAAAAGCTGGGAAATCTTGCGGAGAATGTGATGAAAACAATGGTGGAGACCGGGCGTGTTACCAATCTTGATATCCGTGAGATGCGGCTGCTCTCCGCTCAGTTGTCCATAAATCGTATTATGGCAAAGGAAGAGCGCTATTCGGTTCCTGTCATGGTAAGCGACGGTATGGTCAATGTATCTTTAAAGATTGTGCGCGGTGTCGATAAAAGAGGGACCGTAGACATAATGATGGAGAGTGAACTGCGCGGAAAGATCGCAGCGACGTTTGCGGCAAAAAGAGATGCGGTAGACGGCCTGATTGCTGCAGATAACCGGGATACCAAAAAACTCCTTGAGGAGAATGGAGGTCAGTTTGCATCCGTTCTGGGAGTGGAAGGAGAACTGACACTCCATTATGCGCATATTTCCGGTCTGGATCTGAATCATTTTTCCGACGGGACGCACGACGGCAGATCCAGTGCAGATGCCTCGCAGAAAAATTCCGAAGAATATCAGATGCAGACCAGGCAGTTGTATCACATTGCAGAAAGTTTTATCCGCATGGTGCGCGACGTGCTATAATTTTTTCTCTTTCTCCAGGTAAGAAAGGATTCCTTGACAGATTGCTTCGGCCAGCTTATCCTGGTAAGCGTCATCCAGCAGGAGAGCGGCTTCGGCCGGATTGCTTAAAAACCCACATTCTACGATCACAGTAGGTGTGGGTGTTTTTTTGAGAAGATAATAACTGGCATTTGATTTTGCTGTTCTTGTATTGTTAGGATCGACGTTTGCGATCAGACTGCTCTGAATGGTTTCTGCCAGTTCTTTCCCTTGTGCGGACTGCTCGTAATAAAAGACTTGTGCACCCTTTACTTCCGGTGCGGGGTAACTGTTCTGATGGATGCTTACTGTGAAGAGTGGATTTGCATCGGTTATGATCTGGCATCGGTTCTGCATATCGGCAGCCTTTTTGTTTGTGGAGCCTGCCGGGTCGAGTCCGGCGTCGGAATCTCTTGTCAGTATGACAGTCAGATGTTCTTTTTCCAGCAGCTTTTTTAGCTTTTTTGCCAGTTCCAGATTAATGTCTTTTTCGCGTGCGCCGTTCGTACCGACTTTGCCAGGGTCACTTCCGCCGTGCCCGGCATCTACGACGATGCAGGCTTCTTTCGGGGTGGCTTTATCGCTCTGTACCAGTACGGCGCCTTGTTTAGCCAGAATAAAAGCGGCCAGAATCAGGCAGACAGCCATTGTAAGTTCAACTTTTTTTTTCATAAAAACTCCCGGGATTTCGCTCATATAAAGATATTCGCGATTCCCGGGAATATGCTCATCCGGTGCTGTCAAAATGAGTCAGCTGGATTAATTGATATATTTGATAATCGTATCCCATATGGAGGCATCTTCAAGGCTCAGTTTCCAGAATGCCCCGCCTGCCAGACTGTTTTTCTGAAGAACCTTCAACTTTTCTTCCATAGAGGCGGCATTTTCCACCCAGATTTTATAAGTTACTCCGCCATTGACATATTGTACATAATACTGGCCTGTTTCCTCAGACCAGACCGGTTCGGCGCCGTTGGTCTGAATCAGATTCTGAATCTCGGTCATCCCTGCTGCGTATGAACTCAGTTCGAAAAGGGTGTAGCTGCCATCGGCTCCCTGGTCTGTTGCTGCATCCGGCTGGACCTGTGTTCCATCCGCATTGACGGGCGTCTCACTCCATACGCGGGTATAAAACGGCATGCCCAGAATAATCTGTTCTGCAGGCACTTCCTTTAATGTGTTGGCGACTCCTTCTGTCACGAAACCAATGGAAGCGACTGAGCCGGCTTCTTCAGAACCGGCATAGTGCTCATCGTAAGCCATTATGATAATATAATCTGCAAAAATGGCTTGTTCCCTGCGGTTATAAAAAGCGGTGTAATCGGTGGGCACGTAATTGTCGACAGAGAGTACGAGGCCGTTATTTTTACATTTCAAGGAAAGCTCCCGGATGAACTGGACATAAGCTTCGCCTGCTTCCGGGCTCAACGCCTCAAAATCTACATTGATTCCGTCAAAATTGTACTGGATGGCAGCGGAAATCAGATTGTTAACCAGATTTTCCCGTTTTGATGTATGTGTCAGAACGTCTGTTGTGCTGACTTCTTTGTTTTCCAGGTTGCTTACCAGCGCCCAGACCTCCACGCCATTCTGGTGGCAATAGTTTACATAGTCACTGCTGGCAAGAGAGGCGATATTTCCGTTGTTGTCATTCAGATAAAACCAGGTTGGTGAAATAACGTTAAGCCCTTTTGTATTGGTCAGAACCGAGCTTATTGTGCTGTTGGCAGAAGGATTTGTTACCTGATGCCAGCCAAGGCTGATGGCGAAATCCTTTTTTATGTGCGTAAATTCATCCGGGATGAAATCGCTGGAGAGGGTGAGGGTGGTGACTTCGCCCAGTGTTCTGGATCTGACATATCCGATAACGCCGTTGCTGGTCGAAACCTTTGTCCAGTTCTCGTCAGGTTCTAAAACGGTCAGTTGCGTTCCTTTTTCGATATCTGCGAGAATCAGACTTTTGATGCCGCCCTGATAGCGAAGCTCGGTGTTCTTTCTGGCAGCCGCCGTGGAATATTCTCCCCATTGATTCGTAATAACAATGCGGTCTGGCGCATCAAAGATTTCATACGAAAAATCGGAATATAATTTTACGAAGTCAACTGCCACATATGCGGTCTTTGTATCTGCCTTTACGACGATATGATCCATCGACCTGGTATCCTTTGTCACAGTGTAAGAAGTACTGTCCGCGTTTACTGAGATAAGATCACTGGATGTTGTATAAAGCAGTTTATTTTCCAGAGAATCCCAGTAGAATCGGGGATTGAGCCGGTCCCGGATCAGATTGTAATCCAGGTACACATGTCCGTCTATCATTCTTGCACGGGAATCAAGAACTTCATTATTCAGAATAATGGCGACCTCATTTTCTGTGGATAATCCATAATATTCGGAAAGCTCCTGTCTGTCTTTGGTCGGGGTATATTTTTCAATCAGGTTTCCCAGCAGCATAAAAAGTATAACGACAATAATCAGTACGCCGGCGGCGAGAAATGGAATTATTTTTTTCTTCATGAATTAAGAGCCTCTTTTCTTTTGAAATCACAGCAATCAACATCGTATACCAGCTTATTGTAGCATATAAAAAAATAAATTCAAAGTTTTTTGTGTCCGGAGAATGGAAACAAATCACTTCGGAAACAAAAAACCGCCAGATTATTTTACCGGCGGCCTTTTGCTCTTTTTATCTTTTTACAAATACATGTTTTGTCATATTCCCAAGCTGACCGGGCATTGAGGAACTCGGTCAATCTGTTCATATTGCCTGACAATAAGTATCAAATTTTATTTTTCTTGTTTTTTTCAAGTTTTACTTTGTCGAAATGAACTTCTTTTAACACCCCCTCGTCAAATATGTAGTCTCTCATATAGCAGTTTTCTTCGTTTACACACAATCGGCTGGCAACATTTCTGGAGTCGCTGATGGATCCGTCCAGCCAGATTGTAATCCCCCTGTCTTCCAGCGATGTAAGCTCGAGATAGAGACTCTGCATAGATTCTTTGTTCAATGTTGTTATCTCCCGTTGTTTTCTTGTTACCAGAAGGAATCCGCAGGTTACGTTTGTGATATACTATAGATTGTCTGTCTGCTATCCCCGACAGACAGCAAGAAGCTCGTCAAAAAACAAAAAGAGCTCTTTTTTGATGCGAAACGGATTATTGATGAAAGGGATACTGCGCATGGAAATGTGATGTTCTTTGGAAAAACCGGAAATATCTCCTTGATTCCCCGTTTGCACAAGATAGCAAAATCCTTCCCCAAGGTTTACTGTGTAATTGAAATGCAGAAAAAATTTCCGATAATATTGAAGTTTCCATGGTGAGAGGCTCCCTAAGATAAGTTTGCAGTCACAGCGGAGAAATTCGGAGGAGTCCGCCTCGTCGAGGTATCCCATATCCAGAATCAGGTAGTCATATCCGCTGTTGAGCAATGAGGGAATCATACACCCTTTTACACCGGAATAGTAATCTGTTCCGTGGAGTGTGAAATAAGGCACAATTGTGTCAGAACCGTCGGTTGAGGGCAGATTATTGCTGCCATTCAGCTGTGAAATCTCGTTTCGCGGATTGAGCTCTAAATAGGCAGTCTTTTTTCTGAGCCTGGATGTACAGTAACTGCACAGGGCAAGAGCGAAATGTGTGACGCCCATGCCGGGTCCACAGCCGATGATCCCAACGGTTGTGTGAAGTTTTATACCCTTTCTGTCAAGACCAAGTATTTCTTTTTACCTCCTTTCTTTTTCAATATGGAAGAAATAAGCTGTTCTTTTTCCGCGAAAACGCGATACGGATCGGGATCGGATGGAAAACAACAGACCTTTTTTCCCAGAAGTGATGCGAATTTCTTTGCAGCTTTTCTGTTATGGTGATTACAGACGCAGACAGTCCGGTCCCGTGCAGGAAACTGTTTCCAGAGGGAAACGGCCGACGATATGTCCCAGTCACTGCCGCTTAGGACAAAAAAGATCAGATCAGAAGACGCGAGGGTATCCGGGCCGACAGGAGTTGTTCCAAAATCTTTTACAAGACAGGAGTCCATCGGGAGTGGAAACTCGACACCCGGACCGTAGTCCGGTATACCTCGGAAATATTCATAATAATAGATGCCTTCCCGCTCCTTCATATAGTGATTTGCCCGACACATCGTTTCAAGTATATCTGTCGGAGTTGCGGGCATATAAAAGGAGAGGATCCCTTTTTTGTTTAAAGTACTTACAAGGGAAATGGAAAAATGGGTAGCGCCTGCACCGGGCCTGCTTCCGATTACAGCTATATTTCTGATGAGATGCGAAGAAGATCTGCACGCTTTTTTCTGTACGCTTTTTAATGCTTCTTTTAAGTCCGCAGCCGATGAATAGCGCTCCGATGGAGAAGCGGCTGTGGCGCGGGCGACGATGCGTGAGAGTCTGGAAAGACTGGCAGGCGCGGCAGCGGCTGCCAGAAAAGCAAGTACTTTTCCAAGGCTGTAAAGATCGGAGGAAGGTGTGACCGGAAGACCGTCAAGAGCTTCCGGAGCCACATACCGTTCTGTTCCATACAACTGGAAATGACTGCCGGAACTGGTAAAAAATGAAGCAATTCCAAAATCGATTAATTTTAACTGATTTCCGCATAATATAATATGTTCCGGTTTTAAATCCTGGTATAGGATCGGAAACGGAGACAGGTGATGCAGATAATCCAGTATCTCGCATAATTGAATGCCGAAGTTAATTATCAGTTCCTGTGAGATGTTTTCCTGATGGAGCACAAATGTGTCCAGTGATTCACCCTGGATATATTCCTCCGTCATGTAGATATAATCGTCGTCTTCGTCAATATCATATATGAGGGGAATCCCGGGATGACAGAGATTCTTCAGAAGTGTGGCTTCTGAGAGTAAGCCGTCTTCTTTTGAGAAGGAAGGTGTATCTGCCGCGGCTTTGGGGATAGATTTAATTGCGCGGTAAACCTTCAGCTTTAAATGTTCGGCAAGGTAAACAGTACTGTTACTGCCGATGCCCAGAACCGAGATAACACGGTATTTGCCGAACAGAATCAATTCTTCTATTGCGTAATCCGCTCCTTTCTTGTGTAGCATGCGTAGCAGATTCGCATCTCATGCATATGTTTATATCATGAATTATGTCGTTTTGCAATTATTTTAAAATTATTTGTGTATATTTCACAAAAAAATGGCAGAATGAGAGGAGAGAAATTTCAAGATGCGATGAAAAGGCATACTTTACATCGAAAAGGCATTTGTTTATAATGTATGTACGGTTTACAAGGGTTTCCGGATGAAGGAAGTGAGAATATGAAAATAGAAAAAGTGAACGAGAATCAGATTCGCTGCACACTGACAAGGGAAGATCTGGCCGAGCGCCAGCTAAAGCTCAGTGAGCTCGCATACAGGACCGAGAAAGTAGATCTCCTGTTCCGGGATATGATGCAGCAGGCGGCTTATGAAGTTGGTTTTGAAGCAGATGATCTGCCGCTTATGATAGAGGCGATACCGATGGCGGATACGATCATCTTACTGATTACAAAAATAGAATACCCGGAAGAGCTTGACACCCGTTTTTCGAAGTTTTCTGATCCGGATCCGGAGGATGTATATGCGGATAACACAGACAATGCTTCTGCGGCACTTAAGTCCGAGGGCGCGGATGATATTCTGGGATTGTTCCGAAAGCTGAAAGAGGAGCAGGAGAGCAGAAAAGAAGGGCAGGAGAGAGAAGCGGGCCCGGCTGACGGAGAGCAGGAAGAAAATGAAAACAGCTCTGTGAGTGTGCTTGTGGACATCACGAAATTGTTTGTTTTCCATGATCTTGGCGAGGTGACGAAGCTTGCGCATATTCTGGACGGTTTTTATACAGGAAATAATGACCTGTATAAAAATGTGATGACACACAAATATTATCTGCTGGTGAGCAAGAGCAGTCAGACGCCGGAAGAGTTTAACAAAGTGTGTAATATTCTCTCTGAGTATGCGGCTCAGCAGTCGTATACGCCTGCGGTAGGAGCATTTTTTGAAGAGCATTATCAGAGAATTTTAAAAGAAAACGCGTTGCAGACGCTGGCGACGCTTTGAATATTGTAAGAAAAAGAGCGGACGGATTCATAAAACCCCTGCTTTCGGTCGGTATGGCGTGATCAGAATGGCCGAAAGCGGGGGTTTTTGCAGGTGAAAGCACCGTGGCTGGGCAGCCGGCATTCCATGTTATGCGGGGTTTCCTGCCAGAAAATCATTGATTTTTGTAACGAGATCGTCTGGATTGATTCCGTGTACCATTGCTGCTTCTTCGATGGTTTCCATCTGGGAAGACGGACAGCCGAGACAGTGCATTCCGATGTTTAAAAGAATGGGTGCTACGTTTTCATCAATCTGAAGCAGCTCGCCGATCATAGTTGATTTTGTTACCTGTGCCATGTTCTGATCCTCCTTTATTTCGTTGATATCCGGTCAGACTTAGTGTGCCCGGCAATGTGCTAATTATAATACGAATCGGACCGGATTGCAAACAAAATAAACCAATTTCTCTTTAGGGAAAGGGAAGGGAAACCGATATATAAAACAGACGATAAATTGAATATAAAGATACGAAAAGGAGATTTGGGTGTATGAGAATTAATTATAATGCATCTGCAGCGATTGCAAATAAACATCTGCACGGTATTGAGAATGATCTGAGTTCTGTTATGGAAAGACTTTCTTCGGGATTTAAGATTAATCATGCGAAGGACAGTCCGTCCGGGATGGCGATTTCCAATAAAATGCAGTCTCAGATTGACGGATTGAACCGTGCGTCGAAAAACGGTTCGGACGGCATTTCCGTGATACATATTGCAGACGGCGCACTGGATGAGACGACAAGCGTCCTGCAGCGTATGAGAGAACTGGCCGTACAGGCGGGAAATGATGCGACACTGACGCAGGAGGACAGGGAGGCGATTCAGGAGGAGATTGAGGCGTTAAAGAAAGAGGTTGACCGTGTATCACGTGACACCGAATTTAATGCAAGACCGCTTCTGGATGGTTTCTTTGATACAAGAGTCTATACCGACCATGCCACCAGGGTTCAGATATCAGATCAGGTGGAGCCGGGCGATTACAAAATTACTGTCGACGATTTTGCGACGCAGGCAAAAGATGTGACGACAGACGGTACGATTGATTACAGAGACAATACGACCGAAATAGGTGTGGAAGGATATCTGATGTTCAACGGTACGGAGTCTAAGGTGAAAATTGAAGCGACCGATACCTATGCGCAGGTTTATGAAAAGATCAGAAACTCCGCGGAAATTGCAGATATTACAGCAGAGAGAAACGAGACAGACGGTACGATTGCATTTACATCGAACCGGTATGGAAGAGAGAGTACGATCAAAATAGCATTCAGTAACCGGGAGCTGGGCGAGAAAATCGGTCTGACTTCTCCGGATGGCCATGCGATTATTGATGACGGCGATGATGAGACTGAAGGGGTCGTATTTGGAACCCTCGACGTGGCTACGCAGGTAATCAGTTATCCGAAAGGCACGGATATGAGCATTGATACCGGAAAGCCTGCCGCGACAGCAGGACCTGTCACGATAAATGGAGTTAATTACAGCAATAATGAGAGGTGGTCAGCTGACAGGGTACGTTATGAATTGTACGGGGGACGGGACGACACACAGCTGCAGGCGGATGGCGTTTATGACGCATTCCTTCTGGATGTGGCCAAGTATGGGACCCAGGCAGTGAATCCGTTTACACCGACCGGCACGGTTACGGTCAACGGTAATCCGGTGAACATTACCAATGATATGACAGAGAGAGATGTCGCTGTGGCTCTTCAGAATGCAGGCGTCGCAGTTCATATGACAAGTCCGATCAGTATGGAATCACTTCTGACAGGGGCGGATCAGAAATTAAAAATCTCGTTTGACAGTAAAGGCCTGGCAGATCGGTTTGACCTGGATCAGACAGAGTATCAGATTAAGGAAGTCGTGGATGACAATGGGGTTTCGAGCTGGATTTATGCGAAGGATGATCCGGATTATCCGGCAGGATCCGGCAATTATCTCTATCCGTCCGGCCGTGACGCAGACGGAGGCTTTACCAGTTCTGCAACGGTTTCCTATGACGGAAATAAAGTGACAATCACGGATATCGGAGGAGTTTCCTTTTCATTCCTGGTAGATCCGGGGTATGTTGGAGAGATTAATTTTGAGGTTACGGATATGGGGCGGATGACAATTCACATCGGCGCCAATACGGATCAGAATATGCAGATTCGTATTCCCGAGGTTTCCTGTGAGACACTTTACATTGATGATCTGGATGTGACAAAGGTGGACGGCGCAGACCGTGCAATGGATCAGCTTGACGCTGCGCTTTCTTATGTAGGAGAAGTGCGTTCCAGGCTGGGTGCCTATGAAAATCGCCTTGAGTATGCTGTGAACAGTCTTGATACATTTGAAGAAAATATGACAAATGCAATTTCACGTCTCAAAGATGCGGATATGGCAAAGGAGATGACGGACTATACACACCAGAATGTGCTCAATCAGGCGGCGATCTCTGTACTGACACAGGCAAATGAGCTTCCGCAGCAGGTATTGCAGATTCTTCAATAGCAACTGTCGCAGATGGTATGAAAAAGGAGGTCTGTTTTGAGGAAAGAGCAGATTTTGGATTTCACGAGAAGGATCAGCCAGTGTAACAGAGGTGGCCTCATAGTGGTTATGTATGATATTTATTTTGCCTATCTGAACGAGGCGAAATCCGCGTATGAGAAAAAGGCGTGGGACGAATATAAGGAAGAGCTCAGAAAGGCTCAGAGAATGATAGATGAGCTGATATCGTCGCTGAATTTTTCCTACGATCTGGCAAAAGAACTGTATCGCATTTATGTTTTCTGCAGGGATTCCCTGGCGACAGCCTTATACCGGCGGGATATCGGTGAGCTGGAGACGGCGGAGGAACTGATGCGAAAATTATATACTGCCTTTGAACAGGTAGCCGGGACAGATAAGTCAGGTCCTCTCATGAGTAATACCCAGCAGGTGTATGCCGGGTATACTTATGGGAAGGGGGACCTGGTAGAAACCTGTCAGGATTCCGACACTTCAAGAGGATTCTTCGCGTAAGAATCCTCTTTTGTTTCGTAACGTTTGATGCTGGCAAGCAGAAATTTGTACCGCATCTGAACCGAATTGAGCTCATAGATATAGCAGTCAATCAGATCTGGCTCTACGGCGTTGCCAAGATTACAGTAGGCATCGCGCAGTTCCTGGGCCGTCTGGTGGAGGTCGTTCATAAGTAGCGTATAGTTTTTATCGTTTGTTTTTTCAGTGTGAAAAAAACGCAGCATAGATCCCTCCTTTATGCCTTCTTCTGACACGCCACGGCCGTTTCGGCTGCGTTGTGGGGAGGCATGGATGAATGTCACCCTTTCTGTTATTTCCATTATATTCAAAGTATGAGCAAATAAATCCTGTTCTATGCAAAATAAGGAAAACAATGGTCTGTCATAAAAAGAGCGAAAGGAACATAAACATACAAAAACAAGACATGGAGCAATGGATGGATACGACGATTTCCTTTGGTGTGATCGCAGGGGTTTGTGGTCTGGTGCTTATAATTGCCGTTTTAAAACAGCGCGCGCAGCTTATGCTGAATTTTCTGGTACGGACAGCGCTTGGCGCTATTTGTATTCTGTTTGTCAATGACTTTTTGAAAGAACAGGGAATAGCGCTTGTGGTTGGATTGAATCCGGTCAGTCTTTTGACAGCCGGAATCCTTGGTTTCAGCGGGATTGCGCTTTTATACGCGATTGTAGCCTGTAAATTTTTGTGAAAGATGCATAAAATCAAGTGTGATTTTATAGAAAAGATAGACAGGCAGAAATGAGACTGCTATAATGCAGATTACAGACATACGAAAGAGGTGATGAATCAGGGAAATTATAAAACTTGCACTGCCGATATTCCTTACAACGGCGGTGGTAACGGATTTCCGGGAGATGAAGATCAGTAACCGGCTGATTGCTTCCGGATTGATGATGGGACTTGCTTTCCGTATTTTAGAGGAGGGAAGTGTTGGGATCGTTCATTTTCTGTTGAACATTTCTATTCCGGTTATCTTATTATTTCTTTTTTTTCAGCTGCGTGCACTTGGCGCAGGTGATATCAAGTTATTTTCCGTAGCAGGTGGTTTTCTGACGGCACGTCAGCTGTTATATCTGATGGGGATGGCTTTCCTGGTCGCCGGGATTATCGGAGTCGGGAAAATCTGTTATCTCATGTGTACCACAGGCTACTCTGGAAAAAAGAAAACTCTGATACATTTTTCATTTGCTGTACTATTAAGTTATTTTATTGTGGTCTGGGGGTGTGCCATTGCGTAAATTTGTGGTGGCAGTCTGTGATACGGAAGATGGGTATCGTAGCAGATTTGTCACATATCTTATGGAGCACAATGCAGGGAGATTTGCTGTTCATTCATTTTCCAGGCCCGGATTGTTCCTGGAACAATTTGGAGAAGGGGTATTTGATCTGATACTTCTCGGCCATGGTTTTGAAGGGGTGAGGGAGGAAGTACAAAAGCGACATGTGCGGATCATTTTGCTGCAGGATACAGTTTCCGGCACGATTACAGAGGAGGCGTCCTGTTCCTGGAATACGGATACAGAAATAGTGGGCGTATTCCGATACCAGTCGATGGAGAATATTCTGCATGAAATGCACGCATTGGCAGAAGGAAAACGAGCATCAGCGCGATGGCGGGGGATGTTGCCCAAAATGGAGGTAATCGGTGTATATTCTCCGGTATGTCATGAGATGCAGATGCCATTTTCTATGGTATACGCCGCTTTCTTGTCGGAGAAACAGAAAGTCCTGTATGTGAATCTGATGGAGTTTTCGGGTTTTCAGCAATTATTTGAGCTTGCGGGAGAGTATGATCTGGGAGATCTGATCTTAAGGATCAGAGACGGCAGACTGTCATCGGAGCTTTTCTGGAGAAGTATTTACGAAACAGACAAAGTGTATTATATACCTCCTTTTCCCAATCCGGAAAATATTAAAGAGATGAAGCTGGAAGATTGCATGGCATTTTTGGATTATGTGGAGACGAATACAGATTTTTGCGCTGTTATACTTGATTTCGGACAGGGAATCGGGCAATTTGCCAGGGTACTGGAGAGATGTACCTGTATCTATTGTCCCGTGAAGTCTGGTTTTTTCTTTGAGTGTCAGATGAAACAATACACTGCCTGGCTGGAGGCAGAGATGGGTCATGAGATAATGGAGCGCCTTCATATAATGGACCTTCCATTTTCGGCCAGAAGAATCCAGAGTCAGACAGGAGTTTTAAGGCAGCTGCAATGGAGCGAATTTGGAGATTATGTCAGAGGATATCTGACGGGAGCAGCTTATGAGAGGGCATGAGGAAGAGCTTGTTCTTTTAAAGAAAGAAATTCTGGATACAGTTGATCTTACCAGAGAGCTTGCTGATGAAGAGGTTCGTCGGATCGTGGAAGATGCGGTTGGCGGGTATTCCCGTCGGAAGATGCTGACTCTGGCAAAAAGGGGAGAACTGGAACAATTTTTGTTTAATTCCATGCGTAAACTGGATGTATTACAGGAGATGCTGGAAGACAAAGAGATCACAGAAATTCTGGTAAATGGAACTGATCATATATTTTTTGAAAAGAATGGCAGACTTTATAAATCAGAAAAACAGTTTTCTTCCCGGGAAAAACTTGATGATGTGATACAACAGATCGTAGCAGGCAGTAATCGTATGGTAAATGAAGCGTCTCCGATTGTGGATGCAAGATTGTCTGATGGATCGAGAGTAAATATTGTACTTTCACCGGTTTCGATCGATGGTTCTGCCGTCTCCATACGAAAGTTTTCCGATCAGTCGATACGGATGGATGATCTTATTCGTCTTGGTTCTATTTCAGACCAGGCGGCGCGGTTTTTAAAAACGGTTGTGCGATGCGGTTATAATATTTTTATTTCGGGCGGTACGGGGGCGGGAAAAACGACCTTTCTGAATGCATTGTCGCAGTATATTCCAAGAGAGGAACGTATTATTACCATAGAAGATTCGGCGGAGCTGCAGCTTTTGGACAAACCGGATCTGGTACGGCTGGAAACAAGAAATGTGAATACGGAAGGAGTAATCCCTATTACAATCAGAGATCTGATAAAGACGGCATTGCGTATGCGGCCGGAGCGTATTATCGTGGGAGAGTGCAGGGGAGCGGAAGCGCTTGACATGCTACAGGCCATGAATACCGGACATGACGGAAGTCTTTCGACCGGTCATGCCAACTCATGCAGGGATATGCTGGGAAGACTGGAAACGATGGTACTAATGGGAATGGAACTTCCGCTTCCGGCAATCCGCAGTCAGATAGCTTCTGGTATAGATATTCTGATACATCTGGGAAGATTGCGGGACGGAAGCAGAAAAGTTTTGCATATCACAGAGATTATGGGGATGCAGGAGGGGAATATACAGCTGAATGATTTATTTCGCTTTGAAGAGGAACCTGGGAATGAGGAGGTGGTAAAAGGACGGCTTGTTTCTGTGGGAAAGCTTTTACACACAGATAAATGCAGAATGGCAGGGGTTTCCATGAAAATGGACTGAAGAGAAGGACGTTTAGAGGAAAAGGCGTAGAGCATAGGTAGTCTGGGAGGCTTAATGGATGGATTACACAAAGTATGAATGTAGTGCGGGAGAAATGCTCTGGTGTCTGGCGGCAGGTGGATCTGGTGCGGTGGTAATATCCTGGTTACTTTATCGCTCCTGGTATGCGATGATTCTGATGATTCCTGCTGTATGGTTATATAAGAAAGATTATCAGGAAATGAGGGCGGCGAAGCGCAGAGAAAGGCTTTTAATGGAATTTCAGGATGCGATACAGTCCGTTTCTGCGTCGCTTCTGGCGGGATATTCCATGGAAAATGCATGGAAGGAGGCAGAAAAGGAACTGCGGGAACTGCATGGAGAGGATTCCCTGCTATATGTAGAATTGCGTCAGATCAATACGGCAGTCCGTATGAGTGAGCCGCTGGAAAAGGGGCTGATGGATTTTGCAAAAAGAAGTGGCTGCGAAGAGGTGGAAAGTTTTGCAGAAATATTTTCTTTTGCAAAGCGTAGTGGAGGTGACTTTACGGAAATTATACAGACGGCAATAAGAAAACTGACGGAGAGAATGGAGGTGGAACGGGAGATTGCAGTTGTAGTTTCCGGGAAGAAGCTGGAAGGAAAGATTATGAATTTCATGCCTGTTTTTATTCTGGCATATCTTAATCTGACATCAGGAAGTTTTCTGGATGTAATGTATGAAGGTATTCTGGGGAGAGGGGTTATGAGCATTGCATTGGTTGTATATGTACTTGCGATAAAGCTTTCAAAGCATATTCTGGATATCAGGGTATAGGGGAGTGGAAAACAGAAAAAGAAGGGTTTCTGTACAGCAGAACAGGAGTGAAATAGCATGGTGTTATGTGCGGTGGTATTGGTGGTACTTATTGTGATGTGGTGGGGAGGAAGGGGAAGATTGCCGACAGTGCCGGGTAAAATGATGACTGTGATGGCAATAGCGGCAGTGACGGGGGGACTGGCCGGGATCTGTGGAGCAGAAGAACAGAAACTTACCGATGAGGGAATGCTTAAGAGGAATTTGTATGGAGAAGGAGGCTATAAGAAAAATATGGAACTTTTTGTGGATGGATTACTAAACCAATATTCTTATACATTAGAAGTTCCAGAGCAGAAGATGACGAAGAAAGAGGAGGAGGAATATCTGGCAGCGGCGAGGAAAGAAATTGAGGAGGAATTTCCGGGAGAAAATGCTTCGACGGACTGTATCAGAGAAAAAGTTCTGATCAGAGAAAGTTATCAGGACGGAATAGTGGAGGCGGAATGGAGGTTTGGAAATTACGATGTAATTGATTACTCCGGAAACATTATTGCTGAAAGGCTTGCGGTGGATGGGGAACTGGTGCAGGCAGTTGTCTGGCTGGCGTGTGGGACATCCGGTTGTAGTATGGAGTTTTATTTTCGGATTTTTCCACCAGTTCTGGATGAGAAGCAGGCATTTCTTTCGCTGTTGGATAAGATGCTGGAAAGGCAGGGGGAGAAGAAAGGAGAGGAGTTTTTTGTACTGCCGGGGAAGATTGGGGGATATGATGTCACATGGAAAGCGGAGCGGGAATATCTGCCGGAGAAAGTGCTGTTTTTTGGAGGTGTTGTGGCGCTGCTGATACCTGCAGTGGAACGAAGCAGAGAGCAGGAACGCCAAAAAAGGAGGGGGCGTCTTCTGTTACTGGAGTACCCCGATATGGTGAGCCGGCTGGCACTTTTGCTTGGAGCAGGCCTGACGGTGCAGCGGGCGTTTCAGAGGATGGTGGCTGCCTATGAAACCAAGAAGTCAATGCATGCTGTCAAAGTCCATCCTGTATATGAGGAGATGCTGGTTACCTGCCATGAGATTGAAAGTGGAGTGGGAGAGGAGAGGGCTTATATGCGTTTTGGAGAGCGGTGTGGCCTTGCGGAATATCGGAAACTTGGGAATGTTCTGGCACAGAATTTGCGGAAAGGTGGAAGAACACTGACATTTTTATTGGAAAAAGAGGCTGACAATGTGTATGAGAATCGCATCAATGCCGCTAAAAAATGCGGGGAAGAGGCAGCAGCGAAGCTTTTATTTCCGATGATGCTTATGCTTGGTGTGATAATGGTGATATTGCTTGTTCCTGCCATAGAGGCATTTCAGCTGTAAACAATGTGCAAAATCAGAAAGGAGAACGGAGTGAGAGGAATTCGAGAGTTTATAAAAGAAGAGGATGGCGTAGGAGTTGTGGAGATTATATTGATTCTGGTGGTGCTGATCGGGCTGGTTATGGTTTTTAAATCGCAGCTGACAGCGCTTGTTGATAACATATTTTCAAAGATCAATGCAAACGCAGGAAAAATATATAAATGAAAAAGCCGGGAAGCATAACCATATTTGCAGCACTTAGTCTGACACTTATTCTTTCATTTTTGTTTGCACTGCTGGAAGCCGGGAGAGTGAAAGGATTGCAGACATATGCTGTTGAGAAATCGAGGATTGGGCTGGAGTCCGTGGGCGCGGAGTATCAGCGTCTGCTATGGCAGGATTATCGTTTGCTATGTCTGGATGGTTCTTACGGTGGAACGGATTTTTCCATGGAATATGTCTCTGGTGTACTGAAAAGTTGGATTGATAAAAATCTTTCTGTGAGGGGGCCAGGGGGGAATTTACTTTCAATGCAGCTTGCAGATGTGGAAACGGAGAAATATGAACTGCTTACAGACGGAGAGGGAAGTGTTTTTCTGCATCGGATAGCAGAGAATATGAAGGAGGATCTGCCGTTTGAAGTCGCACAGCTCCTTTACGAAAAGTATAAAAATGGAACCGATGAGGAGAACAAATCAAAAATGAATTGTGTTGAGGATGCCCAGGCTGCTATTGAGGATGCAAAAAAGGAAGCAGGGGAGGGAGACGGTTCTTCATGTGCGAATGAAACGGGGCAGACGGGCGAAGGAAATCAAAATGCAGAGAGCACATTGTCACAGGAAAATCCGTTGGATATTGTACTTAATATAAAACAAAATCCATTGCTTGTCATGGTGATGGATATAAATGCCATATCGGGAAATGCAGTCGATTTTTCTGATAGTCTGATGGAAAGAAAATGTGAACGGGGTACAGTGGATTCAGAAAAGAAAACGGGATGGTACGAGAAGATACTGGCAGTTGAATATCTCGGACGCTTTTTCTCAGATTACACCAGACCTGCAGGCAATCACGCACTGGCATATGAAATGGAATATATTATTGGTGGAAAAAGTAGTGACAGAGAAAATCTGGAGGCTGTTTTAGAGCGGTTGTTACTTTTGCGCGAGGCTGCAAATGTGACACATATTCTTGCAGATTCTGTAAAGCGGAACCAGGCTGGCGTAATTGCGTCTGCCCTGGCCGGATTTACAGGAAATCCGGCTATAATAAAAGTGGTGCAGGCAGGTGTAGTGGCAGCGTGGGCTTATCTGGAAAGTGTGCAGGATCTGAGGGCGCTTTTGCAAGGGAGCAAAATTGCATTGATTAAGAGCCGGGAGCAATGGACAGTTGATGTCGAACATCTGTCAGAATCCTTTCAACGTACTTCAAAGGCACAGGATTGTAGTAACGGACTGTCTTATACAGAGTATTTAAAGCAGTTTTTATTTATGTCGGAAGTAAAAAATTTGTCTTATCGGGCGATGAATCTGATGGAGCGGAATATCCGATGTACACAGGGGTATCAGAATTGTCGTATGGATTACATGATCAGTCGCATGGATTATAGCCTGCATTATGCTGCTAAGCCGTTTTTTGCAGAATTTGTGACAATCGGAGGGAAAAAGATGGAGCAGATTAAAATGGTATGCAGAGCAAGTTTCTCCTATGAACGAAGATAATATTCCGACCGTGAATAATAAAAATCGGGAAAGGCGGGTGTATCGCGGTGTCTCTTTATTTCCAGACAAAAAGAAATCAAAATAAAAAAATAAAAAAATCTCTCCCTGGGAGCACTATGATTTCGGCTTCTCAAAAAGAGACACCGCGATACATCTGTTTTTCCGGAGTATTTACATTGGAAGCGGCTGTTGTTCTGCCGTTGGCGGCATGCTTTTTTGTGAGTATACTGTTTTTTTTCAGAGTGATGCAGGTACAGCTTGAGGTACAAAAAGCATTGGATGATACAGGAAGGATGATTTCTGTATACTATAATAAGGTGCCGGAAAACGGGAAGTTTGTGGATAAAGCAGTGGTTAAGGGTTTGTTTCTGAAAAAACTCGCGGAGCGGAATGTGGTTAAAAAATATGTGAAGGGTGGTATCGCAGGAATCAGCCTTTCAGGGTCCGATCTTTCTGGCATGGAAGTCAATCTTGAAGCTGCATATCAGATCAGGTTTCCACTGCGGCTTCTGGGACTGTTAAATATAAATATGGTGCAGCGGATAGATTGCAGGAAATGGACTGGCTGGGGAGCGGACCAGGAAGGGTTGGGCGGTGATGCGTGGGTTTACGTGGCCGAGACGGGTAAAGTCTACCATCTGGTGGAAAACTGTACACATTTAAAGTTATCTGTGCGTCAGGCAGATATTCAGGCGGTATTCATAATGCAGAATGAAAATGGAGCGAAATATCAGAAATGTACTTTATGTGCGAAGAAAGACAGCGGGCAAAAACAGGTTTATATTACAAGACAGGGAGATCGTTATCACTTTAACTTGAAGTGTAGAGGTTTAAAGCGGACAATTTTTCGAATACGCCAATCGGAGACTGGTCAGCTTAAGGTTTGCAGTAAGTGTGGCGTTGAAGTAATGAGATAAGTCGGGATAGCAGGAAGAACGGTGAAAGATTATGGTGCAAAAGATAATGTTGTTGGGAATACTTTTGATAACAGCATATACGGATTGGAAAGAACAAAAGGTATATCTGAATGTGCTTGCTGTCGGAGGGCTGGCTGGCATGATGTGCTGTTTTTTCTGGCAAAACCCCGATTTGACGGAGCGTCTTGGGGGAATTATGATCGGGCTGGCGGTTTTAGGCGCCGCATGGGTCGGAAAAGGGTGTATTGGCAGTGGGGACGGGCTCGTGCTCGTAGTCAGTGGTGTTTTTCTGGGATTTTGGGAAAATATACGTCTTCTTCTATTTTCGCTGCTGCTGGCGGGGGGCGCGGCAATCTTTCTGATATGTATAAAAAAAAGTGAAAGGAATCAGAGAATGCCGTTTGTGCCGTTTTTGTTGGCGGCATATCTGCTTATGATAGCATGAGAAGTGTAGAAGGGAGTCTGACGATGGAAGCGGCGCTTGTACTGCCTCTGGTGCTGTCTTTGTTTCTGATGACTATGAGAGCGGGAATTGTGCTGTATATGGAATATGAGGATACGTCTGTCTCCATTTTGAAAGAGAAAGAGTGGGATCCGGTAAAATATTTTTATATCTGGAATGACATAGGGGAATTTATGGAAGATGAAAATTGAGTATATCAGAAATCTCATGGGTAGTTATATGGTGGTTGAACAGAAAGCAGAGAATGAAGAATGGGAGCAGCAGATGATAGCGCACAACAGAATCAATTGTGTTTTGTTTGCGGAATCAATGGAAGAGAATGGGGATAAAAGTCTCTGGTTTAACATTACGGGAAAACAGGCACTGGATGTTGTTTTGGAAAAAAACGAATTGAAAGCAGAATTATTGTGCAGACTTTTGAGAGGCGTTTATGAGGCGGCAGAAGCGCTTGAGGCACATCTTCTGAGATCAGATGCCATAATGTTGCTCCCGGAATGTATTTTTATGGATTCGGCATCCGGACGGATCAGCTTTTGCTATTATCCAGGGAGTGAGGAAACGACTGCAGAGCAGTTTCAAAGATGGGTTGAATTTTTGCTGACAAAAACTGATCATAGAGATGGTGCGGCGGTGGAAATGGCATATGGACTTTATGAGCGTACAGGCAGGGATGGGTTTTCCCTGCGGATGCTGAGAGATCTGATCTGTTTTCCGTATCCCAGAGATGAACTACAGGATGGAGGGGCGATGGGGACGTCTGGGGAAAAAGAACGTATTGTGGAACAAGAGGAACACGATGAGTCTGTGATGGAGGAAACTACAGTAAATGAGACAGATCCAGAGAGGCTGGTAGTGAATACATCCGTTTATAAACGGTTGCAAAAGAAGATTTCAGAATGGTTTTCAGCAGTGACTATAAACAGATTATTTACAAGGCCGCGGAAGAAGGGAAATGCCGGGGAAACCTTTCTGTTTGAGCCAGAAGAGGAAGAAGAGGTCCCGGTTTCAGAGCAGACAGTGCTTCTGTCAGATCTTACCAGACCGGCTGAGGGAATTCTGCGGTATGAAGGAAACGGAATGTGCGCCGACTTAGAAATATCGGATGTGCCTTATCTGATCGGCAGCGGAGATTTATGTGACGGATGTATCCGGAGCAGTACCGTGAGTCGGAAACATGCGCGAATAACCAGAGTAGAAGATGTTTATTTTATAGAAGACCTAAATTCTGCGAATGGAACTCATGTTGGTGGAAATTTATTGAACTGCAGGACGAGAGTAAGCCTTCAGAAGAATGAAATTGTTTTTTTTGCAGACGAAAAGTTTCGGTTTATTTAAAGTAAAATATTCTGATTTGCTTTTATGGTATTTTGTTATTATAATAACGATATCAAATAGAGAGAGAAGTGATCTGGATGTATTTTGATGAACTGGGAGTACTATTTTCCAGAGAGGGATATCGTTGTCTGAGCGGAAGAGCGGAAAATGTTTACTTATTTTACAAGTATATTTGTGAAACTTTTCATATTGTAACTGTAGTGGAGCTGGATAGTGGAGCTCCGTTTTTTCCAGACCGGCAGCCGGTTTTAGATGAATATGTCAAGAGTATCTTTTATCATCCGCAAGGAAAAGTGCCCGGATTTCTGGAAGACGTTCCGGTCTGTCGGGTGGAAAATCTTACTTTGTTTGTGGGAACCGATATGGAACAGATTCGAAACGTATGTTTGAAATGTGCGAATACATGGGGATACGTTTTGCCGGAAGCCAGGTTAATTGTTTATGAAAATCAGCCGGGCGATTTCTGGGGGCTTCGTCATGTATTGGAAGTGGATCGGAATCCAACAGAACGCGGAAAGCCAGAGAAAGGCAGAAACGATACGTGGATAAAGAAAGATATGCCATGGATGACGATTATACTGATGGCGGTGAATATTATTGGTTTTCTGTTTCTGGAAATAATCGGAGATACGGAAAATGGCGCTTTCATCGCAGAATATGGAGGACTTTACCCAAAGTATATAAAAGAGAGAAATCAGTGGTGGAGGATCCTGACTTCCGGTTTCATTCATTTTGGAGCAATACATCTGGCGAATAACATGGTAATTTTCTGCTGTATTGGTTCAAGGCTGGAACGGGCAGTGGGTTCTGTAAAGTTCCTGCTTATCTACTTTTTGTCTGAAATTGGAGGCGGGCTGCTCTCATATTGTGTTATGCTTTACACGGAAGACTACGCAGTTTCTGCAGGTGCTTCCGGAGCAGTGTTTGGGACAATTGCAGGACTTTTGTGGGTAGTTATTTTCCATAAAGGGTGTTTTGGAGGAATTACAGTCAGAGGATTGCTGCTTATGCTGGCCTTAAGTCTGTATTATGGTTTTTCGACAATGGGCGTTGACAATTGGGGGCATATTGGCGGAGCTGCTACAGGATTTGTGTCAGCAATCATTTTATATCACAGAAAACGTCAAACAGGTTGATTTTGCGTGTAAAAGTCACTATACTGAATGAAGTATCAAAAAATGAAATGATCGGCTGAATGGAGGCTATAAATGAAAGTCAATATTTATTATGGAGGAAGGGGCCTGCTGGATGATCCCACTTTATATGTACTCAATAAAATGGAGGAGGTATTGCGTGAGCTGCGAGTAAAAGTAGAGCGAATTAACATATATGAGCATAAAAATGAGATTGCGACACTGCCTCAGACGATGAAAGATGCGGATGGGATTATTCTGGCGACAACGGTTGAGTGGCTTGGAATCGGAGGCTATATGCAGCAGTTTCTGGACGCCTGCTGGCTGTACGGTGACAAGAGCAGGATTAAGACGATTTATATGCAGCCAATTGTGATGTCAACGACATACGGTGAGCGGGAAGGTGAGATGTCTCTGGCGAATGCGTGGGAGATTCTGGGCGGGCTGCCATGTCCGGGACTTTGTGGTTATGTGGAGGATCTTGTCAGCTTTGAATTGAATAAAGATTATACGATTATTATAGAAAAGAAAGCGGAAAGTCTTTATCGTACAATTTCGCAAAAAATGAAGAGCCTTCCAAACAGTAATCTTGCCGTAAAGCAGAGTGTTCTTCGCACGCCGCAGCTGGATCTGACTCCGCAGGAAAGCGAGCAATTATCAAAATATGTTGCAAATGACAGCTATGTAAAAAAACAGAAGGAGGATATTCAGGAACTGGCATCCATGTTTAAGGATATGCTGGGGAAAGTCGGACAGGAAGATGAAACGGCGTATATTGAACAGTTTCGTACACGTTTTACACCACAACAGGACTTTCATGCGCGGTATCTTTTCGTGCTTGGCAATCGCAAAAAGCCGTTGTTCATGGAGGTGAACAACGACGAACTTACGATTCACTATGGCCAGGAGGATAATATCGATATTTTTGCAAAAATGGCGCCGGAGGTCATGGAAAGTATTATTGAGGGCCGTATGACGTTTCAGAGAGCGTTCATGACGGGTGAGATGACAGCCAAGGGCAATTTTAAAATACTCAGAATGCTCGATGCTATATTTAATTTTGCTTAGGCGGTATGGATATGGTAAAGGTACATCCTTCACCTGGGCGTGAATCACAGGACAAAGTTCCGTGATGCGCTTCTATGATCTGCTGGGTTATTGTAAGGCCAAGGCCGCTTCCGCCTGTTTTAGAGGTGATAAAGGGCTTGAAAATGCTCTCTGCCAGAGCGGCATCCAGTCCGCCGCCGGTATCTGTGATTGCAATATGAACAAAATTATCCTCACATGTCACCGCGATTGTGATAGTTCCTGTGCCATTCATTGCTTCATAAGCATTTTTTATAATATTAATGACAGCCTGTTTCATAAGCTGCGGGTCAAGTTCAGTCAATGGCAGGTTTTCGGCCATGGAAATGTCATAGTGAAAGTCATCCCAGGACAATGCCTGAACAGAAACGATAATCTGATGCATATAGGTATAGAGGTTTATCTGCATCAGATTCAAATGGTCACATAAGCGCGCGGAAGATAACTGTGTGACCATATTTTTCAGAAATACAACTTCAGAAGCCATTTCGTCCCAATAGTCAAAGTTACAGATTTCGGGATGCTTTTTGGCTATCAGCTGTAATGATCCATTGATTAAGGTAATGGAATTTTTAATTTCATGAAAGATATTGAGGTAGTCTTTATTATTTAACATATGCATACCTGCCTTGCTCAAACGATTCATATAGCTTGGAATATAGGTAGTTTAGCATTAACGTGACAAAAGTGCAATAATAAGAACACAATAAAAATCGACATACGTAATGAAAGTGAAAAGTATGTATAATAATGAAAGCGAGGAAAAGAAAAAATGAGAGATGAGGCCTGTATTTTTTGTAAAATTATTGCCGGGGAGATTCCCTCATACACGATTTATGAAGATGAGGATTTTAAGGTGATTCTTGATGTGAATCCTGCGTCAAAAGGTCATGCGCTTATTTTGCCGAAGCATCATTGTGCTGATATTTATGAGATTGATGAAGATACAGCGTCAAAAGCGATGAGACTGGCAAAAAGGCTGGCTTTGCATATGACAAAACAGCTGGAGTGTGATGGGTTTAATATCCTGCAGAATAATCATGAGGTGGCGGGGCAGACAGTATTTCACTTTCACATGCATCTGATTCCGAGGTATCAGAACGCCAAAAATAAGGATATTCTGATGTGGAATCATGAGACGTTTTCGGCGGAAGAGATGGCAGAGATCAGGGATCGGTTAAAAAGTAAATAATAAGCCGGGGTGACCAGGCTGTATCATGGCAGCCTGATCCTCAAAATAAGTGCACACCTGTCTGCGATGGCAGACAGGTGTACGGTCAGCGCGAGTGATTTACTTTGAGACTTCCAGGATCAGACGAACAATGGTATCAATGGAATTCTGACTGGAATATTGTTTCATTGCGGAAATATAGGAATCTCTTTCGGCGGATATATGCTGTATTGCTTCCAGCAATGTTGTATTTGTCAATGATTCTTCCTCAAGTACATAGCTGAATCCTTGTGAACGGAAGGAGTTTGCATTCAAAATCTGATCTCCCCGGCTTGCGGAGGCCGGGAGAGGAATCAATATATTGGGCTTATGCAAAGCTAAAAGTTCACAGATCGCATTTGCGCCAGCTCTGGAAATGACAAAGTCAGCCAATGCGAACAGGTCTGCAAGCTCTTTGTCTGCATATTCAAATTGTGCATAACCTGAAATATCACACAATGAATCGATTTTGTTTCCTTTTCCGCAGAGATGAATAACATTGTAATTTTTTATCAGCTCCGGCAACAGATTCCGGATAGCGATATTTATGGCACGGGAACCACTGCTCCCGCCAATGACCATAAGCGTCTGTTTTCCATGTTCTGAAAAGCTGCATAGCTGAAGAGCTTTTTGGCGATCACCATTTAAAAGTTCCTGTCGGATCGGAGATCCGGTCATCACCGCTTTTGCCTCTGGCAGAAAGGTTAACGTTTCAGGAAAGTTGCAGCAGACTTTTGTTGCATTTGGGATAGCGATTTTGTTTGCAAGCCCTGGTGTCAGGTCAGATTCATGGATAATAGAAGGAATACCGCAGTGTCTGGCGGCCAGAATCACTGGAACAGAGACAAACCCTCCTTTTGAAAATACGATGTCCGGTTTTATTTTTTTTATCAGCTTTACAGCCTGACGATATCCTTTTATGACCTTAAATGGGTCCGAAAAATTTTTGATGTCAAAATAACGTCTTAATTTACCGGATGAGATCCCATAATAGGGGATTCCCTGTTCTTCAATCAGACGTTTTTCAATCCCTTGATAAGAACCGATATAAGAGATTTCATAACCTTCATTACGCAAAGCGGGCATCAGAGCGATGTTAGGTGTCACGTGGCCTGCCGTACCCCCTCCGGTCATTACAATTTTTTTCATAGAAATGGTCCCTTTCCTCTATCATACTTTCCTATTTATAATACCCTTATGCCGAAAAGTCAAGAAAAGACTTGAGAAATGTGATTGTCAGCCGGCCAATCGACTGTGCCAGGAGGCTGTCATTACACAAAATGTCGGAATTTGCGATGAAAAGCTGGCGTTGTGGTCTTTTCAAATATGCAGATTATCTTTATAATGATATGGAAATCATCTGGCGGACAAGATCTGTCATAGAAAGTGAGGTAATGCATATGGAACAAGTGAGGTATTTTCTGGCGGAATATTCGGGCTGGATATCCATGGCGGTGAGTGGCCTGACACTTTTACTGCTTGCTGCCGCATTACATAGGATAAAAAAAATTGGAAAACAGATAAAAGAGACCGCGCTGGACGTCAAGGCCGTACTGGAATTTGCAAGACGGTCTGCAGAGACAGAAAAAGTAAGAATGGCAGCGGAACAACAGCAGTCCGGGAAAAAAGGCGCGGAAAGACAGATGATATCCGGGCAGGCTTCAGGCGATATGCCGGATGAGCTGCTGGATGCTGTACTGGAGGAAGTATTCCCGTAAGCTCTTCTGGGCAGAAGAATGAGAACAAATCAGGAACTTATTTTACGCTGAATGTGAAAATTGTATGCGTATGTGACAATTATTTTCCGACAATTGGGAAATGTGTCACAAATTGCTTGCTATCCGAAAACATGTTTGATAAAATACTGCTTAGAAAAATAAAATTAGCATGGAAAGGATAAAGGGGTGCACAAGATGGAGAAAGTATCATTTGATTACTCGAAAGCTGCCGGTTTTATCAGTGAGGAAGAAGTTGCTTATATGAGCGGACTGGTTGCAGATGCGAAGGAGCAGCTCACTAAAAGAACAGGGGCGGGAAATGATTTTCTGGGATGGATTGATCTTCCGGTAGATTATGACAAAGAAGAGTTTGCGCGCATTAAAGAAGCGGCAAAGAGGATCCAGACGGATTCCGAGGTGCTGGTTGTAATCGGTATTGGCGGTTCGTATCTTGGAGCCAGAGCTGCGATTGAATTTCTAAGACACGGTTTTTACAATAATCTTCCGAAAGAAATACGTAAAACGCCGGAAATTTATTATGCCGGAAACAGCATCAGCGGCAC
Organism: uncultured Roseburia sp.; assembly: GCA_947649645.1. Classification (GTDB taxonomy): domain Bacteria; phylum Bacillota; class Clostridia; order Lachnospirales; family Lachnospiraceae; genus Roseburia. Next base: position 12,263 of record CANSSP010000015.1, on the reverse strand, counting down.
ATATTTAAAGGGATTGCTGGATGTGATTGGTGATCGTGACTTTTCGGTCAATATTATTTCAAAATCGGGAACTACGACAGAGCCTGCAATTGCGTTTCGTGTATTCAAGGAACTTCTTGAGAAGAAATATGGCAAGGAAGGCGCAGCAAAGAGGATTTATGCGACGACGGATAAGGCCAGAGGGGCGCTTAAGAATCTTGCGACGGAAGAAGGATATGAGACTTTTGTGGTTCCGGATGATGTTGGCGGAAGATTTTCTGTTCTGACGGCTGTAGGACTTCTTCCGATTGCGGTGAGCGGTGCGGATCTTGACAAGTTAATGGAAGGCGCAGCGGAAGGAAGGAGACTGGCGCTTGAGCAGGATTTCAAGGAGAACGATTCTCTGAAATACGCGGCGATTCGCAATATTCTTCTGCGCAAGGGAAAAGCGGTGGAAGTTCTTGCAGATTATGAGCCGAGTCTTCATTATGTGGCAGAATGGTGGAAGCAGCTTTACGGCGAAAGTGAGGGGAAGGACCAGAAAGGGCTGTTTCCGGCTTCGGTGGATCTGACCACAGATCTGCACTCTATGGGACAGTTTATTCAGGATGGTGCGCGGATTATGTTTGAAACTGTGCTCAATGTGGAAAAATCCAGAGAGAGTATTGTATTGAACGAAGAACCGGTTGATCTGGACGGGCTTAATTATCTGGCCGGGAAAGATATGGACTTTGTCAATAAGAGTGCAATGAACGGTACAATTCTGGCACATACGGACGGAAATGTTCCGAATCTTATGGTAAAAATTCCAGAGCAGAATGAATTTTACCTTGGGGAATTATTCTATTTCTTTGAGTTTGCTGTGGGAATCAGCGGATATCTGCTCGGAGTAAACCCGTTTAATCAGCCAGGGGTGGAAAGTTACAAAAAGAATATGTTTGCACTGCTTGGAAAACCAGGATATGAAGAGGCGAGAGCCGCTCTGATGAAGAGACTGTAAGAGAAGGATAAGCACGAGCGCTTTTCATCCTGCTTTTGGTCAGCCGGTTTGCGGCATGTGTATATGCGTATCCTGTGGTGTGGTTTTTAGAAAAAGGCAGAAAAAAGGCATGGATTTTTGAGAGATCAGAAATCCATGCCTTTTCCTGTGCGCAGAGCTTTTTGAATTGCTGCTGTATCTGGGTTATATGATTCGGGTAATACACAGGTGGCCGAGAGGAAAACAGATGGTTTGTGACTGTTTCAGGTTTCAGAAATGTTACAAAACAGTTATGCTTGACAAAAAAGAAAGTGTTTGCTATAATTCCAATTGTAACAAATGCGTAATAATTGTAACAAAAAAAGAATAAAACGGAACAGAGATGTAATACTATTTAAATAAATGGTATACATTGAGGGAGGTTTCTATGAGCTTGAAAAGAAAAGCGGTTGAGGGAATTGTAGTTGCCAGTTCACTGGCAGTGATGTGTTCAATCGCAGAGACCGCAGGGATGGTTGTGGTGGAGGCTGCGCCGGTAACTGTGGATGCAGAAACAGACTTAGAGGCGAAGAGAACGGCAGGAGTGATTCTTTATCTGGATCTTGTTGAGGCGGAAGTGCTCAGCAGTCTGGAAGAGGCGGCGGATATTCAGCATATGCCAGCGAATATGGTTTCGTCGGCAGAGAGTGCCTGGTTAGCAGGGCAGGGAGAAGCTGAAAAGGATGCACAGCCGCAGGGAACAGATTTATCGGGAGTGAGAAATGCTGAGTCATCGGTCAGAGTTTTTGCGGGCGCATCGGAAGTTCTTGCAGGTATATCAGAGCAATATTCTGCAGAGAAATCTGTGACAGAAGACCATTCTGTGGAAGTTTTTGCAGATGGAGAGGAAGTACGGGCGAAAGAAGATGGAGCTGCCGCTCCTGAAGAAAATAGTTTGGCAGAAGAATCCGACACGCCGGAAATTGCTGAAATGGATTCGCCGGAAGGTGACAGGACAGAACAGGTTTCTGGCATGGGCGTTGAAGGTCAGGAGACAGGAGATCTTTCTGCAAAGATGCAGGAAGAACAACCAGGTCAGGAGACGACGGATGCGGAAGGAAATTCGTCAGAGGCAGCGGATGGCGCTGAACTGCAGGCTGTGCCGGAGGACGATGCGGCTGCAGACAGTGTGGAGAATCAGCCGGCGACGGAGTCGCAGGAGGAATGGCAGAATCGTCTTATGGCGGATGTGAATGACTTTTTATATGTCCGGTCGGAAGGCAGCACGGAAGCGGATATTGTCGGAAAGATGTATAAAGGTGATGTCGCAGAAATCGTTGAGGCAGGCGAGACGTGGACTCATGTTGTTTCCGGAAATGTGGACGGATATGTTCTCAATGAATATTGTGTATCTGGTCAGCAGGCATTAGAGTATGCTTCCGTAAATTTTGATACACAGGCAGAGATCCAGACGAATGGTCTGAGAGTGAGAAGCGACGCAGATGCGGAGAGTCCGGTCCTCACCTCTGTTTCTACCGGAACTACGCTTACAGTCGACACCAGCGTGGTAACGAACGACGAGTGGGTTGCCGTGAAATATGAAGGTGCGACTGCTTATGTCAGTGCGGAATACGTAAAGACAGATCTGGCGCTGGGTGAGGCGGTCACAATAGAAGAAGAACGTGCGGCGGCGGCCGCTGCTGCAAAGGCTGCAGAAGAAGCGGCGGCGAAAGAGGCGCAGAAGAAGCAGACACAGACGGTTCAGAAAGCATCGGTATCGGCTTCTATAGATGACGTGACACTTCTGGCAGCACTCATTCAGTGTGAAGCGGGAAGCGAGAGTTATGAAGGACAGCTCGCAGTTGGTGCAGTTGTCATGAATCGTGTGAGATCGGGTGCGTATCCCGGAAGCATTTATGGTGTAATATATGAGAGCGGACAGTTTTCACCGGCAGGAAGCGGCGCTGTTGCCAGCGTTGCGGCGAACGGACCGAAGGGAAGCTGTATTCAGGCAGCACAGCAGGCATTGGGCGGCGCCGATAATACCGGTGGCGCAACCAGCTTTCGGAGAGCGTCTTCCGGCCAGCCGGGCATTGTAATCGGCAATCACGTATTTTTTTAAAAGTATGCCACAGGAATTATCCCAGCCGGGAATTCCTGTGGCTGTTCTTGTATTTTGACATAAAATATAGTAAGATAATAAAAAGTGGGAAAAATAAAAAGGAAATGGAGGAGTGGGGTTTATGGTAACGATGATTGCAATTATATTTTTGATTATTCTGGTATTGATCGTTGCAATGTCCTGTATCAGGATCGTACCTCAGGCACATGCGATGATTGTGGAACGGCTCGGAGTATATCTGGCAACATGGGGGGTCGGACCACACTTTAAAGCGCCATTTATTGACCGTGTTTCGAAACGTGTCATCCTGAAAGAACAGGTGGTGGACTTTCCACCGCAGCCGGTTATCACAAAAGATAATGTAACCATGCAGATTGATACGGTGGTTTATTTTCAGATTACCGATCCTAAGCTGTATGCCTATGGTGTGGAAAATCCGATTATGGCAATCGAAAACCTGACGGCAACGACGCTGCGTAATATTATTGGAGATCTGGAACTTGACGAGACACTGACATCCAGGGAAACGATAAATACAAAAATGCGCGCGACGCTTGATGTTGCGACGGATCCGTGGGGGATCAAAGTCAACCGTGTGGAGCTGAAAAATATTATTCCGCCTGCGGCGATACAGGATGCGATGGAAAAGCAGATGAAGGCCGAGCGTGAACGGCGAGAAGCGATCCTGCGCGCGGAAGGTGAGAAGAAATCTACCGTTCTGGTGGCAGAAGGAAAGAAAGAATCGGCAATTCTGGATGCGGAGGCAGAAAAACAGGCGGCAATTCTGCGCGCGGAAGCAAAAAAAGAGGCAACGATCCGTGAAGCAGAAGGTCAGGCAGAAGCGATTTTAAAAATACAGCAGGCGAATGCGGACGGCCTCCGCATGTTGAAGGAGGCGGCTCCGGATAAGGGCGTCATACAGTTAAAGAGCCTTGAGGCTTTTGCCAAAGCGGCAGACGGAAAGGCTACCAAGATTATTATTCCATCCGAAATACAGGGGATTGCGGGGCTGGCAAAGTCGGTAGCGGAGATTGCGATAAACGAAAAGTCATAAAATGCAGGCTGTCATGAAGGTGACAGCCTCAATTGTTAAAAAGAAAGGGGAAGCAGAAAATGAATTTAAAAGGACGTCACTTTTTAAAACTGAAGGATTATACACCGGAGGAAATCGTGTATCTGATTGATCTTGCGGCACAGCTGAAAGCAAAAAAGAAGCAGGGCATCCGGCATGACGGACTGGCAGGGAAAAATGTGGCGCTTATTTTTGAAAAGACAAGCACAAGAACAAGGTGTGCATTTGAGACGGCGGCTTATGATCTGGGGATGCATGTTACATATCTGGATCCGTCCGGTTCCCAGATCGGGAAAAAAGAGAGTATCGCCGATACGGCGAGAGTTCTGGGAAGGATGTATGATGGGATCGAATATCGTGGATTCGGGCAGGATATTGTGGAGGAGCTTGCCAGATATGCAGGAGTGCCTGTGTGGAATGGTCTGACAAATGAATTTCATCCGACTCAGATGCTTGCGGACATGCTTACGATTCGTGAACATCTGGGCAGACTGAAAGGCGTGAAACTGGTATATATGGGAGATGCACGCTTTAATATGGGAAATTCGCTGATGGTGACGGCTGCCAAGCTCGGAATGCATTTTGTGGCATGCACATCGGAAAAATATTTTCCGGAAAAGGCGCTCGTGGAGTATTGCAGGGAGACGGCGGCAGAGACGGGAGCATCTGTTGTGCTGACGGAAGATGTGAAAGAAGGGACAAAGGATGCAGACGTTATTTATACGGATGTCTGGGTATCCATGGGGGAACCCGATGATATCTGGGAGGAGCGTCTGCATGATCTGATGCCATATCAGGTAAACAGGACGGCAATGGAAAATGCAAAGCCGGGAGCTGTTTTTATGCATTGTCTGCCTGCATTTCATGATCTGAATACGGGAATAGGCCGGGAGGTTTATGAGAAATTCGGTTTTCGTGAACTGGAGGTCACAAACGAAGTATTTGAAGGACCGCAGTCAGTTGTATTTGATGAAGCGGAAAACCGTATGCATACAATCAAGGCGGTGATGGCTGCCACACTGTCAGAGGAGAATTACCTGAAATGAAAACAGAGCTTCTGGCGTTACTGAGAGAGACAGACGATTACGTATCGGGACAAAGCCTGTGTCAGAAGTTTGGCGTGTCAAGAACGGCAGTCTGGAAAACAATACGGCAGTTAAAAGAAGAAGGATATGAGATAGAAGCTGTTCAGAATAAGGGATACAGGCTGATGAATGTTCCGGATACATTGAGCAGTGAAGAGCTGAAAAGTATTCGCCGTACAGCGTGGGCCGGCCGGGAAATCTTTTATTTTCCAGTGATCGACTCGACAAACACCAGGGCGAAGCAGCTTGCGGAAGGTGGCTGCCCGGCCGGAACGCTTGTGGTTGCGGAACAGCAGGAAGCCGGAAAAGGAAGACGGGGCAGAAGCTGGGTATCGCCAGAGGGATGTGGCGTTTTTATGACATTGCTTTTAAAACCGGATATTCACCCCGATAATGCTTCAATGCTGACGCTTGTGGCGGCGCTGGCTGTTTCCGGAGCGATTGAAAAATTGACAAAGATGACGGCAGGGATCAAGTGGCCAAATGATATTGTGATAAACGGAAAAAAAATTTGTGGGATTCTGACAGAGATGAGCATGCAGTTTGACTGTATCAATCATGTCGTCGTCGGTATCGGGATTAATGTGCACAATGAAACATTTCCAGAGGATGTATCCCGCATTGCGACATCGCTTTACCTGGAAAGCGGTGTGCATTATAACCGTGCAGCGTTGATTGAAGAAATATTGGAACAGTTTGAAACGTATTACGCAGTTTATCTGAAGACGGAGGATCTGAGCGGGCTTGTCAGAGAGTATGACGCGCATCTTGTAAATCTGCATCAGAAGGTAAAAGTACTTGACCCGGCAGAACCATTTGAGGGGGAAGCGCAGGGGATCACGCCACGGGGAGAGCTTATTGTCGACACACAACAGGGAAAGATGCTGGTGTCTGCCGGAGAAGTATCGGTGAGGGGGATTTATGGGTATGTCTAGTTCGAAGACAGAGGAAGTGGTGCTCTGTGCATCGAGCGCCTACCAGAAAAAGTTTTATCTGAACGAAATGTTTCGGAGGCTTCCACAACAGATCAAAGACGAGCTTAAGATTATGAGCGTTCTTTTTACAGAGGATGTTGGCGGCACATTTCAGCTGGTATTTGACAAAGGCGGGAACCTGGTATTTAAGACAGCGTGTGATGAGGGAGATCTTCTTTACGACGAGATTGGCAGCGGGTTAAAGATCAGAGAGCTGCAGCGGACAAAACAGGAGCTGCTGGAGGCGCTGGAAACGTATTACAGAGTTATGAAAGGCGGAAAGCTATGATAATGACAATTGATGTTGGAAATACAAATATCACGGTCGGCGTATTCAGGCAGGACGAAGTTGCTGCGAATTTTCGAATGACGACAAAAATGCCTCGGACTTCAGACGAATATGGTATGCTTCTGATTACGCTGCTGGAGCAGAACGATATCAGACATGGGGATGTTGAGGACGCGATCATTGCGTCTGTCGTTCCAAACGTGATGCATGCTCTGGAGGGGGCCGTAGTCAAATATTTCGGGATACGTCCGATTGTGATTGAGCCGGGCACTAAGACGGGAATCCGGGTGGTCACGGAGAATCCACGTCAGATTGGCGCGGACCGCATTGTGGATGCGGCGGCGGCATATGAGTTATATGGAGGGCCGGTTCTGGTACTCGATTTTGGGACGGCAACCACGTATGATCTGGTGGATGGCAGCGGAGCATTTGTTTCCGGGGTTACGGCACCGGGAATCCGGATTTCTGCCAGGGCTTTGTGGGAGGATGCGGCAAAACTCCCCGAGATAGAGATTTTAAAACCGGAGAGTATCCTTGCGAAAGAAACGATTTCGTCGATGCAGGCCGGGCTGGTTTATGGGCAGATCGGGCAGACCGAGTATATTATAAAGCATATGATTGAAGAATCAGAGATGGAAGGCATCAAGGTTGTGGCGACAGGAGGGCTTGGACGTATTATCGCGAACGAGACCGATCTGATTGATGTGTATGATCCCAATCTGACGCTGAAAGGTATGAATCTGATTTATAAGAAACAGAACCGCAAGTCGGGCAGAATCAGAATATGATGGTATGGCGGTGTCATGTGATATGGTCGGGATATGGGACGGGACAGATATATGGAAGTGATCAGAAAGCTAAAAATAGGAAATGTAATTCTGGAGAACAATTTAATCGCGGGACCGATGGCAGGCGTAAGCGACCTGCCATTTCGCTTGCTCTGCAAGGAACAGGGCGCGGGACTCGTGTGTATGGAAATGGTGAGTGCAAAGGCGGTTTTATACCATAACCGGAATACAGAGGCGCTTCTTGCAATCGCTCCGCAAGAGAAGCCGGTTTCTTTGCAATTGTTCGGTTCCGATGCGGATATCATCAGTGGAATTGCAAAAGAGATCGAAGACAGGCCGTTCGATATTCTTGATCTCAATATGGGATGCCCGGTGCCCAAGGTGGTCAGAAACGGCGACGGTTCCGCCTTGATGAAAAATCCGAGGCTGGCAGGGGATATTATCGAAAAGACGGCAAAAGCGATAAAGAAGCCGGTTACAGTAAAGATACGGAAAGGGTTTGACGACGCGCATGTAAACGCGGTGGAAATGGCGCATATTGCGCAGGAGTCGGGGGCGGCGGCAGTAGTCGTCCATGGAAGAACGCGGGAGCAGTTTTATTCGGGGAAGGCAGACTGGGACATCATTCGTAAGGTGAAGGAAGCGGTCTCAATTCCGGTAATCGGAAACGGCGATATCCGTTCGGCTGAGGATGTTTCGGCGATGCAGAGGGAAACAGGATGTGACGGATTTATGATAGCGCGCGGCGCGGAAGGCAATCCGTGGATTTTTTCGCAGATTCTTCATTATTTCAGGACGGGAGAGGAAGCTGGGAAACCCTCTTTTTCGGAAGTGACAGAAATGTTGCTGCGCCATGCCGCCATGCAGGCAGAATGGAAAGGAGAATACACCGGGATCAGGGAAATTCGCCGCCATGCAGCCTGGTACACGGCGGGTTACCGCAATTCTTCAAAATTGCGCGGAAAGATCAATGAAGTTGAAAGCTTTGCGCAGTTAAAGGCATTATTTGAGGAAGTGCAGTCATATAATGAAGAAAAGTAAAGTAAAGACAGGGGAGAGAGGGGTGTCGTATTCCAATCCGTTTTTGCGCGATTTTCGTCCGGTTTATTTTGCCATTCTGAAAGAAAAAGCTATTCTGCCGGAACGGGTGGAGCTTGAAGTGATTGATGAGGAACCAGAGGATTACAGCGTTTTTGAGCCGGTCAATACGAGGGATGTCTTAGAGCAGATCTCACAGGATTTAAATTTTCTCACTATTTATACAGACCGGCCTGTATATTTCGATGTGTTTGCAGAGACAATGTATGAGGAAAATGGGCTGATCGTAACGATTTTTTCCAAAGAAGATTTTAAAGTGACGGGAAGGCGGTCTGTGCTTTCGGGCGGACGGACAGGCGGTCCTGGCAGGGGGGAAAAAAACGGGCCGAAAATAGTGCTGGATTTTGAGTGGAACGGGGGAAGTTATGAGGGGCAGATGCAGCCGGACAGGTATTATATTCCCATCCACAAAAAACCGTGGGAAACCGCGGAAAATCTTGACATCATAGTACCTATCGGGTATAATACTGTGATTGTTAAGAGCATGGAGAGTGAGAGAAAAAAGCCAGAAAGAGACCGATTTGAGGCGGCTTTTTATAATTCGTGAAATGAATCAGAAAAAGAACGATACAAAAAGGGGTACACACAATGGACAAGAAAAATATTCTGACTTATGAGGGACTAAAAAAGCTGGAAGATGAGCTGCAGAATTTAAAAGTGGTGCGCAGAAAAGAGGTTGCGCAGAAGATCAAGGAGGCCAGGGAGCAGGGCGATTTATCTGAGAATGCGGAATATGATGCTGCAAAGGATGAACAGCGGGATATTGAGGCACGCATCGAGGATATTGAGAAGATCTTAAAAAATGCGGAAGTCGTCGTTGAGGAAGAAGTTGATCTGGAAAAAATCAGTATCGGGTGCAGTGTCAGGATTCTGGACTGTGAGTTTGATGAGGAGCTTGAATATAAAATAGTAGGTTCTACGGAGGCAAATAGTCTGAAAGGAAAGATATCGAACGAATCTCCGGTGGGCAAGGCGCTTCTCGGCAAAAAGATCGGTGATCTGGTTAAAGTCGAGACACAGGCGGGAGAACTGGAGTATAAGGTGTTGTCGATTCACAGGTCAAACTAAGTCCCCAGGTCAGGGAACTGATTTGTAAAAATCTTGCGAAGGCCTGAGGTGCAGCCTTAGGATTGGCAGTCGGAGAGATGGAGAATAAACGAAAAACATCAGAAAGTAAGCCTGTGGATTTTTGAAACAAAGATGGAAGGGCGGAAAATACAGAGCATCGTAAAGTAAGCAGAACAGGAAGCAGCATTTACGGGCACTTGAAAGGATGGATAGAGACAATGGCACAAAATCATAATCAGGAGAACGGTGATGCGAGGCAGCAGGATTTAAACCAGCTCCTTAAGGTTCGCTATGATAAGCTGCAGGAGTTCAGGGAAAACGGAAAGGATCCCTTTGTCATCACAAAATATGACGTGACGAATCATTCTGCAGAGGTGAAAGAGAATTACGCGGAGATGGAAGGAAAAGAGGTATCTCTTGCAGGCCGCATGATGTTCAAACGGGTTATGGGTAAGGCGTCGTTTTGTAATATTCAGGATGTAGAGGGCCGTATTCAGGCGTATGTTGCGAGAGACAGCATTGGTGAGGACGCCTACAAAGATTTTAAGAAGTATGACGTAGGTGATATTCTTGGAATTAAGGGAACCGTTTTTAAGACGAAGACGGGTGAGATTTCGATTCATGCAACCGAGGTGGTTCTGCTCTCCAAAAGTTTGCAGATTCTTCCGGAAAAATTTCATGGGCTCACGGATACCGACACCAGATATCGTCAGAGATATGTCGATCTGATCATGAATGAGGAAGTGAAAGAGACGTTTGTTAAACGTTCTGGTGTTCTGAGCGCTATCCGCAGATACCTCGAGGGTCAGGGATTTATGGAAGTTGAGACGCCGATGCTCGTCAGCAATGCGGGCGGCGCGGCGGCGCGGCCGTTTGAGACGCATTTTAATGCGCTTGATGAGGATCTGAAGCTTCGCATTTCACTGGAGCTTTATTTAAAGCGGCTGATTGTGGGCGGCCTTGAAAGAGTCTATGAAATCGGCAGGGTATTTCGCAATGAAGGGCTGGATACCAGGCATAATCCGGAATTTACGCTTATGGAGCTTTATCAGGCATATACGGATTATCACGGTATGATGGATCTCACGGAAAAGCTCTATCGCTACGTTGCGAAAGAGGTCGTTGGTTCTGAGATACTTCAGTATGGTGAACATACGATTGACCTGTCCGGGCCATTTGAACGGATTACCATGGTGGATGCTGTGAAAAAGTATGCAAATGTGGATTTCAATGAAATTCATACGACGGAAGAGGCAAAGAAGCTTGCCGATGAGCATCATATTGAATATGAAGAGCGACACGGGAAGGGAGATATCTTAAGCCTGTTTTTTGAAACTTATGTGGAGGAGCATCTGATTCAGCCAACTTTCGTGATGGATCATCCGATTGAGATTTCTCCGCTGACGAAAAAGAAGCCGGATCAGCCGGAGTATGTGGAGCGATTTGAATTTTTTCTGAATGGCTGGGAAATGGCAAATGCTTATTCCGAGCTGAATGATCCGATTGATCAGCGGGAGCGCTTTGCGGCGCAGGAAGCCCTGCTGGCGGCCGGGGATGACGAGGCGAATCATACGGATGAGGATTTTCTGAACGCTTTGTGTATCGGTATGCCGCCGACTGGAGGTATTGGGTTTGGGATTGACCGGATGGTGATGATTATGACGGATTCACAGGCCATACGGGATGTGCTTTTATTCCCGACGATGAAGTCATTAGACAGATAAAGCCAGTGTTTTCAATGGTTTTAGGGACTGGGCAGCAGAATCTGACACCAGTCTGACACCAGCTTATGAAATACATGGAAAAGGGAGCCTTATATACAGACTGGAAATGAATCATAAGTAGATGGAATGGAACCCGCAGGATGGTCTGAATGACTGTTCCGCGGGTTTTGGACTGGAAGGGAGAAACGAAAATATGTCCGGCAGACAGCCTTTCCGGAACGGGGAAACTGCAGGAGGATCATTCCGGTATTACAGCGGCAGATCCGGAATTCCGGCAGAATGAGCTGATGAAGGAGAATCCTGCGCTGGCCTGGACCGGAGTGATTTAACAATAAAAGATTTAAAGTACAGGGAAGTATTTCCGGCAGAGACGGAGATACTTCCCTGTTCTGCGTGGAAAATTTCATCTGAAAGGAGAATTTCAATGCTGAAAAAACCAATGACAACAGAAGAACTGTTTGAAAGGATCAGGGATATTCTGAAGGAAAAAGGCAGACTGCCGGATATCCTGGATTATGCACTGGGGTCTTACTGTCCGGTTCCGGTTGAAACTTATGAATTTGATCTTAAAAGCAGCCTTGCTTATGGAGGCAGCGAGGGGATTTATCTGAATCTGTGGATCGAGTATTCATAGGGTGGCGAAAAGCACAGGGACAGCATCGGTACATTCAAGACGCTTCACGAAAGCGGGGAGGCCATGCACACCATGGCTGCCCTGCTGGCAGACTTTATCCTTGAGGAAAATGCCTATGTCAATGCCAGGCTTGATGATTTCAACTGGAAGGGCGCAGACGTTTATCCGCTTGATGAAGCGGGAAACAGGCTGAAACGGGGGTATTCCTGCAGCAGCATGGAGGCTGCATGAGGCGGAAGGATGAACTGATGGAAAAGTATCCGCAGGTAACTGTGATTATTTTGAGAAGGGTTCTGTATACCGAAGCTACAAATTTAGAATTATTTGCGAAAGTTAATGATTTTTGTAGACGGGTATGGTATAATTAGTCAGTAGATAAGTTCTGGTTATCCTTCAGTGGTGGGGATGAGTGGAAAATGATGGATAATCAAGTGTTATCCATTGAAAATCAAACTCGATTTGAATATGGGAT
>CANSSP010000014.1 GCA_947649645.1 uncultured Roseburia sp. | reverse complement strand
ATTATTTTTGTTGTGTTTATTTTAGGCGGCAGCTGCTCACTGGCAGGTACATGGTGGTGTAAAAAGAAAAAGAAGAACGCAGACGAACCTGAAAGCAGTAAATAGAAAAGCCAGCCGCATCAGTCAACGGTCAGGGTGAAAATAACTGTTTTCACACAGAACGGCACACCGGGACAGGAAATCAAGAAAAGGTTTCCTGTTTTTTTGCGCTCATTTTTTGCATTTTCAAAACCAGATAGAAATATAGATTTATGTGGAAATATAATGATTTATATGGTAATATGTAATTTATTGTATTAAGGCTTTTTCAAAGGTTTTTGATAAGCTGCGGCAATACAGGCAGCAGCCTGCAGACGAACAATTTGAGAATGAGCATGGGGAATGTATTGCGAGGCGAAACCCGACGGTTGCATGGTATCACTACTGGACCGATAATGTCAAAGGCGATTACATCCGATTCAATACGCGCAGAACAGAAGTTGTTTTATTATTGTGATAAGGCGTGTATTTCGAGATTTTCCATGCACGTTCCAAGACATACGTCTGGTGCTCGTTGTGTCGAAAGCGGTATGCGTCCAAAAACCTTGCAGATGATTTCTGGCCGCTCAGACATAGGGATTACCATAAATCTTTATGTTCATGTGACCGATGACGAAAAGGCAAAGGAAATACAGAATATTGAAAAAATGCTTAAAATCATTTAAAATTGGTATTCGAAGAAATAGATAAATTACGAAAAGTGCCTGTTTTAAGGCATTTTTAAGGAGGTATATTGAAAAATGAAATTAGGGATCGTGGGACTGCCCAATGTCGGAAAAAGCACGCTGTTTAATTCGCTGACAAAAGCGGGCGCCGAATCGGCGAATTATCCGTTCTGCACGATAGACCCCAATGTGGGAATCGTTGCGGTGCCGGACGAGCGCATCAGAAAGCTTGGCGAGATGTACCAGTCGAAAAAGGTTACGCCGGCGGTGATTGAGTTTGTGGATATCGCGGGCCTGGTAAAGGGGGCGAGCAAAGGGGAAGGGCTGGGCAACCAGTTTCTTGCAAATATACGCGAGGTGGACGCGATCGTGCATGTTGTGCGCTGCTTTGAGGATACGAACGTGGTTCACGTCGACGGAAGTGTGGATCCGGCGCGGGATATCGAGACGATTCAGCTGGAACTGATTTTTTCGGATCTGGAGATTTTAGAGCGCCGGATCGCGAAGGTGGCAAAGCAGGCGCGGATGGACAAGACGCTTGCGAAGGAGATGGAGCTCTTAGAGGCGCTGAAAGCACATCTGGAAGAAGGAAAACCTGCGAAGACATTTGAGGTTCCGGACGACGAGGATCTGCGGGCATGTTCTGATTCTTATAATCTTCTGACGGCCAAGCCGGTTATTTACGCGGCCAATGTGGCGGAGGATGAGCTGGCGGAGGACGGCGCGGGCAATCCGCATGTGGCGGCGGTGCGAAAGCTGGCGGAGGGCGAGCACAGCGAGGTATTCGTGATCTGTGCGCAGATCGAGCAGGAGATAGCGGAGCTGGACGACGACGAAAAAATGATGTTTCTGGAGGACTTAGGGTTAAAAGAATCCGGTCTTGAAAAACTCATCGGGGCGAGTTACAGTCTGCTCGGGCTGATCAGCTATCTGACCGCAGGCGAGGATGAGACGCGCGCCTGGACGATCAGGAAAGGGACAAAGGCACCGCAGGCGGCCGGAAAGATACATTCCGATTTTGAGCGGGGCTTTATTCGCGCCGAGGTTGTAAATTATCAGGATCTTCTGGATTGCGGGAGCCTTTCGGCTGCGAAGGAAAAGGGGATTGTCGGGCTGGAGGGAAAAGAATATGTCGTAAAGGACGGAGATGTAATCTTATTCCGGTTTAATGTATAACGTACAGGCACGGACGGGAGAGAGAACGCATATATTTTTCCAAGGGAATTGGTGGAATCGGTGGAAGAAAATGCGTTTTAGTGATCTGGCACGAAAAGAAGTGATCAACGTCAAAGATTGCAAATGCCTTGGAAATGTCAGGGATCTGGAGCTGGACGAATGCGACGGCAGAATCCGGACGTTGATTGTTCCCGGGCCGGGAAAATGGCTCGGGTGTATGGGAAAGGAATTTGAGATTTTTATTCCCTGGGACTGTATTGTCAAGATCGGACCAGATATCATTCTGGTAGATATCGATGAGAAAGAGGCGAGGCATAAGGTTAAATAGGATATCGCATGTAACTTTCGGCTGACAGCGTTGTACGGCATGCTGTCATTAAAGGTGCCGATCCTGATGATGTGCAGACAGAGAAATAAATCGAGGCCATTCCCCATATACTTTACAGACGTTTGTTAAAGTATATGGGGGATTTTTATGGGTGCACTGGAGCGTTTTGTCACCACATTCAGAGAATATCTCTGGAGTTTTCCGATGCTTTTTCTTCTGTTCGGGACACATCTGATTTTTACTTTTCGTCTGCGTTTTATTCAGCGCAAAATTCCCCTTGGGATTCATCTGAGTTTTTCACGGGAAAAAAAGGAGACGAAAGAAAATACCATTTCTTCTTATTCAGCTCTGGCGACGGCCCTGGCCGCGACGATCGGAACGGGCAATATTGTCGGTATATCCACAGCGATTGCGGTCGGCGGTCCGGGCGCTGTGTTCTGGTGCTGGATCACCGGGTTTCTGGGAATTGCCACCTGTTATGCAGAGTGTTTTCTCGCGGTAAAGTTTAAGGTGCACGATCCGCAGATGGGTTCCTGCGGCGGTCCGATGTATGTTCTTGAGCGTGGATTACAAAAAAAGGGAATGGCGGCCGCTTTTGCTTTTTTTACCGTGCTGGCGTCCTTTGGCATCGGAAGCAGCGTGCAGGCGCATTCCATCCGGGCCGCGGTCGATATGCAGATGGATGTGTCGCCGCATCTGATCGGTATTGTAACCGGCGTATTGGCGGGGGTTGTGATTGTGGGCGGAAGCCGTCAGATCGCGAAGGTCTGTACCTGGCTGGTGCCGGTTATGAGCATTCTTTATCTGGGAGGTTGTTTTTTCCTTATTATCAGGAACAGGGAGGTACTCCCCGATGCAGTCGGTCTGATTGTCCGGTCTGCCGTTTCTTCCCGCGCGGCTGCGGGCGGGGTGTTCGGGCAGGCGGTGGCGACCGGGATACGGACAGGAATTTCCCGCGGGCTGTTTACAAATGAAGCGGGACTCGGTTCGATTCCAATGGCGGCAGCATCTTCGGATTGCGATTCTCCCGTCAGGCAGGGGCTGATTTCCATGACGGGGCCGTTCTGGGATACGGTGGTAATCTGCGCCGTGACGGGAATCGCGCTGGTGGGCAGCATGTTAAGCCGTCCGGATGCATACCGGGGTGTGGAAGCGGACGCACTTTGTTTTATGGCATTCGGGGAAATTCCGTTCGGGGAGGTGATTTTGTCCGTCTCTCTGATTCTTTTTGCATTTGCGACGATCATCGGGTGGAATGTATACGGGACAGCGGCCGTCCGCTGGCTGTGGGGAGATACGGGCATCGGCGTCTATCAGGTGCTTTATATGATGTTTGCCTATCTGGGAGCGGCCGCGTCGCTGGAGCTGGTGTGGGGACTTTCTGATCTGTTTAATTCCTTTATGGCGGTTCCCAATCTGATCTGTGTGTGGGCATTCGGGCGTATGATTACAAAAGAAACGGAGCTGGCTTTTCATCCGGGCAGGCGGCGCCTCTGAGCGTCTGCCCGGACGGTAAAAGAACATTTTTACTTGACATTTTCTGGTTTCTGCCATATAGTTATCAATAGTAATTACTATTGATAACTATTTTGAAAAGGTGGTGAGATCATGCAGGCAGACAGTCTGAAGAGAGTGCTGGATATCTGTTTTCTCGCAAAGCGTATCGTGGAGACACTGCCGGAGCTTCCGCAGCATATGAAGCCGCGCCATATTCACGTTCTGGACGCGGTAGAGAGCGTGTGCAGACAACAGGGAGTCTGCCGTGTCAGTGATGTGAGTGAAAAACTCCGGATCACGGCGCCGAGCGTGACGCGGCTGATACAGGAGCTGGAAAAGCTCGGGCTGCTGGAAAAACAGACGGACAGAGAGGACGGCCGTTTTACGCTGCTGGAACTGACGGAAGCGGGAACGGAATGTGTAAAGAGATATGTCATGGATTTTCAGGAAGAGTGGGCGGGGAAGCTGGGGAACGTCACGGACAAACAGGCGGAAGAGATGATTTGTATCGTGGAGGAATTGTGGCGGACGATGCCGCGCCGCTCCGCAGCGAAAAAAGAAAGCGGAGAGACTTTTGATACAGAAGGAGGAAAGGCTCAAAAAGATGGATGAGAAAAAAGGGATTTCATTTACGGAGGGGCCGATCGCGGGCTCTCTGATTCGTTTTGCGCTTCCCGTGCTTGGCGCATTGATTCTGCAGGCGGCTTACGGGGCGGTGGATCTGCTTGTGGTAGGGCGGTTCGGAGATGCGTCGGGTCTGTCGGCAGTCGGGACAGGGAGCGCTTTTATGCAGATGGTTACGTTTGTAATCACAAGCCTTGCGATGGGATCCACCGTGATCATCGGACAGCACATCGGGGAGAAAAAGCCGGAAAAAGCAGGGGAAGCGGTTGGCACGTCGATCGTAATGTTCGTCGTGATCGGAATGATTCTGACGGTTGTGCTGGAGCTGTGTGCAGGCCGGATTATGTCGCTGATGCAGGTACCGGAGGCTTCTTTTGCGAAAGCGGTGACGTATGTGCGCATCTGTTCCGGTGGTATTCTCGTGATTATCGCCTATAATGTGATCAGCGGCATTCTCCGCGGGGTCGGAAACGCGAACCTGCCGTTTTTGTTTGTCGGGATTGCCTGTCTGGCCAATATTGTGGGCGATCTGCTTTTTGTCGCAGTGCTGGGCATGGACGCGGCCGGTGCGGCGCTGGCGACGGTGCTGGCACAGCTTATTTCGGTTGTGCTGTCTCTTGTGGTACTGCGGCGTCAGGATCTGCCCATTCGCTTCACGGTGAAACAGCTGCGGGTTTACGGCGGCGAGCTGAAAAAGATTCTCAATGTAGGCGTGCCGATCGCAGTACAGGAGGCGACGGTACAGATTTCATTTCTGGTGGTTAATTCCATTGTCAATGATATGGGTCTGACGCAGTCTGCCGGGTATGGCGTGGCCCAGAAGGTCGTGTCGTTTATTATGCTTGTGCCGTCTTCCGTGATGCAGAGCGTGTCAGCGTTTGTAGCGCAGAATATCGGTGCCGGACAGCACGAACGGGCGCGCAGAGGTCTTTTTACTGCCATGACGGCCGGATGCGCGGCCGGAGTCGTGATATTTCTTGTGGGATTTTTTTGCGGGGACATGTTGTCCGCACCATTTACAGGTGATGCCGGGGTCATCGCGCAGAGTGCGGATTACCTCCGCGGTTTTTCGGCGGATTGTATTCTGACCTGTATTCTGTTCAGCAGCATCGGGTATTTTAACGGATGTGGGAAGAGCATCCCCGTTATGATACAGGGGATGACGTCGGCGTTTTTTCTCCGCATTCCGGTGTCGTTTTTTATGGCGGGAATGCCAGGAGCATCACTTGTGCTTGTCGGACTGGCGACGCCGGTTACGACGGTTTATGGCATTGTTTTCTTTTTTGTCTGTTCCATGGTGCTTCGGAAGAGACGTGCATAAAAACCTATTGATTATATAATGTACGTCTGTTATAATTGGAAGTATGTAAAATTATGGGAAAGCCTGTCTGACAGAGCATGAGAGGAATGGGAGCAGATCTATGGTCGGAGAAGACATGGGATTCAGGACGGACGGTAAAGAGAGGATTTTGAGTGCATCCAGCGCGATTCTGGGAGAAGCGTGTGAATTTCTGGAGACGGAGTGCTGTGGAGGAGATGCCTTTATGGTGCAGGCGCGGTTTCAGAATGCCGTGGAGCGCATCAGAGGTCTGATTGATATTGAGTTTCAGCGCAGGGAAGACTTTGATGTGCTGACGGGGATCTATAATAAAACGGCGTTTTTCCGGAAAACAGAGGAGATCGTTTCCGGACATCCAGGGAGGGAGTTTGTCTTTCTGCGGATGGATATCGGGAGATTTCAGCTCATCAATACGTTTTTCGGCGCCGCTGAAGGAGACCGTCTGCTGTGTCATGTGTCCGGGCTGCTTCAGAGACTTGCCTCCGGCAATCCTCTGATTTCTTTCGGAAGGATCGAGGCCGATATTTTCTGTATCTGCATGCCATACAATGGCGACCGCGACGTTCTTGAGTTTATCAAAAAGATGCGCGATGCGTTTGAGAATTATGAGCTGGAGTTTGACATTGTTCCCACGGTGGGCATTTATGTGGTGGAAGACCATACGCTTGCGGCAGGCGTCATGTATGACCGGGCCAATCTCGCCGCAAAGCAGTGCAAGGGAAATTATGTACAGAATTATGCATTCTACAACACAAAGATGAGCGAGGAGCTCGTCAGGGAGCAGAAGATCGTCAACGATATGCGTAAAGCCCTGGAAAACGAAGAGTTTATTCTGTTTCTGCAGCCGAAGTATGATTTAAAGAATAATGCGATAGACGGCGCCGAGGTGCTGGCGCGGTGGAGGAGCTCAAAGCGGGGGATGATTTCGCCGGGGGAATTTGTCCCGGTGTTCGAGCGAAACGGCTTTATTACAAATCTGGATTTTTATATCTGGGAAAAATCATGTCAGCTGCTGTCCCGGTGGCTTGCGGAGGGGAGGGATCCCATGCCGCTCTCTGTAAATATATCCCGTGTGAGTCTGTTACACCCGAAGCTGGTGGAGATCGTCTGCAGTCTGGTCGACAGATATGGCATTCCTCCCAGGCTGCTGCAGTTTGAGCTCACGGAGAGCGCGTATACAAGCAATCCCGGCGTTATCCAGACGACGCTGGAGGGATTTCAGAAAAAGGGATTCCGCATTCTCATGGATGATTTCGGCAGCGGTTATTCCTCTCTCAATGTCTTAAAGGATCTTGTCGTGGATGTGCTCAAAATCGACATGAAATTCTTGTCGGACACAAATCATCAGGGGCGGAGTGAAAATATTCTTGCATCTGTCATCCGCATGGCAAAGTGGCTGAATATGCCGGTGGTGGCAGAAGGAGTTGAGCGCAGGGAGCAGGTGGAGTTTTTAAAAAGCATAGGCTGTGAGTATGTGCAGGGCTTTTATTACGCACGGCCGATGCCGGTGGAAGATTTTGAGCGTCTGGCGTTTGCGCGGCCGCACGGGCATGACGGAGCACGGCGGGAATATAAAGTGGACATCGACAATCTGTGGACGTCGACGGCCCAGATGGAAATGCTTTTTTCCAATATGCTGCAGGCGGTCGCAATCTACGAATATGAAGACGGAAAGCCTGACGTTATCCGGGTTAATGACGCTTACTATGATATTTTTGGTTATGATGATATCAGCGATACGGACAATGGCGTGCTGGCTTCAATCGACAGGAGGGGCAGAGAGGTTCTTCTGGCGGCGTTTCAGAGAGTGGCGGATACGAAAGTGATGACGGAATGCGAATTTCAGCGAAAGCTGGAATCGGGCAGATGTGTCTGGACACAGCTGAAGCTGAAATATATTGAGCATGTGGGGAATAAATATCTGATTCTCGGAAGTTTTCTTGACATTACGGAGCACAAGCATCTGGACAGGGAGCTTCAGAAATACAGGACGGCTCTTCTGACGGCGAAAAGTCATTTAAGGACCGTGCTCGTTGTCGATGACCTTTCGGAAAACCGCGTAACGCTGCGGCGGATTCTGGAAAAGAAATATCAGGTGATTGAGGCGGAAAACGGGAAAGATGCGCTGTGGACGCTGAGGAACAGGCCCAATGTGGTTGATCTGGTTCTGCTTGATCTGGATATGCCGGTGATGGACGGAGTGACCTTTTTAAGGGAGCGCAGCTGTGACCCGATCCTGCAGGAGATTCCGGTTATCACGATTATGGAAAATGAAACCGTGGCATGTCAGGAACAGGCGGTGGAACTGGGGGCGGACGACTATATCGGAAAGCCGTTTATCCCGGAGATTGCAGTCCGCAGGGTATTTAACGTGATGGAGTCCAAAAAACAGGTCGGACAGGTGCTGCAGGGGTACGGCATGGCGCTGGAAAAACTCCAGCAGGATGAGCTGACAGGTCTTTACAACCGGAATACGGCGGAAAAGCTGATGCAGAACATTCTTGACTATACGGAGGGAATGCAGGTTGTGATGCTGGTAAACGTGAAAAACGTATATGAGATCACGGAGCGTTATGGCCTTAAAGTGGGGGAGGAGATGCTCTGTGTGTTCGCCGACAGCCTGAAAAACTGTTTTCGCAAAAGCGATATCCTGGCATGTTATGACAGGGAGACGTTTCTTATCTTTATGGTGAACACGCCTTCCGTGGATTTCCTTGAAGCGCGGTGCCTGGCGCTTCTGGAAGAGGTCCGTCAGCTCGGAGAACAGGGGATCCGGCTGGAGTGCGCCGTCGGGGCGGCGGTTTCCGGGCCGGACGACCAGGATCTGGCGCAGCTGATTCAGAGCGCCGGTGAGGCGCTTAAGGAGGCAGGACAAAAAGGCGGAAGCTGGTTTGCGGTTCACGAAAGGCAGAGAGAATACACGCCCGCGCTTATGTCTGCGGAGTGAAGCGGAGGGGACGCATGGAAAATCGGGGAAATCAGATTTTTATTGCGGATGTGCGTGTGCTTGCGGATCAGACTGCATTTTCGGTGGGGATGCGGCGGATCCCGGAGGAACGGAGGCAGCGCGTCATGCAGTACAAAGACGGGGCGGACCGGCTGCGGAGCCTCGGAGCGGGACTGCTGCTGGAATACGGACTCCGGCTGCGCGGCTATAGTCTTGTGTCGTCCGGCGAAGGGAAAAAAATGGTCCGTCTTTCCTTTGGGCGATATGGGAAGCCTTATCTGGCAGACGCGGAGGGTGTATGCTTTAATCTTTCGCACGCAGGGGATTATGCAGCCGCGGTTTTTTCGGATTGCCGGGTCGGAATCGATATTGAGCGGATCAGAGAGGGAAAGGAGCTGGTTGCGCGCCGCTTCTTCTGCCCCGATGAGTATGCATATCTGAAAAAGTGTTCTGCGCAGGAGAAGGACAGGGTGTTTACGGAGCTCTGGACGAAAAAGGAGAGTTATATCAAAGCGGCGGGAGAGGGAATGCACCTGCCGCTTACTGCTTTTTCGGTACGGAAAGAGGAAGATGAAGCAGACGGGCCGTTTCGGTTCCGGACGTTTGACCGGCCGCCGGGGTATGTGCTCAGTGTCTGCGGAGGCCGGGGAGCGGCGGAAATTACAGAGGTGGACTTTGAAGCGGTATGGACAAAGAAAGGATAAGCGACGTACGGCAGAGAGGACTGCGGAAAGGATTTGGAAGCAATATGTATGACAAACTGACAAAACAGGATATCCAGAAAATGGAGGAGGAGATTGAGCACCGGAAGCTTGTCGTCCGGAAAGAAGCGCTGGAGGCCGTAAAGGAAGCGCGTGCGCACGGTGATTTAAGCGAGAATTTTGAATATCACGCCGCAAAGCGCGACAAGAATCAGAATGAGAGCCGGATCCGCTATCTTGAACGGATGATCAGAACGGCGAAAATAATCCCGACAGATTCGGCAGAGGATGAAGTCGGAATAAATAATACGGTTACGGTGTATTTTGAAGAGGACGACGAAGAGGAAGTGTATAAGATTGTCACCACGGTGCGCGGCAACTCACTGGAAAACCGGATCAGCAATGAATCTCCGCTCGGAAAAGCGCTGCTGGGACATAAAGAAGGAGATCGCGTGGAAGTGTGCGTCAGTGAAAATAATTCGTATTATGTTCAGATACGCAAAATTGAGAATACGGTGGACGACGGGACGGATAAGCTCCGGCGTTTTTAAACCTGACATGGAGGAAAAAATGAGACTGACAGAATTGCTGGATTCAGAAAAAGTTACGATTTCCTGTGAGCTTTTTCCGCCAAAGAAAGGGGCGCAGCTCGCAGATTACAGGCGGATTGTGGGGGAGATGGCAGCGCTCGGGCCGGCCTATATGAGTGTGACTTACGGGGCCACGGGCGGCACGTCGGATTACACGGTGGAACTGGCGGACGAGGTGCGCAACAAGAATAAAATTCCGGCGCTGGCGCATCTGACCTGCGCTTCGTCGACGCGGGAAAAGGTGGCGCAGGTGATCACGGAGCTGAAGGAAAAAAAGATTGAAAACATCCTCGCCCTGCGCGGCGATATTCCGGAGCATGTTGATTTTCCTCTGCCGGGGCAGTATCATCATGCCAGTGAGCTGATCGCAGATATTAAGGCACAGGGGGATTTCTGTATCGGAGGCGCCTGTTATCCGGAAGGGCATCCGGAATCCGGTTCGGTCCGTGAGGATCTGCTTCATCTGAAAGAAAAAGTAGATGCGGGCTGTGAATTTCTGACAACGCAGATGTTTTTTGACAACAATATTCTTTACAATTTTTTATATAAAGCGTTAAAAATCGGGATTACGGTTCCCATTGTGGCCGGAATCATGCCGGTGACAAACGCGGCGCAGATTAAGAGGATCGTATCGCTTTCCGGAAACAGCGTGCCGCCGCGCTTTCTGGCGATTGTGGACCGTTTTGGCGGAAATCCCGCGGCGATGAAGCAGGCGGGCATCGCATATGCGGCGGAGCAGATTATCGATCTGATCGCCAACGGGGTGAACCATGTGCATATCTACACCATGAACAAACCGGACGTCGCCGGAGCTATCCTGAAACAGCTTTCGGAGATTTATGTCAGAGAGTAAAAAATGCTTGCCCAATTCGTATATTTTGTGTACAATGTACACTAATGCTATTAAGAATCTGTTTAGGAGGAAAAAAGATGTTATCAATTTTGGCGACGGAACCTGGCGCGGCCGGCGGCATGGGAGGCATGCTGATCTGGCTTGTGATCATGTTTGGTTTTATGTATTTTTTTATGCTGCGTCCGCAGAAAAAAGAAGCGCAGAAGAAAAGCGCGATGCTCTCTGAACTGGCGGTCGGAGATACTGTCCTGACGACGAGCGGTTTTTATGGGACGGTCATCGATATTTCGGATGACGATATCATTGTGGAGTTCGGGAGCAATAAAAACTGCCGTATTCCCATGCAGAAGGCAGCGGTTGCGGCGGTGGAGAAGCCGGAGGAAGCGGCAGAATAGTCTGGAAAAGGTGAAAAGGCCTGTTGTGTGATCGAAGAAAGCATAACAGGCTTTTTGGTAAGGTTTTATTCTGTATAAGAATGGGAAAACAAAGAATTATAATAACAGGTTATGACAGACATGAAAAAGAAAAATAGTGCCAGCAGTTGCAATGTTGCCGGAGATACATTATCATAGAAAAATAAAATGTGACGCAGAAATGAGGGAAAATATGGAATATCAGATTGGTGTGATTTCCGGGGACGGAATTGGACCGGAAATTGTTGCGGAAGCGAAAAAAGTACTGGATCAGATCGGAGTAAAATATGGGCATGTCTTTCATTATAAAGAAATTCTTATGGGGGGATGTTCGATTGACGCGACGGGGGAGCCTCTGACGGAAGAGGCCATTGCGGCGGCAAAGGCTTCCGACGCAGTTCTGATGGGTTCGATCGGAGGCAATACGTCGACTTCACCGTGGTATAAACTGCCGCCGGAAAAGCGCCCGGAGGCGGGACTTCTGAAACTGCGGAAGTCTTTGAATTTATTTGCCAACCTGAGGCCGGCTTATCTGTATGAAGAGCTCAAAGGGGCCTGTCCGCTGAGGGAAGACATCATCGGGGACGGGTTTGATATGATGATCATGCGTGAGCTGACCGGAGGTCTTTACTTCGGGGAGCGCCGGACGGAGGAGAAGGACGGTGTCGTGACTGCCACGGACACTCTTACATACAATGAAAATGAAATCCGCAGAATCGCCAGACGTGGATTTGATATCGCAATGAAGCGCCGGAAAAAGGTGACGAGCGTGGATAAGGCGAATGTGCTGGATTCCTCCAGACTCTGGCGAAGGGTTGTGGAGGAGACGGCCAAGGAATATCCGGAAGTTTCCTATGAACATATGCTGGTGGACAACTGTGCGATGCAGCTTGTAAAAGACCCGAAGCAGTTTGACGTGATACTGACGGAAAATATGTTTGGCGATATTCTCTCGGACGAGGCGAGTATGGTCACAGGTTCCATCGGGATGCTCTCAAGCGCCAGCTTAAATGACACGAAGTTCGGTCTCTACGAGCCGAGCGGCGGTTCTGCGCCGGATATCGCCGGAAAAGGGATTGCAAATCCGATCGCCACGATTTTAAGCGCTGCGATGATGCTGCGTTATTCATTTGACCTTGATAAGGAAGCGGATGCCGTTGAGAATGCCGTAAAGCAGGTTCTTGCGGAAGGATACCGGACAATCGATATTATGCCACAGGAAAGTGCCGGAACGAAAGAGGCGCAGGCCGTCGCAGAGGTGGGAACAAAGCAGATGGGAGAACTGATTGCGGCGCGTGTGAGGCGGACGGCGCATATTTTTCAGAATGAAATGAAAGGTGAGATGAGATGGAGCTCACAGGGATCATGATGATTGCCGCCGCAGTGGGGGCTGCGCTGCTGCTCATCGGCCTGATCAGGAAGATAAAGTTTCTGGTGAAGTTAGGGCTGATTGCGGCGGTTGTGGCGTTTCTGGCAAACGGCGGACTGTCAGTGCTTTTTTGAGAAACAGAGCAGGAAAGGAAATATACAATGAAGAGTGATCAGGTAAAAAAAGGGATGCAGCAGGCGCCCCATAGAAGTCTTTTTAACGCGCTTGGTTTTACGGAAGAGGAGATGGGAAAACCGATGGTCGGCATCGTCAGTTCTTACAATGAGATTGTGCCTGGCCATATGAATCTTGATAAAATCGTGAACGCCGTAAAGCTTGGCGTGGCGGAGGCGGGCGGCGTTCCGGTAGTATTTCCGGCGATCGCCGTCTGCGACGGTATTGCGATGGGCCATGTGGGGATGAAATATTCCCTCGTCACGCGCGATCTGATTGCAGATTCCACCGAGTGCATGGCGCTGGCGCATCAGTTTGACGCTCTCGTCATGGTGCCAAACTGTGACAAGAATGTGCCGGGACTTCTGATGGCGGCGGCCCGCATCAATGTGCCGACCGTGTTCGTCTCGGGCGGACCGATGCTGGCGGGACACGTACATGGGAAAAAGACGTCTCTCTCGTCCATGTTTGAGGCGGTCGGGGCATATGCGGCCGGGGCGATGAGCGAGGATGAGGTCAGGGAATACGAGGAGAAAACGTGTCCGACGTGCGGCTCCTGTTCGGGGATGTATACGGCAAATTCAATGAACTGTCTGACTGAGGTGCTCGGCATGGGACTTCGCGGAAACGGAACGATCCCGGCCGTCTATTCGGAGCGCATCAAGCTCGCGAAGCACGCGGGTATGGCCGTGATGGAAATGTATAAAAAGAATATCCGTCCAAGGGACATTATGACGAAAGAGGCCGTTTTAAACGCCCTGACAGTGGATATGGCCCTGGGGTGTTCCACAAACAGTATGCTTCATCTGCCGGCAATTGCGCATGAGATCGGTTTTGATTTTGATATTGCATATGCAAACCCGATCAGTGAGAAGACGCCCAATCTCTGTCATCTTGCGCCGGCCGGTCCGACCTATATGGAAGATCTCAACGAGGCGGGGGGCGTCTATGCCGTGATGAAAGAACTTGCCGATATCGGACTTCTGCACACGGAGTGTATGACTGTGACAGGAAAGACGGTCGGGGAGAATATCGCAGACGCGGTCAACAAAAATCCGGAAGTCATCCGTCCGGTGGAGAATCCATACAGTAAAACGGGCGGCCTTGCTGTATTAAAAGGAAATCTTGCGCCGGACGGCAGCGTGGTAAAGCGCTCTGCAGTCTGTGAGGAGATGATGATTCATGAAGGTCCGGCCAGGGTTTTTGACTGCGAGGAGGACGCGATTGAAGCCATCAAGAGCGGAAAAATTGTGGCGGGAGACGTCGTTGTTATCCGCTATGAAGGGCCGAAGGGCGGTCCGGGCATGCGTGAGATGTTAAATCCGACATCCGCGATTGCCGGCATGGGCTTAGGTTCATCAGTGGCGCTGATCACGGACGGACGTTTTTCCGGCGCGAGCCGCGGGGCTTCCATCGGGCATGTTTCACCGGAGGCGGCTGTAGGCGGTCCGATTGCCCTGGTAAAAGAGGGAGATACCATCCGGATTAATATACCGGAATTAAAGCTGGAGCTGGATGTGCCGGAGGAAGAGCTGCAGCGCCGCCGCGCGGCATTTCAGCCGCGGGAGCCAAAGGTGACGGCCGGATACTTAAAGCGTTATGCTTCCCTGGTGACGTCCGGAAACCGCGGGGCCATCTTACAGCTTCCGGAGGAGAAAGAGAGGGATCTGACATGAATCTGACAGGTGCGCAGATTGTCATTGAATGTTTAAAGGAACAGGGCGTGGATACCGTTTTCGGGTATCCGGGCGGAGCTATTTTAAATTTATATGATGAGCTGTATCTGCATCAGAGCGAGATAAACCATATTCTGACTTCTCATGAGCAGGGGGCCGCGCACGCTGCGGACGGCTATGCGAGAAGCACGGGAAAGGTGGGGGTCTGTTTTGCGACAAGCGGCCCCGGGGCGACCAATCTGGTAACCGGAATCGCGACGGCCTATATGGATTCCGTGCCGATTGTGGCGATCACCTGTAATGTGACTGTGCCGCTTCTGGGAAAGGACAGTTTTCAGGAGATTGATATTGCGGGAATCACAACGCCGATCACGAAACACAATTTTATCGTAAAAGACGTGGAAAAGCTGGCGGAAACCATACGCAGGGCGTTTAAGATTGCGCAGACCGGCCGGCCGGGGCCGGTGCTGGTCGATATTCCAAAGGATATCACGGCGGCGAAGACGGAATATGCGTTCAGGGAAGCGCAGCCGGTCGGCCGTGTGACGGAGACGATCTGCGCGAAAGACATTGAGACGGCGCTTGCGATGATCCGTGCGGCCGAAAGGCCTTACATTTTTGTGGGCGGCGGCGCCGTGATCTCGGGCGCCAGCGCGGAGCTGGCTGCGTTTGCAGAGAAAGTGGACGCCCCGGTCTGTGATACGCTGATGGGAAAGGGTGCATTTGACGGGACGGACGCACGCTATACCGGAATGCTCGGCATGCATGGAACAAAGGCGTCCAATCTGGGCGTGAGCGGCTGTGATCTCCTGATCGCGGCAGGGGTACGTTTTTCTGACAGGGTGATCGGAAATGCAGAAACCTTTGCGAAAGGGGCGAAGATCCTGCAGATCGACGTGGACGCGGCGGAGGTCAATAAGAACATTCGTGTGAATGCCTGTATTATCGGAGATTTAAGAGAGGTTTTAAGACTGCTCAATGCACAGCTGGAGCCGCAGTCGCACAGAGAATGGATGGAAGAGGCGGCGGAGCGCAGGGAAAAATATCCGCTTCGTTATCCGACGCAGGGGCTGACGGGGCCTTACGTGGTCGAGGAGGTCTACCGCGCCACGAAAGGGGACGCCGTGATCGTTACGGAAGTCGGTCAGCACCAGATGTGGGCGGCGCAATATTATAAATATAAGAGTCCGCGTTCGTTTCTTTCGTCTGGCGGACTTGGGACGATGGGCTATGGACTCGGGGCCGCGATCGGCGCCGCGACGGCAGATCCGGGCCGGTGCGTGATCAATTTTGCGGGAGACGGGTGTTTCCGCATGAATATGAATGAAATCGCCACTGCGGCCAGACAGAAGCTGCCGCTGATCGAGATTATTCTTAACAATCATGTGCTCGGCATGGTGCGGCAGTGGCAGGATCTGTTTTATAAAAAAAGATATTCGGCGACTGTGCTGGACGACGGCGTGGATTTTGTGAAGCTTTCGGAGGCGATGGGGGCCAGGGCGTATCGCGCGACGACCAGGGAGGAGTTCCGGGAGGCGCTTAATGAGGCGCTTGGGGCCGACGGCCCGGTTGTGATCGACTGCATCATCGACAGTGACGACAAGGTATGGCCTATGGTGGCGCCGGGAGCGGATATCAGCAGTGCCTTTACGCATGAGGACTTAAAAAAGTGATAGGATAGAGGAGGAAACGATGAGCAGAGTATATAATTTTTCCGCGGGACCCGCAGTGCTTCCGGAGGAGGTCTTAAAGGAAGCAGCAGAGGAGATGCTCGATTATAAGGGGAGCGGCATGTCCGTGATGGAGATGAGCCACCGTTCCAAAGTATATGATACGATCATCAGAGAGGCGGAGCAGGATTTAAGAGATCTGATGCAGATTCCGGACAATTATAAAGTTCTGTTTTTGCAGGGCGGCGCGTCGCAGCAGTTTGCGATGATCCCGATGAATCTGATGAAGAATAAAAAGGCGGGGTATATCGTGACTGGCCAGTGGGCGAAGAAAGCGTATCAGGAAGGGCAGATCTACGGGGAGGCCATAAAACTGGCGTCTTCGGAGGATAAAACGTTTTCCTATATACCGGACTGTTCCGATCTGGATATACCGGAGGATCTGGATTACGTGTATATCTGTGAGAATAATACGATATATGGGACAAAGTACAAAAAGCTCCCCGACACGAAAGGACACACGCTGGTGGCAGACGTTTCTTCCTGTTTTCTGTCGGAGCCGGTGGATGTGTCACAATACGGTGTGATCTATGGCGGAGTACAGAAAAATATCGGCCCCGCGGGAGTTGTGATCGTGATTATCAGGGAGGATCTGATCACGGAGGATACGCTTGCCGGGACGCCGACCATGCTGAAATATAAAACGCATGCGGACAATGATTCGCTTTATAATACGCCGCCGTGTTACGGCATTTATATCTGCGGCAAAGTGTTTCAATGGTTAAAGAGGATGGGCGGCCTTTCCGCCATGAAGGCGCGCAATGAGGAGAAGGCGAAAATCCTGTATGATTTTCTCGACCAGAGCCGGCTGTTTTCCGGAACCGTCGTGCCGCAGGACCGTTCTCTGATGAATGTGCCGTTTGTCACGGGAAATGAGGAGACAGACGCGAAATTTGTGAAAGAGGCGGCGGCGGCCGGGCTGGTAAATTTAAAAGGCCATCGCTCTGTCGGCGGCATGCGCGCGTCCATCTACAACGCGATGCCAAAAGAGGGTGTGGAGAAGCTTGTGGCGTTTATGAAAAAATTTGAGGAGGAAAATGCCTGATGTATCGTTATCACTGCCTGAATCCGATCGCTTCGGTGGGACTGGAGCTTTTTTCGGAGGATTATAAAAAAGTCGCAGAGATCGGGGACGCGGATGCGGTTCTGGTGCGCAGCGCGGCCATGCATGACATGGGATTTCCGGAAGATCTTCTCGCGGTCGCAAGAGCCGGAGCCGGAGTCAACAATATTCCGCTCGATGCATGTGCGGAAAAGGGAATTGTCGTCTTTAATACGCCCGGCGCGAATGCAAACGGCGTCAAGGAGCTTGTGTTTGCGGGCATGCTCTATGCTTCCCGCGATATTGTGGGCGGAATCGACTGGTGTCTTGCGAATCAGAACGATGAAAATATCGCAAAGACGGCGGAGAAACAGAAGAAAAATTTTGCAGGGACAGAGATTTCCGGAAAGAAGCTCGGCGTCATCGGACTCGGTGCGATCGGTGTTCTCGTCGCGAACGCAGCCACCCATCTGGGGATGGAGGTTCTGGGGTACGATCCGTACATTTCGGTCAACGCTGCATGGAATCTGTCGCGAAGTGTAAAGCATATCAGCAACGTCGACGATATTTACCGCGAGTGTGATTATATTACGATTCATGTGCCGCTGCTTCCGGCGACGAAGCGGATGATCGGCGCGGAGGCGATCGCGCTGATGAAGCCGGAGGCGATTGTTCTGAATTTTTCAAGGGATTCCCTGGTGGATGAAGAGGCTATGGTGGACGCTTTGTCTGCGGGCAGGGTGAAGCGTTATGTCTCTGATTTTCCGAATCCGACGACAGTGGGGGCAAAGGGCTGTATCGTGACCCCGCATCTGGGCGCGTCTACCGCGGAGTCGGAGGATAACTGTGCAATTATGGCGGTCCGCGAGATCCGCGACTATCTTGAAAACGGAAATATCACACATTCCGTCAATTTCCCGGACTGTAATATGGCGGGCTGTATGACGGCAGGAAGACTTGGTATTCTTCACAGGAACGCAAAGGGAATGCTCAGCAGTTTTACGACGATTCTCGGTGACGCCGGACTCAATATCGACGGAATGGCAAACAAATCAAAGGGGAATTATGCATATGCGCTGATCGACGTCGATGCCGAAATCACGGATGAAGTGCTGACCAGGCTGAGTGCGGTTGACGGCGTTTTAAAAGTGCGCAGGGTAAAATAGAAAGGTGCGAAGACGAGATGGCGAAAATCAGACCATTTGCAGGCATCAGACCGAAAAAAGGGAAGGCAGCAGAAATTGCGGCCCTCCCTTATGACGTTTACAGCAGAGAGGAGGCAGCCAGGGTTGTGGCAGAAAATCCGGCGTCTTTTCTTAAGATTGACCGGCCGGAGACACAGTTTGCGCCCGGGGAAGATATGTATGGCCGACGGGTATATCAGAAGGCGCATGATCTGTTGTGGTCGCTTGTCGCGGACGGTACTTTTCTCGTGGAGAAAAAGAAGTGTTACTATATTTATGAGCTGACGATGTGCGGGAGAGTGCAGACCGGAATCGTGGCATGTGCGTCCGTGGAAGATTATCTCAACGGCGTGATCCGGAAACATGAAAATACGAGAGCCGAAAAAGAGGAAGACCGCATCCGACATGTAGATGCCTGCGGGGCGCAGACCGGGCCTATTTTTCTGGCATACCGCGCGCGGCGTGCAATTGACGAAATCGTTGAAAATGAAAAAAAGCGTAAACCGGTGTATGATTTTGTGTCGGACGATGGTATTCGTCATCGTGTGTTTGTCATAGACAGCGAGCCGGTTATCGCTGCGCTCACAAATGTCTTTGCGGAAATAGAGGCGGTTTACATTGCCGACGGGCATCACCGGGCCGCGTCTGCGGTGAAGGTGGCGGAAATGAGAAGGCGGCAGAATCCCGGTTTCACCGGGGAGGAAGCGTTCAATTATTTTCTGTCGGTTCTGTTTCCGGACGATGAGCTGATGATTCTGGATTATAACCGGGTAGTGCGGGATCTGAACGGTTATACAGAGGAAGCATTTTTAAAGGAGGCGGGCCGGCGCTTTGCGGTGACGGAGCTGTTTCCCGACGCAGGCGGGCAGGGGGCGTGGATGCGCCCGGGGGAACGCGGCAGTTTTTCCATGTATCTGGGCGGCCGCTGGTATCTTTTAAAAATACGTCCGGAGGATCGGAGTCCGGATCCGGTATCCGGTCTGGACGTTTCGGTGCTTCAGGAGAAGCTTCTCGGGCCTGTACTTTCAATCGGGGATCCGAGAACGGACAGCCGCATTGATTTTGTGGGCGGAATTCGCGGTATGGAGGAACTTATCCGGCGCTGCAATACGGACTGTGCCGTGGCTTTTGCCATGTATCCGACTTCAATCGGGGAGCTTTTTGCGGTGGCGGACGCGGGACGGCTGATGCCGCCGAAGTCGACGTGGTTTGAACCAAAATTAAGAAGCGGATTGTTTGTTCATGCAATATCATGTGAAATGTGACAGTGGGAGGGGATTTTATATTGAGTAACAGGCTGGCTCTGGCGGCTGCGGACGCGGCGGGCACGAACGGACTTCCCAGCGCGACGGAAACGATCGAGGCGCTCAACAATGCGCAGGAGGGGCTGCAGGAAATTGCGAAAAATCCGGGTCTTCTCAGAGAATGGCTGGACGGACTTATGCCGGAGCTGTTAAATTTTGCTTTTCAGGTTGTGATCGCACTCGTTTTTTATGCAATCGGTTCCCGTGTGATCCGCAGCGTGGTAAAAATGGTACACCGCTCGATGGAACGGGCAGGGACGGATGCGGGGGTAAAACAGTTTGTACTTCCGCTTTTAAAATATTCTCTGTATCTGTTTCTGGTGTTTCTGATCATGGGACTCTTTGGGATAGCGACCACGTCGGTGGTTGCCATATTCGGTTCGGTCGGCGTGGCGGTGGGCCTTGCCCTGCAGGGAAGTCTTTCCAATCTCGCGGGCGGCGTGCTGATCCTGCTCTTAAAACCATTTCGTGTGGGCGATTATATCATCGAGGACACCAATAAAAATGAGGGGACGGTATCGGAAATCTCGATTTTTTACACGAAACTTCTGACACCCGACAATCGGATGATTGTGATTCCGAACGGTACGCTCTCAAACAGCAGCCTTACAAATGTCTCCCATATGGACCGGAGACGGATTGATGTTACGGTAGGGATTGCTTATCAGTCGGATCTGAAAAAGGCAAAGGCGGTTTTGTATGCGGCGGCCGAAAAGGAGACTGCCAGAATACCGGAAGAGGAGATTATTGTGATGGTGGACAGTTTCGGGGATTCGGCGATGAATATGGGAGTAAAAATGTGGGTTTCCGCGGCCGAGTACTGGCCGGCGCGCTGGCGTCTGATGGAAAATATCAAATACGCGCTGGATGAAAACGGGCTTGTGATTCCGTTTCCGCAGATGGATATTACTGTGAAGGCTTCCGACAGTGTATGATATCGGGTGAGATCTGTTGACAGATGTGCAAAGACAGAAGAGTTACATATAATAATAAAAACCCGGTTACAGCATAAAGGAAGAATGAAATATGAAACGATGTGTTCCGTTGGAACCCGTTGCAGAGGCCGTCTGCAATCAGAGTTCCGTACCTCCGCTGATCTTTCAGATGCCGCCCGAAGAAGCAAGGAGGGTACTGGAGGAAACGCAGGATACGCCAGTATACAAATATCCTGCCGCGATATCCTCGGATTGTATCAATACGGGGATGTGGGGCAGTATCCCCGTATATTTTATTGCGCCCAGGGGTGAAAAAATCAGAAATATTCTATTCTATATTCACGGCGCAGGCTGGGTATCCGGCAGTTTTCATACGCATGAAAAATTAGTCAGGGAGCTTTCGGCAAGGACAGATTCACTGGTGGTATTCCCGGAATACAGCCGGTCGCCGGAAGCAAAATATCCGACGGCGATAGAACAGTGTTATTTTATCCTTTCTCATATAGAGGGAATCATCGGGGATCGTTTTTCGATAGCCGACGGTACTATGCTCACAGTGGCAGGCGATAGCGTTGGCGGAAATATGGCAATCGCTATGGTCCTTATGTCAGAGATGCGGCATGGCCCGTGTATGCACAAGCTCCTGTTGTATTACCCGGTAACAAATGCCTGCTTTGATACACAAAGTTACCGTCAGTTTGCAGTGGATTATTATCTGTATCGGGAAGGGATGAAATGGTTCTGGCGGCAGTATACGGCTTCAGAGAAAGACAAAAACCAGATAACCGCGTCTCCTCTTCGGGCGGACATGGATTGTCTGAAGTGTTTTCCTCCGACCATGATCATAAACGGTCAGGCGGATGTTTTGCGCAGCGAAGGGGAAGCCTTTGGCGAAAAGCTTCGCTGTGCAGGCGTGGAGGTAACTGCTTTGCGGGTGCAGGGGACGATTCATGATTTTGTGATGCTGAATGCGCTGGATCAGACGAATGCCTGCCGTACTGCTATGGATGCGTCAGTCGGGTGGGTGAACCGTGTGAACTGATTTTCTTTCCAGATAGATCATTCGATCTGCGTACAGGGATAAAACGGAGATATTAAGATCCCCCGGACAACAAGTGAGGCAGTATGTTGTCCGGGGGATCTGCGTGCAGGGAAATTATTCGCCCTGCACGATTTTACTGATTTGCCATGGAAACCAGTTCGTCCAGCATTCTGGGGAGTCCTGTTTCCATCGTATCGTCGCTGAACTGGCAGGTGCCTACTTTTTTATGGCCGCCGCCGTTGTATCGGAGCATCAGGCTTCCGACGTCGATCGTGCAGGTGCGGTTTAAAATGCTGTAGCCGACTGCCGCGCTGCAGCCCTTTCCGCCGCGTCCGCTTACAATCCAGGCGGAGATGTTCTGTTCAGGGTACATGCTGTAGATTAAGAAACGGTTGCCGGAGTAGATAGGATCAACGCCCCTTAAATCGGAGATAATGACGTTTCCGTCCACTCTGGTATGTGCTTTTACCATTTCCATAAATTTTTCCGTCTGTTCGAAGTAGACTTTAATGCGTTCTTTAATATCCGGAAGTGCCAGGATCTCGGAGACAGTCATGGTGCGGCAGTCTTCGATCAGCATTTCCATAAGCTGATAGTTGGATATCTTAAAATCGTGCCATCTCCCGAGGCCGGTTCTGGGATCCATCAGAAATCCGATCAGAATCCATCCGGCAGGGTTCTGGATCTCGTCGATGGTGAGGTTTCCGGAATCCACTTTGTCCACTGCGGCCATCATCTCGCCGAAACCGGGAAAGCGCTCCTCTCCGCCGTAATATTCATAAATGATGCGGGCGCAGGAAGGTGTCATGCGGCTTTCGCCTTTGTATCTGCCTTCCAGTTCCAGCCTCTCATGCTCGCTGGAGTGATGGTCAAACCATAAACCACAGCCTTCCACGAAGGGAACATTGGCCAGGCAGTCGTCTTCGGTGACTTCTACCAGACCGTCCTGCAGATCTTTCGGATGGGCAAATTTCCAGTGGTCGATAACGCCCGCTTCTTTCAAAAGCACGCCGCAGGCAAGGCCGTCAAAGTCGGAACGTGTGATTAATCTCATAGCAATCTCCTTTGATTATGTAAAATAATAGATCAGATGACTTCATTATAAGAGAAAAGGTACTTTTTTTCAACTGTACAATTTATTGACTTTGGATCACGCAAAGCTGTAATTTTTTTGGAAGAATCTGCCGATAATAATACCAGATAAACGGAGTTATCAGACTTAGGGCAGGATTACCTGGCCATTTCAGGGAGGAAGCATATGGGACAGATCAGCAGCAACAGCGCCGTGGGTTCTTACATGGCGGATTACCAGTACCGCACGGAGCAGACGAAGAAAAATGAGAGTACGGATAAGACGGGGAAAAAAGGAAAAGTAACCGGACGCACGATCGGCGAGCCGGAGCTTTCGGAGAAGGCGGCGAAGTACTACGAGAAGCTGAAGGCAAAGTATTCAAATATGGAGTTTGTTTTGGTCTCCCCGGACAAGAAAGAGGAGGCCGAGCGCAACAAAGGAATGTATCAGAGTTCCAGAGAGCTGCTTGTGCTCATCGATTCGGACAAGATCGAAAAAATGGCGGAGGATGAATCTTACCGCAAGAAGTATGAGGCGATCCTGAGCGGTGCCACAACGCAGATGACGCAGATGAAGAAAAGCCTTGGGGCGAATGCGGATAAAGTCCGGTCGTTCGGCATGACGTTCGACGACAAGGGAACGGCGTCTCTGTTTGCCGTGATTGATAAATCGCTGATAAAGCAGCGCGAGCGTATCACGGAGAAGAAGGAGAAGGAGAGTGCGGACCGCAAAAAGGCGGCCAGAGAAGCGGCGGCGGAGCGTGCGGAGCAGCGAAAGGAAAAACCCGGCAAGTGGGACGGTTCGGTATCGGCTGCGGACAGAGAGAACACCATAACGGTGACGGCGCCGACCTGGAGCGAGCTTTTAAAGAAGATAGATTATGCGATTTTTTCCGAGCGTGCAGATTACCTTAAAACGGACGCGGAAAAAGCGGTTGGCGGTTCGGTTGATTATGCATTGTAGTCTGTTACAGACAAAATATGAGAAATAATTCGCAATGAGAGGCAATTCATGCTATATTATACTTGCACCTTTTTACGGTATCATGTATGATAGATCATGAGTTGCCTTTTGGCGCGCTTTTTAAGCGTGCCGGCATGGGAGGATATTTATGGACAACGAGACAGTTTCGAGAAATTTTATTGAGCAGATTATCGATAAGGATATCAGTGAGGGGCACTGCAGAGAGGTTCACACGAGATTCCCGCCGGAGCCGAACGGTTATCTGCACATTGGCCATGCCAAATCGATTTTGTTAAATTACGGGCTGGCACAGAAATATAATGGAAAGTTTAATCTGCGCTTTGACGATACCAATCCGACCAAAGAGCGGAGTGAATTTGTGGAAGCGATCGAAGAAGATATCCGATGGCTTGGCGCCGACTGGGAAGACCGTCTTTACTTTGCGTCCGACTATTTCGGGCAGATGTACGAGGCTGCAGTGAAGCTGATCCGGAAAGGAAAGGCTTATGTGTCTGATCTGACGGCGGAGGAGATCCGGGCCTATCGTGGCACGCTGACGGAGCCGGGAAGGAATGATCCGTATCGCGGGCGCAGCATAGAAGAGAATCTGGCGCTGTTTGAGGATATGAAAAACGGCGTGGTGGAGGATGGGGCAAAGGTACTGCGCGCAAAGATCGATATGGCCTCGTCCAATATCAATATGAGGGACCCGGTTATCTATCGTGTGGCGCATATGCATCACCATCGCACGAAAGACGCGTGGTGCATTTATCCGATGTACGATTTTGCGCATCCCATTGAGGACGCGATAGAGGGGATCACGCACTCCATCTGTACGCTGGAATTTGAAGACCACAGGCCGCTCTACGACTGGGTGGTCCGTGAGCTGGAGTATGAGATGCCGCCACAGCAGATTGAGTTTGCCAAGCTGTATCTGACCAATGTTGTCACCGGAAAGCGGTATATCAAGCGTCTGGTGGAAGAGGGAATTGTGGACGGGTGGGACGATCCGCGTCTCGTCTCGATCGCGGCTCTGCGCAGAAGGGGATTTACCCCGGAATCCTTAAAAATGTTTGTGGAACTGTGCGGTGTGGCAAAGGCGAACAGCTCGGTGGATTACGCGATGCTTGAATATTGCATCCGTGAAGATCTGAAGTTGAAAAAGCCGCGCAGGATGGCGGTTTTAGACCCTGTGAAAGTGATTATCGACAATTACCCGGAAGGTGAGACGGAATATCTTGACGCCGTGAACAATCCGGAAAACGAGGAACTTGGGAGCAGGAAGGTTCCGTTTACCAGAGAGCTCTATATCGAGCGCGAGGATTTTATGGAGGAGCCTCCGAAAAAGTATTTCAGGATGTTTCCCGGAAACGAGGTGCGTCTGATGAACGCATACTTTGTGAAATGCAATCGTTTTGAAAAGGATGCAGACGGAAAAGTGACAGAGATTCACTGCACCTACGATCCGGCTTCACGGGGCGGCAACAGCCCGGACGGACGGAAGGTTAAGGGAACAATTCACTGGGTCAGCGCAGAACACGCCGTCGGGGCAAAAGTACGTCTGTACGAGAATATTGTGGATGAGGAAAAAGGGGTGTATAATGAGGACGGGAGTCTGAATTTAAATCCCGATTCACTTACGGTACTCGAAAATTGTGTGCTTGAGGAAAGCCTGGCGGGGGCTGAGGCGTATGACAGCTTCCAGTTTGTCAGACAGGGGTTCTTTTGTGTGGATGTGAAGGATTCTGCGCCGGGGCATCTCGTTTTTAACCGGATTGTATCGCTGAAAAGTTCATTCAGGCTTCCGGTGTCATAGAGTCAGTCTGCGGGCTGATGTTACCTGGGATGGAAAGTGTGGAAATCGCTTCCGCATACCTCATCTTATATCAGATTAGAATGGATTCCTGCGGCAGCTGCAGGAATCAGGAAAGGCATGGTTATTGATATGAATTTATTTTCTGGTCTCGAAAAATTTGGCATAAAGGTGGACGGCTCGAAGAAAATATTTGATGAGGAGAAAAAAGAGGCGGAGAAAAAAGAGACGGAGAAAGCTCTGACAGAGAAGAAGGAAGCAGAGATACCGACGGAGGATACGTTTCTTCTGGATAAGACGCTTCGCTGTCCTGTCTGCGACAAGGTGTTCAAGTCCAAAATGGTCAAGAGCGGCCGCATAAAGCGTCAGGAGCCGGACATGGATCTCCGTCCGCATTTTGAGGGGATAGATACATTAAAATACAAGGTCGCATCATGCCCCAATTGTGGTTATACGGCGATGCATATGTATTTTGAACATATTACCAGCGGTCAGGCGAGGCTGGTCCGCGAGCAGATCTGCGCCAGCTACAAGCCGTCGGGGGAGGCCGATCCGCCTCTGATTACATACGATATGGCAATTGACCGCTACAAGCTGTCTCTTATCAATACGATGGTAAAAAAGGGAAAAACCAGCGAGAAGGCATATACCTGTCTGAATCTTGCGTGGCTTTATCGCGGTAAGGCAGAATCGCTTGATGAGACAAAGCCAGAGACAGAGCAGATGCGCAGGGAGTGCAAAGAACAGGAAGAAGCATTTTATGAGCAGGCGTACGAAGGCTTTTTAAAAGCGATGTCTTCCGAGATGTTCCCGATCTGCGGGATGGATCAGTGCACGCTGGATTATCTGCTCGCGGTGATGTCTTACCACTTTAAAAAATATGATGTGGCGTCCAAGTGTATTTCCAATATTCAGAGCTCGTCGATGGCTTCCCATAAGATGAAAGACAAAGCTTTTGATCTCAAGCAGATGATTGTGGAAGAGATTAAGAACAGCAAGCCACAGGCATGATTGAATTTATGATAGATCTGCAGGGGGGAGGAAAGGCTCCCCTCTATGAGAAGATCTATGGCTATATCAGGGATGAAATTGCGGAGGGCAGAATCCGCAGGGGAGAGAAATTACCGTCCACGCGTCTTCTGGCTGAAAATCTTGCGGTCAGCCGGAGTACGGTGGAGATGGCTTACGAACAGCTCCTGGCAGAAGGATATATCAGTGCGGAACCCTGCCGGGGTTTTTTTGTGTGTGATATTACCGGACTGTATCGGCTCAGACAGAGTGTTTCCCATCCGCAGACAGAGGCTGCGCACGGACGTGAGCGGGTGAAAGTGGATTTTTCTCCAAACGCGGTCGATACGAGAGCTTTTCCGTTTCATATCCTGCGGAAGATAAACCGGACTGTTTTGTCTGACGATACGGAGGAACTGCTTGAGGCAGGCGACAGACAGGGGGAATATGCGCTGCGGAATGTCATTGCCCGCTATCTGCATCAGGCCAGAGGGGTTAACTGCAGAGCCGCCGATCTCATTCTGGGAGCGGGAAATGAATATTTACAGCTTCTTCTGACGCAGATACTGGGAGCGGGCAGGACAGTGCTGATGGAAAATCCTGGTTACCCGCAGGCATACCGTACATTCTGCAATGCCGGATATCGCGTGAAGACATTCTGTGCCGGTGGGAAAGGGGCTGTCTGTGAGGAGGCGCAGAGAGCGGGAGTGGATCTTGTCTATGTCATGCCCTCCCATCAGTTTCCGATGGGAACTGTCATGCCGCTGAATCAGCGGATAAAGCTTTTAGAGTGGGCGGCGGCGGATGAGGGGCGGTTTCTGATTGAGGACGACCATGACAGTGAATTTCGTTACCGGGGCAGACCGATTCCGTCGCTGCAAAGCATAGACTGTCATGAAAAGGTGATTTATCTTGGGACTTTTTCAAAAAGTATCGCACCGTCTCTGCGTATCAGTTACATGGTCCTGCCGCCGGTACTTCTGGAGCGGTATCAGAGGGTCTGCGGCTTTTATTCGGTGACTGTGCCGAGGGTGCAGCAGGAGACGTTGTGTATGTTTATCGGAGACGGCTATTTTGAACGTCATCTCAATAAAATGCGTGGTGTATACCGCGATAAACGTGATTTTCTGCTCAGAGAACTCAAAAAGAGGGACTGGGCAGGACACATCGGCGGGGAGAGTGCGGGACTGCACATACTTGTGGAAGTCAGGACGGCGATGGGGGAGAAGGAACTCTGCCGGAGAGCAGAGGAAAGGGGCGTGCGGATTTCCGGCCTTTCGGAGTATATGCTGGGATCGGAAATCTGTGGCGGGGAGAGAGGTCCCAGACTGCTTTTCGGATATGGAAAACCAGACGAGGCAGAGATGGGGCAGGGACTTTTTATTTTAGACTGTATTTTAAAGGAGGAACAGAAATGACTTATGAAGAGTTAGTGGAAAAGGCAAGACAGACATACGGAAGAGCGGATGCGAGCGGCATTGAGGGACATCTGGCTTATCAGTTTAATATCACGGGGGAGGCGGAAGGTGCATTCTACCTGGAGATCAGCGACGGGCAGGTAAAAATAGAGCCCTATGAGTATTATGACAGAGACGTGCTGTTTACGATGACGGCAAAGACATTGATCAGGCTTGGCACCGGCGCGCTGGATCCGGTTTTAGCCTACACCACAGGGAAGTTAAAGGTGCAGGGAAGTCTGGACAAAGCCCTTCTCCTGAAAAAACTGACGGTTCCGGCGGATGTGGCGGTAGAGGCGGAAGCTGCAGAGGAAGCAGTTCCGGCAGCCGATGTCACCGAAGAGGCGGCAGAGGACGGTACGGTTTCCACGGAAGAAAAAGCGGAGGAGACGGTTTGTGTAAAAGAAGAGGCTCCGGCGGAAGCTGCAGAGGAAGCGGGCGAGACGACGCCTGTGAAGGAAGTGTCTGTAAAACCCAAAAACAATAAGTGGAAGGGTGGAAAGGCAAAGAAAAAGAGATAAAAAAATGCGGCACGATACGATGTGCCGCATTTTTTATATTTTATTTATTGTTACTGGTTTTCCTGCTCTCTGTGTTTCAGCGCGCGGACTTTTAAAGGAAGCCCGAACAGCGTGATAAAGCCTTCGGCGTCGTGGTGGTCATAGAGTTCGCCCGTAGTAAAGCTTGCGAGAGACTCGCTGTAGAGAGAGTACGGGGAAGTGGTTCCGGCTTTGATGATATTACCCTTGTACAGTTTAAACTTTACTTCGCCGGTTACATATTGCTGGGTAGATGACACAAACGCCTTTACGGCATCGCAAAGTGGTGTAAACCATTTTCCTTCGTAGACGATCTGTGCCAGTTTATTGCCCATATCTTTTTTCACATCCATGGTTGCGCGGTCTAAGACAAGCTCCTCGAGCTGCTGGTGCGCTTCCATCAGAATCGTTCCGCCGGGCGTTTCATATACGCCGCGGGATTTCATGCCGACAACGCGGTTTTCCACAATATCGACAATGCCGATGCCGTGTCTGCCGCCCAGGCGGTTCAATTCACGGATGATATCGGAAACTTTCATGGCTTTTCCGTTTACGGATGTGGGAATACCTTTTTCAAATGTCATCGTCACATATTCGCCTTCTTCCGGCGCCTTTTCCGGAGAGACGCCGAGTACAAGCAGGTGGTCATAATCGGGTTCACACGCCGGGTCTTCCAGCTCAAGCCCTTCGTGGCTGATGTGCCAGATATTGCGGTCCCGGCTGTAGCTGGAGTCGGCGGAAAACGGGAGGTCAATGCCGTGTGCGCGGCAGTAATCGATCTCATCCTGGCGGGACTGCATCGTCCACTTGTCGTCTCTCCACGCGGCGATAATCTTTAAATCCGGCGCAAGCGCCTTGATGCCCAGTTCAAAACGGATCTGATCGTTGCCTTTTCCGGTAGCGCCGTGGCAGATGGCCGCCGCACCTTCTTTTCTTGCGATCTCCACCAGTTTTTTTGCGATCAGCGGGCGGGCCATGGATGTTCCGAGCAGATATTTGTTTTCATAGACTGCGTTGGCTTCAACGCACGGCATAATGTAGTCGTCACAGAATTCGTCGATGATGTCCACGATGTAGAGTTTTGAGGCACCGCAGGAGGTGGCCCGCTCTTCCAGGCCGTCAAGTTCTTCTTCCTGGCCGCAGTCGATGCAGCAGCAGACAACATCGTAGTCGTAGTTTTCCTTTAGCCAGGGAATAATGGCGGTTGTATCGAGTCCGCCGGAGTAGGCTAAAATCACTTTTTCTTTCATGGAAAATAATCCTTTCTGTTGTATAAAATTTGAAATACAAGCTCCACAATAATATACAACAAACAGGAGGGAATGACAAGCGGAAATAGTGCTTCCTCCGCCTGCCCGGTATGCTGCAATTTTTTAAGAAAGAATGTTGTGGAAAATATTGGCGGCGGGGCAGGGGACGTTTCGTGTTGAAAAGGAAACTACACCGTGATAAACTATTTTCAGAACAAAAGAAAAGGGTAGTGGATGCGATGATGAGAAAGAATAAGAAAAGGCGAAGAATCGTTGCAGGTGTGGTTGTGTTTCTGCTTGTGGCAGGGTATCTGACTGCGGTGAATATGCTTGTGAGCGCAGCCCTGGTGCCTTCTTTTATGGAGAAACTGGAGGCGTTTGAACGGATTACCGAAGAGAGTTATGCGGCGCTGGCGCAGACGCCGAAGATCGAGGAAAACCGCCGGACGGCGCTGACCGACGCGCAAAAATGGTTTCGAAGCGTGCAGCTTAAGAAACCTGCCATAAATACCGGGGACGGATACCGGCTGATCGCTGCGGAGTTTCCGGCAGAGAAAGAGAGCCACAGGTGGGTCATTCTTCTGCATGGCTATACCGGGTGGAAAGAGGAGATGTACCCGTTTGCCTACTGGTATGCCACGGAGGGTTACCATATCCTTGTGCCCGACCTGCGCTGCCAGGGGGAGAGTGAGGGCGACTTTATCGGAATGGGATGGACCGATCATTTTGACTGTATGCTGTGGATCCAATATATTCTCTCCTGTGACAAAGACGCGCAGATTGTGCTGCACGGGCAGTCCATGGGGGCGGCGACGGCGCTGATGATGACGGGAGATGAAGCGCTGCCTGCAAATGTCAGGGCGGTAGTTTCGGACTGCGCTTACACGGACGCCTGTTCCATGTTCGGGGAGAAAGCGAAAGAGTGGTTTCATCTTCCCGCGTTTCCGGTTGTGGACACGGCCCGTATTCTTTTAAAACTGCGCGGCGGGTATGACCTGAAAGACGCGTCCGCCCTTGATGCGGTAAAAAAGAGCGCAACGCCGACGCTCTTTATTCATGGGGATTCAGACGCCATGATTTCCGTGGAAATGTCGGAGCAGCTTTACGAAGCGGCGGCGTGTGACAAGGAGCTTCTGATCGTTGAGGGAGCCGGGCACGCGCAGTCACAGGATATTGATCCCGATGCGTATTACGGTGCGGTCAGAACGTTTCTCCAGTCTCATTTGCCGGAAGGCGGGCAGACCGGCTCATAAAGTATGGGGGATACCAGAACCTGTCAAGCAATTCAGGGCCGTATCTTGATTTAACCACACTAAAAGCTGCCAAAATAGATAAGACACAACCAGCAAAACCGTCGGAAAAATCCAGGCAAAGATATAAGCGGCAAAAGCGTCCTTTGGTATCAGCCACATACTGCTGAATTTTGCCACGCCGGGTATACGGTTTTCCTCACATAGCTTTTGCACCCGTCTTTCTGAAATGCCCCATTTCTCCGCTGCTTCCGGGGCAGAAATATACTCTGACATGTTCATTCACCCTTTCTTTATGTTCTATCGCTGTAATTAGATACGGTCAGCCGAATAAATTTAACCGTTTCACGGCAAAAGAAAGGAAACAGACAGCAAAGACGGGCATAATTGATTTTTGTGAAATCTCCCTCCGCGAGAGCACATCTGTGTGTCAGTGGGAAAGATCACTGCGAGAGTGCCTGGCACGGCAGAGTGTCCGGACGCCATAAAAGTGATGGGGGATATCGGTGCAGAATCTGTTTTACCATACAAGTTATTTTATAACAGGAACAAAGAAAAATATCTATTGAAATTCTTAGAAAATCAGAATATAATAAGTCTATATTTTCTCAGTCAGAAAGAAAAATATTCTCAGAAAGAAAGAAAAATATGATTACATACATATGCCGCAACAGAGACGAAAAGACGGGGCATGACCTTTTGTGCACCGGGCTGCGCTGTGAGACGAGCGTGTGCCCCACGTGTGGCGGGAGAGCGGAGGCTTCATCTGTCATCTACTGGTGCGAAAGCTGTAAGGTTCCACTGTATGAGGATTGCTGTCCTCTGTGCGGAGGTAAAGCCCGGTCCCTCTCCGCGGATGTCCGTCCGGTTTTTCCGGAGGAGCGGCTTCTGTTAGAGATTCTCATCGGGGATCCGTTCTGCTTCAGGGAAGCGGCAGTGTGGAACGGGGCAGGAAACCATTATTTTGTGGACGGAAGGAGGATTCCGTTTTCGGTCAGAGATCTGAAAAAAGTAGATGCGGGCGCGGTGAGAGAGACATACGAAAAGCTGAAGCCCGTAAATGATTACGATGTTTTCGACCGGCTGATCAGACGGTTTACTGAGGCAAACCGCGGGCGTTTCGAGCGAATGACAGAGGAGGCGGCGGATTATATCCGGACGGTGGCGGTGGGCTCCGGGACAGCAGATCTGTTTGTCTCTTTCAGCGGCGGAAAGGATTCGACAGTGACTTCGGATCTTCTGATGCGGGCCCTGAGCAGTCCGCAGGTGATGCATATATTCGGGGATACGACGCTGGAATTTCCGTTTACCTATGAATATGTGGAACGGTTTAAAAAGGAACATC
Organism: uncultured Roseburia sp.; assembly: GCA_947649645.1. GTDB lineage: Bacteria > Bacillota > Clostridia > Lachnospirales > Lachnospiraceae > Roseburia. Next base: position 60,684 of record CANSSP010000014.1, on the reverse strand, counting down.
CGAAGACGCCGCTGCTTACGGCGAGGAACAGGGAAAAAGACTTTGAAACGCTCTGTGAGCTGATCGGTCCGCCGAGCAGGGTGATGCGGTGGTGCTGTACTGTTTTTAAGACGGGCGTTATTCAGAAAAAAATCCGTTCCCTTTACCGCGACAGGAGCCGGATCCTCACCTTTTATGGGATAAGGCGCAGCGAGTCGCGAAACCGGAGCCGGTATGAGCGCGAGACGGACAGTCCGAAGATCACCAAACAGCGGATTGCGTCGCCCATTATCGACTGGATGGATTTTGACGTGTGGCTGTATCTTCTGACGCGCGGCATCGATTTTAACGAGGGTTACCGTCTGGGCTATGCCAGGGTGGGATGCTGGTGCTGTCCGAACAACAGCGGCTGGTCCGAATTTTTATCCAGAGTGCATCTGCCTGTGCAGACGGAACAGTTCCGCCGCCTTCTGGTTTCGTTTGCAAAAGGGATCGGAAAGGCAGACGCGGAGGAATATGTGGACGGCGGTTTCTGGAAGGCCAGACAGGGAGGCAGCGGGGTTGCCTACGCAGACAGATCGATTGTTGCGTTTCAGCCGTGCGCGGCGGAGGAAAACACCCTTCACTATGAACTTCAGCGTCCGGTTTCAGAGGCGCTTTATGAACTGTTCCGGCCGTTTGGGTATTTAAATTCCGACATGGGCAGGGAGCGGCTCGGGGAAGTTTTTGTTCTGGATAAAAAAGGCGGGATTCTGCTAAAACTCCAGGGGCGTATCGGCGCGCGGATGTTTAAGGTGACGATCGTAAATCACCGGATCGCGGGAGCTGTGGACGTAAAGACGGCGGGTGAGCGTATATACTGCCAGATTACGAAATACCAGATGTGTATGGGCTGTCTTGCGTGCGAGAGTGTCTGCCGCCATAATGCGCTGTCGGTGAAAGCGGAAAAAGACGGCACGGCGTACCGGATATCGGATGAAAAGTGTACGCGCTGCGGGGAGTGCGTCAGCCATTTTACAGGAGGCTGCTATATGCGGAAGGTACTTACGATCAGAAGAAAGGAGACGGGCCGTGGCAGGAATAAAGGGAATCCGCTTTAAGGGGCATGAGACCTTTACGCTCAGAGAGGGCTGGCTTAACAAGGGACTGAACGAAGTGAGGAAAAATCCCAGGGTGTTTGCGCAGAATTACGGAGCGGACGCACTCGGCGTAGGACCGAACATGGCAAAGGCCATCCGCTACTGGCTTAGGTGTGCCGGGCTGACGAGGGAGACGGCAAAGGACGGTGTTTTTCTGACCGATATGGGCGAGCTGATTTTTGCGCGGGATCCATACACAGAAGATCCGTTTACTCTCTGGCTGCTTCACTGCCGGATTGCGTCGAACCGGGCGCAGGCGACGGCCTGGAATCTTTTTTTCAACCGGTTCGGCTATGAAGAATTTGAGCGCAGACAGCTTGCAGAGGAGATGCGGGGGCTGGCAGCCGCGGCGGCCAGAGAGGCAGGGACAACGGTCCCTGCGGAAAAGTCCGTTGAGGACGACTGCGACGCGATTGTGCATATGTATCTGGATAAAGGGGAAAGCGGAGGCACGCCGGAGGATAAAAATGTCAGTCCGTTTGCGGTTCTGGGTCTGTTAGAGCCTGCAGACGGAAAATACTGCAGAAAACAGCCTGATCCGGGACGCCTGCCGGAGGACGTTGTGCTCTGTCTGATGGAACAGTGTGTGAGAGGGAAAAAATCAATCGGGATCGATGAACTGCTCATCATGGAGAACGGGCCGGGCAGATTGCTGCAGTTAAAGAGAAACGCTCTGGCGGAGCTTCTGGAGCGTCTGGAGGCGCGGGGACGGGTTACGGTAAACCGTACCGCGGGGTTAAATATGGTCTATCCTGCGGAAGAGTTGACGCAGTATGAGGCGGCAGAAGCGTATTACAGAAGGTGAAGATGGAGGATTTTATGCGGATGAGGCAGTGTATCGGGCTGATACGGACAAATGAAAATTTCAGAAAGTCTGTCAATCTGCAGCTTGACCTCGGAAACTATGAGCGGATTGGCAGCTACATTCCAACCCGTTCTTCGGCTGCGATTCTCGACCGGTATCTTTCTGCCGTGTCGGGGAAGGGCAAAGGGCGCGCCACCATTCTGATTGGCCCTTACGGAAAAGGAAAATCACATCTTCTGCTGGTGCTTCTGTCGCTTCTTTCGGGAGCTTCGGGGGAAAACGAGGCGCTGCTGCGGCGCCTGGAAAATGCGGGGGAACGGTGTGTGGCCAGGCGCACACGCGCCGTGTGGGACGCGGGAAAAAAGTATCTTGCGGTTCTTGTAAATCCGGTATCCGGCGCCGGGTTAAACCAGGCGTTTGTGATCGCGCTGCGGGAGGCCCTGCTGCGTGAGGGGCTTGCCGATATTGCGCCGGACAGTTACTATTCGGAGGCGCTCACCGCGGTGAAGCTCTGGGAACGTGCTTATCCGGAAACGTATCAGAAGTTTGGGATGCTGCTAAAGGAGCAGGGAACCACGCCGGAGGCATTTGAAACGGCGCTCGCGAAAAAGAAGAGGGAGGCGCTTGCCTTTTTCAGGAAAATTTATCCGGCGCTCACCGCTGGAAACGTGTTTGCACCCATGCTTACGATGGATGCAATGGGGATTTACCGGAAAATCGGACGTATGCTGACAGAGGAATATGGATATGCCGGAATATATATTGTATTTGATGAGTTCAGCAAATATATCGAAGGCCACCCGGAGGAAGGCTTTTCAAACGATATGCGGACGCTCCAGGACATATGTGAGCTGGCCGAGAGCGGGGAGCCGGTCCTGTTTCTCACGCTGGCCGCCCACAAGAGTGTCCGCGCGTATAAGAAAGGGATACCGGAGGCGGCGAAAAATGCCTTCCGCGGTGTGGAAGGAAGGCTCACGGAAGTGGAATTTGTGGTCTCGGCGCAGAATGATTATGAGCTGATTGCCGATGCGCTTATCCGGCGGGAACCACAGTTTTCCAGGGCGTACCGTGATCTTCTGCGGCAGACCGGTTACCGGGAGTTTTTGTGCAGATCAAGGGAGATGCCGTGTTTCAGCCGTCTGTTTTCCGAGAAAGATTTTTTCGAGACGATCGGAAAGAAGTGTTTTCCGATGACGCCGCTGTCCTGTTATGCGCTGCTGCGCATCAGCGAGCGGGTTGCGCAGAATGAGCGCACGGTTTTTACGTTTCTTGCCGGGGAAGGGCAGGGGAGTCTGGGGTGGATCCTGCAGAGGGAAGCCGACGCGCTGGTCGGAGTCGACCGGCTTTACGATTATTTTACGCCGTTGTTTCGGGATGCGGCAGATCAGCCGTCGATTCACCGGGAATGGGCAAAGGCTGAAAATGCGCTGGAGCGCCTTTCCGACGAGACGGAGCGTGCCGTTGTAAAGGCGCTCGCCGTCATTCGCATGATTCGCCGCGAGGAAGAGCTTCCGGCGCGCGAGGGTACGGTCTGCCTGTCCCTGTCAATGGATGAGGAGAGTGTCCGGCAGGCGATGAGGTCGCTTGTGGAAAAGGAGATAATCGTATACCGCAGCAGTGTCGGCGCCTATGCCTTCCGCAGTCGTGTCGGCGTAAATATCGAAAAGGAGATTTTAAAGAAGGCGTCGGAGTATGAAAACCGGGGCCGTGTCTGTGATATTCTGGACGCTGCGCCTGGAATAAAATATGAGATTCCCAGAAAGTACAATCTGAAATATGCGATGACGCGTTATTTTCAGTATGTTTTTCTGGAAAAACAGGAATTTCTGGGTCTTTCTTCTGCAGAATATCTGTTTGAAGAGTCCTTTTCGGACGGAAAGATCGTTGTAGTGATCTGGAGAGAGGGAGACGAAAATGATCTCCTGGAAAGTTTAAGAAGCCACCTGGACCGCCTCGGGGATGCGCGCATCCTGCTTCTTTTGCCGGACAGGCCGTTTGCGGCCGACCTGCTGGCCAGGAAATACCACGCTGTGCGCGAGCTTGCGGCGGATGAGCGGTTTGTGGACGGAAACCGGCTTCTGGCGCAGGAACTTTCCCTGTATGAGGAGGATATCGCGTCGGAACTGGGAGCCAGGATGCAGGAGACGTACCTTCCCTGGAACGGCCACGTACAGGTTTTAAGGGCGGGCCGGCCTCCGGCGCGCGTTAAGAGCGCGGCGGCTTTTGGAAGCCTTTTAAGCGCCGTCTGCGAGGACTATTACGGTTTTTCGCCAAAGGTGAACCATGAACTGCTCAATATCCGGAAAGTGGGGCCACAGTATCTGCGCGCCCGCAATAAAGTGGTGAAAAAAATTCTCGAGCACGGGGATCTCGATTCATACGGGCAGGGGACAAGCCCGGAGGCCATGATTTACCGGGCCGCATTTTTTTACACCAGGGAGGACGCGGGGTATCGTGAGGTCTGTGGGGAAATCGGCCGTTTTCTGGGGGAGTGCGCGGGAAAACGCGTCTCGTTTGAAAAGCTTTACACGCGGCTTTCCGGCAGGGATTACGGCGTGCGAAAAGGTGTGATACCCCTGTTTCTGGCAAAAAATCTTGCCGATCTGGAGGCTGCGGCTGTCGTCTATTCCGGGGGCCGGGAGATCGGGGCAGATTATGAGATTTTAAATAAAGTCAACGAAGCGCCCGGAAATTATGAATTGTATTTAGAGCAGGAGACGGCGGAAAAGGAAGCCTATCTCGCGGGGCTGGAACATCTTTTCTGCAGAAATAAGATTCACGCGGACACAGGACAGGAGCGAATTGCCGGGATTACCCGCTGCGTGCAGAGATGGTATCGCTCCCTGCCGCAGTGCGCCATGGTGACGATGGATTTTCCTGAGGCAGAGCGCGCCGGGATCCATGCGCTGCGCCGTGTGATCAAACGCGCCGAGATCAATCCAAGAGAGCTTTTGTTCGACCGTTTTCCTGAAATGTTTCTGACAGAGGAAAAATGTGCAGACCGGGGTGTTTATGAGGAAGTTCTTAAGAGACTGGAGCACGCTAAGGAGCTGCTGGACGGGCGGATCGACGTGCTCAGACGCCGTGCGGCGAAAGATGCGAAGGCTGTGTTTGGCGTCTGCGGGGACGGCAGTTTAAAGGCGCGTTTAGAGGAATGGGAACAGAGCCTGACCGTCAGAAAATATGTTCTGGGCACTGCGGAAGAGCGCCTGTTAAAGTATATCGGCAGTCTTAAGACGTATGACGAGACGGAGATTGCCGCGCGGCTGTCAAAGATTGTGCTGGATGTTTATATCGAGGACTGGAGGGATGACACGCCGGAAGCTTTTTTAGAGGAGCTTTCCGCCGTCCGCGCGCGGATTCAGGAGGCGGGAGCGCGGACGGCGGAAGCCGCAGGGTGCAGGTCTGTTTTATTAAGAGACGCGGACGGGAGAGAGATTGAGAAATATTTTGACGCGGATACGACGGATACGACGAGCAGATACTTAAAAAACGTGATGGCAGAGGCGATGGAAGATTTCGGGGAAGCGCTTGCCCCGGGTCAGAAGGCTGCGGTCCTTGCGGAACTGCTCGAAGAAATACTGACATAGACTCTTTAAATTCAGAGATGTATGTGCGAAAGATGAGGCGGAGAATGAAACAGTGGATCTATCTTGATAATGCGGCGGCTGCATTTCCGAAGCCGGAGGCCGTCTGCCGCGCAGTGGACGCGGCGAACCGTGGATATGCCGTAAATGCGGGGCGGGGATCTTATGCGCTCGCCAGGAAGGCGGATGAGGTAATTCTTTCTGCAAAAGAGGAGATAAAAGCGCTGGCTGGCGCGGGGGAAGATGCACAGGTGGTGCTCACGCCTTCCGCGACCGTCGCGTGCAATCAGATTTTCGGCGGGATTTCCTGGAGGAGCTGTGATGTGGTCTATGTGTCGCCCTACGAGCATAATGCGGTGATGCGGGTGCTTTTTCATCTCGGCGCGCAGCATGGTTTTGTGATTGAGGAGCTTGCGGTGGACCGGAGAACGCTTCTTCCGGATACAGAGCATATTGCGTACCAGTTCCGGAAAAAAAGACCGGCCGTAGTGGCGGTCACGCATGTCAGCAACGTTGTGGGATGTATTCTTCCGGTTGCGGAGATTGCCGCGCTGGCGAAGGATGCCGGAGCGCTGGTGGCGGTGGACGGGGCGCAGGCGCTGGGCGTTGTCCCGGTGAAGCTTTTTAATATGGCGGTGGACTTTTATATTTTTGCCGGGCATAAAACGCTCTGCGGTCCCGCGGGGACGGGAGGATTCTTAAATTTAAGCGCCGCTGCCCTGCGGCCATATCTGGCAGGCGGGACGGGAAGCGATTCGCTCAGCCTTTGGATGGATATGCGCACGCCGGGCGGATTTGAGCCGGGCAGCAGCAATACGGCCGGTGCGGCGGGGCTGTGCGCCGCTGTGCGGGAAATAAGACAGACGGCAGCGGCGGCGGGGAACGCGGACGTGTTTCTGCAAAGGGAGCGCGCGCTGTCGGCGCGCCTTGCTGGAGGGCTGGAGGAAATACCGGGAGCTGTGGTGTACAGGGCCGGAGGCCCCGGGGAGCAGACGGGGATCGTCGCGTTTAATATCCGGGGATATACGGCGGAGGAGACGGCGATGATTCTGGATAAGGATTTTCACATTGCGGTGCGGGCAGGGTATCAGTGCGCTCCGCTCATCCACAGATATCTGCACAGCGAAAGTTTTGCAGGGGTGGTGCGGGCGAGCGTGGGAAGGTATACGACGGAGGAGGAAGTGGACGCTCTGGTGCGGGCGGCGCGGGAAATTGCGGAGGGATAGAGGATGGTAAAGCTGGAGAAAGCGACAAATACCAATTTGAAAAAACTGACGGAGATGATACAGAACAGGGAGCTGCTGCTGCCGGATTTTCAGCGCGGGTTTGTGTGGGGCGTGGAAAAACAGAGATCCCTGATCGCGTCTGTCCTGGCCAAAATGCCGATCGGAAGCGTCCTTCTGCTGGAAGCGAAGATTTCGGATTACGGCTGCAGGATTCCGGGGCGTAAAGATGAGCCGGATCTGTCGGACCGGAATCCGGACGAGACGGTGTATGCGCTGCTGGACGGGCAGCAGCGTCTCACCGCGCTCACCAATGTTTTCTCCAATCTGCTTTACTATGATTATCTGGGGAGCGGCAGGCTCTGCTGCGATTACAAGAAACTGATTTCGACCGATCTGCGAAACCGTTTTTTCTTAAAAATTCCCACGATTGAAAATCTGAACGGGCGCAATGATCTGTTTCATTTAAAATGCCTTTCGTTTTTTCCAGGGAATCCGGAGAGCGATGTGCCGGATTTTCTGACCGGGGACATTGTCGAATATATAGAAAAATATTCGTTTGATGAAAAGACGGAGGAGCCGTACGCGCCGCATACTGCAAAACCACAGCGGATTACAAAGTTCTGCATGCAGAACGACGCCTATCTGATTCCCCTGTATCTTCTGATCGGCAGCGGCAATGACAGCAGTGAGACGCGGCTTAAGACGGTGCTTAAAAATATCGTCGAGGATGTCGTGCATTTCAGGATGGAGCAGGAGTTTGACGTCCTCTTATCGTCCGGGGAACGGAGAGCGTTTGTGGAGACGCATATCGAGCCGGATTATCTGGAAGAAATCATTGTGGACGGAAGTGTTTCGCGGGAGAGGCTGCAGGAGAAGTGGATGGAAATGGGAGAAACACACTGGGCGGACCGGATGCGGCAGTACCTGATGTCCTGCATCACAAACATGGATCTGCATCAGATCATCGTGGACGATTCCAACCGGAACCGGGCGATTGATATTTATGAAAATCTGAATATGGGAGGCATTGCCCTGAGCACGTTTGAGCTGATCCTGGCGCGGGCGGCAAAGAGCCGGACGGCCGGGAACAAGAATCTTTCTGACGCGATCGTCGGGTATATCCAGACGCCCGGGGAGTATGACCTGAATCTCCTGCCGGAAAATATGGATACTTATTTCCGGGCGTTTTATAAAGCCAATCCGTACTATTCGGCCGCGGAGTATCTCGGCTGTCTGGACGGGAAGCGCAATCAGCTCAATGTGAAATACACGGAGGCATTTTTAAATATTCTTTCGCTGGTGAGCCATTTTCCGGGGTATGATGTTTCACGGAACGATATCGTCTATATCAAACGTGAAAAGATTTTACAGCTTGACGCGGAGCAGATCTGGGCAAACTATAAGGGAGTGTGCAGAGGAATCGACCGCGCGTGTTTCTTTCTGCAGACGCGGTGCGGCGTGCGAAAGATTACGGAAGTCAATTACAATCTGGTGCTTGTGCTGCTTGGGTATCTGTTCTTCGACGACGTTTATTATCACGATAAAGGCATTTCGCAGCTTCTGGAGGCCTGGTACTGGATCGCTGTTTTTTCGGGCAGATACGATAAGGACCAGAACGAAAACATGATGGAGGATATGGAGCGTATTTTAAAGTCGATCCGCACGGGCGCGGACCGGGAGTGGCTTTTTGAGATGAAGGAGAAGGTTTTTGCCATGCCGGGATTTTCCGATGAAAAGACGCTTCTTCTGGCGACGAGCGTGATACCCAAAAGCGTGATGCGAAAGAGTATCTGCCAGTTTTATCTGGCAAAGACGTACAGGGATTTGTGCACCGAGGCAGTTCTGCACACGTTCTGCGACCAGGCCTGTGCGCTTGAGGAACATCATATCGTGCCGGTCGGCAGCCTCGCACAGACATATAAGGATATGGAGCGGGCGGAAAAGAAAAAGGAGCGGAGTGATAAGAGCAGCATATTTAATTCCCCGCTGAATTTTGCCTTAATCACAAAGCAGTCCAATCTGACGATTTCCGGTCAGAGACTTGATTTTTACATTCAGTTCTGTAATCAGACCGGAACTTATGGGCTGAACATCGAGACATCGGGCCCTGTGTTTGGGGAGGAGGATATCGCGGAGGTTTTAAGAAAGCGGTTTCTTGCGACCAGGAGCGCCGTTGAGGAACGGATTACAAAGTTTTTATAAAAGCGGCGGACCGTGGAAATTTCCCGGATAACCGGAACAGAAACATTGACAATCTGCAGCCGGAAGAGTAAACTAAAATCTATATAGGTCTATAGTGGAAAAGCTGGATGCAGGAGGTAGAAAGATGCTTCGGAAGAAAAAAAAGAGCGTTGTGGCGATGGTCCTTGCATTCGTGTGTCTGTTTGCGGCGATTCCGGTGCAGACACAGGCGGCGACGAAGAATTATATGTCAAAGCTGAATGTAAAATGGGATCTGAAGAAGGATAAGACGATTACCTATAAATCGGTGTACGCGGGAATCGGGATGAAAAAGCAGAAGGCGAAGGTCACGGACGTAAAGATCAGAAATTCCTCAAAAAAAGGGTATAAAGAGCTTACGTTCACGGTAAAATTTACATTGAAGTGGGATATGAAGGCAAATGAGGTGCATAAGCTGGTCAACTCCGATTATGCCCGCAGCCACAAAGGAGCGCTGGGCGGATACCGGTGGTATACAGTCACGGACTACGATACCGGGGCGAATCTGGAAGGAAAAAACAGCTATCATGTGACGGTGACGCGTCCTCAGAACTGGAAATACTCGAAGGCCAAAAAATACCGTGACAGCGACGGATGCGAGGCGTATATCAAGGATGCCAGCATCAAGGTAAAAGTCACATACCCTTCGACTTACAAGGGGCTTTGTATCGGGGTCGGAGGCAGTACGAAGCTGGGCGGCAGTAAGAATGACGCAAAATACTGGAAAGGAAGCGTACCGTTTGGCAAGACGAGTTATTTTTCCAAAAAAGATAAATCGGTGGCACATTTTATGCGTGTGAAGTGACGCGGCGGAGCGGAATTGTTCCGGGTATTCCCGCAGAGGCAGATTTCTGTTTCTGCGGGATTTTATATTACTTTCACAGGGAGGGGACTGCTTTAAGACACGGAGGTATCTGCCTTTCCTGTGGAACAAAATCCGGCAGCGGGGATGTGTGCGCGTGTGGGCGAAAAATGGCACTGTGGCCGCAAAAGTTTCCGGAAGGATGAAACATGGCAGGAGGGAGAAGAGAGTGAACGGCAAAGTTTATGAATATGAATCGGAGATTTATGAGGCGGAGAAAAAGGGCGGCGCGTATGTGGTTTTTCCCTACGATGTCAGGGAGGAATTTGGCAGAGGACGGGCAAAGGTGCATGTCACGTTTGACGGAGAGCCGTACGACGGCAGCGTTGTAAATATGGGGGTGAAAAATGCAGACGGCAGCGTCTGCTATATCATCGGCATCAGAAAAGAGATCCGCGCGAAAATCGGAAAACAGCCGGGTGACAAGGTCTGTGTGACGGTGAGAGAGCGGGAGTGAGGACAGAGGATATAAGGGAGGGACTGTAAAATGGATTTCAACAGATTCAGATGGACGAGGGAGCCTGAAAGTTATAAAATCGGACAGGAAAAAATCGAGATAGTCACAAAGCCATATACGGATCTGTGGCAGAGGACGTATTATCATTTTCAGAATGACAATGCGCCTGTACTGCAGATGGAGACGGAGGAAAGGTATTTCAGCTTTGTGGTCAGGACGGAGTTTGGCGAAAGCCATCATCGCTTTGACCAGTGTGGCATTGTCATGTATCTCGACAGCGAAAACTGGCTGAAAGCTTCCGTCGAATATGAAAACGAGAAATATCAGCACCTGGGAAGTGTGGTGACAAACAACGGGTATTCGGACTGGGCGACAACAGAGATCGGGGCCTCGGTGAAATCCATGTGGTACCGGTTCAGCCGGAGGGAGGAGGATTACTGTATCGAGTGTTCTGAGGACGGAGTGACGTTTCATCAGATGCGCATCTGCCATATGTCAGCCGCGGCGGGAAAGATCCGATTTGGCATTTACGCCTGCTCGCCGGAGGAATCTTCTTTTAAGGCAGTTTTTTCCGGACTGCAGATGACGGACTGCCAGTGGAAGGCGCATGACGGGCAGCAGCCGGATGAATAATTTAAGCAGACAGACGGGAGGAGAAGGATATGCAGATCACGGTAAATATATATTATACAGGGAAAAACGGGGCGGCGCGAAGATTTGCGGAAGAGATGGAGAGCAGCGGGACAGCGGAGGCAATCCGCAGGGAAGAAGGTAATCTGCGGTACGACTATTTTGTTAGTATGGCGGATCCGGAGACAATTCTGCTCGTTGACGTCTGGGAAGACCAGCAGGCGATTGACCGGCATCATGCGTCGCCCATGATGGAGACGATTGCAGGACTCAGATTAAAGTATGATCTTCACATGAAGGCAGAGCGGTACGTGGCTGACGAGGAAGGCATGCCGGAGACAGATCGCAGGTTTATAAGAGAATAGAGGAAAATCCGAACCGGCCACAGGAGCCAGATCAAAAATCTGGTTTCTGTGGCCGGTTTTATTTGTGGCAAAGTTTCACGCTGCGATTTTTAGGACAGGAAGAAGGGCATTTAAAACGAATTGATTTTCCATGCATATAATTTACTGTGAAAGTGTCTGCAATACTTCACTTAAGAGCCCGCAGGGCGGGCTGTGAGGATCTGCGGGAGGTGCATAGTAATGAATGAGGTGGTTTCAGGTGAATAACTTTATGTCAAACCGGATGTTTCATCCGCCGAATCGGTCCGGTATGAGAAATGGGAATTGTATCACAGTACAGGAGGAATATCATCCCTCCGATTCCTGCGAAGCGGGGAGGATGGGAGCAGGGGAGGGGCCGATGGGCCCGCAGGGACCGAGAGGCGAACCTGGTCCGCCAGGCTGTCCTGGCGAGCGCGGAGAAACCGGCCCGCAGGGAGTCACAGGCCCGCAGGGGCCACAGGGAGCAACCGGTCCGCAGGGACCGAGAGGCGAACCTGGCGCACGCGGACCGGCGGGGCCTCCGGGTTATCCGCAAAACAGTATTTTTGCGTCGTTTCTGGGCCGGGAGCTGATTTTGCCGGAGAGTGCCAGTCTTCCGCTCAAAATCGAGATACCGGATAGTACTCAGAATATCTCTCTCTGCGATCCATATTCTGTCGCACTGACGCCGGGCTACTATGCTGTCAGTTATTATATATCTGCGGTGATGAAAAGGCATGGGTTCATAAAAATCACACCGGTATTTAATGACTGCAGGCAGACTGCATATGCCTCATATGCAGAGGCAGCAAGGCGAAAGGAGATGGTGGTGCTTTCGAGATATTTTATAATAGAGATACCGGCCGCCTCTGCGCTGTTCTTTGCGTGGCATTCGTCGGAGGGCGCTTCCAGAATCAACATGAATCTGAGTATAGAAAAACTTTGTCGACAATAGGTCAGAGAGGAGGGAATAATATGCCGACAATCAGCCTTTGTATGATCGTCAGAAACGAAGAAATGTGCATTGCACGGTGTCTTGACAGTGTGGCGGAACTGGTGGATGAAATTATAGTTGTAGATACAGGGTCGACGGATCGGACGGTGGAGATTGTGTCCGGTTATACATCAAAAGTCTTTTCGTATCCATGGAAAGATGATTTTTCAGACGCCAGAAACGTTTCTTTTTCCAGAGCGTCAATGGACTATTGTATGTGGATGGATGCCGATGATATTCTGGAGGAAGTGGAAAGGGATAAATTTCTGCAGTTAAAAGAGACACTATCATCGGATACGGATATTGTAATGATGAAATATAACACTTCTTTTGATGAAGCAGGGAAACCTTGTTTTTCTTATTTTAGGGAAAGGTGGATCAGAAACAGCGGACAATACCGCTGGATGGGTGCAGTTCACGAAGTGATTCCGCCAGCAGGCAGGGTTATTTATTCTGACATCGCGATCAGCCATAAAAAAATGAAGGCAAAAGATCCGGATCGGAATCTGAAAATATACCAGAAGATGATTGCGGACGGGAAGCGTCTGGAGCCACGGCAGCAATATTATTATGGCAGGGAGCTATACTATCACAGCCAATACAAAGAAGCTGTTCAGGTGTTAGAAGAGTTCCTGCTTTCGGAAGAGGGATGGATTGAAAATAAAATAGAGGCGTGTTCTGTCTGTGCCGATTGTTATTACCGGCTGGGGCAGGAACAATCGGCATTGAATGCACTTTTGCGCAGTATGAGCTTTGATCTGCCCAGAGCGGAACTGTGTTGTGAGATCGGGAAATATTTTCTGGAGCATGGAATGTACAATCATGCCATTTATTGGTATAAAACGGCACTGAATATGCCGAAAAATGAATATTCCGGTGGGTTTATGCTGCCCGATTGTTATGATTATATCCCTTATTTACAGTTGTGTGTATGTTATGACAAATTGGGAGATTTACAGACGGCAGGAGCATACAATGAGAAGGCAGGAGCCTGTAAGCCTTATTCGAGGGCATATCTTTACAATAAACAGTATTTTGAAGTTTCCTCTGAAAAAAAGTAGCGGGTATTTCACAGCTGCATAAAATATTTGTAGAAAAAGATACTTTTTCAGTTCTTTTTCTATAAAATCAGGAAGGATATGTCTGGGATGAATCAGAATAATTCATATAATTGTTGTCAGAATCAATGTTATCCGCACTGCTGTGAACGTGGTCCTGCCGGCCCCAAGGGTGATCCGGGGCCAATAGGGCCGCAGGGTATCCAGGGGGACACCGGCTGTCCCGGTCCCAAGGGTGACAGAGGTGATCCGGGACCGATGGGGCCGCAGGGGGCTCCCGGTGCTCCTGGTGCAAGAGGGCCCAGAGGAAATACGGGACCGGTAGGGCCTACCGGAAATACAGGCCCGAGAGGATGTGCAGGTCCGAGAGGATACGCAGGGCCGCAGGGTATTCAGGGTATTCAGGGGGTTCGTGGAGACATTGGTCCGAAAGGGGATCCGGGATGTGAAGGTCCTAAGGGAGATATCGGCCCGCAGGGACCGGCCGGGCCAGTGGGACCGGCCGGAGCAGTCGGCCCACAGGGAGATATCGGCCCGCAGGGACCGAGAGGCATTCCGGGCCCGACGGGAGCGACAGGAGCGACGGGAGCCATGGGGCCGCAGGGAGTGACTGGGCCGCAGGGTGCACAGGGAGTGACCGGCCCGATCGGAGTGCAGGGGCCGAAAGGATGTCCGGGAGATGAAGGCCCGATGGGAGCAACAGGTCCGACAGGGGCAACGGGAGCGACAGGAGCAACGGGAGCAGACGGAGCGACGGGCCCGACCGGGGCAACAGGAGCAGACGGAGCGACAGGGGCGACAGGAGCAACGGGAGCAGACGGCCCGACGGGAGCAACGGGAGCAACGGGAGCAGACGGAGCGACGGGCCCGACAGGAGCAACAGGAGCAGACGGAGCCATAGGAGCAACGGGCCCGACAGGGGCGACGGGAGCAGACGGAGCGACAGGAGCAACGGGAGCGACAGGAGCAACAGGAGCAGACGGAGCGACGGGCCCGACAGGAGCGACAGGAGCAACAGGAGCAACGGGCCCGACAGGGGCGACAGGAGCAGACGGAGCCATAGGAGCAACGGGTCCTACCGGGGCGACAGGGGCAACGGGAGCAGACGGAGCGACAGGGGCAACAGGAGCAACGGGAGCAACAGGAGCGACGGGAGCAACAGGGCCTGCTGGCGTTGCAGGTACGGGAGCGATCATTCCGTTCGCATCGGGGCTTCCGATTACCATGACCACAATCGCCGGAGGTCTTGCGGGACTCCCTGCATTTGTTGGCTTTGGAAGCAGTGCGCAGGGCCTTACGGTGCTGGGCTCCACAATTGATATCACAAATGCCAGCGGAACGCTTTCAAACTTTGCATTTCAGGTTCCGCGTGCCGGTATCATAACCTCGTTCAGCGCATTTTTTAGTACAACAGCGGCACTTTCCCTGTTAGGATCTACTGTCACGGTAAATGTACAGATTTATCAGTCAACGACACCGAACAATGTATTTACGCCGATTGCAGGAACATTGATCAGCCTTGCACCGTCACTTACTGGAATTATATCCGTTGGGACACTGTTAAACGGTGCACTTACGGGACTCAATATTCCGGTAACGGCTCAGACACGGCTGATGCTGGTATATTCGGCAACGTCAGGCGGTCTGTCTTTGATTCAGACAGTCGCGGGATATGCGAGCGCAGGACTGAGTATCAATTAATCTGCGCAGGATAGCTGATTTCCGGGGGGTTTATATCGCGCCCTCCGGGGGCTATGCTTATGGGTCATTTTTCTGTGAAAGAAATAGTGTGTTTTTCAAAAAAGAATTTACTGTCTGTCCAGATGTGTTAAAATTGAAATAACAGGAAATCTGGAAGGAGTAAAGCAGCATATGGAAGAAAAAAAATTACGGGAACTTTTGCAGTCAATGACAGTGCGGGAAAAAATCGGCCAGCTCATACAGCTTTCGGGAGATTTTTTCGGGGCCTCGGATCTGGCTACCGGCCCGCAGGAGAAGCTGGGAATCGAGCCGTGGGCCGTGCAGAACGCCGGGTCGGCGCTCAATGTACTGGGGGCAGATAAGGTCAGGGAGATTCAGAAACGTCATATGGAGAACAGCCGTATTCCTCTTTTGTTTATGGCGGATATCGTATATGGGTATAAGACGGTTTATCCCATGCCTTTGGGACTGGCCTGCAGCTGGGATACAGAGCTTGTGAAGTCATGCAGCAGAAGGACTGCCAGGGAGGCGGCGCCGGACGGCGCGCATGTGACGTTTGCACCGATGGTGGACGTGGTGCGCGACGCGCGGTGGGGACGCTGTATGGAATCTCCGGGGGAAGATCCCTGGCTGAACGGGGTATTTGCGCGCGCGATGGTAGAAGGCTTTCAGGGAGAAATGGTTCCCGGGGAGAATCTGGCAAGCTGCGTAAAGCATTTTGCCGGTTACGGTGCGGTTGAGGCGGGAAGAGAGTACAATACGGTGGATATGTCGCGCTGGCGTTTTGTACAGGAATATCTTCCGCCGTATAAAGCTGCCGTAGATGCGGGCTGTGAGATGGTGATGACTTCCTTTAACACGGTAGAGGGGATTCCGGCGACGGCGAACCGGTGGCTTATGGAAGAAGTGCTGCGCCGGCAGTGGGGGTTTGACGGGGTGCTGATTACCGACTACGCCGCGATTCAGGAGCTGATCGCCCACGGCGTTGCGGAGGACGACTATGAGGCCGCAAAACTGGCGATGAACGCCACGGTGGATATTGATATGAAAACCCCCTGTTATGCAAATCAGCTTGAGCCGCTTTTAAATGACGGGAGCCTTGATGTGAAAAAGCTGGACGAAGCGGTCTGGCGTGTCCTGGCGCTTAAGAACAGACTCGGGCTGTTTGAAGATCCATACAGGGGAATCGACGCGGAGAAAGCAGAATGTCTGGCCTGTAATGAAGAAAACCGCAGCGCGGCACGCACTGCGGTACAGAAATGCATGGTGCTTCTGCGCAATGAAAATCAGGTGCTTCCTTTGAAAAGCGGGCAGAAGATTGCACTGATGGGGCCCTATGCGGACAGTAAGGACTTAAACGGCATGTGGGCGGTCCACGGTGACAGGGATGCGGTGGTGACGTTAAAGACTGCTTTTGCCGAAGTGCTTTCCGAAGACACCTTTGCCACGACGGCAGGGTGTGAGATGCTGGATGACTATGAGAGTCTCGGCGATTTTGGTTCTTACTTTAAGCTGGGACCGACGCTGGAAAACTCTGCCGAAGAAGAGCTTGAAAAATCGATTGCGCTGGCAAAATGGGCCGACGTGGTAGTGTTTGCCGTGGGAGAACATATGCTGCAGAGCGGAGAGAGCGGAAGCCGGACCGATCTGACGCTGCCCGCCGTGCAGCGTGCATGGATGGAGCGCGTTTTAGTGCATGCAAAAAAATCGGTTGTTCTGTTGTTTAACGGCCGTCCGCTGGTGCTCGCCGACTGGAAAGATTCCGTGGATGCGATACTGGAATGCTGGTTTCCAGGTACGGAAGGCGCGCACGGAATCGCGGATCTGCTGTGGGGCAGATGTAACCCCTGTGCGCGTCTGACGGTTGGCTTTCCCTTTGCATCGGGCCAGGTTCCGGTCTATTATGGCGCATTCCGCACGGGGCGGCCGGCGGATGCATCCTCACACAGCGGTCGTTTTGTGAGCCGTTATCTGGATTGCCCGAACGAGCCGCTTTACCCGTTTGGTTACGGCCTGTCCTATCATACGGCGGAATATTCTGATCTTAAGCTCAGTGATACGGTGCTGCGCCGTGGTGAGACGCTGACAGTGGGTGCTGCGGTTAAAAATACCGGAGATGTGGCCGGGCAGGAGGTAGTCCAGCTTTATCTGCACGATGTGGCGGCCAGCGTGGTCCGGCCGGCGAAGGAATTAAAGGGATTTCAGAAAATTGATCTGGAGCCGGGCGAAAAGAAAGAAGTGATTTTTGAGGTTACGGAGGAAATGCTGAAATTTTACGACAGCGATCTTCAATTTGCGGCACAACCTGGGATGTTTGAAGTATTTGTCGGGCGAAATGCCGCAGACTGCCTCGTGGCAGCATTTCGGTATGAGACCGGCCGATAGACGAATTGCGAAACTCCGGCAGAAATTTTTTTGCCGGAGTTTCTGCGTCTAAAAAAACGCGGCCGTTTCTGTCCGCAGCCACTGTACCGTGTTTTAAGGTTGTTTTATTTTATCTGTCTAAATAAAATACATATAAAACGACATTTCTGTTGACTTTTTTTGACATCCCATTATAATAAAAAAGAAGAAGAGCGTTGTCCGACGGGAGGGGTCGTAATGGAGGAGAAAGAGATCGGAGCGATTTTGAACGAGTGGCTGCTTTATAAGAGAGAGCATCCCAAAGCCCGCGCCGAAGATTTTGCACTGCAGAAATATGTGGAATTTCACAGAGAAGAGAAAAAAGACCTGGTCGACCATCAGGCCGTGTTTTACCGGCGTGCCGCGGCCTGGAGACAGAGTGAGCAGCAATATGCCGCTTTTGTGGGAGCCGCTGTGGTATCGGAGCCGCTGGAACCCTGGCAGGGCGCGGAGATGCTTGACAATGTAATCAGCGAGCTGGAGATGGATAGTGCGGAACAGTACCGGTATCTTCTGAATGTGAAGCTCTTAAGCTGCTATCATTTTCTGCGGTTTGTCGACGGGGATTCCGGTGAAAGATTAAAACAGATGTTTGACCGGGAATACGAGACCAGGTGGGCGCGGGCAGACGCTGATGTGTCAGACGGCGAGATGCAGGAGCTGTTTGCAGACGTGGTGTCTCTGATGCGCTATGCAGGAGCCGGCTATGATGATGAGACGCGCAGAATCCTGGCGGAGATCGGTGTGGGCCGGCCGGCGGAATTTACAAGTCCGTCGCGGGGAGAAATCGACCGCGACATTCGATTTCTGACAAACTTTCTGTTGTCGGAGATGATTTTCTGCGACAGGGAAGAACCGTTTACAAAAGAAGAGCAGGAGCTTTTATGGGAACAGGTCATTCCGGTCTGTGTCTCCGCCGCCGCGATGATCAGAGAAGGGGAGGACGCGGGAAGTGTGACGCGTCAGATGCAGGCATATCTGGGACGGATTTTTTCAAAGAAAAATACAAAGGTTCTGGCGGCAGTGGCAGCCGTATTTGCCGCGGCAAAGGTTCTGACCGTCCTGCTTGAGCCTGCCATTGTGTGTACGGTGGCAGTGGTCGGCCTGCATTCCCTGTGGAAGCACTGTAAAGAAAAGCAGGATATCGGCCTGCCGGAAAAAGAAGATTTTCTGCGGTTCTTTTTCCCCGGGACGGAGAGGCAGAAGGCGCTGGAGCCGGAGAGAGAGGACGCATGGAACCTCACTGATAAAGAATGGGATGATGAAACGGAGTCTGAAGATGCTTGACGAGACATTTATGTTTACCGTGGGGATGCTTTCGGAGATCACGGGAGGGAATAAGCAGTATCTGAGCAAAAAAATTAAAAAGATGATCGACGATCCTGATATCAGGCTGAAGGCTCTGTTAAAGTCCAACAAAGAGGGGTATCAGATTGCGGAGGATGAGGTGCTCCGGTGCTTTGACAAGATCACGCCTGCGATGCTGGGGGAATATAAAAAGCGTTGTCTTTCCATGGAGCCTGTGCCAAAGGTAAGGATGCTGACGGAAAAGGAAGATTCTGCGGCAGACTCTTATCTCAGGAAGGAGAACGAGATGCTGATCGAGTGGAAGGTCCGGCTGGCAGCGGCATCGCCGGAGCAGAAAGACACGCAGGAAATGCGCGGATATCTGCTGGAGCAGGCTGAGAGAATTGCGGAGCTGAAAAAGGAGAAACTAAAAGAGTATGTCATGCTGGAGATGTTTATCGAGAACTGCGATAAAATGATCGAAGACATCCATAAAAGGCTGGAATCATAGAGAACAGTATTTCTGGTACGGAAAGAAGAGAGGAACACGACATGGAAAAGATTCAGTTTTTTGGAAATAAAAGGGCAAATATCCTTGCCACAGGGGGCTCGGGAAGCGGAAAGACCGTGGCGGCCTGCAATACCTTTTTTAAAATGGCAATGGACGGAGGGGTTGCCCTGGGCGGCGATATCCGGTTTGACCTGATTGCGAGCGGCAATTCTGCAGGGGGCGATATTCACGATTTTGCCGAGAAGTACAGGGATATGATTAAGGGGACGCTTCCGGTCGGCAGCACGGACGATCATATCTATGATTTTGCATTCCGCAGAAACGGTGAGAAGCTTTGCCAGATCCGCTGGATGGACTATCGCGGGTCTTTGCGGACGACGGATTATGACGACGGGGACTGGGAACATTTTTTTGAGATGCTGGAACGTGCGACGCTGCTGATTTATATTATTTCGGGAGAGCTGATCAACGATTTTATTTCCATCAGGGACGGCAGCCTGACGGGAGAAAAAAAGGCGCTCAAAAGGATTGATATCAGCGAGGAGGTTTCGCATATCAACACACTGATGGAAAAGACGAAGGAGCTCAGGGGCAGTGGCGACGAGACGCCGGTTCTTTTTTACGTCACGCAGTCCGATTACATCAAGTATGACGATGATAACCGCAAACTCGAAGAGATTGTTTCATTTCTCAAGGCAAACGAGCTGCTGAAATGCGGCCGTAAAATTTTATGCTGCCACTCCACGCTCGGGCGCGATATCCGGCTGAGTGAAGAGAGAAACAATATCGTTGCCGGGTTTGCGCCCGAGGGATTTGAGATTCCTCTGATGCTCACGGTCGGTTATGCTTTGTCAGAGGCGGGAAAAGAGTGGGAACAGGAAGAAAATGCAAAGATTGACGCGGCCATTGCAGAACAGGAGCTGGCAGTTTTCAACAAAATGGAGAAAAAAGGGGCGATTGCAAACCAGTTCCAGACAAGGCTTTTAAAAATCCTGAAAATGGAGAGGGAAGATATCCGCAGGCTGGAATTTCAGATCCAGAAAGCAAAAGAAGAGATCGGAGAGCTGAAAGTCGAGCAGGAAAGAATGAAACAGAACAATACGCTTAAGAAGTATTCACAGGACATTCTGGATTATGTAGGGTCGGGCAGTTACGCCTGTCTTGTGGACGAAAAAGGAGAGCGGATTCCGCTTGAAGAATTTTTCCGGTAAACGATCGGCCGGAAGAAAAGAGATAAAGATGCGTGGAGGCAGAAATGGCGGTATATGGATGGATTTATGCAAACGCAAAGAGAAAAGGGGACAGCGGAGATTATCAGGTGCGGTTTTGTGATCCGCAGTTTACAAAATACCGGACGCAGATGATTTCCCTTTCGCGCTGCATGCTCTCCACGTCAAAGCGTTATGGGGAGGCAGAGGCGCAGATTTGCTGGTTTTCCGGTTTTCTTGATAAAAAGATACGGTTTTTTGTGGTGGCCGCGGCGGGAAGGCAGGAAGAGCTTCTGGCGATGTCCCTGGATGGGGGTGGCTTCAGGAGGCAGTACGGCGTATTTGCGCTGGGGTTTGACGGAGATGATATCGGACTTGTGCGCAGGGATCTGCGTGTTTTCAAGCCGCTGGAGAAGATTTTAAGCCAGATACAGCAGACGGACGGGAAAGGGACGGCGGAGGGGCCGCTGGAACGGCAGGATTACGGGGCATATCGGGAGACGGTGTCTGATGCGGCCAGGCATGATGCACGCGGCAATATAGTTCCCAGTTCGCCGGATGTGGATGCCACGCTGTGGCAGATGAGTCTGCAGAGGCCTGTAATGACGGGAATTTTGAGCGAGGCGGATGCAAAAAAACTTCTGGGAGTGTTTCCGGACGGAATTGTCACAGTGACGGGAGAACTGCGTCCGCAGCAGTTTCCGGCATCGGGACTGAGCGAGGACGACAGGAAAAAATTAAGAGCGAGCGGCATCCTGGTCAGAGCGGAAAAGACAGCGGCGGTGAAGGATACCGCGGCAGAAGTGTACAGGAAAGAGCGTTCCGGACCTGCAGGAGAAAGTGCCGCATCACAGGCCTTGGGCGCGGACGGAGAGAGAAGCTCTGGCAGGCCGTCCCGGACGGCGGCAGATCTGGTAGTGGATTTAAGAAAGTCCCGGTATGGAAAAGTAAAGCGCAGGGAAATCAGGGTGTGTGCCGAACACTGTAAGAGCGAACTGTGGCCGGAAGAGGTTGCCGTGGCGCATAAGGCGGTGCAGAAGATGAAACGGACAGGGGAAGTCGCGGAACAGCTTTTTTATTTCTGTTGTATGCGGCTGTGGATCTTCCGGCAGGAGGACAGAAAGCTGCCGGCTGGCAAAGAGCTGCCTTTGCTGCTTCAGTCAATGGAGGAGCAGGTCGCCGAAAAGAAACTGCTTCAGACCAATTGTATGCTGCGCAGGGCGGTTCTGCGGCTCAGAGGAGAAGACGACGCAGAGTAGGGAAAGAAGTTCTGGCATAGGAGGTAGGCATGGCGGTGTATTTCTGGATATATGCAAACGCGAGAAAAAAGGGGGATGAGGGAGATTACCTTATCCGCAGATGCGACCCGGGCCTTGACGTGCACCGGGATATCATGAAGACGATTTCAAGACGCATGCTGTCCACGGCGAAACGATATGGGGCGGCACAACGGCAGCGGTGCTGGTTTTCCGGTTTTCTTGACGATGCGATCTATGTAACCGCCGTGGCGGGAGAGCAGGAAGAACTTCTGGGGACAGCTTTTACAGGAGGCGCGTTCCGCAGACAGTACTGTGTGCTGGCATTTGGCTTTACCGGAAAAGACATCCGGCAGTACCGGAGGGAGGATGAGCTGTTTGAACCGCTCAAAAAAGAGCTGTGTGAAATCCAGGGTGTGGAGTACGGCACAAATTTGCGGGAATCTGCGGCCAGAACCGTATTGTCCAAATCGGAGGCCCCGCCTCCTGCCGGCTGCGGGACCTGTGTGGACGCAGGCCGCCGGAGAGAAAAATGGAATATCATAAAGAGTTCGGAAGCGGCAGATGAGAAGCTGTGGAAAGAGGGCCTGCAGAGGCCGGCCGCGACAGGGCTGTTGTGCGTGGAGGATGCAAAAAAAATGCTGGATCTCTTTCCGGACGGGATGACGACGGTGACGGAGGATGTGGCGATTTTGTATCGGACGGAGTCTGCGGAAGAGGGCAGTCTGAAAGTACAGCTGGAGCGGGAGTCTGCGGAAGAAGAGAAGAGAAAAAAAGAGCGGGAGGCGCTGGTGCGGCGGACGGAACAGCTGCGGACAGAGGTGAAGAACAGGCAGGAGGAACCGGCGCTGCCCCGGAGACGATGGAATCTGCCTGTCTGGATTCTGGCTGCGGCTGCGGCAGGTTTGCTGCTTTTGTCGTTGTTACAGTAACCCGCATGGCGGAGTTATCCGGGGTGTCAGGAAGGAGAAGAGAGCGATGCGCGCAGCGGAGAAGATGGCGGAGGAGATATATCAGGTATATTCCAGCGGTAAGTGTGGAATTGTTCTGGAGATGGGGCACCGGCAGGAATGGGAGCCTGTGACGGAGCTTTTGTACAGGAATTATTTTAAGGGGAAGACGGCTCCGTATATGATATTGCGGTACGGAGAAAAAACGGTGTCGGGAAAAGTCGTGTATGCCCCTGTCGTCTGTCAGGGACTGAATATCCAGCGCAGACTTCCAGACGACGTGCTTGGACTTGCCGATGTACATCCGGCGAGTTACGCCGCCGTTGCACTGGAAAAACTGGCCGGGGAGCATATGGCGGGTTTTCTTATCGTTGAAGATTTTCAGCAGTTTGACCGGGAAAACCAGATCCGCTGTGTGTCTGCGCTGTCCCGTTTTCTTAAGACGGAAAGCGCAGACGGGAGGATGCTCATCCTCCTTACCGTGGACAGAATCGAAAATCTGCCGGATGGACTTTTTCCTTACGTGCACGTGATTCACGGGGAAAAGCCCGGGCCCGTTGAAATCCGCGAAAACGTGGAGGAGCTTCTGGCCAGACGGAATCTGAAGATCGAAGAAAATTTTAAACATGAGATCGTTTCTTATCTGCAGGGATTCCAGTGTTTTGAGATGGACTATCTGATGCAGCGGGCAGAGCGGATGTACGGTGAGGAGGCATTTGACCCGCAGCGTAAGCGGATTCTTGAACTGATCGGCAGTGAAAAGGGAAAGCTTCTGGAAAAAGACAAGCTTCTGGAGTGGAAGATGGTCAGGCACGTGGACATGGCGAATATGGAGAGGCTGGAACAGTATCTGCGCGAGAGCGGCAGAATTATGAGCAGCCTTCAGGAGGCCGGAAAGCAGGGGGTTGACGTGCCGAAGGGAATCCTTATCATGGGACTTCCGGGAACCGGAAAATCATTGTTTGCGCAGTATGCGGCTGCAGAGCTCAAGATGCCGCTGATCCGGCTTGAGATGGGGCGCATGATGGGCGGCCATGTGGGCGACAGCGAGCGGAATCTGCGCAATGCACAAAGACAGGCGGAGGAGATGGCGCCGTGCATTTTGTGGATCGACGAGATTGAGAAGGGATTTGCAGGCTCCGGCGGGGGAGGGAATGGCGACAGCGCTTATTTAAAGCGTATGACAGGCAGTTTTCTGACCTGGCTTCAGGAGAAGAAGAGCTCCTGCTACATTATCGCCACGGCAAACAGCATTGCCGGACTGCCGCCGGAGTTTTTCCGGAAAGGCCGTTTTGACGAATGCTTCTTTACATCGATGCCGACGGAGAAAGAGCTGCGTGGGATTCTGATGGTGCATCTGCAAAAACCGGAGCGGGTGCATGTGCAGCCTGTGGCGGAAGCCGCGGTTGATGAGCTTATCGCGATCGCGACGGCGGAAAAAAGGTTTATGACCGGGGCAGATGCGAGTGCGCTGGTATCTGCCGGGTTCAGGAGACTGTATCTGGATTATGGCGGAACGGCGGACAGGGAGGCGAAGGAGGCATATGACAGAGAGCATCTGTCGGAGGTTCTCCTTCGGGAATTTCGAAAAATGAAGGTGTTCAGCGAGACGAATGCGGAGGAGATCGCCAGGTACAGCCAGTCTTCCCTGAGAGCGGGCTTTAGCAGCGCATCCTGTGAGAGTGATGCAGAGGACGGGAAAAGCCGTTACGACAACCGGCTGGATGCTTTTATCAAAATGGAAATAGAAAAATTAAAAAATATCTAAATAAAATACAAATAAAAGATTGACATTTAGATGTTGATTGTATATACTACGATTAAACAGAGAGGAGGAATCATCTATGAGCGAGATAAACAGTAAACTGGAAGAGATGGCAAAAAACAGGAATCAGGGATGTTCCGTGGAGGAGGCGATCCGTGCAGTCTTAGGGGATGCGATCGCAGACCAGACGGAGTCGATCCGCAGGATGGTTCACGAGATCAATTCGGAGGCAGACCGGCTGGAAAAGAAGTATTCCGGAAGAGATGTGCGCATCGCGGTGTTTGAGGAGATCGACGAGCAGTGCGGGAAAGATATCGCGGCGCAGTTTCGCAGGATTTCGGATCTGAAATATGTGGCAGGGCTCAGGAATCTGGAATATTCGAAAGAGGAATTAAAAGAGCAGGGAATGGATCTGGATTTTGTCAGGGAGATGCTGACAAAGACACACGATACGGAGCAGGGGCTGGCGGCAAATGCTACGGCAGGCGAGCTGGAGACGCTGCGGTCCGAGCTGGAATCCATCCTTCCGGAAGACAGGGAAGGGATCCGCGATACGGTAAAGCGGGCGGCAAAAGACGAATCCTGGACACCGATTCTGGAGACGGCGGAGGGCGCTGCAGCCGGTATTACGGACGAGGCCAGGGAAGATCTCATGATTCTCTCGGCAGCGCTGCTTTTAAGCGAACAGCCGCAGATATCTGCGGAGGAAGCGGCTGCGGCTGCGGCGGTTCACACCGCAGAGAGTGAAGGGGACAAGGCGATGGATTATGTCTGGATGGCTATTCCGGCGGCGCTTGCGGTCACGGTAACAGGACTCGTTCTTCTGTGTGCGGCGGCGATTACGGGGCTTGGGATTTTACAGGGACTGGGAGCGCTGACGGTGATTGCTTCCACGACTGTTTTAAGCATTCTTGCGCTCCTGGCTGTCAGCGATATTGCTTATGAGTCCGTAAAGAAAGCGATTCCGTACGTAAAAAAGGCGCTGGAAGAGGCAAAGCCACATGTGAAATCGGCGGCGGAAAAGGTAAAAAAGGTGATCGCGGACGTAATCGGCGTGTTTGCAAATAAGATATACAGACCGGCCGTCCGCTGGGTTAAGGAAAACGCGATGCCGGTTCTTGAGGAAAATGTGATTCACCCTTTGAAGCGCAGACTGGAAAAAATGCTCGTATGGCTGAAGGAAAAGAAGGATCAGGTCGTGGCGTTTGTCAGAAAGGCGGCTGCACCGGAGCAGACGGATGCGAAAGAGGCAGAGGTTGTCACCGATTTTGATTTTGAGACGGAGGCGGAAGAGAACGAACAGACGCAGGAAGAAGACGCTGACGAGGATGAACTGGCGTTTACGTAAGCAATTTTATACACTGCATGCGACATCCTTTCTGGCGACAGGAAAGATAGCAGAATAAATAGTGATTGCGCATCATACCCAAAAGAGTGTAAAGTCCGCTGAATTTCAGCGGCTTTGCACTCTTTTTTATCATATGGATTTTTCTGATTCTCTGAATTACAGTATTTTCAGCGAAAACAATTCTGCGAGCTGCGCCATCTGCCGGGAGATGTCTTCAAATGCAAAGACCTGGTGACAGCCCAGGGCGGTGCGCAGGTAGTGATCGGGATCTTTTAATTTTACATGCATCTGGGTACGGCAGGCGCACGCATAGGGTCCTTCTATGGATTCTCCTGTGTGAATCGTGACAGAGGATGCTTCATCGGAGATACGGCAGGCAGTGACGGTCTGGTGAAGCGGCAGATCAACCTGCAGGCTGACGCCGATGCCGCTCTCATGGTGACTGCGCAGAATGACCGGCAGCGCGCTGCCGCAGGCATGTACGGGTGCAGTGCAGTGGGAGAAATGGATGGACTTATCGGGATTGAATGCCGGATTGGCCATCCAGAGGCCGCTGTCTGTGAGTTTTTTCATCAGAAGCATGGTGACGGCACTGTCCATATCTCCTTCGCAGGAGACGATTTTGTCGGTGCAGTCGTTGATGTAGCTTACACCCAGGCAGAGGTTGGTTCCTTCCGCGAGCAGACGAAAGCAGGCGAGCGCACAGCCCTGTGCGTCGTGAGCGTTTAAGGTTTCTGCGAGCGCGGAAGCCATCCTTGCGGCGTTGCGGATATCCTGATCATCGGGTTCCCTGCAGTCGTGCGCGTGCCGCAGGAAGTAATCATAATAAAACGAACCGTCGGCATCCGTCGTCGAGCGGTAGCGGTCTGCGATTTCTTTCTGTGGAACGTGTTCAATCGTCAGGCCGAAACGCTCCTCATAAATGGCAGAATTTCTGCTGCTGCTGATTACCCATGGTTCCGTATCGCCGATCACAAGAAGTCTGGATTTTTTTACATGACAGTAAGCCTCATGGATTCGCAGTATGTCCTTAAGCTCCCTGACGCTTAAGGCAGGATAACTATGTCTGTGCGTGCGGCGCAGTACCGCCCAGCAGTCCATAAAGGCAGGGGCCGCGTTGTGGCGCAGCATTTCGTTTGTCACTGTCTCGGAAAGCTGCCCGCCGCGGATATAAGCTGCCCACAGAACGACGCACGGATAGCGGTCTGCCGCCTTAAGAACATCCCGCTGGACGGCGCCGCTCATGGGAATGGCGATAAGACAGTCTGCCTCCGGCAGTTTATCCATTCCATTTCCGTCCTCGATCAGAAAACAATCCCGGGTATTTTCTCCGGAAATGAGCCCGGCGATCGCAAGAAAGGCGTCTGTCAGTTCTTTTTCCTCTTTCCAGTATCTGCGTGCGGTAAAAAAAGCGTATATTTTTTTCATGGCAACC
Source organism: uncultured Roseburia sp. (assembly GCA_947649645.1). Lineage (GTDB taxonomy): Bacteria > Bacillota > Clostridia > Lachnospirales > Lachnospiraceae > Roseburia. The sequence goes on along the minus strand of CANSSP010000014.1, from coordinate 33,498 downwards.
TCCATTCCGGAGCGTAAATGCGACGGGGCGCGCAGGATTACAGGTCTGCGTCTGCCGTCACACAGATTTGCGACGCTCCCGCGCAAATCTGTGTGTGAAAAATAAGCATGGCAGTTTTTTCACACGTTATCTTTTTGTCTGTTTACAGTTATTGTAAGACACAATCTCTTTACAGGCAATTCCGTTTCGTGCTATGTTTGATTCACAAAATGGAATAGGGGGATGATATGGAACTGGAAAGACTTACATTTTTTTTTCGTGTTGCGGAGAGCGGGAGTTTTTCGGAGGCGGCAGAGGCTTTATACACGACGCAGTCGTCGGTCTCAAAGCAGATCGCGCGTCTGGAACGGGATCTGGGGGCGCAGCTGTTTGAGCGGCGGCACCGAAAGGCCGTGCTCACGCCTGCCGGAGAGCGGCTGCTGCCGGAAGCGCGCGCATTGATGGAGCAGTATGAGCGGATGCTTAAAGCCGTGAGATATCAGCCGGCTCTGCTGCATATTGCAGTGCTGCCGGTGCTGGGATATTATGGTTTTTCGGAACGGCTGCGTGCGTTTACAGAGCGTCATCCCGAAATAAAGATTTTGCTGAGCGAGGAGGACAATGCCACCTTAAAGATGCTGTCTGCCGGGAAACAGTGTGACGCGGCAATTTATCGGACGGAGACGACAGAGGAACTGCAGCCGCACAGCATAACACTGGGCACGGACGAGCTGGCGCTGCTTGTGTGGGAAGGACATCCCCTGGCGCATCTTAAGGAGCCGGTACCGCTGAAAGAATTTTCGGAAGAGCGCTTTTTGCTGCTGAATGCGGGCACGGATCTGCGGGGACAGAGCATCAGACTATGCCGCCGGGCAGGGTTTGAGCCAAGGGTTGTCTATACCGGAGCATCGGGGGAAACAATCGCCGGGCTGGTGAAAGAAAAGATGGGTGTGGCGATGATTATGGGACAGGTGGCAAAGCGGCATGTTTCGGCGGATGTAAGAGCGGTCAGGGTGTGGCCGACTGCAGAATTTCGCATGGTTTTCAGTCTGTCGGCGCAGGGGTGCGGCCGGCCGGAGGCGCGTATGCTGCGAGAGTATCTTGCGGAAGATATCCGGAAAAAAGAGGAGAGACTTTCGGAGTAAACAGAAAAGAAAAGGCGGTGGAAAAACCAGGAAAAAATGGAAAACGTTTGCAATTCTGGCATTTTCTCCATAAAATAATAGATTCTGTATGTAGAAAGCAGAGAGGAGAATATGCCAGAGCAGTTATGCAGAATACCTGAAAAACTGACAAATATTCTGTGAATTAATTATATATTGACAAAAAATAGTAAGAGTGTTAGTATTTATGCAAGGCAAAAGCAATCCTTAGGTGGATTGGAAGGTTTTGCTTTCTTTTTTCAAAATTATTGCAAACGTTTGCAATAATTCGCAAATGTCTCTTATTGCACAGGAGGGTGAACGCCGCATGGCACACCGTCTTGTGTGGTAAAGAATAGAAGAAAAGGAGAGATACTTATGAAGAAAAAACTACTTGCTGTGACACTTGCGCTTGCAATGGCATTTGGGATGGCTGCCTGCGGCGGGGATCCGGGAAAAACAGGTTCCGGCAGTGCAGATCAGGGCAGCGCGGGCAACGATGCCGGGGGAGAAGACGGCGCGGACGCAGGAGACATGGGGGAAGATGCCGACGCGTCTGCTTCCGGAACGGAAGCTTCACAGCCCGCGGCGGGAGACGGTGAAATCCTTATCGGCTGTCTCCAGGATATCACCGGATCCACCTCTGCTCTTGGGATTTCGGTTCAGACCGGTGCCCAGGACGCTGTAGATGAAATCAATGCAAGCGGCGGCGTGAACGGGAAAACGCTGGTAATGAAAACTTACGACACAAAGGGCGATGTCACAGAAGCGGTGAATGCTTATATCACTGCGGTGACGGTCGATAATGTTTCGATTATCGTCGGTCCTCCGGTGGCGAACATTGCCAATGCAATCAAGGAAACCTCCGAGGATTACGATGTGCCTGTCATGGGTCTGGCGATGGACCCGGCATGTCAGTTAAAGGAAGACGGGACGGCTTATAAGAATATGTTCTGTTTCCAGCCGAACGCGAACACACAGGGAGATATCATGGCTTCTTTCGCCGTGAAGAACGGGCTTAAGACGTTTGGTGTCCTTTACAATCAGGAGAACAGTTATTCCGTATCTCTGCTCAATCCGTTCCTTGACACACTCAAAGACCAGGGAATTACGGTCGACGAGAGCCTGATCGTGGCATATGGCGCGGCAGATACCGATTACAAGACGCTGCTGCAGCCGATCGTGTCTGCAGGGGTTGACGCCATTTACTGTCCGAATTACACACAGCAGCTTGTGGCGATCTGCACGGCGGCTTCAGAGCTGGGATTTAAAGGCAAGATTATAAACGGGCTGGATGCGGCGCCTCCTTTCAATACGACGTTCGGCGGGGACTGCTCCAATATTTATTACATCAATAATATCGATGTGAACGATGAGAAGACTTCGGAGATGGTTGCGAAAATTGAAGACAAGGTGAGCGCTGTCAACAAGTATTTCCTCGGATACGATATTGTGATGGTTGCAAAAGCCTGCATTGAGAAAGCGGGGCTTGAGGATGCAGACGCGCTTCGCGATACCATTGCGAATGTAAAAGATTTTGAAGGACTGACCGGTAAGATTACCATGGACCCGGCAAGCCATATGCCGGCCGGGATGGGAATGTTTATGTATACGTATGACAATCAGACACCGGTTATGCTGGAGGAATATGCAGGCAATTAAACATGGCAGCTGGGCCGCAGAAATGCCGCCCGTATAAGGAAGCGGGCCGTCATCGCCACAGACAGGGATGGCGGCCCGGTCTGACAAAAGGGACAGCAGGGAGGAAAACAGATGTCGCTGCAAATTATTTTAAACGGCATAGCGACCGGATCGGTTTACGCATTGATTGCGACAGGCTTTGCCTTGATATTTAACGTATTGAAATTCTCTAATTTTTCTCATGGAGCCACAATGACCGCCTGTGCGTTTATTTCCTACTTCCTGGTGGCGGATAAGGGGCTGGGACTTTTTCCGACGCTGCTGGCGGCAGGGGCGGCGGGCGCTGTTGTGGCGTTGTTCGGCGAGTTTGTGGGCTTTCGCCGGATTTTAAAGAACCATTCTTCCGCGACTTACTTTTTCGTGTCTTCGATTACGCTGGGCACTTTGTATGAAGGCCTTGTGACGATCAGGGTCGGTTCCAATTTTTTCAATTTTCCGTCTTTTTTTAATAATCCCACGATCGGGATCGGCAGTCTGGTGATTTCCACTACCGATGTGATGATGTTTGTCATCAGTGTGGCGGTGTTGCTTGTGCTCGCCTTTGTGATTCAGAATACCCGCCTGGGACGCGCGCTGCGGGCGGTCTCATTTGACCGCGATACGGCGCAGCTGATGGGAATCAATTCCACCCGGATGATTCAGTCTGCCTTTGTGATTTCCGGTGTTCTCGCCGGCATCGCAGGCGTGTTCTTAGGCATTAAATATACCCTGTATCCGTCGCTCGGGAGCCTGGTGGTCAAAGGGTTTATCGCCTCGGTCATCGGCGGGCTGGGAAGTCTGCCGGGGGCGATCGCAGGGGCTTTTCTGCTGGGGATCCTGGAGACGATTCTGTTGTCTCTGCTTGGCTCCGGTTACTCAACGATTGCAACGTTCGCGATTATGCTGCTGTTTCTGCTGGTCCGTCCGCAGGGGATTGCAGGCAGCAACGTGCAGGAAAAAGCGTAAGGAGGGATTACTATGTCGGCACTTGTGTCAAACATTCTTACACAGGTATTTATCACACTGATTGCCGTTGCCGGCGTCTATGTACTGACCGGGCTGACCGGAATGTTCAGCCTTGGACAGGCGGCGTTTATGGCAATCGGCGCATATGCGTCCGGCCTTCTGGTCGTGAGGCTTCACATGAATTTTGCGCTTGCGGTTGTGCTGTCGGTTCTGATGGCGGTGGCAGTGGGATATCTGATCGGTTATCCCGTCGTGCGCTTACGGCGCGACTATATTTCGCTTGTCACATTGGGTTTCGGGGAAGCGATCGGAGCGCTGTTAAACCGTATGACGTTTCTGACGGGCGGGGCTTCCGGTCTGACGGGCGTCCCGCGCAGGGTGGGACTGCCGCTGGCCTGCGTTTCCGCCGTTGTCGCCATCCTGCTCGTGGCGTTTTTTAAGACCAGCAAATACGGGCGTCAGTGCATCGCACTGCGTGGGGATGAGCTGGCGGCAAAAGCCATGGGGATCAATGTGATCCGCGTCAAAATGACGGCGTTTCTCTTAAGCGTTGCGCTGACGGCCTATTCGGGAGCGCTGTACGTTTTTTATATGTCTTATGTGGATCCCACCGGGTTTGGCTGGAAAAAGAGCGCCGACTGGGTAATTATGGTGTTTTTCGGAGGCGTAAATTCGCTGACGGGTTCCACACTGGGGGCATTTATTTTAAGTGCGCTGCCGCAGATGCTTCGCGGCCTGCAGAATTACCGCTATGTCGTATACGCGGTTCTGGTGCTTCTGATTCTGAATTTCAAGCCCTCCGGCCTTTTGGGAGAGTGGGAGCTTACGCCCGGTAATCTAAAGAAAAGCATCGGCAGACTGACGGGCGGCGGGAGACGGAAGGAGGAAAGATGAGATGGCGTTGCTGGAGGTAAAAAATATTCATAAAAGCTTTGGAGGCGTAAAGGCGATCCAGGACTTTTCCATTGAGGCTGACGCCGGGGAAATTCACGGCATTATCGGGCCGAACGGTGCGGGAAAGACGACTATTTTCAATACGATTTCCGGTGTGTATACCGCGGACAGCGGGGAGGTATATCTGAACGGAACACAGATCACCAGGCTGGAGCAGTATAAAATTACCAGGCTGGGTATGGGCCGGACGTTTCAGAATATCCGGCTTTTCCAGGGGCTTACCGTGCAGGAAAATGTCATGTGCGCTTTTGACCCGCAGAGCAGATATACGGTTCTGGGAGGGCTGCTCCCGACGCCAAAGCGCCTTGCGGAGGAAAAGCGCGGGAGAGAGCTGTGCGAGAAGTATCTGGAGATCGTGGGCATGAAAGATTATTTAAACGAACGTCCGGAAAACCTTTCTTATGGCATGCAGCGCCGGATAGAGATCGCCCGCGCGCTGATGTGCGAGCCGAAAACACTGCTTTTGGACGAGCCGGCGGCGGGATTAAATCCGACAGAGGTCGGGGAACTGACGGAGCTCATCCGGAGGGTTTCAAAGCAGATCGGCTTTGCGATTCTTCTGATCGAACATAGGCTCGAGCTTGTGATGAGTATTTCCGATCTGATACATGTCCAGAATTTCGGTAAAACCATTGCGGTGGGGACTCCGGACGAGGTGCGGCAGAACCAGGAGGTTATCGAAGCATATCTGGGGAAGGAGGACTAGGATGGAGCCGTTGTTAAAGATCACAGACCTTTCGGTCAGTTATGGACACGTCGAGGCGCTGCGCGGGGTCAGCGCCGAGGTGCGCGAGGGACAGATTGTCTCCATCATCGGGGCAAACGGCGCCGGAAAGACGACGCTTCTGCGCACCGTCTCCGGTCTTGTCAGCGCGCGGGCCGGAAGCATTGCATTTCAGGGGCGGCCGCTTCCGAAAAAGCCGGATAAAATTGTTGGCGCGGGGATCGTACATGTGCCAGAGGGAAGAAAATGTTTTTCGGGTCTTACCATCCGCGACAACCTGCTCGTGGGCGGCTATCTGTTCCGGGGGAAAAAACTGGAAGAAGACCTCGCGGAGCAGTATCAGCGGTTTCCGATTCTGGAGCAGCGGAAAGATCAGTTTGCGGGCACGCTCTCCGGCGGTGAACAGCAGATGCTGGCAGTGGCGCGCGGGCTGATGAGCCGGCCGAAGATTCTTCTGCTCGACGAACCGTCGATGGGGCTTGCGCCGATAATTGTAAATCAGATTTATGACCTTATCCGTGAGATTCACGATCTGGGGATTACGGTGCTTTTGGTCGAGCAGAACGCGGCGATGGCGCTGGGCGTTTCCGATTATGCTTACGTGCTCGAAAACGGCAGAATCAGCCTGTCCGGTTCCGGGGAGGAACTGCTGGGGTCGGATGAGATCAGGAAGGCATATCTGGGAGGTTAGCGTGAGGAGAATGAAGGAGGAATGATATGATACGGGAATGGAATGAGGAGTCGCTTGATCACCGCAATACATTGTTGTATGCGATGGGGATATCGGAAGAAGATGCCGGGCGTCCTGTGATCGGGCTGATCAATGCATGGAACGAGATGAACCCGGGACATTTTCCGTTTGACAGAGAGCTGATCGCGGAGATGAAAAAGGAGATTTATGACGCCGGCGGGCTGGCTCTGGAGCTTCCGGTCAGCGGTGTGTGTGACGGCATCTGCAGCAATACGCCGGGGGACCGCTATACCCTGCCGGCCAGAGATCTGGTGTCTTCAGAGGTGGAGACGGTTGCGGAGCTGAATATGTTAGAGGGCATGGTGATCATGGCGACGTGTGATAAGGTAGTGCCGGGCATGCTGATGGGGGCGTTGAGGGTGAATATTCCTACGGTGATGTTTACCGGTGGGTATATGGCCGCAGGGCGTCTTCCGGGCGGAAAAATGCTGACGCTGACCCACACCAAACAGGCTTATGCGGCCTATAAAGAGGGAAGCATCACACGGGAAGAATATAAAGAGGTGGTACGAAACGCCTGTCCGACGCCGGGCGCGTGTCCTTTTATGGGAACGGCAAATACAATGTGTGCGATGGCGGAAATACTGGGATTTACCCCGCACGGGAATGCAAGCTGCCGGAGTCAGACCGAAAAATGGCATGATCTGGCGCGTCAGGCGGCGCGCCAGGTGATGGAGGCATGGAGAAAAAAAATCTGCCCGTCCGATATTTTAAGTCAGGGAAGCTTTGAGAATGTGGTCCGCTATATGATGGCGACGGGAGGCAGTACGAACAGCGTGCTGCATATTCCTGCGCTCGCCAGGCAGATGGATTTTGAGATTACACCGGAGACATTTGATGAGATCAGCCGCAGGATTCCGGTGCTCAGTACGATTTACCCAAATCATCCGACTTATACGATGGAGGAATTTGAGGCGGCAGGCGGTCTGGGCGCCGTGGTAAAAGAGCTGGCGGCGGCAGGTCTTTTTGACACGGCGGCGAAGGGAATGTTCGGAACAATAGAGGAGAAGGCGGCGATTTCGGAGAATAACAATAAGGAAGTGATTCATCCGGTAAAAGCGCCCATCCATGCACAGGGCGGTCTGGCCGTGCTGCACGGCAATATCGGAACGGACAGTGCCATTGTCAAGTTCAGCGCGGTTTCCGAGGATGCCTGGAAGTTTTCCGGTCCGGCGAAATGCTATGATTCCCAGGACGACGCCTGGCAGGCCATTCTGCGGGATGAGATCACGGCGGGAGATGTGGTGATCATCCGCTATGAGGGGCCGAAGGGGAGCCCGGGGATGCCGCATATGGAGACGTTTATGGCGGCGGTGCTTGGAAAGGGGCTTGGCAGCCGGATTGCCCTTGTCTCCGACGGACGCTTCAGCGGCGCGACCGGAGGGCTTGCCATTGGCCATGTGAGCCCGGAAGCGTCTGAGGGAGGTAATTTGGCCTTGATTCGGGACAAAGATATGGTCTATATTGATATTGAGGCCCGTACTCTGAATGTAGATGTGAGCGAAGAAGAACTGCATCGCCGCAAGGCGGAATGGAAACCGGTCAGAAAACCGGCATCCGGATGGCTGCATCTTTATCGGAAGTGCGCTACCTCCGCACACCGCGGCGCGACGGTTTACTGGGACAAGGACTGACAGCCGGCGGATGTGCCATACAAAAGCCAGGGGGAAGGGAAGATGACCAATATCAAGGAAGTCGCAAATATTGCGGGGGTATCCATCAGCACGGTTTCCAGGGTGGTAAACGGGAAAAGTGTCGTGAATGAGGAGACCAGAAAGCGGGTGCTGGAAGCAATCCGGCAGACAAATTACCGGCCAAATGCAGTGGCGCAGAATTTAAAGAGGGGGCGCAGCAATACGCTCTGCATCATGGTTCCCTCTATTGAAAACCTTATTTTTCCGGAGATTACAAAAGGGGTGGAGGATACGGCCTGGAAAAACGGCTTCAGCGTCGTTCTCTGCAACACGGATGAGGATCCGGCCAGGGACAGAGCCTGTGTGGAGAAAATGAAGGCGCGCTGGATTGACGGATTTGTGATCTGTTCGAAAATGGGAGATCCGGAGTACATACACAGGCTGCGCGACGAAGGATTTCCGGTAGTGCTTGTCAACCGCTTTGAAGAGCAGGATATTGGTACACTGGACACGGTTTCCGTGGACAATTATCAGGCGGCCTATGATGCGGTGCGCTATCTGATCCGCACGGGACATAAGCGCATCAGCTATGCACAGGGCAGGGAACAGCTTTTTTTGTACAGAGAGCGTTACCGCGCCTATGCACAGGCCTTAAAAGATCATGGAATGGAGCCTGAGGAACGGTTTATTATGCGTGAAAACTGTGGTGTGGACAGTTTTTATTCAATGACAAAAGAGATGATGGCACAGCCGGATCCGCCGGACGCCATTTTTGCGAGCAGCGACCCGAAAGCGTTTGTGATCATGCATGCACTGCACGATATGGGAATCCGGATTCCGGAAGATGTCTCTGTGCTGGGGTTTGACAATGTAACGCTGGCTTCGATGGTGGAGCCGCCGCTCTCGACGGTTTCACAGCCGCTTTACGAAATGGGGGCCGTGGCGGCGCAGACGCTGATACATCAGATCGATTATAAGGAAAAAAATGAAAGGCTGCCGGTTCCGGTCTGCAATACACTGCGGGTGGAGCTGGTGATACGCCGGTCGACGAGATAGCCCGGACCACAGGTCTGTGTCAGCGCAGCATCTTATGGCCTGTCAGACGTGTTTCTCGTTTTTCCTGTTCGGAATTGGCACAAATGAGCTGCGCAGAAAAGAGAGAAGATATGAACAAATTGGGAATCAGTCTGTGGAACTGGCAGGGAGAGCTTTCGGACGCATGTTCCGGACTGCCTGCGCGGGCGGCACGGCTGGGGTTTACCGCGGTCGAACTGCCGATGACGCAGCCTGTTGTCAGCCGGGCGCTGGAAGAAGAGATAAAGGAAAACGGCCTTGCGGTGTCTTTATGCGCAGCTTTAGGGCCGGGAAGGGATCTTTCCAGTTTTGACGGGCAGGTACGGCGTGATACGATGGATTATCTGACCGCCTGTCTTAAGGCGGGGGAGCGGCTGAATGCCTCCGTGCTCTGCGGACCTTTGTATGCAGGCGGTGGCAAGAGACACCGGCTTTCGGAGGACGATAAAAAAAGGGAATGGGAGCTGGCGGTGGCAGGGTTAAAAGAGCTTGCGCGCCGGGCGTCTGCGTGCGGCATGGAGCTTGCAGTGGAGCCGGTGAACCGTTACCGCACCAGCGTGGCCAACACGGCAGGACAGGTTCTTGCGATGCTGGATGAGATGGATTGCCAGAACGCCGGGCTGTTGTTTGACACATATCACGCCTGCCTGGAGGAGAAAGATCTGACGGGGGCGCTTGAGGAAGCGCTGAGAGCGGGAATGGTCAGCCATTTTCATGCGTGCGCCAGTAACCGGGGAGCGCCCGGGGAAGGCATTGTGCCCTGGGACGCTGTGATGGATCTGCTGGTAAAATATCATTATGCGGGCCATATCACAATGGAGACGTTCGTGGCCGGAAGTCTGGATGCAAGCTGGATTCAGGTTCACGAAGAGCCCGATGCGCTGGCAAAAGCAGGCGTTGACTATCTGAAACAGTATTTTGACAGGAGACAAATGAGATGAATAGAAGAATCAACCGGGTCGGAGAGGTTTATGAGCCGTTTAAGGTCCGCTTTCTGGAGAGGGAGATCAGAGAACCGGGACCGGATGAGGTGCTGGTGAAGGTGCGGGCGAGCGCAATCTGTGGGAGCGATCTGCACATCGCGCGCGGTCTGCATCCATCGGCGCCGCTGCCGGTGACGATCGGTCATGAATTTTCCGGTGATATCGCAGCGGTGGGGGAGGCGGTCACGAAAATAAGGTGCGGACAGCGTGTGACTGTGGAGCCCTGTATCGTCTGTGGAAAATGTGACGCCTGCCGTCACGGAGATTACGGATATTGTGAAAACATCAGTTTTACCTACCGCAACGGAGACGGGGCGATGGCGGATTATGTGATTGTGAAAGAGCCTTATGTGTATGAGCTTCCGGAGTATTTAAGCTATGAGACAGGCGCTCTGATCGAGCCGCTTTCCGTTGCAACGCATGCCGTCCGCAGGGCGCAGGTCGGGCTCGGAGAGAGTGTACTTGTGATCGGTGCGGGCGCGATCGGTATGATGGTGGCCGCGATGTGCCGCCGCAGCGGCGCGGCACAGGTGATCATTGCGGATATTTCGGACAGTCGTCTTTCGCTTGCGGGCCAGATCGGGGCGACAGAGACGGTAAACAGCGCAACGGCGGATCTGGCCGAAGCAGTTTTCAGGCTTACCGGCGGCCGGGGCGTCGACAAGAGTTTTGAGTGCGTCGGGAGGGAGAGCTGTTTTCTGCAGGCGATTCTGACGTTAAGGCGCAACGGCCTGGCGACGCAGATCGGTATTTTTGAAAAACCGATGGTCACATTTCCGGCGGGCCGTCTGATCACGCATGAGATACGGATACAGGGGGCGCAGGGGTATTGCTGGGATTTCCCGGTCGCCATCGCCGCGGCGCGCGACCTTCCCATGGAGAAACTGATCACGCACACCTTTCCGCTGGAACAGCTTAAGGAGGCGCTCGATACGGCGCTGGATCCTGCGGCGGGAAGCATTAAGGTCGTCGTGAAACCATAGGGAGACGGAAAAGGAGGAAATGGTATGGCACATGAACGATTTCACTATAAATCAATCGACGAGGTCAGGGCGAAAGTGAAGGAACTGGGACTGCACCTGCCATTTGCGGCAGATACGCATATCCTCGCGGAGCCGCTTACGGTGAAAAACATCACGTTCCCGAACCGCCTTGGCATCGCGCCGATGGAGGGCGCGGACTCTGCGCCGGACGGACGCCCGTCGGAGTACACCACGCGCCGCTATGTCAGGGAAGCGGAAGGCGGAAGCGCCGTGATCTGGTTTGAGGCGATTTCCATTGTGGAAGAAGGGCGGTCTTCGCAGACGCAGCTTCTTCTGACGAAAGATACGCTGGAGAGTTATAAGGAGCTGACGGAAAAGGTGAAAGAGGCGGGGAGAAAAGCCAACGGTTATGCTCCGTATCTGGTGATGCAGGCAAATCACAGCGGCCGGTATTCTAACCCGGGCAATCGTCCGGCACCTCTGATCGCCTATCGCAATCCCATGCTGGAGGAATATCGTCCGGCAGATGATTCCTGCATTGTGAGCGACGATTATTTAAAAAGCCTGGAAGAGAAGTTCGGAGAGGCGGCGAAGCTGGCAAGAGAAGCAGGATTCGACGCGGTGGATATCAAATCCTGCCATGGTTATCTGGTGACGGAGCTCACTTCCGCGTATCATCGTCCGGGACAATATGGCGGGAGTTATGAAAACCGCACCCGCCTGTTAAAAAACGGCATCCGGGCGGCAAAAGTATATGAAAATGACATTTTTATGGTGACCTGCCGTCTGGGGATTTATGACGGTTATCCTTATCCTTACGGGTTCGGCGTGAATCCGGAAAGCGGGCTTTCTCCCGATCTGACGGAGCCTGTGCGTCTTGTGCGTCAGCTACATGAGGAATACGGGCTGGGTCTTGTCAATCTTACGATGGGAAATCCGTATGCGAGCACACATGTCACAAGGCCGTACGATGCGGGAAAATATCTTCCGGACGAGCATCCCTTTGTCGGGATAGACCGCATGATTAACGGTATCGGTGCGGTGAAGAAGGCGGTTCCCGGAATGTGCATTTTTGCTTCGGCGCCCAGTTATCTGCGTCAGTACGCGGATCTGTACACGGCAGGTGCGGTGGAAGCAGGGCTGTGCGACGGCATGCTTTTCGGCAGGATGGCGTTTGCAGATCCGGACTTTGCGAATGAGATCGTGAAAAACGGGCGCATCGACGCCGGGCGTGTCTGCATGACGTGTGGGATGTGCGGCGACCTGATCCGTGCGCACAAGCCGACCGGATGCGTGGTGCGCGATGCGGAAACATTCCGGCCTTTTTATCAGGAGTTTCTGGAAACAAAGAAAACATTGCCCGCAAATTTCCGGGGCTGAAGCGTGAGAAGGATTTTTTGGCGCCGGATGACGGTACTTATGCGAATTTAAGATTCCGCAGTGCGGAATCATGGAGGGAATCATGACAAAGAAAACGGCTATCATTACCGGCAGCAGCCGGGGAATCGGGTTTGGGATTGCGCGCCGTCTTGGGAGGGACGGATTTGCGGTGGTCATTGTGGCCACCGGGAACAGGGAGAAGAATAAAGACGCACTTAAGGAGCTTAAGGAAGACGGGACGGAATATCTGTATGTGCAGGCGGATGTGGGAAAATGTGAAGACCGTCTGCGGCTGGTGGACGAGACGGTGAGAGCGTTCGGGAGAATCGACGTTCTGGTCAATAACGCGGGAGTGGCTCCGGCTGCCCGGGCCGATCTTCTTGAGATGACGGAGGAAAGCTTTGACCGCGTGGTCGGTATCAATACGAAAGGGACAATGTTTCTGACGCAGGCCGTGGCAAAACAGATGATTTCGCAGGAGATGAACGGGCGCAAACGGGGAACCATTATCAATATTTCTTCCTGTTCCGCGGAGGTCAGCAGCATAAATCGCGGCGAATACTGTGTATCCAAAGCGGGCATGTCCATGCTGACGACGCTGTATGCGGACCGCCTTGCCAAAGAGGGGATTTTTGTGCATGAGATACGGCCGGGTGTGATCGCGACCGACATGACGAGCACGGTAAAGGATAAGTATGACAGGCTGATTGCAGAAGGGGCATTTCCGATCGCGCGCTGGGGAACGCCGGAGGATATCGCGGGTGCGGTTTCTGCATTTGCGGGGGATGATTTTCTCTACACCACAGGAAATTATATCGATGTGGACGGTGGTTTTCACATTAAGAGGCTGTAAAGTGCAAGGAACACAAAGCCGGCACAGAAATGAGGAAAAGTATGGACGAGAGAAAGGTACAGGGGAAATGTCTGCCGGATATGCGGTTTGAGAGCGAAGGTTTTTCGGCCCGGCTGTTTGTGTGCAATACCGTTGTCGTGGGCACGGGGGCGGCAGGCTACAACGCGGCCGACCGCCTGTTGCAGGCAGGGCAGAAAGATATTCTGATTGTGACGGAAAATCGTCTGGCCGGAACCAGCCGCAACACCGGCAGTGATAAACAGACATATTACAAGCTTTCGCTTTCGGGAGCGGACGGCGAGAGCGTGGGCCAGATGGCGCGGACGCTGTTTGAGGGGCAGTGCGTCGACGGCGATCTTGCGCTCTGCGAAGCAGCCCTTTCGACACAGAGCTTTTTTAAGCTTGTGGAGCTGGGGGTGCCGTTTCCGCAGAACCGGTATGGGGAGTATGTCGGCTATAAGACGGATCACGATCCGGGAAAACGGGCCACGAGCGTCGGGCCTTATACCAGCAGACAGATGACAGAACGCCTGGAAGCGGCTGTTTTGGAAAAAGGTGTGTGTCTTCTTGACCATATGCAGGTGATCCGGATTTTAAGTGACGGGAATATGGTATATGGTCTCCTCTGCCTGGATACGACGGCGCGCACACAGCAGGATTATTTTGTGCTTGTGCAGAGCAGAAATATTGTATATGCCACGGGCGGCCCGGCCGGAATGTATGCAGGCAGCGTTTATCCTGCAGGCCATTACGGTGCGAGCGGCCTGGCGTTTGAGGCCGGCGTAAAAGGAAAAAACTTAACGGAGTGGCAGTATGGCCTCTCATCCGTAAAACCTCGCTGGAATGTGTCGGGCACTTATATGCAGGTGCTGCCCAGAATGTATTCCGCGAAAGCGGACGGGACCGACGAGCGGGAATTTCTTGCCGATTTTTTTCAGACGCCGTCAGAACTGTTAAACCGTCTGTTTTTAAAAGGCTATCAGTGGCCTTTTGACGTGCGCAAGGTGGCGGACGGGAGTTCGATCATTGATATTCTGGTTTTTCTGGAAAAGAAAAAGGGGCGGAAGGTCTATCTGGATTACCGGATGAATCCGTGCGGAAAAGCTTTTTCTTATGAGGCGCTTGGCGCGGAGGCCGGAGAGTATTTAAAACGCGCCGGGGCCTGTTTCGGCACGCCTTATGAGCGGCTTGTCCACATGAATGCGCCCGCGGTGGAATTTTACAGGGAGAGGGGCGTGGATCTGTCGTGGCAGCCGCTGGAGATCGACCTGTGCGCGCAGCACAACAACGGCGGGCTCTCCGTTGACTGCTGGTGGCAGACGAATGTGGAAGGATTTTTTGCGGCGGGAGAGGTGAGCGCCAGCCATGGAGTTTACCGTCCCGGCGGCACGGCGCTCAATGCCGGACAGGTGGGAAGTACAAGGGCCGCACAGTATATTGCCGCACGGCGGAGCGGCAGAGGAAGTGAAGCCTTAAGGTTTGACGCGGCGGCGCGTGGAGCCCTCGTGGAAATGGGCAGACTGTTGTCCTGTCTTACCGGGGAAGAAGGAAATGTGAAAAAACTCTGGAAAGAGGCCTCTGCGCAGATGAGTGTGTGCGGCGCCGCAATCCGCAGCAGTACTGAAATCGGACAATATTTAAAGCAGGTAGATGAATGGCTGGATTCTTACAAAGACCTTGTCCGCGCCCGTGACGTAAAAGAGCTGCCCTGGGTTTACCGTCTGCGTGATATGCTGATCAGCCAGAAGGTATATTTAAGCGCCATGCTGGATTACGTGGAACAGGGAGGGAAGAGCCGTGGGAGCGCTCTGTATACAGATGCCGCCGGAGAGAAGCCGTATGAGGAGCTTCCGGATCTGTTTACTTTTGTTCCCGACGACGGAAGCCGCGGCGGTCTTGTGCAGGAGGCCCTGTACGACAGAGGGCGTGTGACATTTTTCTGGAGACCTGTGCGTCCGCTGCCCTGTGAGGATGATTTCTTTGAGAATGTGTGGCGTGCTTACCGGGAGGGGAAACAGTACGGACAGATACAGGCAGAATAAAAGGATCATCCATAAAAGGATGGAAATTTTTTTATACATTTTTCACAATTAGCAGACACACCTTTCGGAAAAATATGGTACAATAGGTCTATCCGACAGTGGATAAAATAAGCAGAGAGGTGATGACGATGGCAAGATTTTTTGCTGCGACAAATCCCGGGGTCAGCGAGCGGGAGAAGCGGAATATGGAGCGTTCCAGAAAAATAGCATCTCAGGGGATGGTGCTGCTCTCAAATAACGGAGTTCTGCCGATCAGGGACACGGGGAAGAAGATTGCCGTTTTCGGCAACGGCGCCAGGAGAACGGTAAAAGGCGGCACAGGTTCCGGCGATGTGAACAGCCGTTTTGTGGTCAACGTGGAACAGGGACTTAAGGAGGCCGGGTTTACCGTGACGACCGCAGAGTGGATGGACCGGTACGACGAAAAAGTAGAAACGGCCAGAACGGCTTATTTTGCGGAGATAAAAAAAGCTGCGGAAAAGGGCGGTATAGCTGCTTTTATGAAAATGTTTACCGACCCGTTTATGGAGCCGCCCATGATTCCAGTGACGCAGGAAGACATCGCCGGGACGGATACAGACACTGCGATTTTTGTCCTCGCCCGCAATTCCGGCGAGGGGAAGGACAGAAGGCCGGTTGCCGGGGAGTATGATCTGTTTGACGTGGAAAAAGAAAGTATCCGTCTTCTGGCAGAATCGTATCAGAACCTGGTCGTCGTCTTAAACGTGGGAAGCGTGATCGATACCCGGTTTCTGCGCAGCGTGGAGGGGATCGGCGCAATTCTTTTGATGAGCCAGGCGGGAAATATCGGCGGATATGCCCTCGCGGACGTGCTGACCGGAAAAGCGGCGCCGGGCGGCAGACTTACCACCACCTGGGCGGAGTGCTATGAGGATTATCCGGGCGCGATGGATTTCAGCCATATGAACGGGGACGTCGACGACGAATACTACAGAGAAGGTATTTATGTGGGCTACCGCTATTTTGACACGTTTAACGTGACGCCCGCCTATCCGTTCGGTTATGGCCTTGGCTACACGACATTTTCCACAGAGATAAAAGAAGTATCCGCCGACGCGCAGAACGTTTCGGTGAAGGTGAAGGTCACGAACACAGGAAAAGAATATTTTGGCCGGGAAGTGGTACAGGTCTATTATTCTGCGCCGCAGGGAGCGCTGGAGAAGCCGTATCAGGAGCTGGCCGCTTATAAAAAGACGGGGGATCTTGCGCCCGGAGAGTGTGAGATTCTGGAGATTTCCTACCCAACGGCGCGTATGGCATCTTATGATGAGAAGAAGGCATCCTGGGTTCTGGAAGCGGGAACCTACTTTGTGAGAGTGGGGAACGATTCCAGACATACTCACGTCTGCGCCGCAGTTGTGCTGGACGCGGACGCAGTGACGGAAAAGCTGACCAGCCGCCTGCCGCTCGATTGTGAGATGGAAACGCTCTCCGCGAAGGGCGTGGCTCCGTTTGGCTATGAGGGGGAGGACGCGGAAAAAGAGAGCGCGTCCAGGCTTTGCATCGCGGCCTGTGACGTGCCGTGTGTCGAAGCGGTTTATCAGGGGGAGAATCCCGATATCACAGGCGCGGCAGGAGACGCGAAGATCACAGCGGATGACGTGAGGGACGGCAGGGCGTCTCTGGACGATCTTGTGGCACAGCTTACCGTGGAGGAGATGGCAGAGCTCTGTGTCGGAACCGCAAGGGGCGGCATGGGCGGCACTTCGGTTATCGGGGCGGCGTCAGCAGTCTGTCCGGGAGCGGCTGGAGATACGACGCCGATTTTGATGGAAGAGCGTAATGTGAGAAATATGGTTCTGGCGGACGGGCCTGCCGGTCTGCGTCTCTCCACGGAATTTATGGTGGACAAAAACGGAGATCAGGTTCCGGGCACGGGAGCGGCGGCACTGCCCGGTATGGAGCTTCTCACCGGCGGAGCGCCGAAGGCAGAGATTCCCGCAGACGCGGTTACTTATTATCAGTACTGCACGGCGATTCCGATCGCAACGCTGCTCGCGCAGACCTGGGACGTGGCGGCGATTGAGGAAGCGGGCGATATTGTCGGCGGCGAGATGGAAGAGCTCGGCGTGACGCTCTGGCTGGCGCCCGGCATGAACATCCACAGAAATCCACTCTGCGGCAGGAATTTTGAATATTATTCGGAAGATCCGCTTGTGGCGGGGCTCTGTGCGGCTGCGGATACCATGGGCGTGCAGAAGCATCCAGGCGTCGGGACGACCATCAAGCACTTTGCGTTTAACAATCAGGAGGACAACCGGATGCATGTCAATTCCCATGTGGGAGAGCGCGCGATCCGGGAGATATATCTGAAATGTTTTGAGATTGCCGTGAAAGCGTCTCAGCCGATGTCCATTATGACCTCCTATAATCTGATCAATGGCGAGCACACCGCAAACAGCTATGATCTGCTGACGGCGATCGCCAGGGACGAATGGGGATTTGAGGGAATCGTCATGACCGACTGGGGCACAACCGGAAGTATTGAGATGAATCCGGAGCAGAAGTTTAAGTACGATTGCTCCAGCGCCGCGGGCTGTATAAAGGCAGGCAATGATCTGATCATGCCGGGCAGTCAGAAGGATGTGGACGAGATTGTCCGTTCCGTGGGAGCGGCGGAGAAGGAAGTGCAGTGTTCCATTACCATAGGGGATCTGAAGGCCTGCGCAAAGCGAATGCTGAAAATCATCCTTGCAAGCTCTGCCTATGAGGGATCGCTTCCTTATTTGAAAAAATAGTCTGTGGGTCTGTGAAGAATGGTTCACAGCAGCTGCTGAAAAACATCTGCGCATTTTATGGCAGGTGTTTTTCCCGTTGTCGGGCTTTTGCTTAAGTGCACAACGACCGCTGGTGGTGCAATAAAGGGAATATGGCCGCTGACGCAGCCGCACTCTGACGGGGGCTTGTCTCTGCGGGATTCTTTCTTGTAAAAAAATGGGTGTTCTGCTATAATAAGGCTCACGACCTTAGGGGAGCGGACGGATACAAAGGAGAGTACGGCATGCGAAAGAATTATAAAGACAAGGGAATCAGGCTGTTGAAAAAGGGACAGAGAGGCATTGTCCATGCCATATTCAGCCGTTTCGGCCTGTTTCTGCTTCTGCTGATGCTGCAGGTGTCGATTCTTTTCAGCATTTTCCAGTGGTTTGAGGCGTTTCTGCCGCATGTTCTGGGCGGGACTGTATTATTTACGTTTATCATGGTTGTTTATCTTTTAAACAGCAGAATCAATCCGACGGCAAAAATCACATGGCTGTTTGTGATTATGCTGGTGCCCTTGTTCGGCGTATTATTGTTTGCCTATACACAGAGTGACATCGGCCACAGGGCCCTTCGGGATCGCATGAACTATATTATAAGGGATACAAAGGGGCTTGTTTTGCAGCGGAAAGAGGTGGCGGAGCGTTTTTTAAAAGAGAATGCGGGCGCGGCGGCGCTGGGCCGTTATATGCAGAGAAGCGGCTGTCATCCGGTGTCCGACAGGACGGCAGTCCGCTATTATCCGCTGGGCGAAGATATGTTTGAGGAAATGCTAAAACAGCTTGAAGACGCGAAGCATTTTATTTTCATGGAATATTTTATCGTCGATGAGGGCATGATGTGGGGCAGGATACTGGAGATTCTGGCAGAAAAGGCGGCGAAGGGCGTGGACGTGAGGGTAATGTATGACGGGACCTGTGAATTTTCTCTTCTGCCGCACGATTACCCGAAGCGCCTTAGGAAGCTGGGCATTTCATGCAAGGTGTTCGCTCCGGTGACGCCGTTTATCTCTACGCATTACAATTACCGTGATCACAGAAAAATCATGGTGATCGACGGCCATACGGCTTTCTGTGGAGGAGTCAATCTTGCGGACGAATACATTAACCAGAAAGCAAGGTTCGGCCACTGGAAAGATACGGCTGTCATGTTAAAGGGAGAGGCGGTAAAGAGTTTTACCCTGATGTTTCTGCAGATGTGGGGTATCGATGAGAAGGAGACGCCGTATGAGCGTTTTCTTTCCCGTCCGGTTCCTTCGTATGAACAGGCGCGTGGATATTGCCTGCCCTACGGCGACTGTCCGCTGGACGGGGAAAAAGTGGGTGAGCGGGTATATATGGATCTTTTAAACCGCGCCGTCCGGTATGTCCACATTATGTCACCGTATCTGATTCTGGACGGGGAGATGGAGACGGCGCTGAAATTTGCCGCGGAGAGGGGCGTTGAGGTGTCTCTGATTCTGCCGGGCATTCCGGACAAGGCCGTTCCCTATGCGCTGGCAAAAACGCATTATTTATCGCTGCTGGAATCCGGTGTGAAAATCTATGAATATACGCCGGGATTTGTCCATGCGAAGGTGTTTGTCTGTGACGACAGGGAGGCGGTTGTCGGGACGATCAATCTGGATTACCGCAGTCTCTACCATCATTTTGAGTGTGCCGTCTATCTGTATGATGCGGACTGTATTCCGGAGATAGAGGCAGATTTTAAAAATACTGTGACAAAATGCAGGCAGGTATCGGAGGAGACCGTCCGCGGGGAAAAACTGAGGGTAAAGCTGACCGGTTTTCTGATGAAGGTGGTGGCGCCTCTGATGTAAGACGGCGCGTGCGGTGCGGGAGGAGGGATGCGATTGTGTATGAGCAGATTGCGGCGTATTTTAAGACCAGCGGGGACCGTTTTCTGGACATGCTTACGGAGCACGTTCAGATCAGTGCCGGCGCGCTGCTGATTGCGGTTTTTATCGCTGTGCCGGCCGGTTTTTTGTGTGTCCGTTTTCAGCGCGCACAAAAACCGGTCACACTGTTTTTCGGGGTCTTGCGGATTATTCCGAGTCTGGCGGTTCTGCTTTTCATGCTGCCGGTGATGGGGACGGGAAGAGTGCCTGCCACTGTGGCGCTGGTACTCCTGGCGGTTCCGCCTATTCTGACAAACACGGCGGCGGGACTTTCAGGAACCGCGCCGTTTCTGCTTGAGACGGCGGAGGGGCTTGGAATGAAACCGGGTCAGATCTGGACGAGGGTCCGTTTTCCGCTTGCGCTTCCACTTGTTTTTACCGGGATAAAGACGGCGGCCGTGGAGATTATCGCAAGTGCGACGCTGGCTGCACGGATCGGGGCCGGAGGGCTCGGCGACGTGATTTTTGCGGGAATCGGCCTGCTCAGGACGGATCTGCTCCTGGTCGGCGGTGTTTCGGTCGCCGTCCTGTCGCTTTCGACCGGTTTTTTCTTTGGCATTCTGGAGAAAATAATGGTGAAATACAAATAGAGATAAAAGGAGATTTACAGGATGAGAAAAACAAAGGAGATAAGGATGGCGGCCGTTGTTCTGGCGGCCGGAGCATTGTCGCTTCTTTCCGGCTGCGGAGACGGTGGGAAAGAAGCCATCCGCGTCGGATCGAAAGATTTTACGGAAAGTCTGATCGTCGGGGAAATATATGCCCTGGCGCTGGAGGACGCGGGGTATAAGGTTGAGCGGAATATGAATGTCGCCGGTTCCGTGGTCCACACGGCCATTATTGGAGACGAGTTTGATCTGTACCCGGAGTATACGGGGACGGCGCTGCTATCGGTTCTTCAGATGGATATGAACAGCGATCCGGATGTCGTATATGAGACGGTAAAAGCAGCGTATGATGAGCAGTTTGAGCTGACATGGCTTGATTCCTCGCAGGTGAACGACCGCAACGGCCTTGCGATCCGCACCGAGACGGCGCAGCAGTACGGAATCCATACCATGTCCGACCTGCAGGCCAATGCCGACAAAATCCGCGTCTGCTCCCAGGGGGAGTTTGAGTATCGCGAGGACGGTCTTCCCGGCCTTGCGAAAGTATATGGTGAATTTCCGTTTGCTTCGATCAAGGTTTATGACAGCGGGTTAAAATATGAGATTCTGGCAAACGGAGAGGCGGATGTGTGTCCCGCGTATTCTACGGACGCACAGCTTGTAAATGCCGATCAGTTTACGTATCTTGAGGATGATAAACATTTCTGGCCGCCTTATTACATGGCTCCGGTCGTGCGCAACGATGTGCTTGCGGAAAATCCGGATATTGCAGAGGTGTTAAATGCGGTGAGTGCGAAGCTGGACACAGAGACGATGATTGCGCTCAACGCAAAAGTAGACATTGACAAACAGGAATATGAGGATGTGGCGAAAGAATTTTACGATTCCATCCAGAGGTAACGCCGAAGGAGACGCAGGGTGACACACGCAATTGAATTTCAGAATGTAACCAAAACATTTAAAGGCGCGGGCTACAGCGCCGTTGATCATGTCAGCTTTTCCGTGGAGGAAGGGGAGTTTATCACCATTCTGGGCTCTTCGGGCTGCGGAAAAACGACGCTTCTTAAGATGATCAACCGTCTCTGCGAACCCGACAGCGGAAAAATCCTTTTGTTCGGCGAGGATACCGGTACGGTGGATGTGGTCGGGGTGAGACGGCACATCGGCTATGTCATTCAGCAGATCGGGCTGTTTCCGCATATGACGATCGGCGGGAATATCGCCACCGTTCCCAGGCTGCTAAAGTGGGAGAGCGGGAGAATAAGCGCACGCGTGGATGAGCTGTTAGAGCTGATCGGTTTAAATCCGGCCGAATTTAAGGACAGGTATCCTTCTCAGCTTTCCGGGGGGCAGCAGCAGCGTGTCGGCCTTGCCAGAGCGCTGGCGGCCGACCCGAAAATCATGCTGCTTGACGAGCCGTTCGGGGCGGTTGATTCCATTACGCGGGCCAGGCTTCAGGAGGAGCTTCGCGCCCTGCACGGCGGTATGAAAAAAACATTTCTGTTTGTCACACACGATATAGAAGAGGCTTTTCTGCTCGGGACACGGGTGATAATCATGAATCGGGGAAAAATTGTACAGTCCGGGACGGCGGAGGAGATCGTCCGGCGTCCGGCGGACGCGTTCGTGCAGTCCCTTGTCGAAGCAGCAAGGGAAAAAGAGCGCTTCTGGGAGAAAATGAAATGATGGATTATCTGATAAAACATTTTGACGATCTGGGAGAGGCAGTCGCAGAGCATCTTCTGCTTGTGGCATCAGCGCTTCTGATCTCGCTTCTGCTCGCGGCAGCGCTGACGGTTCTTGGCACGTATTCCCGTATTGTTTCCGAGGCAATGGTGGGTCTGTTTTCCATGATTTATTCGGTTCCAAGCCTGGCGATGTTTGCCCTTCTGATTCCGCTCACAGGGCTCGGAAAAACAACGGCGGTCGTAGTCCTTGTCATTTATAACCAATACCTTCTCCTGCGCAATTTTCTGGCCGGACTTGACGGCGTTGACTTTGGGATTGTGGAAGCGGCGGCCGGTATGGGAATGACAAAGATGCAGATTCTGGTGAAAATTAAACTTCCGCTTGCGAAACCGGCTTTGATAGCGGGAGTCCGTATCGCCTCAGTTTCTACCGTGAGCATCGCGGTGATTGCGGCGTCCATTAACGCGGGAGGTCTTGGCACAATTCTTTTTGACGGTCTGCGCACGATGAATTTTGCAAAGATTTTCTGGGGCAGCGCCGCATCGGCGCTTCTTGCCGTTCTTTTTGACGGTCTGCTCGGCTTTTTTGAAAAGAAGGTACAGGGAGGTGTGCGGTAAAATGTGGTTCTTTTTTGCTCTTCTTTCGTCTGTCTTTGCGGCGCTGACGTCAATTCTGGCCAAAACAGGGATCGAGGGGGTTAATTCCAGTCTCGCAACGGCAATTCGCACGGCGGTGGTACTGCTTATGGCCTGGGGCATGGTGTTTCTGACAGACACGCAGTCCGGGATTTTTGCGATCGGCAGAAAAAGCTGGCTGTTTCTGATCTTATCGGGGATGGCGACCGGCGCTTCCTGGCTCTGTTATTATAAAGCGCTTCAGATCGGAGAGGTGTCAAAAGTCGTTCCAATCGACAAGCTGAGCGTGGTATTTACGCTTATCATGGCTTTTGTGTTCCTGCATGAAAAAGTTACCGTAAAGTCGGCCGTCGGCTGCGTTCTCATCGCCGTCGGCACGCTGCTTATGGTATTATAAAAGTGTATACTTTTTCAGACTGACAGGGTATAATAAAGACGGAAAAACAGACGGCGAAAAGCCAGGACAGAAAGAGAGGATATCAGAATGGAACAGAAATTTTATCTGTGTGAGCATTGCGGAAATATTGTCACAATGGTAAAGGATGCGGGCGTTCCCGTGATGTGCTGTGGCCAGAAAATGAAAGAGATCACGCCCGGTACAACTGACGCTGCGGTGGAGAAGCACGTTCCGGTCTTTAAAGTGGAGGGTAATCTGGTCAGAGTCTCCGTCGGTTCGACAGAGCATCCGATGATGCCGGAGCACTATATCGAGTGGGTCGTCCTGCAGACAAAGCAGGGAGAACAGCGTAAGGCGCTAAAGCCGGGCGAAAAACCGGAGGTAAGCTTTGCCCTCTGCGAGGGGGACGAGGTTGTGGCGGTATATGCCTACTGTAATCTGCACAGTCTCTGGAAGGCACAATAATACGAACATCAGGCAAAGATTTTGTTGGTTTTCTCCCGGATGAGACGTTATAATAGAAGGTAAGAAAAACAGACGGGAGGAAAAAAGATGCAGAAGGTGATTTTTCTGGATGTGGACGGGACGCTGGTGGATTATGAAGGAAATCTGCCGGAGTCAGCCGTCAGGGCCATACGGGCGGCGCGCGGGAACGGCCACCGTGTTTATATCTGTACGGGCAGGAGTAAGGCGGAGGTTTACCAGGAGCTCTGGGATATCGGACTGGACGGCATGATCGGCGGAAACGGCAGTTATGTGGAGGATCACGGAAAGGTGGTCATGCATCAGCTGATCACACGGGAGCAGTGCCGCCGCATTGTCGACTGGCTGCATGAGCGGGGGCTTGAGTTCTATCTGGAGAGCAATCATGGTTTGTTTGCGAGCGAGGACTTTGCCAGGAAGGCACAGCCGGCGATCAGAGAGTACAGCAGGAGAAAAGGGAAAGAGGACGCCGATGGCGCCACGGCCGCCACGGTTTTTCCGGGTATGATCTATGGCGCAGATCTTTATCGCGACGATCTGAACAAGGTCAGTTACCTGCTGGGCAGTTACCAGGACTATCTGGATACGAAAGAGCAGTTTCCGGATATGGAAAACGGCACATGGGGAGGTGCGGGAGAAACCGCGCTGTTCGGGGATCTCGGCGTGAAAGGCATCACGAAAGGAAATGCCATCTCCCGTCTGCTGGCCCATATCGGCGCGAAGAGGGAGGATACGATTGCTTTCGGCGACGCGAAGATTGACATACCCATGCTGGAATATTGTGAAACCGGCGTGGCGATGGGAAATGGCGGCGAGGAGATCAGGGCGATGGCGGACTACGTCACACAGAGCGTGGAAGATGACGGGCTGTATCATGCATTTGTAAAGTTCGGGCTGATTGAGGAGATACCCGATCGGTAATGTTTTTGGAAAATGATCTGGGTATGGGGGCCAGGTCCGGTATGAACCGGCGGCCCCCTTTTTTTGTATCTGAGCAAAGGTCAGTCTGCCGGAAAGACGGCTGATCTGGATTAATGCTTCTTGTAAAGAGAAAAGCAGGTTGCTATAATGAAATCGGGAACGGAAAGATGCAGGGAGGAAAAGCGAATGTCATTTACAATCTATGCGAGAATGAAAAAGCCGGGAAAACAAAGACGCGGGGCGACGGCCCCGGTGTCGTTTGAGCTCGATAAACGGCCGGGAGACGTCAGAGAGCTGATTACGGCGCTGACCGTGTGCGGCGTGCGGGATTACAATGCAAGAAAGGATGAGGGGCAGATCCTGCCTTACCTGACCGATGAGACGATCAGGGAGAAGGCGGCTGCCGGTAAAGTGTCATTCGGTGTTCACGGCGGGAATCCCGCGATGGAGGAGGAGGCGGTGGAAAATGCGCTGCAGTCCTTTGAGGACGGGATTTACCGTGTATTTGCGGGGGAGGAGGAGCTGACAGAACTCAACGAAGCGCTCCCCTGGACCGAAGAGATGGTTTTTACATTCATAAGGCTGACGATGCTGACAGGCTGAAAGCAGGAGAGGGAGAGTCCTGTGGCCGGAAGAAAGGAGAAATGCCATGGCCTTTACATATGAGACGAGGAAAAAAATAACCGACGAATGGATTGCGCGGGTAAAGAAGCGAGGTGAGCATCTTGCGAAGGCACAAAAGGAGCTGCTGCCGGACAGGCGGTATTACTATGTCCCGGAAGAACCGCGCAGGCGGATGGAGCAGCTTTTAAAAGACGGGACTTACTGCAATTTAAGCAGTCTTTACCGGGAGGAATACCCGGCTCTGGTGAATGTGTGCGTGCCAACGGAGCTGCAGGAGGAGTTTTATTATGCGCTCGATCAGATGAACCAGTTCCAGATGACGGCAGGGTGGTACCGGAGAAGCCTTCGCTCTGAGAGCTATCAGCCGTTTGTGGGGCAGAGTGTCCGCCTTCTGCAGGCGTACTCCAGACTGGATTTTTACGGGTGTACGCTGTCAGACCTTCTGACGGGAAATACCACGCCGGAATTTTATGATCATGCCAGAAATGAAATCTTTGCCTATGCGGGAATCCTGGCTGCGAAAATTGATAAGGGAGAGACGGCCGCGGTGGAAGCGGTAAAAGACATACTTCTGGGCGAGGGCAATACCATGATGCTCAGTCACGAACTGATCCGTGGGATTGTCATGGGCAGGAGTGAAGAGCTGTATGAGGTGCTCGGAAAATTTCTGCTGGCCGCGCGTCTTCAGGAGGGGGCAAGACAGGCGGTGTGCGAGACGATGGATGAGGGGCGGCCGGAGGCGTTTCTGCACCTTTTTTCTGTGATTGAAGAAAACAATCTCGTCCGCTATTCTTCCATAAAGCGGGCGGTGAGCACCTGGATTGGTATTTTTGACGAGAGAAGCGTTGACCGGATAACTGAAAAACTGGTACGCCTTATGGGCCGTTGCCTGAGGGAACCGGCATTTTGCGAGGAGCAGCTTGCCACGAACGATTCTGTTGCGATCAGCTGCGCGCTCTGGGCAAAAGGTTTTTACTCCGCGGGGGATGCCATTGCGGCGGAGCAGGAGCTGATCCGCCACGGAACGAAAAACCAGAAGATGACAGCTTCCTATTTTAACCGGTCCTTACAGATGGCAGACCTTAAAATGCAGGCGGCAAAGGATGTGATTCTTCATTTTTCGGAGGATATGGAGCTTGTCGCATGCTTTCTTCCCGGATTTATGGACAGTACTGGTTTAAAGTTTACGGAGCTGGTGCGTGGAGAAGGCGACAGGTATTATTCACTGCGGGATGACCAGGTAAACAGGCCGCGCGGGATGAAGCCGGAAGAGATGTTTGAGAGCAGGGAAGAGGCGGCGCAGATTTTTAGCCTGCTAAGGGAGATTCTGGCGCGGATACCCAAAAAGGGCGTGGTGCTTGATCCCTGCATTTTTCCCTGGTATAAGGTGACGATGACGCAGTCGGATATCGCTTCGCGCATGTGCCTGATCGCGTGGATGCTTGGAGATGAGGAGACTCTCGATGAGGCGGCGGAGCTGATTCCACTGACGGGGCAGGGAGGATACAGTGTCGCATCCCGGGCATCCATCGTCAGGGTTCTGCTCTATCGCCCCACATCGGCGCGCAGAAAAAAGGTGTTGTTCGATCTTCTGCACAACGCGGAGGAATATACCTGTAAGTCGGCACATGCCCTGGTGAACGATATGGAGCTTGCGCCGGAAGACTATCGGAAGATCGAACAGAATCTGAAATATAAGAAAGGACGCAGCGGCACGCTTTCTCTCCTGAAAAAACAGGGCAGGGCGGAACTTGTGGCGTGTATCGGCAGACTGCTCGCGATGACCAGCGAAGAATGCCATATGGGCGCGCTCGACCTGGCCATGCAGATAAAAAAAGAGGACGGGAAGGTATCTGAGGAACTTCGTCCGCTTCTTCTGGCGTTTGAAAATCCGACCGGAAAGGAGCAGGTATTGCTGGACGAACTGGTGGGAGCCGGGAGCGGGGCGCAGGATATTTTAAATACGCCGGGATTTGGGTTATATGATACCAGCCGCGAATGGGTTCTTCCGCCCTGTTCCGTGGACGAAGGGGAGGCGGCGCATCTTTTTATGTACAGTGAAGAGGAGTGTATCCGCGTCGTCACGAGGCTTAACGCGCTGGTGGAGGAAAAACGGGAGTTGTCCTATCAGACGGCATGGGAGCGGGATGAGGTGCTTGGAAACGCTCTGGAGAGGTGCCGTTCTTTACGGAAGGGTGAAAAGGTTTCGCCGCTGGATTTACACCCCTTCCGCGATATGTGGGAGGATTTTTACCGGCGCGAGATCAAAACACCGGAGCTTTTGCTGGAAGTGTATCTCTACCAGCAGTGCCGGTCAAAAAGAGATCATTACAAAAAAAATGTGGATCTCTATAAAAAGGTGTTCGGCAGCGGACTCTTAAAAAAACCGCCGTTTGAGAATCTGATTCAGGGGCTGCGGTATGGGGTGCAGGCGCGCACCGTCATAGAAGCGTTGTGTGAAGAATATATTCCGGACAGCTTAAAGGCACGGTGGGGCCTGTGCGGCACGGCTAAGCTTCTCTCCGTGCTGGATACGTCCAATGATCTGTTTGAAGTCAGTGAAAAGCGCTGGAACAATGAGATCCTGACATACACAAAGCGTGCGACGGAGCTGCCTGTTTTTAGCGAACTGATCGGCTGGCTGTATGTGCCGGAGGCAGACTGGAACAGCGCGTTTGTGCTGCGGTTCAGGCTCCTGGAGTATTATGAGAAACAGAAAAGCAGGGAAAAATCGCAGTATTATTATGGCGGCGTGTCGGAAAAATACCTGCACCTTGCCGATTATGTGCAATGTTATGTCAGGGGAATCTGGGACAAAGATCTGTTTTATAAAGCTGTATTTTCTTTTCTCAGCCTCGGAAGCCTCTTAGGTCCTTCCAGTATCGTGGAGCAGAAAGGGGCTGTGCCAACGCGCGATGCCCGGGTGGGAACGCTGAACGCTTTTTTTGGCTATGACACGATAAAGCCGACAGACGGAAAATATCATTTTGATACGATCGGGGACGAACTGCCTGCCATGGGGCTTGCCCACACGATTTACCGGGAAGTCGTTCCGGCCGTGCTTAAGGTGGAGTTAAGCCGCGGCGAGCAGCCGACGCCGTTTTCTTCCTATATCAGCCAGATTGCTGTGATATATGGGATTCCGTATATGATACAGATTTTAACGGCGCTGGGAAAGGATACCTTACAGCGCGGCTACTATTATTCGGGCGACGGAGACCGGAAATCGGTGCTGAGCCATCTGCTGAAGGTGAGCATGCCGGAACCTGAGGAGACAGCGGCAGACCTGGCGGCTGCGTTAAAGGGGAGTGAGATTACGAAAAAGCGTCTCGTGGAGCTGGCGATGTACGCGGTTCAGTGGATACCGATGCTGGAAGAATATTTAAAGCTTCCGGGATTAGCGAGCGGCTGCTATTATTTTATGGCGCATACAAGCGAACGGTTCGACGAATACACGACTTCGGTGATTGCAAAATATACGCCGCTCTCGCCGGATGAACTGCAGAGCGGGGCGTTTGATATCAACTGGTTTTTTGAGGCTTATGGAAAGCTCGGAGAGAAAAATTTCAAGCTTCTCTATGACGCCGCGAAATATTCGTCAACGGGAATCGCCCACGGAAGGGCGCGGAAATATGCGGACGCCGCTTTGGGCCGGACGGACAAAGAGACGTTAAAAAAGGAGATCGGGTCAAAGCGGAATAAGGATCTTCTGATGAGCATCGGCCTTCTTCCGCTTGCGGCGGATCGAAAGGAACGGGACGCAGACCTTCTGGACCGCTACCAGTTTATCCAGGAGTATAAAAAAGAGAGCCGGAAGTTTGGCGCGCAGCGCCGTGCCAGCGAGGGCAGGGCGGTGGAGATCGCACTGCGCAATTTAAGCGTAAACGCCGGATTTACCGATGTGACGCGTCTTATTCTGCGCATGGAAAACCGCCTTGTGGAGCTGTCGGCTTCTTATTTTGAATGGCAGAAGACAGGAGAGATTGAGCTGATGATTTCCGTGGACGAAAACGGAAAGAGTACTCTGAAATGCCGCAGGGGCGAAAAGGTGCTGAAATCTGTTCCTGCCGGATATAAAAAGAACGAAATGGTACTTTTGTATCAGGAGACGAATAAAAAACTGAAAGAGCAATACAGCCGGACGAAGCAGATGATGGAACAGGCGATGGAGGACGGTACGACCTTTGAGGTCTGGGAGATGCTGGAGCTTCAGAAGAATCCGGTCGTGCGTCCGATTGTGGAAATGCTTGTGGTGGTGCTGGTGGAGGAAGGTTTTGACGCTGCGCGTCAGCGGCGCGGAAAAGAAGAGGATTCCGGGGAGGTGAAAAGCCGCTGCATGGGATTTCTGACCGGGGAAGGAATTGTGGACTGGGCAGGAAAGATCACACCTGTGCGGCCGGAAGATCAGATTCTGATCGCGCATCCCTTTGATCTCTACCGCGGGGACTGGCACGAATATCAGAAACTGTTGTTTGAGAAACAGATCCGACAGCCGTTTAAGCAGGTTTTCCGTGAGCTGTACGTGAAGCTTGCGGAGGAAATGGGGCAGAAAAAATCGCTGTTGTTTTCCGGAAATCAGATTCAGCCGCAGAAGACGGCCGGGGCGCTGCGCGGCCGGCGCTGGGTTGCGGATTATGACGACGGACTGCAGAAGGTATACTACCGGGAAAATATCGTGGCACGCATCTATGCGATGGCCGACTGGTTTACCCCGAGCGACGTGGAGGCGCCGACGCTGGACTGGGTGGTATTTTACGATCGGAAAACGGGCGAGGCGCTTCCGATCAGAGATGTGCCGGATATCATCTACAGCGAGGTGATGCGTGACGTGGACCTGGCAGTGAGCGTCGCCCACGCGGGAGGCGTGGATCCGGAGACGAGCCACTCAACGATTGAGATGCGCAGTGCGATTGTGGCGTGCAATCTTTCGCTGTTTAAGGTGAAAAATGTCAGGCTGGACAAAAATCATGCCATAATTGACGGAAAGCTGGGCCAGTATACCGTTCATCTGGGGAGCGGCGTGGTGCATCAGATCGGAAATGCGATGCTCTTTGTCATTCCGGTTCATTCCCAGCACCGGGGGAGGATGTTCCTGCCGTTTATCGACGATGACCCGAAGACGGCGGAGATTCTCTCGAAAATACTTTTATTTGCAGAGGACACAAAGATAAAGGATCCGAATATTCTCTCGCAGATACGGTGAGAAGAGTGAAACTGACACTTGCGGGGGCGGGTGTTTTCCTGAGAGAGCCTGCCTGGATAAGCAGGTGTTATTGCAGAGCTGCAGAGGCGGGAACGATCCGGAAACAGATGGATGGAGGATGAGATGGAAGATCAGGGATATCGATATGAGACACATATGCACACGGCGGAATCGAGCGCCTGTGCGCGCAGCACGGGGGAGGAGATGGCAAGAGCCTATAAACAGGCGGGGTATACCGGCATTACGATTACCGATCATTTTTTCTACGGAAATACGGCGGTGGACCGGAGCCTGTCCTGGAATGCGTGGGTGGAGCAGTTCTGCCGGGGTTATGAACACGCGAAAAAGTGTGGGGATGAGATCGGTCTTCAGGTTTTTTTCGGCTGGGAATCCTGCTATCAGGGGACGGAATTTCTGGTTTACGGGCTTGACAGGGAATGGCTTCTTGCGCATCCTGAGATCAGGGACGCGACGGTGGAAGAGCAGTATCGCATGGTTCACGAGGGCGGAGGGATGATCAGCCATGCGCATCCGTTCCGGGAGGAGCCTTATATTCCCGGGATCCGCCTGTATCCGGAATATGTAGATGCGGTGGAGGGTGTCAATGCCACACACACAAGTCCGAAAAGCTTTGCCCACAGAAATCCTGTTTTTAATGAGCGCGCACTTTCGTATGGAAGGGAACATGGACTTGCGCTCACCGCCGGTTCGGATCAGCACACGACGGGGATGCTTGGGGGCGGCATGGTATTTTCGCGCAGACTCGCAGACGTTCATGACTTCTGCCGCGCTGTGCTCGCGGGGGAGGCGCTGCGGCTTCTGGACGGGCTTTCTGTTACATTCTGAAAGGTTACGCCTGGCCGCCGCGGGCCGCGGCGCGGAACATTTTCGGCGAAACGCCTTTTTGTTTGTGAAATGTCCTGGAAAAATAGAGGCTGCTGTCGAAACCGAGGGAGTTTGCGATCGCCGTGACAGAGAGATTGGAGTGTTCCAGCAGATAACAGGCCTGTTTCATCCTGAAATCGGTCAGATATTCTTTCGGGGATTGTCCGAGCACGGTCTGGAAGGAGCGGAAGAGCTGGCTGCGGCTGACGCCGACGTAGGCGGCGATGTCTTCGACGGTGATGGCGTAAGAGTAGTTTGAAGAGATAAATTCAACCCCTTTTTGTACATAGCTGTTGGCGGAGTTTGGCGCGCCGGAGCGGGATGCGCCGTGCAGAAAGAGGGCCAGCATGGTATAAAGGCGGCCCGTCATCTCCACGGCATGTTCAAACTGGTTTCCGCGCGCGTCATAGATATGCAGAATCTGCCGACGGATGGACTCCCCGGAAGGGACGTTACGGATAAACGGGGTTTCCGGGGAAAAGTCGGTCGCGTTTAATATCATGGAAGCGTCGCTTCCCGTAAAGCCGACCCAGGCGTATTCCCAGGGATCGTCTTCTGCCGCGTGGTAGAGCACTTCCGTGTTCGGATACACGAGAAAGGCATCGCCGGCGCGAAGCTCGTGAAGGCGGCGGTCTGATTTGTAAAATCCCTTTCCGGAGATAATATAGTGAATCAGATAGTGATCGCGGATTCCGGGCCCCCACTGATAGAGTGCGTCGCATTTCTGGAAACCGACATTGTAGACGCTTAAGGAGACGAGCTCTTTTTCGGTCACTTTGTATGAATTTTTGTAATTGCTGTTCATATGTTTTATCCTCCTGCGCCGGATGTGTACGACTGCCTGTCCTCTGGTATCCTAATTATAGAGTGCATGGTGCTGTTGTGCAACATAATTACATAAATTATATACATTTTTGGCTATACATTCCACAGAATATAAGGTAATATGGAGACAGAAATGCAGAAAAGACAGAATACAGAGAGAAAGGCGGAATAATTATGGCAATTTTAGTTACCGGCGGGGCGGGTTATATCGGCAGCCACACATGCGTGGAATTACTGAGCGCAGGACATGAGGTGGTCGTGCTGGACAATCTGAGCAATTCTTCTGAAGAGTCGCTTAAGCGTGTGAAAGCGATTACCGGAAAAGAAGTCACATTTTATAAGGGCGACATCCTGGACCGGGAAGTGCTGAACCGGATTTTTGCGGAGGAAAAAATCGAAAGCTGCATTCATTTTGCAGGGTTAAAGGCGGTCGGGGAGTCTGTCGCAAAGCCGTGGGAATATTACAACAATAACATTGCAGGTACGCTGACGCTGGTGGATGTGATGCGCCAGAACGGCTGCAAAAATATTATTTTTTCGTCTTCCGCAACGGTCTACGGCGATCCGGCACAGATACCGATCACGGAGGAGTGCCCGAAGGGGCAGTGCACCAATCCTTATGGGTGGACCAAGTCGATGCTGGAGCAGGTGCTCTCCGATATTCAGAAGGCAGACCCGGAATGGAATGTAATTCTGCTGCGTTACTTTAATCCGATCGGCGCACACAAGAGCGGTACGATGGGCGAAAACCCAAACGGCATTCCGAACAATCTGATGCCTTATGTCACGCAGGTTGCCGTCGGAAAATTAAAGGAGCTCGGCGTATTCGGAAACGATTACGACACACCGGACGGAACCGGCGTGCGGGATTATATTCATGTGGTGGATCTTGCGCTGGGACATGTAAAGGCGTTAAAGAAAATTGAGGAAAAAGCGGGGCTGTGTATCTACAATCTGGGTACGGGACATGGATACAGCGTGCTTGATATTGTGAAAAATTTTGAAGAGGCGAACGGCCTTAAGGTTCCGTACGTTATCAAAGAGAGAAGACCGGGCGATATTGCAACCTGCTATTGCGACCCGTCAAAGGCGGAGCGTGAGCTGGGCTGGAAGGCGCAGTACGGAATCCGTGAGATGTGTGAGGATTCATGGAGATGGCAGAAGAATAATCCGAACGGGTATGAAGAATAAAAAAGAATCGTCATATATGATAAACTGCCCCGGCGGCGCTGTGTTCTGACAGCTCTGCCGGGGCAAAACGGATAAACAAAAAAAGGCAAAGAAAAAAACTGCCAGATGGCAGTTTTTTCCGGGTTGGGCTGTTCTTATAATAAAAACAGTCAACAGTTCCTAGGGGAATCGAACCCCTGTTTCCGCCGTGAGAGGGCGGCGTCTTAACCGCTTG
>CANSSP010000013.1 GCA_947649645.1 uncultured Roseburia sp. | reverse complement strand
CCCACGTATCCAGCTTGGAAGGCTGGTGTTCTACCATTGAACTACACCCGCATAATGCCCAGTTCCGGAATCGAACCAGAGACACGAGGATTTTCAGTCCTCTGCTCTACCAACTGAGTTAACTGGGCAACTCAAAGCAAAATTTATTTTACAGGATGAAAGCGATGTTGTCAATAAAAAAATTTCAAAACATATAAAATTTTGGAAAAAGGCTTTTCTACGGCAGCAATACATGATAAAATAAGAAGCTGACGGACAAAATAGAATGCAATTCAGAAAGTGTGTGGAGGATTGATGATATGAGGGAAGTATTAGTGATTGTACCCAGAAAAAGCGGAGGAAACAAAAAGATTCTGGATATTGTCTGGTTTGTGCTGGCGTGCGTGATGTTCATCCTGGCGATCGGTGCGCCGGTGATTTTTACCATACCGGCGGTTTTGTTTGCGGCGATCTGGTATTTTCAGACGTTTCTCTCCGAGATTGAGTTTGAATATACCTATTATGACGGAGATCTTCGCTTTGCAAAAATCAGAGCGAAGCGCAGAAGAAAATCCATCGCGCAGATCGAGATGGACGACGTCATACTGATTGCGCCCAAAGGGGACCGGAGTGTGACAAAATATGAGAACGACAGCAATGTTCCCTGTAAGAGCCTGACGTCAAAGGCAGTGGATGCGAAGGTGTATGATCTCATCTGCAAAGCGGATAAGGGGATCAGCCGCTATGAGTTTGAGCCGGACGAGGATATGCTGAATGCGATAATGATTAAATATCCGCGTGTGGTGATCAGGTAGAGAGATACACGGAGGTATACATGTTAGAACTAAAA
Organism: uncultured Roseburia sp.; assembly: GCA_947649645.1. Lineage (GTDB taxonomy): Bacteria > Bacillota > Clostridia > Lachnospirales > Lachnospiraceae > Roseburia. The sequence goes on along the minus strand of CANSSP010000013.1, from coordinate 95,901 downwards.
CATATCACTTATGAGGTGGATGACAGCAGCGACAACAGAGAGATTTTAAAAGACATCAGTCTCACGATCGACGGTCATTTTGTGGCTGTGACGGGGCCGAACGGAGGTGGAAAGTCGACGCTTGCAAAGATGATCGCAGGTATACTGATGCCTTCCAGTGGGCAGATTCTTCTGGACGGGGAGGATATCACAGGGTATCCGGTCACGGAGCGGGCGCGGCGCGGCGTCAGTTATGCGTTTCAGCAGCCGGTACAGTTTAAAGGGCTGACGGTCAAGGATCTGATTGCGATCGCGGCCGGAAAGAAGATGACAGTTTCCGAGATCTGTGAGATTCTCTCGGAAGTGGGTCTGTGTGCCAGGGAGTACGTGGACCGCGAGATGAACGGAAGCCTTTCGGGCGGCGAGCTGAAGCGGATTGAAATTGCGATGATTATCGCGCGCGGCACGAAGCTTTCGATCTTCGATGAGCCGGAGGCGGGAATTGATCTGTGGAGTTTTCAGAGCCTGATCAGGGTGTTTGAGAAAATGCGCAGGGAAATCAACGGCACGATTCTGATTATTTCCCACCAGGAGCGCATTCTCGATATTGCGGACAAGATTATCGTGATTGCGGACGGGCAGGTCAGAACAGTCGGTACCAGGGCGGAGGTTCTCCCGGAGCTGCTTCACACGGCGGAGGCATGCCCGACGCTGACGGATAAGATATAGGAGGGCAGAGATTGCGATGGATCTGATACAGAAAAATCTGCTGGAGCAGGTTGCGGGGCTGCACGAGGTACCGGAAGGCGCCTATAACATCCGTGCCGACGGAGAAAAGATGGGCCGGAATACGACGGCCAATATCGACATTGTATCCAAAACGGATAAGGATGGAATTGATATTATTATAAAACCGGGAACGGTAAACGAGAGTGTTCATATTCCGGTTTTGCTGAGCAAAAGCGGGATACAGGAGAGTGTATATAACGATTTTTTTATCGGTGAAGGCGCCGATGTCACGATCGTGGCGGGATGCGGCATTCACAACTGTGGCGTGGACACTTCGAAACATGAGGGCATCCACACGTTTTATCTCGAAAAAAATGCCAGGGTGTGCTATGTGGAGCGTCACTATGGTGAAGGAGACGGGAATGGAGCCAATGTCATGAATCCACAGACAGTGGTTCATTTAAAAGAAGGGGCGCATATGGAGATGGAGACGACCCAGATTAAGGGGATCGACTCGACGGTCAGGGTGACGAAGGGCGAGCTGGCGGAGGGTGCGTCGCTGGAGATTCGCGAAAAGATTATGACGCACGGGAAGCAGTACGCCAGGACAGACTTTTCCGTCGACATGAACGGCAGAGATTCACGTGTGAATCTGATTTCCCGTTCTGTCGCAAAAGAGAAATCCAGACAGGAGTTTTTTTCCGTGATCAACGGAAATGCGGCCTGCGCCGGCCACAGTGAGTGCGATGCGATCATTATGGACGAGGCGTGTGTGACGGCCAGCCCGCAGCTGACGGCGAATGATATCGACGCGAATCTGATTCACGAGGCGGCGATCGGAAAGATAGCGGGAGAACAGCTGATTAAGCTGATGACGCTTGGGCTCGATGAAAAAGAAGCAGAAGAGCAGATTATCAATGGATTTCTGAAATGAAAAAAGTGCCTGCAAATTAGCCGACAGGAACTAATTTGAGGCACTTGCTTTTTCCTTTGAGGGAGGCATCATCAGGATTTTTTCCCTTCCTCGAGAAAGCGCATGCGGTTATCCTCATTCTGCTGGGCTTTGCCGTGTCCGGACATTCCGGATTGTTTGAGACACCTGGAGCAGAGGCTGCCAAAAAGGATGGAGGTGCCGCAGTTCTGGCACTTTCCTGTAATATGTGTGTTGAGACGGTCATCTTTGTATTCAATCCGGCCTTCCTTGATCCACTGTTTGACCTGTTGGCGTGGAATGTTAAACTCTTCCGCGACATCGTATTCTGTCACGTCATTCTCCCGGATAAATTCTTTTACCTCAGAGAAAAGCTTATGGTTCTGGCAGGCGGGGCAGACAGTTTCAGTGTATGTAGAGGGCAAGGGGCGTCTGCACAATTCGCAGTAGTGATAGTTACCAAAAAGGTTATTTGGTTCCATGTAAAACACCTCCTATGATGAATTTGTCTTTTTCCATTATAGCACGAAAGTCCTGGTATGAAAAGAAAAAAGTAGGAAGGTATAAAATTCTGTCCATGGGAAAAAATGAAAATGATGGCTGAAAATGGAGGTCTTTATGGATAAGAAGAGGTATCCGATCGGTATTTTTGATTCCGGTGTCGGCGGAATCAGTGTGCTGCGGGAACTGGTGGCGCTGATGCCGGGGGAAGATTATATTTTTTTTGGAGATTCCAGAAATGCGCCGTACGGGACGAAGGCGCCTGGCGAAGTACAAAGGCTTGCCTGTGCGAGTGCGGAATATCTGTTGTCGAGAGGCGCGAAGGCACTTGTGGTGGCCTGTAATACCGCGACAAGTGCGGCGATACAGATTCTGCGGAACCGATATCCATATATGCCGGTGGTCGGGATTGAGCCCGCGTTAAAACCGGCGGTATTGTCGAAGGCACATCCGCGCGTCCTTGTAATGGCGACGCCGATGACCCTGCGGGAAGAAAAGTTTCATCAGCTGATGATGAAATATGAGGAGGACGCCGTGATTATACCGATGCCCTGCCCGGGGCTGATGGAGTTTGTGGAGCGCGGGGAGCTCAGCGGTCCCGGGATTGAGACGTTTCTGGGCAGTTTGTTTCGCAGGTATCTCAACAGGCCGGTGGACTGTGTCGTTCTGGGGTGTACACATTACTCTTTTGTCAGGCCGGTCATACAGAAGATGCTCGGGGGCAGTACAGCGGTGTTTGACGGTGGAAAAGGGACGGCCAGGGAGACAAAACGCCGCCTGGCGGAGTGCGGTCTGCTCACGGAGTCGGAAGAACGTGGGAGTGTCACGATTGAAAACAGTCTCGGCACGGAGGAGATCAGAAGGCTCGGGCGCTTTCTTCTGGAAATATAAAGAAAAATAATGAAATATTAAAGAAATCTAAATTGTCCGGAATGTTTTTTTAGAAAGCTTTTCGAAAATTGACACACTCCGTACATATTTCTTTCGTATACTTATCACATCGAAAGAGCCAGACGTTTTTCAAATCAGGGGGAAGATGCCTGGAAGGAGCCGGGACGTGGAATAAAGGCTGTGTTTCCGGCAATGGCTTTCGAGATTGTTTCCTTTATAAAGATTAACATTTTCATAACTAAACTCCTCGGGAAAACCCCGGAAACTGTGTGTTTCCGGGGTTTTCCTATTCTGATAGCCGGTTATTCCGTATTACAGAAACCATACTTTTTCATTTGTCGAGGATATGCTCGTCACACCGGCGTCCAGAAGTGCCATGACATCTTCCTTGTCGCTGACAAGCCCTCCCGCGATTACGGGAACCGGGGAGAGCCGGACGATTTTACGGACAATTTTTGGCATCATGGCGGGGAGGATCTCGATAAAATCGGGCCGGGCGCTTCTGATCAGAGGGTCGATCGTTTCGTAGGCCATCGAATCGATGACGAACAGGCGCAGGATGGTATAGAGCTCCAGTTCCCGCGCACGTCTGATGAGCGCGGGTTTTGTCGTGATAATGCCGTCTGCCTGGGTATATTTTTTCAGAAAGTCTGCCGCGATTTCCCTGGAACTCAGGCCCTGGATGAGATCTAAGTGAACCATGGCTGTTTTTCCGGAGGCTTTTACGGCAGTCACGATATCGGGGATGGTTACGATATCGCCGTAGAGGATAAATACGATACGGCTGTCGCAGGAGAGACATTTTTTTAGTCCGTCATCGTCTTTGATGGCGGCGACAACGGGCGAATCTTCCAGGGCTTCCATAAACTCCTTCCTCATACGTTACCTCATTTCCTGCGGCAGGGCTGTGACATTTCCGGCTGCTATAATGGCTACGCCGGTTTCTGCGACATTGTTAAGAATCGTATCGCCGATTTTTACGGGGGCGGCGACAGTAACGCCGCGAAGTGCCGCGATACAGTCAGAGATTTTTTCTTTTGGAATATCCGAGGCTGTTTTTACGTTTACCATCGGCGCGGCGCCGTCGGTTACGCGGACGGTCGTCGTCACGATACGCGTTGGATTTGTGACTTCTTTTCTGGCGTAGGCATCGCCTTTGGGGCAGGTGTTTCCGGTGACGGAGATGATTTCACAGTGGCCGGAGGCATCCTGCAGCGTGACAGTGACAGGACAGCCTAAGGGACAGCCGATACATGTTAATTCTTTTTTATACGTTTCTGACATTGTAATCCTCCATTCTAGGCTTTCTCAATCCGGATGGCAATCCGTTTCAGGTCTGGACAGAGGGCAAGCTCCTCTCTGCGCAGAATGACCTGCTCCATCTCGCCGGGCGCCATGACGGGGCGTTTTCGTCTGGCGGCCGGTCTGCCGTCATAGCAGACGGTAATGGTGTGATTGCGGTAGACGCCGTCTACACGGAAGCGGACGGTCACGGTATCGTCCATTTCGGCGGGACGAAGGAACGAGGGGACGGTGTAGCGGACGCCGTTTTCTGCCACAAGCTCGATCTGCTCCTGGTGTCGCGTCTTATTTTTCCGGAGAAAACGGGCGGCGTTTTTTCCGGCTGCTGCGGCTTCCTGCGATACATAGTCGACCAGGTCGTGAACGTGGAGTACATTTCCGCAGGCAAAAACACCGTCTGCGCTGGTCTCTAAGGCGTCGCTTACAACGGGGCCCGATGTGATGGAATTTATGTGGATTCCGGCGCTGCGGCTCAGTTCATTTTCGGGAATCAGGCCGCAGGAGAGAAGAAGCGTGTCGCAGGTGTAGCGCTCTTCGGTTCCCGGAACCGGCCTGCCGTTTTCGTCCACCTGTGCGATCGTGACGGCTTCGACGCGTTTTTTTCCTTCGATATCGATGACGGTATGGCTCAGCTTTAAGGGGATGTTAAAGTCGTCAAGACATTGTACGATGTTGCGCTTCAGGCCGCCGGAGTAGGGCATGAGTTCTGCGACGACTTTTACTTTTGCCCCTTCTAAGGTCATGCGCCTTGCCATGATAAGGCCGATGTCGCCGGAGCCTAAGATGACGACTTCACGCCCCGGCATCAGGCCCTCTATGTTTACGAGCCGTTGGGCGGTTCCTGCGGAATAGATGCCGGCAGGGCGGAATCCGGGGATGTTCAGGGCGCCTCTGGGGCGCTCCCTGCAGCCCATCGCGAGGATGACGGCGCCGGCCGAAATCTGAAAAACGCCGTCCTCCCGGTTCATTGCGGTGACGACTTTCCGGTTTTCTTCCACCGAAAAATCGACGGCCATGGTGTTTTTTTTGCATGTGATGCCGCGTGAGAGCACCTGATCGATAAAACGGGCGGCATATTCGGGCCCGGTCAGCTCTTCGCCGAAAGTGTGCAGACCGAAGCCGTTGTGGATGCACTGGTTTAAGATGCCGCCAGGTTCTTTATCGCGTTCAATGACGAGAATGTCGTCGATACCGTTGTCTTTTGCGGAGACTGCGGCGGCAAGCCCGGCCGGACCTCCGCCGATAATGACTAAATCATGATAGATCATATTAAAGAGATGACTCCTTTCGTGTGGTCTTATGGATCGGGTTTATAATTCTTTGGCGACGCCTTTTAAGACGGCGCCGCCTACGCCGCTTTTCGTGATGTCGAAGACGGACATCGGAACCTCGCGTGCCAGGATTTCCATTGTGCGGGGGGAACAGAAGCCCGACTGGCATCGGCCCATTCCGGCGCGGGTGCGTCGTTTGATACCGTCTAAGGAACGAGCGCCCAGGGGGCGGCGAATGGCGTCCATAATCTCTCCCTCAGAGATCATTTCACAGCGGCAGACGATGCTGCCGTATTCCGGATGCGCAAGGATCAGGCGGCTGCGCTCGTCGGCAGACAGGGTATCCGGGCGCAGGATTCCTTTGCGGGCAGGCTGAAAGTCTTTTTTTTCGGCAAGGGAGAGTTTTTTATGTACAAGTTCAGCGATTTTCTGCCCGATTGCCGGAGCGGAGGTAAGACCAGGTGACTCGATTCCGGCGGCGTCAAAAAATCCGTCGGCATCTTCGGCCTCACCGATGATAAAGTCGTCTCCGGATTCATGGGCGCGCAGACCGGCGAATGAGGTGATAACCTGGCGCATCGGAAGGTTTTTTACGCTTAAGGGAGCCATTCTTCGCAGGGTATCGAGCCCGTCCAGGGTAGTGTTGACGGCTTCTTTGTCGTCTGTGTCTGTCGCGGTGGGGCCGATAAGAAGATTTCCGTGTATGGTCGGTGTGACGAGGACGCCTTTTCCCATTCTGGACGGAAGCTGGAATATGGTGTGTGATACATGATCTTTTGCTGTTTTATCCAGCAGGAAATATTCTCCTTTGCGTGCCGTGATTTTTATTTTGTTTTCACTGACCATATTGTGAAAATGGTCGGCGTGGACGCCTGCCGCGTTGATGACGACCCGCGCCGGAAAGGTTTCCGGAAGATTTGTGTCGGTGTGCACCGTCTCGATCAGATAACCGTCCGGCTGCTTTAAAATGGATGTCACTGCTGTGTTGAGAAAGAAAGAGACACCGTTGACGCAGGCGTTTTCCGCAAACGCCTGCGTCATTTCAAAGGGACAGACGATACCTCCGGTCGGAGCGTACAGCGCGCAGGCAGCGTCGTCGCTGATGTGCGGCTCAAGCGCAATGAGTTCTTCCCGTTCTATGATGCGCAGACCGGGAACGTTATTTTTTTCGCCTTTTTCGAGCAGCTGAAAAAGAGCGTCCGTATCCTGCCCCTTTGTGCAGATGACGAGGGAACCGTTCCGCCGGAAGGGAATATCCAGTTCTGCAGAAAGTGTATCCATCATGGCATTTCCGCGGACGTTCAGTTCTGCTTTCAGCGAACCCGGTGCGGCGTCGAATCCGGCGTGGATAATGGCGCTGTTTGCCTTGGAGGTGCCGCAGCAGACATCTTCTTCCCGGTCAAAGACACAGACGGATGCCTGGTATCTGGATAGTTCTCTGGCGATGGCGCTGCCGACGACGCCTGCTCCGATGATAGCGATATCGTACATAGTGTTACTCCTTTACTTTGAGGATTTCCGGAAGGCTGTTTTTCGGCCTGCCTGGTATGCGGCAGGTTTTTGAAGGCACGGCAGTTCTGTGTGAGTCAGCTCTGCGGATAAAACAAAAAAAGAGCAAAAGCAACAGAACGATAGAATCGTTCTCATTACCCTGCTCTCATCTCCCGGTAGTTTTTATGTTCTTTTATGATTATAGCATATATACTGGTTTTCGTACAGCATTTTTGACAAAAAAAATCTTCAAAATTATGGAATTTGTCAATATACATTTCCGGCAGACGCGATTATAATATCTTTCGAAAAGTGAAATCGATTACACAGAGCGCTTTTGAAAAAATCTGACAGAAGGAGGAGAATGCATTATGCAGCAGGTATACATTAAATTCAAAGATGCAGAGCAGGTAAAACGGTTTGTAAACATGGTTGATACATTCGAAGCACATTGTGATCTGCGTTCCGGACGCAAAATCGTGAATGCGAAGTCGATACTTGGGATACTGGCGCTGGATTTGTCGGAGCCGTTGCAGTTAAGGTGCGATTCGGATGACAGAAGGATTGTTGAGAAGATTTCTCCGTTTTTACTTGAAAAAGCAGTTGTGTGATTTTAGTTTAGAAGGGTGGTTTGTACGGTATGGAAGGATATGATGTAACGGCACTGGGAGAACTCCTGATTGACTTTACGGAAAGCGGAATGAGTGCACAGGGAAATCCTCTGCTTGAGGCGAATCCGGGCGGGGCGCCCTGTAATGTCCTGGCGATGTTAAACAGACTCGGAAAAAAGACGGCATTTATCGGCAAAATCGGAAGCGATATGTTTGGGGACCGGCTTAAAGCAGTGCTTAACGAGACAGGAATCGACACGCGGGGCTTAAAACGGGATGAGAAAGTCCATACCACGCTGGCGTTTGTACATACAAAAGAGGACGGCGACCGCGAATTTTCTTTTTACCGGAATCCAGGGGCCGATATGATGCTTACGGAGGATGATCTGGATGAGGAACGGATAAAAAACTGTCGTATTTTTCATTTCGGAACGCTGTCAATGACGCATGAGGGGTGCCGGAAGGCGACAGAAAAAGCGATATCGATTGCAGAAAAAAGCGGGGCAATCCTCTCGTTCGATCCAAATTTAAGAGAACCGCTCTGGGAGAGTCTGGAGGAAGCACGGCGTCAGATATTGTTTGGGATGGAGCATTGTCAGATTCTGAAAATATCGGATAATGAGATACAGTGGCTGACCGGAGAGAAGGATTTTGACAAAGCCATCGGGGTGCTGAAGGAGCGTTTCGCGATTCCGCTCATCCTTCTTTCACTTGGAAAAGAGGGCAGCAGGGCATATATGAAGGATGTAAGGGCAGAGTACCCGGCTTTTGTACAGGCGAATACGGTTGAGACGACCGGAGCAGGAGATACGTTTTGCGCCTGTGTGCTCAATTTTGTGCTGGAACACGGATGGAGGGATTATACAGAGCAGGAATTAAAGGAGATGCTCTGCTTTGCGAATGCGGCAGCGTCGCTGATTACGACGAGGAAAGGCGCGCTCCGCGTAATGCCGGATAAAAGTGAAGTGGAAGCACTTGCGCGGCGTTAAACAGACATAAGAAGAGAGGAAGAGAGATGGAGATGGGCATAAAATGCAGCGGACGCAGGATCATATTTCTCGATATCGACGGTACGCTGACAGAGCCGGGCAGGAGTGTTCCGCCGGAATCTGCGGTTGATGCAATCCGGCGGGCAAGAGAAAACGGACATCTGGTATTTTTGTGTACCGGGCGGAATTTAGGGATGCTTTCTCCGTTGCTTCGGTATGGATTTGACGGCGTTGTCGCGAGCGCGGGAGGTTATGTTATGTGTCAGGGGAAGGTCATCTATGACTGCCCCATGACAGAAGAACAGAGCAGGCGTGCAATGGAGGTTCTTGAGAGAAACGGAGTGTACCGGACAGCGGAGTGCCGGGACGGTTCTTATACGGATAAAGAATTTCGGGAGTATCTGAAAATGCATGATACGAAAGAGGGCAACAGCGAATTGATCCGTATGAGGGAACAGATTGAGAAATCGTTAAATATACTCCCGATGGAGGAATACAGCGGGCTGCCCGTGTATAAAATCGGATTTATGAGTCCGTCCAGGGAGCGCCTTGTGGAACCGATGGAGGCGCTTTCGGATGAGTTTCAGTTCTGTATCCAGGACATGGGGGACTTGCCCGGTATCATTAACGGAGAGCTGATCAACAGAAAGTTTAATAAGGGAAAGGCAGTTGAGCGTGTCTTAAGCTGTGTGGGTATGGAGGTTTCCGATTCGATTGCATTCGGGGACAGCATGAACGATATGGAGATGTTAAAAACGGCGGGCGTGGGGATCTGTATGCGCGACGGAAACCAGGAATTAAAACGGATCGCAGATGATATCTGTCCGGGAGTCGGAGAAGACGGAATCCGGATTATGTTTCAGAAATACGGACTTTGCTGACAGGAGGAGAAGAGCGATGAAGACATTCGAGTATGTTATCAAGGATGAACTGGGAATCCATGCGAGACCGGCAGGGGTTCTTGCAAAGGAAGCTAAGAAATATGAGAGTAAAATTCAGATCACGAAGGACGGAAAATCGGCGGAGGCGGGCAGACTGATGTCCGTGATGGCGATGGGAGTCAGGTGCGGCGATCACGTTGTGGTTTCTGTGGAAGGCCCGGACGAGGAAACGGCGTTTGAGGGTATCAGAGCATTTTTTGAGAGCAATCTGTAAAAACACTCACCAGAAAGGCAGAAGGTCACACGAGGGGAAAGCGGGTTCTGATGGCGGGGGTCAGATGACAGAGAAATAGAAATAATTGGCAGGACGGGAGGATAACATGAAGAAATCAGTCGAAAAAAAACAGCCGGTGAATCAGAAAAAGAGATCGGCGGTAAAAGAGGCAGAACAGACAGTTTCCGCATGGACACAGGAAGAAGAAAACCTTTACCGGAAGAGATTTGACCGTCACATTGACGAACTGCGCTGGCTTTATATGGAGCTTTACGACAACGGCTCTATGTTTGCCGAGCTCTGTGACCAGATGGAGTGTTTTTATAAGGAAAGAAAGGCCGCGCTGAAGGCGCTGGATGGCGAGCGGGAAGCCGGGCCGGACTGGTATAAGAGCAACGACATGCTGGGCATGATGTTTTATATTGACAATTTTGCGGGAAATATGAAAGGCGTGGAAAAAAGACTGGATTACCTTGAGAAGTGCAATGTAAATTATGTGCATCTCATGCCGTTTCTTGAGACGCCGGAGGGGCGTTCCGACGGCGGATATGCCGTGGCCGATTTCAGAAAGGTGCAGGAGAACCTGGGGACCATGGAAGATCTGGAAAGCCTGACGGCGGCCTGCCATAAGAAAAAAATCAACGTCTGTATGGATTTCGTGATGAACCATACTTCGGAAGACCATGAGTGGGCAAAACGTGCACGTCGGGGCGAAGGCGAATATATGAGCCGGTACTTTTTCTTTGACAACGACCGGATTCCGTCTGCATATGAGAAAACGGTACCGCAGGTGTTTCCGACGACGGCTCCCGGCAATTTTACATGGCTGCCGGATATCGGGCATTTTGTAATGACAACATTTTACCCGTACCAGTGGGATCTGAATTATAAAAATCCGCGTGTCTTTAATGAGATGATGTACAATTTCCTGTTTCTGGCAAACAAAGGAATTGACATTATCCGTATCGATGCCGTGCCTTATATCTGGAAAGAACTGAATACACAGTGCCGCAATCTGCCGCAGGTTCACACGATTGTGCGTATGATGCGCATGATCGGCGAGATTGTCTGTCCGGGAATTTTGCTGCTGGGAGAAGTTGTCATGGAGCCGGAAAAAGTCGTTCCATATTTCGGAACGGTGGAAAAGCCCGAATGTCATATGCTCTACAATGTGACGACGATGGCGACAACCTGGCATACGGTGGCGTCGCGGGATGTCCGGCTGTTAAAAAAACAGCTTGATATCGTTAATTCGCTGCCGAAAGACTATGTATTTTTAAATTATCTCCGCTGCCATGACGATATCGGCTGGGGGCTCGATTTTGGCACGCTGATGCTGGACGGTATCGGAGAGCGCTCACACAAAAAATATCTGAATGATTATTTTCAGGGGTATGCGGGAGACAGCAACAGCCGTGGAGAGCTTTACAATGCCGATCCGGTGACGGGAGACGCAAGATTCTGCGGAACGACGGCATCTATGTGCGGAATCGAAAAGGCTGGTTTTGAACAGAATGCGGCTGCGATGGATGCGGCAGTCCGGCTCGATATCATGCTGCACGCATATATGTTTATGCAGTCCGGAATCCCGGTACTTTACAGCGGGGATGAGATCGGCCAGGTGAACGATTATACATACAAAGAAAACCCGTTGAAGGCGGCGGATTCCAGATACATTCACCGTGGCCCGATGAACTGGACGCTGGCGGAGCGCATTTCGGATCCCGCGACAGTGGAGGGACGGGTTTTTATGGGGTTAAAGAGGCTGGAGCAGATCCGCAGGAGTGAAAAAGTATTTGTCTCAAACGCCGATACATGGACGATCGATACCTGGGAGCCGGGTGTGCTCTGCATGGGACGCTATTTTGACGGAGAAAAAATTCTTGGACTGTTTAATTTCAGCGAGTATGATAAGACGGCATGGATCAGTGAGACGGACGGAGCGTATGTGGATCTGATCTCTGGAAAAGAAATCAAGGCAGATTCCGTGCCGGTACCGGCATATGGTTTTTACTATCTGAAAAAGGTAGTACGGTAGGGAGGTAGCGATGAACATAGCAGAAATCGCAAAGCTGGCCGGAGTTTCCAGTGCTGCCGTTTCCCGCTATTTCAATAACGGATACGTGTCGGAGGAGAAGAGGGAGGCAATCCAGAAAGTCGTCAGCGAGACGGGATACCGTCCGTCGGTGCAGGCCCAGACATTGCGCACGAAAAAAACGAAAATGATCGGCGTGATCGTGCCTAAGATTGCCTCCGCCTCGATCGGCAGGGTGGTGGAAGGGATTCTTTCCGTCGTAAATGAGAGTGGTTATCAGATGCTGTTGTCCGTCACGCAGAACACCCCGGAAAAAGAAATTGAGTATCTGTCTGTGTTCAATCACAAACAGGTTGACGGTGTAATCCTGGTTGCCACGGTATTTTCAGAGGCGCATGTCCGTGCCTTAAAGCAGATGAAGGTTCCGGTTGTGATCGTCGGGCAGGAGCTCTCCGGTTTCTGCAGTGTTTATCACGATGACTATCACGCGTGTTATGAGCTCACAAAGCATCTTCTGGAGAGAGGAAGGACTTCGCTGGGCTATATCAGTGCGATGGAAGAAGACAGGGCAGTCGGACGGGAACGCCGCAGAGGCTACCGGGACGCCGTGTGTGATATGGGATTTGAAAATCTGGCGGAACGATATGTAATCGCTTCTTTTTCCATGGAGTCCGGGCATGAGAAAGCGAAAGAACTGCTTGCCCGTTTCGGCCCGCTCGACGGGCTGATCTGTGCAACGGATTCGCTTGCGATCGGCGCCATGCAGTACCTGAAGGAGAGCGGGCTTTGTGTACCGGAGGAAGTGCTGGTTGCCGGACATGGGGATTCCACGCTGGCGAGAGTCACGACACCGCCGCTTATGACTGTGCATTACGCTTATGAGAAGAGCGGCGAAATCGCCGTTTCAATGCTGTTTGAGTTGTTTGACCACAGAGATGCCGCAGTCAGGGCGGTGAGGCTGGGGTTTCAGATCGTTGAACATGAGGAGTCATGCTGAGAAAAAGGAGTCTGCTCTAATGGCCAAATCAGAAAAACAGAAGCAGAAACTGCTCTACCTTATGCGGCTGTTGTCAGAACGGACGGATGAGGAACATGCCGCAACGATGGCGGAGATCATCGATTATCTTGCGCTTCACGGGATCACGGCGGAGCGCAAGAGTATTTACAGTGATATGGATGTGCTGAGTGATTTTGGAATGGATATTATCCGGATAAAGGAACGGCCAGGCGGCTATTATCTCGCCAGCCGTCAGTTTGAACTTGCGGAACTGAAGGTTCTTGTGGATGCGGTGCAGTCTTCCAAGTTTATTACTTCCAAAAAATCCAGTGAACTGATTGCCAAGCTGGAAACGCTCTGCAGCCATGCACAGGCGCGGCAGCTCCACCGTCAGGTTGTGGTCACAAACCGGAATAAGGCGGCGAATGAAAATATTTACTATAACGTGGATCTGATTTACAATGCAATTTCCGAAAACGCCAAAATCCGTTTTCAGTATTTTGAGTGGAGCGCCGATAAGGAGATGCGGCTGCGGCGCGACGGGTCTTTTTATGTGGTGAGCCCCTGGCTGCTGACCTGGGATGATGAGAATTATTATCTGATTGCCTATGATGAGAGAAGCCGGATGATAAGGCACTACCGGGTGGATAAGATGCTGCGGCTGGGCCTGCTTGACGAGCGGCGGGAGGGAAAGGGCCAGTTTGATGATTTTGACATTGCGGCCTATTCCAGGAAAACGTTCGGTATGTTTGCGGGTGAGGAAGAGACGGTGACACTGACCTGTGATGAAAGTCTCACGGGGGTGATGATAGATCGTTTTGGGAAAGAGATCGCAATGCGCCGGAGAGAAGATGAAAAGATTCAGGTCCGCGTGCAGGTTGCCGTGAGCAGACAGTTTTTTGGCTGGGTGACGGGACTCGGGCCTTCGGTGAAAATTGACGGGCCGGCCAGGGTCGCACAGGCATACCGGAAATACCTGCAGGAGATCTTAGAGCAGTACATGTAAGTATTTTTGCGATCGGCGAGAGGAACTTTTAAGGGATCGGTGCGGCTGAACCCGTACAGAGGGCGGAGAAAAAGGAGTGGCGGACACAGATGGGGGATCGGACGTATCAGATGGATATAGACGGGATTGCGATTACCGTGATAAAGAAGCATATAAAAAATATGTATCTGCGCGTAAAAAAAGAGGACGGTTCCGTGCTGATTTCTGCGCCGCTTCGGATGAGTGACGACTGTATCCGGGCATTTGCGAAAGAACGTGAGGGCTGGATACGTAAATACCGGCAAAAGTATGAAAAAGCAGACGGGAAGAGGAAGGAGACTCCCGCGCTGTCAAAGGCTGAACTGGAGGAGCAGAAGCGCTTCCTGAAAAGAGAAGCGGAGAGCCTGGTAAAGAAATGGGAGCCCGTCATGGGAGTTTCGGTTTCCGGTGTTACGATACGACAGATGAAAACACGGTGGGGTTCCTGTAATGTGAAAAGCCATCATATCAATCTCAATCTGGCACTGTTGAAAAAACCGCCGGAGTGTCTGGAATATGTGGTGGTCCATGAGATGACGCATATTCTGGAGGCCGGCCATAATGCGGTATTCTGGGGATATATGACAAAATTTTATCCGGCGTGGAAGCAGGTACGCAGTTATCTGCGAAATGAGGAAGCCAGGTGACGGGCGTATGGCCAGCGGGTTATCCCGCTGGCCATTGGTCTGCCAATGTGAAATCATTTCCGGCCATTTTCCGTTCTTTATCACTTCCGATAAAATTTCCGGATCTGTGGTTAACTCTGCATGGCCCGCAGACGTTTATATTACACAAACTGATTGACTGCCGGGTCGTATTCATAATCGATTGCCCCAAGCGTGTCGGTCAGTTCCTGCACATCGACTGGAAGCGCATCGGCCAGCTCGTCCAGAGATTTGTAATGGTCGCGAAGCCGGGTGTTGATAAAACTTAAAAGTATAATGGGGTCCTTCGGGAGATTTTCATACATGGTTCTGTTCCTTTCCGCTGCAGTTTCCGCTGTTTTTCTTTTACATATCGGTATACCTTATGATAAAATAACATAACAGGCGGACAATGACAAGGGAAAGGGGAGAAAGGCAGGATGGGACAAAAGATCGAAAAGGCCGTCTTTGATACGTTTTTTACGGAAAATTACTGTGCGGTGGAGTATGAAATGGTAAAGGCAGAATTTGAAGCGATTGCCACGGCTGAAAAAGAGATTTTCACAGACGGCTATAAAGCCGCAAATCTAAAAAGAGATAATTTTATTCTTTATCTGACACAGGAGAGTTATTGTGATTTTGAGGCGGCGGTGCAGGAAGCGTTTGACGCGCTCAATCCGGAGATTCTGGACGCCGTGATGGATGTGACAGCGTCCCAGCCGGACGGTGATCTCGTGACAGAGAGGTACTGGGATACGCTGCGGGAACTGTTGCATGAATTTCTTCTGCGCCTCTACGATGAAGTCATCACCTGACATATACGACTGCCCCGAAAGGGTGTAAAATCCTCTCAGAATGAGAGCGGTTTTACACCCTTTATCTGCCGGGGCGATCTCAACGCGCTTAAAGATGATGCGGAGAATTATTTCCATATACGATCGAGGCCTCGACAAAACCGCGGAACAACGGATGCGGTCTGTTCGGCCTGGATTTTAACTCGGGATGGGCCTGCGTTGCAATAAACCAGGGGTGATCTGGTATTTCGATCATTTCGATGATGCGTCCGTCGGGGGAGGTTCCGCAGAGTTTCATTCCCTTTTCGGTCAGCGCAAAACGAAAATCATTGTTGACTTCGTAGCGGTGTCTGTGGCGCTCCTCAATTTCGGCGGCGCCGTAGACCTGGTAAGCTTTTGAGGCCGGGTCGAGCACGCACGGGTATGAGCCGAGGCGGAGCGTGCCGCCGATGTCTTCCACACCGCTCTGATCCGGCATCAGCGCAATGACAGGGTGCGTTGTGTTCGGGTCGAGCTCGACGCTGTGTGCGTCGTTGAAGCCGCAGACATGTCTGGCAAATTCGATGATGGCGACCTGCATGCCCAGGCACAGTCCGAGGTAGGGAATCTTATTTTCCCGGGCATATTTTGCGGCGGTGATTTTTCCTTCCACGCCGCGGGAGCCAAAACCGCCCGGGACGAGGATGCCCGAAACGCCGGAAAGCATCTCCGCAACGTTTTCATCGTTCAGCTCTTCGGAATCCACCCATTTGATGTTGACGGTGGCGCGCTCTGCAATGCCGCCGTGCTTTAACGCTTCGACAACCGATATATAGGCGTCGTGCAGCGCGATATATTTTCCGACAAGCGCGACGGTCACTTCCTTGTCGGGATGGCGGAGTGCGTCCACCATTATTTCCCAGTCTTTTAACTCCGGATCGGGGCAGTCCAGGTGGAGTGCGTCACAGGCGACCCTGGCAAGGTTTTCTTTTTCCATTGCAAGAGGCGCTTCGTACAGATATTCTACGTCAAGATTCTGGAGGACACTGCGGCTGGGCACGTTACAGAACAGCGCAATCTTGTCCTTAAGGCTCTGATCGAGCGCATGTTCGGAGCGGCAGACGATGATATCCGGCTGGATTCCCATGCCCTGGAGCTCTTTGACGCTCGCCTGCGTAGGTTTTGTCTTCAGTTCACCGGATGCTTTGATATACGGGATCAGTGTCACATGGATGAGAATGGCGTTTTCCCGGCCTACTTCATGCTGAAACTGACGGATGGCTTCCAGGAAAGGCTGGCTTTCGATGTCTCCGACCGTGCCGCCGACTTCGATAATCGCAATGTGAGTGTCGTCGGAGGTAAAGTTGCGGTAAAAACGGCTTTTGATCTCGTTGGTGATATGCGGAATGACCTGAACGGTTCCGCCGCCGAAATCACCGCGGCGTTCTTTCTGCAGCACGGACCAGTATACCTTGCCCGTTGTCACGTTGGAGTTTTTTGTCAGGCTCTCATCGATAAAACGCTCATAATGTCCCAGATCCAGGTCTGTTTCCGCGCCATCGTCTGTCACAAAGACTTCGCCGTGCTGAATGGGATTCATGGTGCCAGGGTCGATGTTGATATAAGGGTCAAATTTCTGCATGGTTACCTTATATCCGCGGGCTTTTAAGAGCCGTCCAAGGGATGCCGCCGTAATCCCTTTTCCGAGACCGGAGACGACACCGCCGGTGACAAAAACATATTTAACAGGCATAGGGTTTTTCCTCCTCATTTATGGAAATAATAGTTTATCGATACGCTCATAATAACCCAGTATACAACGAAGCGCGGTTAAAATCCAGCAAAATTTGCAAAGGAAGAAAGGGCGCATCATTGTCCGGATTTTATAATTTATTTAGAAATGACAAAAAAAGTTCATGAAGTTCGTATTGCTTTTGAACTTTGTTTTCAATATAATAAAGAAGATATTGCAGAGACGTCGGGGGAGAAGCGCGGGGGGCGGCAGGAGAGGCGGATCTGTCCGGAAAGGAAAACACATATGGATAATCAAGGACCAAATAACTATAACAACAATGGAAATAACAACGGGGGCGACGACGGGAGGGGGAATCGCAACGGCCAGATCATCATGGCATTCATTATGGTTTCGCTGATTGCCCTTTTTGTTATGAGCATGATCACGAATCAGTTTAATCAGATGAGTACGCAGGAAGTTTCCTATTCTGAATTTCTTAAGATGGTGAACAGGGAAGGGGACTGGAAGGATAAGCAGGTGGAGTCTGTAGAAATCGGCTCCTACCAGATTGATATTACGATGGCATCCGAAAAGGACAGCCCTTATCAGATGCGTTTTTTTTGCGGCAGGGTCGCGGACGAGACGCTGATTCCGCTTTTGAAGGAAAAAGGGGTGGAGATTTACGGCGTGATTCCGGACAACACGTCCACCTGGATTTACAGCATTCTCAGTTATCTGATTCCGCTTGCGCTGATCTGGATTGTGATCGGCATTGTGATGCGCAGGATGGGCGGCGGAGCGATGGGCGTCGGCAAGAGTAACGCCAAAGTTTACGTGGAAAAGCAGACGGGGGTTACGTTTAAAGATGTCGCAGGACAGGATGAGGCGAAAGAATCCTTACAGGAGGTCGTGGATTTTCTGCACAATCCCAGAAAATATAAGGATATCGGTGCGAAGCTGCCCAAAGGAGCGCTCCTCGTCGGTCCTCCCGGAACCGGAAAAACGCTTCTGGCGAAGGCGGTGGCGGGGGAGGCAAAAGTCCCGTTTTTTTCTCTTGCCGGATCAGACTTTGTGGAGATGTTTGTGGGTGTCGGTGCGTCCCGTGTGCGCGATCTGTTTAAAGAGGCCCAGAAGCAGGCGCCGTGTATTATATTTATCGACGAAATCGATGCGATCGGCAAGAGCCGCGACAACCGCTATGGCGGGAACGACGAGCGTGAACAGACGTTAAATCAGCTTCTGGCGGAGATGGACGGTTTTGACACTTCAAAAGGTCTTCTGATCCTGGCGGCGACAAACCGTCCGGAGGTGCTGGACAAGGCGCTTTTGCGCCCGGGACGTTTTGACCGCAGGATTATCGTGGACAAGCCGGATCTGAAAGGAAGGCTGGAGACCCTGAAGGTGCACTCCAAAGATGTCATGATGGATGAGACGGTGGATTTGGACGCGCTGGCACTGGCGGCGGCCGGCCTGGTCGGTTCTGATCTTGCCAATATGATCAACGAGGCGGCGATCAACGCGGTGAAGAACGGGCGGAAATTTGTCAATCAGTCCGACCTGTTTGACGCGTTTGAGCTTGTGGCCGTGGGCGGCAAGGAAAAGAAAGACCGCATTATGAGCGATAAGGAGCGGCGCATTGTGGCGTATCACGAGGTCGGTCACGCCATGGTGACGGCGCTTCAGAAGAACACGGAGCCGGTACAGAAGATCACGATCGTGCCGCGGACGATGGGGGCGCTGGGCTACACATTACAGACGCCGGAGGAAGAGAAATTTCTGCAGACAAAGGAAGAGCTTCTCGCAAAGATTACGACGTATATGGCGGGCCGCGCGGCGGAGATGCTGGTGTCCGGATCCGCGACGAGCGGGGCGGCCAATGATATTGAGCACGCGACGGCGATCGCAAGGGCGATGGTGACACAATATGGAATGTCGGAGAAATTTGGCATGATGTGCCTGGCTACGGTGGAGAATCAGTATCTGGACCACCGGGCGGGACTGCTCTGCGGGGAGGATACGGCGGCGCAGATTGACAAGGAAGTCCTTTCCATCATCAACAGCAGCTATGACGAGGCAATGCGGCTTCTGACCGAAAACCGTGACGTGCTGGATCAGATATCAGAGTATCTCTATGAGCACGAGACGATTACCGGAAAAGAATTTATGAAGATCTTCAGGAAGCTGAAGGGGCTTCCCGAACCGGATGAGCAGGACGGAAAAAAGACATTTTTTGAGCAGGCAGAGGAGGCACGCTTAGGTCTGGCAGGCCAGGAGCTGCCTGGAAATGCCATCGATCATATTGTGGATGACAATACAACAGTAAACGGTGACGCAGATGATGTTTGATATTGCAGAAGAGTTAAAAAAACTCCCGGATGAGCCGGGAGTTTACATTATGCATGATGAGCGGGACGCGATCATCTATGTCGGGAAGGCGGTCAGCCTGCGCAAGCGGGTACATCAGTATTTTCAGCCGAGTCACGATGAAGGCATCAAAAAGGCGCAGATGGTCAGGCAGATTGTCCGCTTTGAATATATTGTCACGGATTCCGAGCTGGAAGCGCTGGTGCTGGAGTGTAATCTGATTAAGGAACACCGCCCCAAATACAACACAATGTTAAGAGATGATAAGACATATCCGTTTATCAAGGTGACTCTAGGAGAAGATTTTCCAAGGGTCCTCTTTTCACGTCAGCAGAAAAAGGATAAATCCAGGTATTTCGGCCCTTACACGAGTGCGGGCGCCGTGCGGGACACAATCGAACTTGTCAATAAAATATACGGTCTGCGCACCTGCAGCCGTGTTCTGCCCAGGGATGTCGGAAAGGAACGCCCGTGCCTGAATTACCATATCCATCAGTGCGCCGGTCCATGCCAGGGATACGTGGCCAGGGAGGAATACCGCGGCCAGGTGGACGCCGTGATGGAATTTTTAAATGGAAATTATGGAGCCGTGTTAAAGTCTCTCGAAGAGAAAATGACGCGCGCGTCGGAACAGATGGAATATGAGAAGGCAATCGAATACCGGGAACTGCTTGGAAGCGTCAGAAAGATTGCGCAGAAACAGAAGGTAACGCACACGGACGGGGAGGATAAAGATATTATCGCGCTGGCGGCGGATGAGCGTGATGCCGTGGTACAGGTGTTCTTTATACGAAGTGGAAAGCTGATCGGCAGGGATCATTTTTATATCCGGATCGGGACCGAGGACAGGAGGGAAGAGCTTTTATCTACGTTTATAAAGCAGTTTTATTCCGGCACGCCGTTTATTCCCAGGGAGATTATGCTGCAGGAGAAGGTGGCAGACCGCCTGGTGCTGGAGGAATGGCTTGAGAAAAAACGCGGCGGCAGGGTATACGTCCGCATACCCAAAAAGGGTATGAAAGAAAAACTGATGGAGCTTGCAAAGAAAAACGCGGAGCTCGTTTTAGCACAGGACCGGGAAAAAATACGGCGGGAAGAGGGGCGCACGATCGGGGCGATGAAAGAAATCGGAAAGCTTTTAGAGCTGACGGACCTGCAGCGCGTCGAGGCATACGATATTTCCAATACGAACGGGTTTGAAACTGTCGGTTCGATGGTGGTCTATGAAAAGGGAAAGCCAAAACGGAGCGATTACCGGAAATTTAAGCTGCGGACGGTGGCCGGACCGGATGACTATGCGTCGATGCACGAGGTACTGACCAGAAGATTTACCCATGGAATACAGGAGATGGAGGCGCTTTCGGGAAAGGAACTTTCGGGAGAATACGGGAGTTTTACGCGTTTTCCCGATCTGATCATGATGGACGGCGGCCGCGGCCAGGTAAATATTGCGCTTCGCGTGCTGGAAGAATTAAAGCTTGCCATTCCGGTCTGTGGGATGGTAAAGGATGATAATCACCGCACGCGTGGGTTATACTATAATAACGTGGAGATCCCGATTGACCGTGCGGGCGAGGGATTTAAGCTGATTACCAGGATACAGGACGAGGCGCACCGGTTTGCCATTGAATATCACCGCTCACTGCGGAGCAAAGAGCAGGTACACTCCGTGCTGGACGATATTCCCGGAATCGGCCCTGCCAGGAGAAAAGCGCTGATGAAGCATTATCAGTCGCTGGACGCCATTAAAAACGCCACGGAGGAAGAGCTTGCGGCCACGGATGCGATGAGTGCAAAGGCGGCGCATTCCGTGTATTGTTTTTTTCACTCCGGAAAGGAAAACGGAGCTTCCGGTTAGTTGAAGAAAGGGCCCGTCTGTGCTATAGTGGTAGGGAAGAGAACGACAGAAAAAGGAGATGGCGCGATGAATAGTGTAGACAAAAAGGGGATCAGCGTGGCGAAAATGGTGCAGGTCATGGATCTGTACAATTTCCTTCCGGATATGGATTTGAAGTTAAACCGGATTACGATGAGCGATATCAACCGTCCGGCGCTGCAGTTCAGCGGGTACTTTGAACATTTCGGGCAGCACAGGGTTCAGATTATCGGCACCGTGGAGCATACGTATCTGCAGCAGCTTGATATGGAACGGAAAGAATATATATACCGCAAATTTATGTCTTACGACATCCCTTGTGTGGTGTTCTGCCGTGACATCCAGCCGGATCCTCTCTTCCTTGAGCTCGCGGAGGCGAACAATCTGCCGGTTCTGGGTACGAAGCGAAGGACTTCCGAATTTACGGCGCAGGTGATCCACAGCCTGAGCGAACTGCTGGCCCCCTGCATTACGATTCACGGGGTGCTGGTAGACGTCTATGGGGAAGGGCTGCTGATCATGGGGGAGAGCGGCATCGGAAAGAGCGAGGCGGCACTGGAGCTTGTGCGCCGCGGCCACCGCCTCGTGACCGATGACGTCGTCGAGATACGAAAAATTAATGAGCAGGTGCTCATCGGGACTTCTCCGCGGATTACGCGTCACTTTATTGAGCTCAGGGGAATCGGAATTATCGATATCAAGACATTGTTTGGCGTGGAGTGCGTGAAGGAGAAGCAGCAGATTGATCTCGTGATCAAACTGGAAGACTGGAAGAAGGAAAATGAGTACGACCGTCTTGGACTGGAGGAAGAATATACGGAGTTTCTTGGGAATAAAGTCGTATGCCATTCTCTTCCGATCCGCCCGGGCCGTAATCTGGCGGTGATCTGCGAGGTTGCTGCGGCCAATCACAGGCAGAAGAAGATGGGATATAACGCGGCGCAGGAGCTGTATCGCCGTGTGCAGGAAAATCTGACAAGGACGCCCGGTGATGAAGACGAAGACGAGTAAACAAAGTCCCTCACGCCGGTTTCTGGGCACCGCTGTAAGGAGGGGCCTGTGAGCTTTCGGCGGATATACGCCATGCCGGTTCTGCATGGCCGGACACAGAGTAGCGAAACATATTTACATTAACAGGAGAATAAGAGATGGAAAGACAAAATGCATGGCAGAAGTACCCGGAAGGGAAAAAGAGAGAAGAGGTATATAAGTTTGCGGAAAAATACCGCAGGTTTCTCTCCGATTGTAAGACAGAGCGGGAGTGTGTGTCTTTTTTTGTGGCGGAGGCAAAAAAAGAAGGGTTTCTTGACCTTGAGCAGGTGATCGCCGACGGCACACGCTTAAAAGCAGGCGACAGGGTGTATGCGAACAATATGGGAAAGAGCCTGGCCCTTTTTGTGATCGGCAAGAAGGGTATGGAGCAGGGAATGAATATTGTTGGCGCTCATATTGATTCCCCGCGTCTTGACCTCAAACAGGATCCGTTGTACGAGGACACGGATTTTGCAATGCTGGATACGCATTACTATGGCGGGGTAAAAAAATACCAGTGGGTAGCGATCCCGCTGGCGTTACACGGTGTTATTGCCAGAAAAGACGGCACAACCGTGCAGGTAAACGTGGGGGATAAGCCGGGCGATCCCGTTTTTGGCGTCAGCGATCTTCTGATACATCTTGCCGGAGAGCAGATGGAGAAAAAGGCATCCAAAGTCATCGAAGGTGAGAATCTGGATCTTCTGATCGGCAGTATTCCGGTTCCGGAGGAGAAAAAAGAAGAGAAAAAGGCCGTCAAAGAAAAAGTAAAGGCTAATATCATGAAAATCCTGGAAGAGGAATATGGTATAGAAGAGGAAGACTTCCTTTCGGCGGAGATTGAGGTAGTGCCCGCGGGCGACGCGAGGGACTATGGCTTTGACAGAAGTATGCTGATGGGGTATGGCCATGACGACAGGGTCTGCGCGTATCCTTCCTTTATGGCGCTTCTTGAGATGAAAAAGCCGAAACTGACGAGCGCATGTCTTCTGGTCGACAAAGAAGAGATCGGCAGCGTGGGAGCCAGCGGGATGCAGTCAAGATTTTTTGAGAATACAGTGGCGGAGGTTATGAATGCGGCGGGAGAGTATTCTGAACTTGGACTGCGCCGGGCGTTAAAAAATTCCAGCGTACTCTCGTCGGATGTATCGGCGGCTTTTGACCCGAATTTTCCTTCCGTCATGACGAAGCGCAATGCAGCCTATTTTGGCAGAGGGCTTGTATTCAACAAGTATACCGGTGCAAGAGGAAAAGCGGGCTCGAACGATGCGAATGCAGAGTATGTTGCAGCGATGCGCCGGATTATGGACAAAAACGAGGTCTGCTTTCAGACGGCCGAGCTTGGGAGGGTCGACCAGGGCGGCGGCGGAACAATCGCATACATTCTGGCGGATTATGGAATGCAGGTCATTGACAGCGGCGTGGCCGTGCTGAATATGCATGCGCCGTGGGAGATTATCAGCAAAGTCGATCTGTATGAGGCATTCCGCGGATATGTAGCATTTTTAAAAGATCAGGCGTAAGAAAGGGTATCCATGAACCAGCAGTTTTTGGACGAATTAAAGGCAGTTACGGGTGAGGAACGGCTGAAAGAACGGGAACCGATGAGCAGGCATACGACGTTTCGCGTCGGAGGGGAGGCGGACGTATTTGTCAGTCCGGAATATGAAACGCTCGCGGATGTGATCCGGCTGTGCAGACAATATGAAGAGCCGTACTATATCATCGGAAACGGCAGTAACCTTCTGGTGGGCGATAAAGGAATCCGGGGCGTCGTGATCGGTATGACCCGGACTGCCCCCCGCATAGAGGTTTCAGATAACAGGGTACGGGCGGGAGCGGGGATGCTTCTGTCGACAACGGCGGCCTGTGCGGCGGAGCACGGGCTTTCGGGTATGGAGTTTGCTGCAGGGATTCCGGGGAGCGTCGGAGGAGCGGTTGTCATGAACGCGGGAGCCTATGGTGGTGAGATGAAGGATATCATTGAAAAAGTGACGGTTCTCGACGAGGAGGGCAGACGTGCGGAGCTTACGCCACGGGATCTGGATTTTGGATATCGCAGGAGCGGTATCGCGGAGCGGAGGCTGCTTGTGACGGAAGCGGTGTTTCTGCTCTCGCACGGAGAGCGGGAAGCGATCCGCGGGGAGATGCACAGGCTTATGCAGGAGCGGACTTTAAAGCAGCCGCTGGAATACCCGAGTGCCGGAAGCACGTTTAAGCGTCCGCCCGGTTTTTTCGCCGGAAAGCTGATTATGGACGCCGGACTTCGCGGTTATCGTGTCGGCGGGGCTCAGGTCTCGGAAAAACATTGTGGTTTTGTCATCAACAGGGAAGACGCGACGGCGGACGATGTGCGCCGCCTTATGCAGGAAGTTGCGCAGAAGGTGGAGGAGATGTCGGGAGTCAGACTGGAGCCCGAGGTAAAGATGATCGGAGAGTTTTAGTGACGCACGGATGGAGTTAGCGTGAGAAGAACTTCCGAAGCTCACAGCAGAGGCTGTTTTGCTAAGAAGTTCTAAGTCTCCACGCAGATTTAAGATTCCGCATAAGCGGAATCATGGAGGTTAGCGTGAAATTTGTAATATTGACAGGGATGTCGGGGGCCGGAAAGAGCACCGCGATCAAGATGATGGAAGATATCGGCTTTTTCTGTGTGGATAACCTTCCGATTGCATTGCTGGAAAAGTTTGTGGAGCTTTCCGAACTGCAGCAGAATCCGGAACTGCAGAAGGTTGCAATCGGCATAGATATCCGCAGCGGGCAGGCGCTGGACGAGCTGCGGGAGGTGCTCGACGGGATCCGGGGCAAGGGTGCGGCTTATGAGATCTTGTTTCTCGATGCGGAAGATTCCGTGCTTGTGAAGCGTTATAAGGAGACGCGGCGGAACCATCCGCTGGCAGGCGGGCAGCGGGTGGACAAGGGAATTGTGGCTGAGAGAAAACGCCTGCTTTTTTTAAAGGAGCGGGCGGATTACATCATAGATACCAGCCGCCTTCTGACGCGGGAGCTGAAGGCGGAGCTGGATAAGATTTTCGTGCAGAATCAGGATTACAAAAATCTGTTTATCACGATCCTGTCTTTTGGGTTTAAATATGGGATTCCTGCCGATTCGGATCTGGTATTTGACGTGCGTTTTCTGCCGAATCCCTATTATGTGGAGGGCCTGCGCGCCAGGACGGGAAATGACAGCGAAATCCGTGAGTATGTGCTTCAGTATCCGGAGGCCCATATTTTTTTGGAGAAGCTGATCGATCTGCTCAATTTTCTGATACCGAATTATATCACGGAGGGAAAAAACCAGCTTGTCATATCCATCGGCTGTACCGGAGGAAAACATCGATCGGTGACACTGGCAAACGAGCTGTATCAGCGCCTGTCCGGCAGAAAAGAATATGGTTTAAAGATTGAGCACAGGGACATCGGAAAGGATGCACTCAGAGGAAAGTAAAAGGATGTCATTTTCAAGCGATGTGAAAAAAGAACTGGCAGGACATATGGGAAAGGGCAGACACTGTCAGGTCGCTGAGCTGGCGGCACTGTTTTTGTTTGGCGTGGACGGTTCTGGCGTGGAACCGGAAAATCCATATGCGAGGGAGAAATTCGATCTGCTTTTAAAAACATTGTTCGGGACAGAAGAAATTACATCCGGTGAACGGCGTATTTTTGAGACGGTCGGGATGTGGAATCCGAAAGAGCAGAGGAGGATGCGGCCGGAATGCGCCGATGGGATTCTGCTTCAGCAGACCTGCTGTAAACGGGCGTTTATCAGGGGGGCTTTCCTGGCCGGCGGTTCGATGAGTGATCCGAAAAAGTCGTATCATTTTGAAGTTGTGGGCAGAAACAGTGCGCAGACCGGACAGCTGAAAGAGGTGATCAACAGCTTCGGAATGGACGCGAAGGTTGTGACCCGCAAGAATCACAGAGTGGTTTATGTAAAAGACGGTGCACAGATTGTCGATATCTTAAATATTATGGAAGCGCACGTGGCATTGATGAATCTGGAAAATGTCCGGATTCTGAAGGAAATGCGCAATTCCGTGAATCGGAAGGTAAACTGCGAGACTGCAAATATCGGCAAGACGGTGGACGCGGCGGTAAAACAGATCAGAGACATTGAATATATCAGAGACACCGCAGGGCTTTCCATTCTGCCGGATTATCTCAGGGAGACGGCAGAGCTGCGGCTTCAGTATCCGGAGGCGCCTTTGAAGGAACTGGGGACATACTTAAGTCCTCCGGTGGGAAAATCGGGTGTCAATCACAGACTCCGCAGGATCAGTGAGACGGCCGCGCGCTTAAGAGAATAAAGAATGGCTGAGAGCAGAGAGGGTGAGAAAAGAATGAGCAGGAAGAACAAATTGCTGTTTGTCTTTAACCCCTATTCGGGGAGAGCACAGATCAGAAATCAATTGCTTGACATTGTGGACGCCATGGTAAAGGCAGATTATGAAGTAACTGTTTATCCGACACAGGCATCGGGAGACGCCATACATAAGGTGGAGGAGGAAGCGGGGGATTATGACATGGTAGTCTGCAGCGGAGGAGACGGTACGCTCGATGAGGTTGTGACGGGGATGATGCACCGCGGTGTGAAGGTTCCGCTCGGCTACATCCCGGCAGGAAGTACAAATGATTTTGCGACGTCGCTCGGGATTCCGAAAGATATGCTGCTGGCCGCTGTCTCTGCGGTGAACGGAAGGCCGTTTGCCTGTGATATCGGCGCTTTCAACGACGATTATTTTGTCTATGTCGCTGCGTTCGGCCTTTTTACGGCAGTCTCTTATAAAACGAGCCAGGAATGGAAAAACGTGCTGGGACATGCAGCCTACATTCTCGAAGGAGCGAAATGTCTGCATGACATTCCGTCTTATCTGATGCAGGTGGAGTATCATAACGTTCGTCTTCAGGATGAATTTATCTTTGGGATGATCAGCAATTCCACATCGGTCGGGGGCTTTAAGGGGATGACAGGAAAGGACGTTCTGCTTGACGACGGGGTTTTCGAGGTGACGCTGATCAAAAAGCCAAGAAATCCGATTGAGCTGAATGAAATTATCGCTTCGCTGATCAATCTGGTGGACGATACCGATATGGTATATTCTTTCAAAGCGGATGAGATTAAGATTACCGCCAAAAAAGAGGTTTCATGGACGCTGGACGGTGAATTTGGCGGGGACCACACGGAGGTTTTTGTCCAGAACATCTGCAGGGCGATTGAGATCATGATTCCGGACGAGATCGAATAAATAGGTCTTTCCTTTTTTAAAAAAATGAGATATAATACCATCAGTGTAAAATAATGAAATTATGGAGGGATTCAAAATGCTAGTATCTGCAAAAGAAATGTTAGACAAGGCAAAAGCCGGGCATTATGCGGTAGGCCAGTTCAACATCAACAACCTGGAGTGGACAAAATCTGTTCTGCTCACTGCGGAAGAGTGCAAGTCTCCGGTTATTTTAGGTGTCTCGGAAGGCGCCGGAAAATACATGACAGGCTATAAGACAGTAGCTGCCATGGTAAAGGCGATGATGGAAGAGCTTGGCATTACCGTTCCGGTAGCACTGCACTTAGATCATGGTTCTTACGAAGGCTGTTTAAAATGCGTTGAGGCAGGTTTCTCCTCCATTATGTTTGACGGCTCTCATTATCCGATTGAGGAGAATGTGACCAAAACGACGGAGCTTGTCGCTCTGGCGCACAAGAACGGAATGTCCATTGAGGCGGAAGTCGGTTCCATCGGCGGCGAAGAAGACGGCGTCGTCGGCATGGGCGAATGTGCGGATCCGGATGAGTGCAGGAAGATTGCAGATCTGGGCGTGGACATGCTCGCTGCAGGAATCGGAAATATCCACGGAAAATA
Source organism: uncultured Roseburia sp. (assembly GCA_947649645.1). Classification (GTDB taxonomy): domain Bacteria; phylum Bacillota; class Clostridia; order Lachnospirales; family Lachnospiraceae; genus Roseburia. The sequence continues at coordinate 67,710 of CANSSP010000013.1, read as the reverse complement.
TCCGGAAAACTGGGCCGGGCTGAGTTTTGAGACGCTCGATGCCATCCAGAAGCTGACCGGCGAGATGCCGCTTGTGCTTCACGGCGGTACGGGTATTCCGGAGGACATGATTAAGAAGGCGATTTCGCTTGGCGTGGCAAAGATCAATGTAAACACAGAATGCCAGCTTTCGTTTGCGGATGCGACAAGAAAATACATTGAGGCGGGGAAGGATCTGCAGGGGAAAGGATTTGACCCGCGTAAACTGCTTGCTCCGGGCGCAGAAGCGATCAAGGCGACGGTGAAAGAGAAAATGGAGCTGTTTGGTTCGGTGGGCAAGGCGGAATAACACGGCAGACGATTGAAAAATATAAGTCGATTTTGCCAAAAATGGCGCATATCCCATTGAATTATTGTCAGATATAGAAAAAATAGAGAGCGGTTGACGTTTTTGCTTGCATTTTTGCGGGAAAAGTATTATCTTAAATACCAGAAAGACAATGTAAGCGATGAACAAGGGTGTTCCAATAGACTTGGAATGCCCTTTTTCTCATTATATGGAACTGTGCTGACAGATGCATACATTTGCTGCATGTCAGAAAAAGAGGTCGCGTACATTGATGTAAACAAATCTTTTTTGGGATAAAGTTGTACGAAAGGGAGGAGCAGAGCGATGGAGACAGGATATATCAACGTGGCAGAGATTTTCGGTGAAAACGTGTTTAATGATTCTGTAATGCAGGCACGTTTGCCGAAAAAGGTTTACAAGAAGCTAAAACAGGTTATAGAAGAGGGCAGGGAGCTGGATCTCGAGACGGCCGACGTGGTTGCACATGAGATGAAGGAGTGGGCGATCGAAAAAGGGGCCACGCATTATACGCACTGGTTTCAGCCGCTGACCGGAGTGACTGCGGAGAAGCACGATTCGTTTATCACGGCGCCCATGGCGAACGGAAAGGTCCTGATGAGTTTTTCCGGTAAGGAACTGATCAAAGGCGAGCCGGACGCCTCATCGTTCCCGTCAGGAGGGCTCAGGGCAACTTTCGAGGCGAGAGGATATACGGCGTGGGACTGTACTTCTCCGGCATTTGTGCGGCAGGATGCGGCCGGTGCGACATTGTGCATACCGACGGCGTTTTGTTCTTATACGGGTGACGCGCTTGATCAGAAAACACCGCTGCTGCGTTCCATGGAGGCGATCAATGAACAGTCCCTGCGCCTGTTAAAAGTTTTTGGAAATACGACGTCAAAGAAAGTCACGCCTTCGGTAGGGCCGGAACAGGAGTATTTTATTGTTGACAGGCAGAAGTATCTTCAGCGTAAAGATCTGATTTTTACCGGACGAACTCTGTTCGGAGCAATGCCGCCGAAGGGGCAGGAGATGGAGGATCACTATTTCGGCTCCATCCGTGAGAGAATCGCAGCGTTTATGAAGGACGTCAACGAGGAATTGTGGAAACTGGGCGTGACTGCGAAGACACAGCACAATGAGGTCGCTCCGGCACAGCATGAGCTGGCGCCGATTTATGCGGCGGCAAATGTCGCGGTCGATCACAATCAGCTCGCGATGGAAACCTTAAAGAAGGTCGCGGGACGCCATGGACTGCAGTGCCTGCTCCACGAAAAACCGTTTGCCGGTGTCAACGGTTCTGGAAAACATAATAACTGGTCAATTACGACGGATGACGGCATTAATCTGCTTGATCCGGGCAGGACGCCGCATGAGAATGTGCAGTTTCTGCTGGTTCTGACGTGCATTTTGAAAGCTGTGGACAGACATGCGGATCTTTTGAGGGAATCAGCGGCGGATGTGGGGAATGACCACAGACTTGGCGCAAATGAGGCGCCGCCTGCGATTGTCTCTGTTTATCTCGGAGAACAGCTTCAGGACGTACTTTCGCAGCTGATCAGCACGGGGGCGGCCACCCACAGTATAGAGGGGCAGAAGCTGGAAACGGGCGTGCGGACGCTGCCGGACTTTATGAAAGACGCGACAGACCGCAACCGGACGTCACCGTTTGCATTTACAGGCAATAAATTTGAGTTTCGTATGGTGGGTTCCCAGGATTCTGTCGCGCAGCCCAATGTTGTGTTAAATACGATTGTGGCGGAGGCTTTCAGCGAGGCGTGCGACGTGCTGGAGCAGGCTGAAGATTTTGAGGTTGCGGTACACGATCTGATCAAAAAGTATGCAACGGAACATCAGAGGATCGTGTTCAATGGAAACGGCTATTCGGAAGAATGGGTTGAGGAAGCCGAAAAACGGGGACTGTCCAACATCAAGTCCATGGTCGATGCCATTCCGGCATTGAACACAGAAAAGGCAGTCCGGCTGTTTGAGAAATTTAAGGTATTCACGAAGGCGGAGCTGGATTCCCGCGTGGAAATTGAATATGAAACCTATGCAACGGAGATCAATATCGAGGCAAAAGCAATGATTGATATTGCCACAAAGCAGATTATTCCGGCAGTCATTCACTACACGACTGTGCTTGCCGAGTCGATTAACGCTGTAAGGGCGGCCTGCGAGGCGGATGTGAGCGCGCAGACAGAGATTCTGACGGAGGTTTCTGCTCTGCTTGCAGAGGCGAGAAAAGCGCTTAAGAAGCTGCAGGAAGTGACGGGAAGTGCGGCGGCGATACCAGAGGGAAGAGAGCAGGCTGTGTATTATCGCGACGTCGTAAAAACAGCCATGGATGGACTGCGTGCGCCGGTGGATCAGCTTGAAATGCTGGTGGATAAGGCGATGTGGCCGATGCCGTCTTACGGCGACCTGATTTTTGAGGTATAAAAAGGAGGATGCCAGGTGACGTTGATCACCTGGCAGATTATGAAAAAGTTTTGTGTGTTTCCTTGGTATGTATTTAGTATAGGAAAAAGAAATGAAGTTTTCGTGTTTGTGAAATGAAAGTTTTTTTAATCTTACATGAATAAACTGTGAACAACAGGCGGTATGAAATGATCATAAAAAAGTGTTGGCAATGTCTTCCCAAAGCATTATACTATTGGTATGAACTGAAGTGGAAATGGAGATGTGGATATGGGCAGAAATATATTATTTGTCAGCAAATATCCGGAAATCGTACAGGAATTTCTTGATGCGATGCGGGATAAAGACGCTGTGGTCGATACGGCCTCGAACGGAAAAGAGGCGACGGAAATGTTGCAGAATAAGGAATATCAGATTGTCGTCACCGGACTTGTTCTCGATTTTTTCAATGGAGAAAAGCTGGTTACCTATGTCAATAAGGCATTTCCAAACACGATCTGTATTATCTATACGACGACAATCAGCGCGCCGCAGCTCCATTTCTTTATGAACAAACGGGATGTATTCCGGGTATTTTTACGGCCGGTTGACTTTCGAAAGGAGTTTTACCAGGCGATTGAGGATGCGTTTCTTTATTATGAGGTAAGGGTGAAAAACGAGAAAGAGGCGGAGGAATACAGAGAGGCTTCCGCGCGTTATCAGAGGGGTATAGAGACGCTTAAGAGAAAGCTGCAGCTGCAGAAAGTGGCCAGGGAGCGGATACTGACTTACATGGAAAGGCTGATGGAAATATCCCTGGACGAGTATGCATCCAGGCTTTCTGCGGAGGGAAAGCGTCAGTTAAAAGGTCTGGAACGGGATGTGGCCGGTCTTTGCCTGAAAGAGAGCAGAAATCCCGCAGAAAATCTTGCGAGGGCGCAGAAGGCGGTAGAACAGATACAGAAAATCGGAGGACGATGAGCGTCCTCCGATTTTTTGCTGCTGTAAAAATGATCATTATTTATAATCAGGAGCCGGTCCTCTGCCGTGGAACTCTGCCGGAAGCCTTTAGGTACCGCCGATTCCGGGATCGGGAATGGCTTCGTCTGAAGGCGTCTCCTGAGGCGTGCCTTCTCCGGACGGCGTTACTACCGGCGGAGGCGTCTGCATCCCGGATGTGTCAACGCCGGGAGCCGATACAAAAGGATCCTGATAGAAAGTATTTTCTGCAGTGTGCAGCGTGCAGGTGTTGGTGTCTGTCATCAGATACGGACCATCTTCCGTGCCCGGAGTGCCTCCGATAATAAAGATGCCGGACTGATAGGAAGTCTGCGGGCAGAAACTTCCGACGAGCTGTCCGGATTCGGCACAACGGTTTGCAAGCATGTGGTGATCACAATATTCCGTTGGAACCGTACCCTCCGCAAAATATTCGGTGATGACGGCACTTCCGCGCGGATCTCCGCTGCAGACGCCGTCGATTGCCAGTTTGCCGGATTCTTTGCAGACGGCGGCGCTCACAATGCCGTCCGGTTTTGTAAATTCCACTGCGGGAAGGCCTTCGTGAATCTGGCTCATAACAGCTTTCCAGAGTACTTTTGGATAACCGGTCTGTCCGCCGTTCTGCGGCGCATTGTCGTCGTAGCCGCCCCAGACCACGCAGGTGTAATAGGGGGTATAACCGGCAAACAGGCAGTCACGGTTTTTGGTTGTGGTACCGGTTTTTCCCGCCTGCGGCATGCCGCTCCCGAAATATGCCGCCGTGCCGGTTCCGCGTGTCATGACGTCCTGCATGGCGTCAGTCAGAAGCCATGCGGTAGTTTCCTTTAAGACGGTGTGTGTCTCGGAGACGGTATTGTCGATAAGGACATTTCCGTCATGGTCGAGGATTCTGGTATAAAACTTTGGTTTTATATAGGTGCCTTTATTTGCGATGGCTGCATAAGCCGCCGTCAGTTCCAGGTTTGTGACACCTCTCGTCAGGCCGCCCAATGCAAGCGTTTCGTTTCCGCTCTCGTCAAGACCTACGGTGGTAATGCCGAAATTGCGGATATAGTCGTATCCGAGAGAAGGACCGATACCTGCCAGGGTTTTTACCGTTACAATATTGATCGAGTAGGTGATGCCTTCCCGCATTGTCGTAAAGCCGCGGTAGCGGTTGTCATAATTGTTGACGGCGCCTTTGCTGCCGGTGCCATAATTGTAGGGCGCGTCATCCTGTACGTCGGCAAGCGTGATGCCTCCCGAATCCAGGGCGGCCGAGTAGGCTGCGATAATTTTAAATGTGGAACCGGGCTGCCTGGGAGAATCGGTGGCACGGTTGAGCGTTTTGTTTGCGGTTTTGCTGCCGCGTCCGCCGACAAGTGCCTTTACCTCACCGGTTGACTGATCCATCACGGTCAGGGCAGCCTGTGGCTGTATCGTATAGGTGACGGTCTCGCTTCCCTCCAGAATCGTATCGCCCGGTTCCATGATTTCCTGTTTATATTCCTCAATGGCTGCCGCCGCGTCTTCCTCCGAAGCGAAATTGATGTTATAATTGTTGTTTGCAGACTGATAATACGATAACATGGTCTGTTCGCTGTAGTTGGAGACGGAGCCGTCCGTGTGCTGGATGGTCACACGGTAGGAAAATGAAATCTTCGGAGTGGACGGGTAATTGTCCAGGTTATTGATTTCACTGTCGCAGATGGCCTGTATATCGGGATCCTGTGTGGATTCGATGGTAAGTCCGCCCTGATAGAGCGCTTTGAACGCCTGTGTTTCGGTGTAGCCTTTCTGCTCGATCAGATCGGCGATGACCTGATCGGTCAGCTCGTCCACAAAGTAAGAGTTGACATTGCTCTCATCACTTGAAATATTGACAAGCTGGATGCGGTCATAGACATTGTCAGCCATCGCTTCGTCGTACTCCGCCTGGGTAATATACTCATGTCTGAGCATGTTGTTCAGAACCTTTTCCCGCCGCTCCGCGTTGTTTTCCGGGTGTGAAATCGGGTTGAGCCGGGTGGGGCTCTGCGTGGTCGCAGCCAGGACGGCACACTCCGAAAGCGTCAGCTTTGAGACGTCTTTGCCGAAATAACGCTCGGAAGCCACTCCGACGCCGAGTGTATTCTGGCCGAGGTTGATCGCGTTGAGGTAGTTTTCCAGGATCCACTCTTTTGTCACAACCTTTTCAAGCTGCAGGGCCAGATATTGTTCCTGGAATTTCCGCTCGAACTTGTCCGCCATTGAGGTCTCATTTGTCCAGCCGGTAAAGACAGTATTTTTTAACAGCTGTTGTGTGATCGTGCTGGCGCCTTCGCGGAATTTGAAGCCGGAGGCGATGCCATTAACGCCGGCGCGGATGATACCTTTGAGATCAATGCCGTTGTGCTCATAAAAGCGCTCGTCTTCTATGGCGACAAAGGCATGCTGGAGATCTTTGGGAATCTCGTCGATCGTGACATATTTTCTGTTTGAACCGGATGCGACAAGGGTCGCGATTTCATTTCCTTTTGTATTCAGGACTGTCGTCAGATATCCGGTCGGAGTGGCATCGATATCTTTGATGGTCGGGGCAGAATCAATGACGCCGGCGATTACGCCGATACCGCTGCAGCCACCTACGACAAAAACAGCGAAAAAGCAGACCAGCAGCGCTTTCCAGAAGATGACGCTGAACTTCTTGCAGATTACAATACGTTTTGATGTCAGTTCATGCGCGCGCTTTCTGGTATTATGTTTTCCGTAATTCATTGTAATAACCATTCCTTTCCGCAGCCCGTCCTGTGTGGTGCGTCAGACAGACGGGTGCTGTTTTCGCGGGCATATGGCGAAAATTTACCATCCATATATTATACCAGAGAATGTTGTCAGAATAAAGGAAAAACGAAAAATAATGCGTGATCATGCAATTTTTTTAGGGCGGACTGTCTGATTTGTACGTCACACGTCGTAAATTGGGCATATTTCGATTGTTAGAAATCTTAAAAGTTGATATTATAACAAAATATAGGTATAATTTTAAACACAAAGAAGTTAAAATAATGATAAAGGGGTAAGGGGAGGAGAGTCATGTATTCGATAGCACTCTGTGATGATGAGACGGCGGAACTGGACAAGACAGAAGTCATGCTGAATGCGTATCGGGAAAAACATTCGGGGTATGATTTTGTAATCGAGCGGTTTGAAAGTGCAGGGGAACTGCTCCATATGGTCGGGGAAAAAAATTATGTTCCGGATCTGCTTCTGATGGATATTTATATGCCCGAAAAACTGGGCACGACAGCGGCGAGGGAGCTGCGCAGTATGGGCAGCGAGGGCCGCATCGTTTTTCTGACCACGTCGACCGACCATGCGCTCGAGGCGTTTGGCGTGGACGCGTCGCAGTATCTGATCAAACCTGTCTCAAAAGAAAAAATGTTTTCGGTGCTGGACCGTGTTCTGGAACGGATGGATGAAGAGCGAAAAAAATACCTGCTGCTCAGGATTGACGGGAGATTTAAAAGGGTGGCGTTGAATGATATTGTTTACTGTGAAGCGCAGGGGAACTGTCAGTGTCTGAACCTGTCAGACGGCACACAGGCAGTTCTGCGCATGACGATGACCAAAATATACGAGATGCTCTCTCCTTATCCGGAGTTCGTGAAAGTGGGAGTCGCTTATATTGTAAATCTTACACATGTGGACAGCCTCAATGCGCAGGAAATGTATACGGATATCGGAAAAAGCATTCATCTGCCGAGGGGCTCTTATGCGTCTCTGAGAGAACAGTATTTTCATTACTATTGCGAGGAGGAGGTATTGTGACAGGGAGAGAAAGGAATGATGCATGCAGGGATATGAAATGACAGTGCCCGGGAGTATCCGCTTACAGCAGGAAGTCGGATGAAGGCCGCCGGGAAGCAGAACAGGGGTGGGGGCCGTTCATAAAAACGGTGCAAAAGTTTTCTGAGCGACGCCGTCTGCAAAGTATGTCGAAAAAGATGCGATGCATATCCAAAATGCCGAAAAAGAGCCGTTTTCTGTTATCCTGTAAAAAAAGAATGCAGGAAAAGAAATGCCGTTATCTGCCCGGTGAAGGGTGACGACAGAGCATTTCGGCGGGAGGGCAGGATATGTTGGGTGGAGCGTTCGGAGTAGCGCTGCTTCGGAATGGACTGGGGGCGGGGCTGATGCTCAGTGTTTTTTTGTTGCTGGACCGGCCCAGATTTTCCATGAAAACAACCGTCTGCGCTTATATCTTTTTTGGCATTTTTGCGGTTGTACTATACAGTGTCTGGTATCTGGCTGATGTGGATCATTTTATCCGGTATGCAGGGCCGCTTACGGTTCCGTTTCTTGGCGGATTCTGCGCGCTTCTGAGCGGGGAGGGTATCTATCTGTCTCTTTACAAAATTGCGCTTGGATTTTATTTTCTGGCTGTGTGTGTGTTTTGTGGTGTGGATGTGGCCCGCTGGTGGTTTGGGGGAAATATGTGGGTGGACATCGCCGTGCGTATCTGCATGATTATGGTGATCGTCTTTTTTCTCGTAAAAAAGTTCAGGAGAAGGTTTCTTGAAAATGTGGATCTTTTGCGGGAGGAAATGGATTTATCCGGCGCCGCTATTCTTATCGGTTCAATCGGACTGGCGGCGATTCTGGCATACTGGCCGCCGATCCATGTATTTTCCATACTCAATATAATACGGATAATGATTATTATGTTTATGGCGGGAACGATTCAGTATGTTATTTTTCACCTGTATTTTCATCGCGGAAAGGAACATAGTTATAAGGCGCAGAAGCAGCTTCTGGAGATGAATGAGAAGCTGCTGCAACGGCAGCTGGAGCTGGCGAAGGAATCGGAAGAAGAAGCGGCCAGGGTCCGCCATGACGTGAGGCATCATTGTCTGCTGATCGCGGATTATGCCAGAAGCGGCGAGACGGAGGAGCTTCTGGATTATATCAGACAATACGTCAGGGATGTAGAGGATACCAGACAAAAGCGTATCTGTGGAAATAAAGCGGTGAACAGCATTTTGTCGGTCTATGCGAGGCGGGCGAGGGATGAAAAGATAAAGGTGACGATGGATGCGGCCGTGCCGGAAGGGCTGCCCGTTCAGGATATCGACCTGGTGGCATTACTGGCGAATCTGTTCGAGAATGCCATCCACGGCTGTATTCATTCGGGAGGACGGGAGCGGAAGATCTGTCTGTGCGTCATGCGCAAGGGGCATAAGCTGGTCATCCGGTGTAAAAATACATGTGCGCCGGATGTGCGGTTTGACCGGGGGCTGCCGCTGTCAGGCGACGGGAGCGGAGTCGGCGTCTCAAGCATTTTAAAAACGGCATCTCAATATGACGGGGAGACGGATTTTAAGGTGGAAAACGGATTTTTTGTTGTGAGAATCCTTTTGAATCTGCCGGAACGGATACCGGACTGAAAAAGGAACCTGTACAGGTTCCTTTTTCAGTCCGTTTTTATTTTACATTCACGGTAATCTTTTTGTATACGCCGTTCTGTGCGTAGACGTAAATGGTGCATTTCCCTTTTTTCTTTGCCTTGACGACGCCTTTTGCGGTTACGGAAGCCACGGAGGGATTGCCCGACTCGTAGCTGACTTTCCGGTGCCTGGAAATCGGTTTTGATTCCTTTTTCTCGGTCGCCTTCAGGGTAAAGGTCTTTCCTTTCTTTAAGGAAAGGGATGTCCTGTTCAGCTTAAGGGATTTTATGTTGCCCCGTTTTCCGCCGCCGGTCGTCTCGCAGATGGTTTTTGAGGCTGCGATGGTGACCTTTTTGCCGTCCACCAGCTTATAGGCGCGGACGATGTATCTGTAGTAGGTTCCTTTTGAAAGCTTTTTGTGCGTAAAAGAGGTGGTCCCCTTCTTTACGGTCTTTAATGTTTTGAATTTTGTCCCGTTCTTGCATTTCGCGCCATAGATGATATAGCCGTCGGCGTTCTTTACCTTGTTCCAGGCCAGCCTGATGCTTGTTTTTTCGGCTTTTGCCGCCTGTGCCTGGATTGCGGCGAAGGACGAACCCTTAATGTCCTTATGCGTTTTCTGCGAGGTGATCTTTTTGTCTGTCACAAGGATGGTGTCCATCGGTACTTTCTGCTTTTCGGCCATGGAGAGGATTTTCTTTGCGGTTTTCTCGGAGACGCCGAGTTCTTTGCGGATGGTCCGGATCTGTTTACTGGAGCTGTCGGCCGGGGCGTCTGTGCCGGATCCTCCGGAACTGCCGTCACCGTTACCGCCGGAACTGTTGCCGGAGTTACCGCCGGAGCCGCCGGCCGCAGAAAGCTTTTCATATTCCGCTTCCGCTGCCTCAAATGTCATACGGTCGGTGCCGGAAATCCGCTGTTTCTGTGCATCCGTCAGAGCGTCATAGGCGGTCCTGGCATCCTTGATTTTCTGCCCGCAGGCTGCCGTGTTTTCTACTTTTCCGACGGCGTAAAATTTTGTGAGAACATCATATACTTTCTCTGCATCCTTTAAAAGAGCCAGCTTTTCGGCGGGAAAGAAACGTCTCGCCTTGTATCCTATGGCATTGTAGGCGCTGCGCGCGTCTTTGATTTTCTGGCGGTATGTGTCATTATATAAAATATACCCGGTGCCGATTGCGTCAATTTTCTGGATGGTATCGTTGATTGCAGCCAGATCAGCCTTTGTCAGAGGCGCGATCATCAATGCGTTCTGTGCGCCGCAGAAGATGGAATATGCTTCGTCATCGCTGTGGAAATAACTGCTGTAATCCGCTGGAGCTGCATCGGTAAACTGGATCATTTTATCGATACCCTTTGATGAGACTTCGATGTAGGCGTCTTCTGTGAACGGACTGACAATTTTTATCTGAGGCACGTCAATGGGGTCGACGATCAGCAGATTGTCTGGCCTTCCAGATTTGTTCGTGTTGTCCCGAATCACGACTGAGCCTCCCAGTTCCATCTCATAAGAGTAGATGCCGGCGACACCGTTGTAAGTATCCGTGTGATTGCCGGAAATCTCGCCGCCGGTGATGCGCAGTGTACCCTCATGATCGGAATAGCCGTGGTGTATGCCGCCGGCGGACATGTTGCCGGAATAGCCTTCGTTGCCGCAGATTTTTCCGCCGCTCATAAAGAAGCTGCAGGTTGAACCGATATTTACGCCCCCGGCCTGCTGTCCGGCGTTATTTTTAATTTCACCGCCTGTCATTTCAAAGGTGGCTTTGGAATTGTCAAAGAGTTCAACGCCTCCGCCGTTATTATGATCATCGCGCCGATTGCCGGAAATCTCACCGCCGGACATATAGACTTTTGTAGGGGTATCGTCATAGTAATTAGTGGCCAGTACGCCATAACCGTAATTATCTGCGATTTTACCGCCCTCTATCCTGAGAGTGCTTTCGTAGACCCGGATACCAGTGTCACGATTGCCGGAGATCTCAGTGCCGTCGTGCAGGCGGACCTCGCCCGGGACGTGTGGCAGGTAACCGCCGTTAGCGTAAATATCGCCGTTTTGAATCGATATACCGTAGCTTTGATTTCCGGCGACGGTACAGTCGTACAGATCAAGGATACTGGCTTTCACGAAAATACCTGGACCGCGAGAGCCTAGAAGTCTGCAGTTTTGTAGTTTAAGGACGGACGTTTTGGTCATGTGTTCGTTCGGGTAAACGTTCTGCACAAGACTTAAGAGGGCGTCATCGCTGTTCATGAAGCTGCTGCCAAGGAGATTCAGGTTATACATTTCCGCCTGGATCTGCGATTCTCTGCTGGTCAGTTTTATGTTTGAGAGGTAGCCGCCGGTCAGCGTTTCCGTTCCGTTTTCGTCGGGGGTCCACAGACCGGTTTCGGGGTCGACCGAAAACTTGTGCGGTTCCGTGGAGCAGTCTGTGAGAACGGAGGACCAGTATGAAACCGGGATTACTTTTCCGTCGGTTCCGGTGATGGTGTGGCCGTTCAGACAGAGACTGTAATCTAGAAAAATGGAACTATTTGACAACGTGATATCCTTTGTAAGGTAGTAATATTTTTGGTTCTCGGAATCCGGGAGGCAATCTGTTTTATCCCAGGCCGTCCAGGTCACAGCTTCATGGCCTTCGTGGCCTGTGCCGCCCGGACAGACAGTGCCGCATGCGGGATGATTGTGTGCGGACGCGTCCGGTATTTCGGCTGCCCGTGTCTGAAGAGGGGAGAGTGCCAGGAAAAAGAACCCGGCTGCAAGGGCGAGTCCGCTCACAAATAAAGTTATATTTCGTTTCTTTTTTTTCATAAAAATCCTCCGCATTTTTTTATTTTACGTTCACGGTAATTTTTTTGTACACACCGTTCTGTGCGTAGACGTAAATGGTGCATTTCCCTTTTTTCTTTGCCTTGACGACGCCTTTTGCGGTTACGGAAGCCACGGAGGGATTGCCCGACTCGTAGCTGACTTTCCGGTGCCTGGAAATCGGTTTTGATTCCTTTTTCTCGGTCGCCTTCAGGGTAAAGGTCTTTCCTTTCTTTAAGGAAAGGGATGTCCTGTTCAGCTTAAGGGATTTTATGTTGCCCCGTTTTCCGCCGCCGGTCGTCTCGCAGATGGTTTTTGAGGCTGCGATGGTGACCTTTTTGCCGTCCACCAGCTTATAGGCGCGGACGATGTATCTGTAGTAGGTTCCTTTTGAAAGCTTTTTGTGCGTAAAAGAGGTGGTCCCCTTCTTTACGGTCTTTAATGTTTTGAATTTTGTCCCGTTCTTGCATTTCGCGCCATAGATGATATAGCCGTCGGCGTTCTTTACCTTGTTCCAGGCCAGCCTGATGCTTGTTTTTTCGGCTTTTGCCGCCTGTGCCTGGATTGCGGCGAAGGACGAACCCTTAATGTCCTTATGCGTTTTCTGCGAGGTGATCTTTTTGTCTGTCACAAGGATGGTGTCCATCGGTACTTTCTGCTTTTCGGCCATGGAGAGGATTTTCTTTGCGGTTTTCTCGGAGACGCCGAGTTCTTTGCGGATGGTCCGGATCTGTTTACTGGAGCTGTCGGCCGGGGTGTCTGTGCCGGAGCCGCCGGAACTGCTGTCATCGTTACCGCCGGAACTGCTGCCGGATCCGCTGCCGGGGGTGTCCGCAGGACCGTTGCCGGAGTTACCGTCGCCTTGTGTATTCTGATCACTCTGGAGCTTTGCATAGGCAGCTTCGGCGTTGGTCAGGACGGTATATTCGGTGCCCGGGATGCGTTTTTTTGCGGCATCGGTCAGAGCGTCGTAAGCAGTTCTCGCCGCGGCGATGTTCAGGGCACAGACATCGGTCTTTTCAACCGTACCGATGGCGTGTATTTTTGAGAGAACATCATATACTTTTTCTGCGTCCGCAAGGAGCTGCAGTTTATCGGCCGGAATTTCTTTTTTCAGGGCATCCGTCAAAGCGTCGTAAGAAGTCCTGGCCTGTTCGATTTTTTCACGGCAGTCTGCGGTGAAAAAAAGATAGCCGGTCCCGATGGCGTCGATTTTTGCAATTACGTCATCAAGCTGCGCGCGCATTTCCGCGGTCATAAGGCTAAGCTGAACCTGGTTTAACGGACCGTTTAAAACCGGGAAGCTGGCGTCGTCGCTGTGAAAATAGGCGCTGTAATCTCTGTCATTTTCCCCTGTGAGATTTAAGAGCGGATTACCTGAAGGGGAGTAGCGGACGTCAAAGCCGACAGACGCATTCCCGGTAAAGGGTTCTACAATGTCCGTAAGGCCGCCGTTGGAGGACAGGACGAGGACCGAGAGATTGCTTGTTGCAGATGCTGCTGTGTTGTCTTTGATTATGGCAGTGCCTCCCAGGCTGACGGAAGAACTGGCGTCTGCGGCCACGCCTCCGATACCGAGGTCGCTGGAGGCATTGTTTCCGGTTATTTCGCCGCCTGTCATACACATTCTGCCGTTGGATGTGATGTATACACCGCCGGGATAAATGACATAAGAGCCTGGTCTGCACGTGGCGTTGGTCGCATTTCCGGAGATTGTGCCGCCGCTCATCTGAAGCGTGCCGCCCTCTATGTGGACACCGCCTGCGTCCAGTTTTGACGTGTTATTTGCAATGATTCCGCCTTCCATGATAAAAGTGCCGTAGCAATGAACGCCGGCGGCAAACATGTTCAGGTTTTTATTCCGGGAGATTTCACCGTCGTACATGTGGAATGTAGATGTGGCTCCGGTTACAGTCAGGCCTGTTCCGTTGTTGTCTGAGATCTCGCCGCCGTACATGTATCCGGTACTGTCGCCGGTCATTGCCAGGGAAACAGGCGGGGTGGAAGCAGGGCCTTTGTCACCGTTCTCTGTGATTTTTCCGCCGTACATATAAAACGTACAGCCGCTGTTGCAGCTGATTGCCGTCAGATGCTGATGGCGCAACTCGCTGTCGTACATGTAAATGGCTGTATTTTCTGCCCGGATACCGTTGACGTTGCCCGTAAACGTGCCGCTGTGCAGGAAAAGAGTGCATGGCTTTTCCGGGTCGGTGCAGGAGGCTTTGACGGCATAATCGGTATTTCCGGTAATGTGGATATTGTAGATGTCGACGGTGCTGTTTTCAATCCGCAGATTAACCTGTGCAAGATATCCGCCGGCGAGCGTCTCCGTTCCGCCTGCCTCATCGGGAACCCAGATTCCTTTTTCGCTGTTAACGGAAAATTTGTGCAACGTTTCGGTACAGTCGGTAAAGGTACATGAACGGGAACTTGTTTTTTCGCCGATGGAAAGCTGCGAAGAATAGGTTCCGTCTGTCGGACCGCTGGTTGTTATGGAATGGCCGTTCAGGCATAAATGGATGTCGGCAGCGACTGCGATACTGCTGCTTAGTTCGATGTCTGAAGTCAGATAGTAGTATCCGCTGTCTTTTGGAAAAGAAGTGACCATGCTGCCCTCCGGTGACCATGGCTGCCAGTCGACGGCCTCATGGCCGGTGTGTCCGCTGCCGCCCGTGCAGATGTCATGTCCGCAGACCGTGTGGGTATGTCCTGCCTTCGTCTGGCCGGTATCCCTGCTTTCAGCGGCAAGAACGTCCGGCGCTTTTCCTGTTGTAAGAAGAAATCCCACGGATATAGCGAAGACTGTGAAAAAGACGGCAATTTTTCTTTTTTTACATGAATACATGTTTTTCCTCCATATTCTGCAGAGCTTTTGATTCTTTGCTGCCTGCGCAGCATGAAAAATGCGTCTGCGGTGGACTTCTCATAACGGTTCCTCCCCTGTTTTCTGGCCGGGATGGCATCCGGTTCCGGACCTCCGGCCGTTTTACAGAAAATCCCCTTCCAAAAATATGCTGGCATTGGGAGAATGCTGGAAGGGGTTTCTGTAAAAATGATTATATGGGAAAAAAAGGGTTTTTTTCATTTTCGTTATGGAATGCAGTTTTTTATGGACAGTTTGTACCGGTTTGCAAACAGTGTAAAAAAAAGTGCGAAGCATACCAAAAAAATACAACAGATTTATTTTTCTGCTATATTATGGCTAAAATCTACAGAAAAGAGGTGTGAGGATAAATGGGACGGACCATCAAGGGGCGGCTGACATTTGGCGTAATCTGGATTGTGGTGGCTGGCATTCTGCTGACTACGGCTGGAATTACGGCTGTGGCTGGCGGACGGGTCACCAGAGATCGGAAGGAAGCGCTGCAGCTTTACGCAGATAAATATGCGGAGGAGATCAATACCTGGATTGAAAATGAAAAGATGCTTGCCGACGGAGCGGCGGACAGCATTGTGGCGGCGGCGGATCTGGGGGATACGTTTCTGCAGTCCGTTGTGGATATCCATGCTTCGGGCAGAAAAGAGCTGCTGAATTTATACTGTGGGACAAAGGACAGTCGTTTTTTTCAGTCAAATCGTGAGGCGGACATTCCGGAGGGATATGATCCGGTGCAGCGTGGCTGGTACCGGCAGGCAGATGAAAAGGGGACTGTGATCGTGACGGATCCTTACTGGGATGTGCTCACGAACCAGATGTGTGCCACGATTGCGGCTCCAGTCCGCCTTAATGGGGAGACAGCGGCTGTGATCGGGCTGGATGTGACGTTGAAAACGGTGACGGAACTGACGGGAAGCATTGATTTTGCGGAGGGCGTATATGGGTTTCTGACAGATAGCAGAGGGCAGTATGTTTCACATCCGGAGCCGTCGTACGAGCCTGCGGAGAACAGATCGGTATCTGTCATGGAGCAGATGCCGGAGCTTGCCGGACTGATTCAGGAGGAGGGCGGCGGGGTCTTAAGGCTTGTGGACTATGATGGAATCGAATGTTATTTTGCCGCCAGTAAAATAAGTGGAAGCGACTGGAAGCTTGGTGTTGTGGTGCCTACGGCAAATGTCACGGAACCGATTACAGCCATGATCGGTATGGCGGCGCTGATTGCGGTTCTTGTAATCTTATCGGCCGCCGTGATTATGGCGGGACTCATCGGCAGGTTGCTGGCTCCGGTGCAGATGCTAAAGCAGTTTGCGTCCGGGGATTTTTCGGAAAATATAATCAGTGAAAAAACGATTCCAAAGGCATACAAAAATGAGACGGAGCAGATCAGATCGGCGACGGCAGACGTAAGGAAGCAGATCCGGGGAATTATCTTAAATACAAAAAGGGAAGCGGAAAATATCAGTGCGGTCGCTGAAGGGACGTCTGTGAAAATGACGGTTTTAAATCGGGATGTTCTTAAGATGGCGGAGATGGTACACGGGGTCATGGATCAGGCGCAGGAGGCCGAAGAGCTGGCGGAGCGCATTAAAGATGCCGGAGAAAAACTGCGCTGTTCTGTCGATTATGTGGACTTAAAGGCAGCGGAAGCGATGAGTCAGTCTGACGATATCACCGGCCGCGCCGGAAAAGAGTATGAAAATTCCCAGGCGTCGGCCTGGGAGGCAGTGACACTTTATCAGGAGGCAAAAGATGAACTGGAAAAGGCCATCACAGACAGCCGGAAAGTGCAGGAGATTGATCTTTTGACGGAGGAGATTTTATCTATCAGTTCCCAGACGAATCTTCTGGCGCTTAATGCGTCCATTGAGGCGGCGCGGGCCGGGGAAAAAGGAAAGGGGTTTGCGGTGGTTGCCGATGAAATCCGGGTACTCGCGGATCATTCCAGGCAGGCAGTGGATAAAATACGGAGGGTGACGGAGGGCGTCGTTGCGAATGTCACTTTTCTGGCGGAAAATTCGGAGCGTCTTCTCGGATTTATGAACGGGAAAGTGATGGAGGACTATGACAGCATGACGAATCTTGCAAAAATGTATGAGGAGGATGCTTCTTTTTATGGAAAAATTTCCGGTGAACTGGGTGCGTCATCAAAAAAAATGTGCAGTGATATGGGGGAAATCGTTACTTCGCTTCTGGCGGTGACGGAGCGGACAAAGGCGATGGCAGCTGCGATGAAGGGCATGGAAGACTGCGCCGCGGAGTCCGGGAGAACTTCGCGGGAGGTGCTCGCTCAGATGGAAGAACTGTCCGGCATGAGCGAGATTTTAAACAGAACAGTGGCATCTTTTAAGGTATAAAAATGTGTGCGTTTAGGAGGGGAATATGGCGGAGAAAAGAAGACGCGCGAGAGCGCTTCCACCGTTTATTGTTGCCGTTGTGACGGGAATTTTCCTGATCGCAGGAGCTGCGTTCCTTCTGGATGAAAGTGTGAAGCAGCAGAATGTAACGGGAGATAAAGATACGGATGAGCAGACTCTGCAATGGGAGGCAGAACGGGGGGCTGGCAGGTGAAAAGGTACGGGAGTTATCAGAAATGGCGCTATGCAGCAGTGTGGGCCGCTCTGATTCTGGCGGAGCTTCTGATTGCGGCCGCCCCGGCTGTGGCCACTGCGGCGCTGCTGATTCCTGCGCTGATAAAACAGAGAGGCAGGCTGGCATACGGAAGTGAATGGATTCTTGTCACATTGATCTTCTGGCTGGTGTATTGGATGGTACATGAACTGGTGTGTGACAGGATTTTCGGAAAGGAGGCATCGTGATGAGGGTATATTATCGGATCGGTTCCGGTTTCTGGTGAGGGAGAGTTGTGTAATGTTTACGGCAGATAAAAAATGCACGGCCGTATGGCCGTGCATTTACCGGTCCCGTCTTTGCTGCTATCTGGAATGCCTGTCTTCCGGGACGCTGATATCATTGTTTTCTGCTTCCGGAAACGTGTTATCCCGGGGAGCGGCGCTGTCGTTTAAAAACGCGCTGCCGTCCGGTTCCGCAGGGGCCTGTGTGTCCCGGATGACATCGGGATCTTCGTAAATGATTTCGCCGACGCCGCTTCGGAGCAGGAGATTTTTAGAGCCTAAAACATTCACGGCAACACGATCGCCGTTCTTTACATTGTCCAGGCTGGTCAGAAGCAGGGAGGGTGTCCGGTATGTCGTGGACACTTTATTTCCGTTAATAAAGATTTTTGTATTTTTGGTAAAATTGGAACCATATACGGCAAGCACATGGCTCATTTTATTTTTGCGGAGGGAAGAGAGTGTTACATCTTCCACGTCCATGGTAAGATCCGAGGCCGGATACGGGTCTTCGCCGTTGTAGGCGTAGCGTTTTCCGTACAGCAGATCATACTGCAGGTTTTCGAGGCCGGAATAATAGGTCTGCGAATCTGCCTGTGTCTGATGATAATTAAAAATCGTGCCTTCGTGGATGCCAGCCTGGCCGGTAACGTGTGCGAGAAGCTGATACGCGGCCAGGTCGGCGTCATTTTTCTCAAGACCCATGTTGTTCCAGGTGATGTATTTTGTCTTAAAAATATCGCCGGATTTCATATCTGCGTCCGATAAGCCCAGGGTCGGAAGGTGATCGCCGAAAAAGACGATTATGGTGTCTTCCCCGCGTTTGTCTGCGGCCGCGATGAGATCCCCGATAAAGTCGTCGACTTCATGGAGCATATTGACGTAATACTCCCACTGATTGTTGGACGTCTCACTGGGTGCGCCGGAAACGCTGACGGCAGGATTCATCAGAACTTTTTCGCCTGGATAATCGCCATGTCCTTCGACTGTGATGGTGTACACAAAATCGGGCGTATCCCTGGTCGAATCCATGGACTTCATTGTTTCCTCGACCAGGACATCATCGGTAGGCCAGCTTCCGATTGGCGTGTAGTCGGTGATATTCATCAGTTCCTTGCTGGTAAAGGTGTCAAAACCCATCATGGAAAATGCATTGTTGCGGCTGTAAAAAGTAGCGGTATTGTTATGTACGACATGCGTACCATAACCGATTCCCGACAGATCGGACGCGATACTTTCACAGTCAGTCTGTTTTAAAATCGTTTTGTAAGGATACTCTCCCGTGCCGAAATACTGCATGCTCATTCCGGTTAAAATCTCAAATTCAGTATTTGCCGTGCCGGCCCCGACAACCGGGACCGTCAGATAGCCGCTCGAAAATTCACGCTCCAGCCGGTGAAAATTCGGAATCGGATCCTGCGACATGTTCAGAAAATTCACCTCATAGGGATCCAGAAAGGATTCTAAAAGGACACAGATAATATTTGGCTTCCGGTCCGTGGAAACGGGTGTTTCGGGGGCTGCAGAACGCACAAGCTCCTGAACCGCATCGATGGTTTCGGGGGAGTAGTCCGCCGGTTTATCCATGCCACGGCCGATCACGCTGGTCGAGAAGCCGTAGACAAATCCGTAATCCGAATATCCCTGGGCGATATTGGAGAAGTAGGACGCGATAATATTGGAGCTCTGCGCCGCCTGCGTTGTGATCGGAACGCCGATCAGAAAGAGAGCGGCGATCGAGAACGGGCAGAGTACGGCGTGCCGTTTTCCCTGGTAGCGGGGCCCCTTTGCAAAGAGGTAAAATAAAAACAGGAAGAAAGCGGCGATGGCAGCCACGGCGATCATGCCCTCCTCCGCGGTAAAATAAGTTGTATTCTGCATCGCAAGCAGATCAGAAATACATTTTAAGTCCGTGTAGCTGAAGGGGGTGACACGGTTTGACAGAATCAGGCCGTTCACCGTTCCTAAAAAGATCCAGACGCCGCTGATGAGAATGCGCAGCTGCGCGCGGAAGCGCGACAGATAGACAAATGAAAGCGACGCAAAAATAATAAAGGCATTGTAGAGGTAAGCGAGCGTATGGCTGCCCAGAAAAGCCGCCGCGCCCACAAAACTGCGTCTGGAAATTACCTCGATCACAAAAATCAGAAGGCAGGCAAGCAGAAAATGGAATGCCAGAGAATATCGATTGAGAAAGGCGATCCGTTTCTGATATTTTTCGCTGTGCGGTTTCTTCCACGGCAGTTTATTATTTATGGATGACAGTTTCTGTGTGAAAGACTGTATTTTATGTCTGAAGTTTTTTTGTTTTTCTTTCATTCGATTCCTCCTGATTTTATTGTGCTGTATGCTGGAAGCAGGCTGCGTTAATGTCTTTTCAAATAAAAACCCGATACTATGTGAATATATCGCTTATTTATTTAAAAATCAATGGAAAAGATGAATAAAAAACTGTGAACAATCAGTGTATTTCTATCATATATGAATAAAAAATGAACAAACTATGTCTAAATGGAATATACCGGAAAAAATATGGAAGGAAGCTTGAATCGGAGCGGGCCGGGGTATATAATAAATGAAAGAAATAAGGGTCTGCCGGGGGCCCTGTCCGAAATGTTCTGATACACATGGAAGTGGAAAATGGAGTCTGGGAAAGTTCCGGGAAGGAAATTGGAAATGCCAAAAAAGAAGAAAAAAATTCGGGAAGCAGAAATTGCGGAATGGAAGCGTGTCGTGCTTAAGCCCTTGTATGGGACATATACGTGGACGCTGGTCGCAGGGCTTATCCTGCTCGTTGTTTACGGTGTCACAGGGAAACAGGGGCCGCCCGGTTCATTTATCGATTATGCTCTTATTCCGATGTCGGGACTTTTAGCTGTGATATTATATATGCGTTTTTTTCTGGGAAATCTTGCCATGCACTGTACTTCCACGACAGTAGCCGTCACGGTAATTATTCTTCTGAATGTATATATGGCCATCTGTCTGTGCAGTTACGGCGATGTCGCACATATGATGATTGTAGTGTTCTTTCCTATGATAATAGCGCCGATTTACAGAAAAAAAAGTCTGGTGTACATTCAGGTGGCGGCCAGTCTCGTCATACTGCTGTATGCGGAGATGATACATATTCCGTTTATCAGGCAGAGGTGTCATTCTGCCACAACGGTTGTTACGGATCAATGGGAGATGCATATTTCGGACGTAAGTCCGAATCCCGGGCTGGAAGCATTTACGAATGCCATTGTTATTGTGCTTTTGTTTTACGTCATGGTGCGATTTGAGCTGGAAGTGATGAAGACGGCCAATATACTTGGGGAGCAGGGCAGCCGGGATTCGCTGACACAGCTTTTAAATCATGAGGCGTTTTATGAGGCGCTGGACGAACAGATGCAGCAGTTTGCGGGCACGAAAGAAGCGTTTTCGATTATCGTTGCGGATATTGATAATTTTAAAAAAGTCAATGATACATATGGGCATGCTTTTGGCGATGAAGTAATCCGACAGGTAGGGGAGGTAATCCGGGGAGTGAGCAACGGGGGCGATATCTGTGCACGCTATGGCGGAGAGGAATTTTCCGTAATTCTTCCGGGAAAGAGCCTGCGTGATGCGGCGCAGCATGCAGAGCGCATCCGGAGGCGGTTTGCAGATACACAGTTTAAGACAGAGGATAAAAAGACGCTTCATTTTACGCTGAGCATCGGGGTGGCGGAGCACAATCAAAAATACCGCACGGCGAGCGATTTCTTCGAGAGGGCGGACAAGGCTCTCTACGAGGCAAAGCGGACAGGGAAAAATAAAGTATGCTGCTGGCGGTTATCGGATGAGAACGGGATTCAGAATGAAATGGCAGACGATATATAGAGAAATGTGCGGCCCGCGGGGGATTCCTGCGGGCCGTTGTTATTTTACAAATTTGCTGATGGCGTCGTTCAGCTCCTGAAGGCTGAGATCATCTCCGGTTTCGATGGCATCCGCCACACAGCGGCTGACATAGTCTTCAAGGATAATTTTGCCGATGTTGTTGACAGCGGAGCGGACGGCGGCGATCTGAATCAGTACTTCGCTGCAGGGGCGGTCGTGTTCGATCATGTTCCGGACTGCTTCCATGTGCCCGATCGCGCGGTTCATGCGGTTTATGACTGCTTTGGCGTTTTCATGGTGATGCAGATGTTTTTGTTTCCAGACGCAGATGTTTTTGTACTCCTGTATTTTACGGTCGATCTCGGATTGTCTCGGATTGGAAAGGATATAATGATAATCATTCCACACGCGCTGGACCTCAACCGTGACTTCTTTTACATCGGCGAGATTTTCTGTCTGATATTTCTGATAAAAATACGTTTCAAAGGTTGCTCCCAGAACGATTTCGGCACAGCACAGATTCTTCCGGCCGCCCAGACTGTCCAGGTCAGAGAAGTGAGCCAGAAACTCTACGATGCTTGCAATCAGATCAAAAAACATAAAAGGGGAAAACCCTTCTCCAAGGTCGGCGTGGCTGCTGTCCCTTTCCGGCGGCAGTTCACGCAGATCCTGCAGGTCTTCGTCCCAGTACATACCGGAGCAGCCATCCAGAGCGGCCTCGAGAATCGTTATGAATCTGCGGAATGCATCGATGCTGTCGGAATGCGCCAGGCAGATGCCGCCCCGGACGGCATCTAAAAGCTCGTCGAAGCGGCTTAAGCCCCGGCAGATATCAAGGCCGGACAGAAGCAGAAAGCACTGTTTTGTACGACACAGGCTGAGCAGGCACCAGAGCTTTTTCTGGTGGTCGCTGAGTGCTTCCATCCGTTCTCTGATTTTTTGAAATTGCTTAACAATATAATCTTCGCTCGGAGTCATATTATTTGTTGCTTCTTCTCCAGATGTGCATTTTTTCTGCTTCTGCGATGAGTTCATCCCTGAAATCTGGGTGTGCCACGGAAATGATGGCCTCTGTTTTCTGCCAGGTGGAAAGTCCTTTTAAATTTACCTTGCCGTATTCGGTGACGAGGTAATGGACATTCGCCCGGGTGTCAGTCACGATGGAGCCCGGGTTTAATGTGGGGAGGATGCGGGATTTTAACTGTCCGTCTTTTGTCCTGAATGTCGACGAGCAGCAGATAAAGCTCTTCCCTCCTCTGGAGAGGTAAGCTCCCAGTACAAAATCAAGTTGTCCGCCTGCCCCGCTGATATGTCTGGTCCCGGCGGATTCGGAATTGATCTGTCCGAATAAATCGACATCTACCGCATTGTTGATGGAGATAAAATTGTCCAGCGCGGCGATGGAACGGATATCATTTGTATAGTCTACCGGTGTGCTCATCAGCTCCGGGTTTTCATCCATATAATCGTACATTTTTTTCGTGCCGGCTCCAAATGCGTATGTCTGACGGAAACGGTCGATATTTTTTCTGGAACCATTGATCTTGCCGGCGCGTGCGATATCGACAAACGCATCGACGTACATCTCGGTGTGAACGCCCAGATCTTTTAAGTCTGACTCTGCGATCAGGGAGCCGACTGCATTTGGCATGCCTCCGATTCCCAGCTGTAAGCAGGCGCCGTTGGGAATTTCTTCGACGATCAGCTTTGCGACGGCTTTGTCTACGTCCGTGGCTGCGCCGCCGGCACCCATTTCGCCGACAGGCGGATTGTCACCTTCTACAATGTAAGTGACATCGGAGATATGTATGCCGCATTCCGTACCGCCAAGGCAGCGAGGCATGTTTTCATTTACTTCGACGATGATATCTTTTGCCGTCTCACACATTGCACCGAGATGGGAAGCACTTGGTCCGAAGTTAAAGTAGCCATGGGAATCCATCGGCGCAACCTGGAACATTGCGACGGCGTCCGGTGTTTCGGAATCGCGGTAGTAGCGCGGCAGCTCCGAGTAACGGATGGGAGCGTAGTAGGCGCAGCCGCGGTTTATCAGCTTGCGTTCCACGCCGGACATATGCCAGGAGTTCCAGGTAAAATGCTCCCCTGCGTCTTCGCGGTCAAACACCGCCAGGGGCTTTAACAGGATACCACCGCGAAGGTTGACATCCTTTAATTCGTCGGTGCGTTTTGCCAGAGCCTTATCCAGAGCGTCGACCGTGTTGACGCACCAGCCGAAATCGACCCAGTCTCCCGAGCGGATCAGCTTTACGGCCTCGTCGGCAGAGACAAGCTTTTGTTTGTATTCCTGTGAATAATCCATCACAAATACCTCCCGTTTTGTCAGATTGTTAAATTTTTACCATACTGTTATACTATCACGTTGTGTGGGAATTTACAAGTACGGGAGAGGGCTGCGGACGAAAATTACGGCCGCAGCCCTCTTTAGGACGGTCGTCCGCCGGTCATCCGGCAGACAGCAATTATAAATATTTTTTCAGGTTGTCCGCTTTGTCGACTGCTTCCCACGGGAGATCTAAGTCTGTGCGTCCGAAATGTCCGTACGCCGCTGTCTGGCGATAAATCGGACGGCGGAGATTCAGCATCTGAATAATACCAGCCGGGCGGAGGTCAAAATTATTTCGGATGATCTCGACCAGTTTTTCATCGGAGAGCCTGCCGGTTCCGAACGTATCCGCCATCACAGAGGTCGGCTGCGCAACGCCGATTGCGTAGGAGAGCTGGATTTCACATTTATCTGCCAGTCCTGCAGCGACAATGTTCTTGGCGACATACCGCGCTGCGTAAGCGGCAGAGCGGTCTACTTTGGTGCAGTCCTTTCCGGAAAAGGCACCGCCGCCGTGACGTGCATATCCACCGTATGTATCCACGATAATCTTGCGTCCCGTCAGTCCGGCGTCACCGTGCGGTCCGCCGATGACGAACCTTCCGGTCGGGTTGATGAAAAACTTAGTCCCTTCGTCGATCATCTCTTTCGGAAGGACCGGATCAAATACATATTTGCGGATATCTGCGTGAATCTGTTCCTGCGTCACATTTTCGTCATGCTGTGTGGACAGGACGACGGCCTCTAAGCGGACCGGTTTTCCATTTTCGTCATATTCCACGGAGACCTGGGTCTTTCCGTCCGGTCTTAAGTAAGGCAGCGTCTTATCTTTGCGCACGTTTGTCAGCTGTAAGGCCAGTTTGTGTGCGAGCGAGACCGGATAGGGCATCAGTTCCGGCGTCTCGTTTGTCGCATAGCCGAACATCATACCCTGGTCGCCTGCGCCGATGGCTTCAAGCTGCTCGTCGGAGAGGCTGGACTCTCTGGCTTCAAGCGCTTTGTCGACGCCCATTGCGATGTCGGGCGACTGCTGGTCGAGCGCTACCATCACCGCGCAGGTATTGCCGTCAAATCCGGTCTTTGCGTCGTCATACCCGATCTCTCTGACGGTCTGGCGCACAAGTGCCGGGATATCCAGACGGGCTTTGGTCGTGATTTCTCCTGTCACGAGTACAAAACCGGTGCAGCTGGCCGTCTCGCAGGCGACGCGGCTCATCGGGTCCTCTGCCATGCAGGCGTCTAAGATTGCGTCTGAAATGGCGTCGCAGACTTTGTCCGGATGTCCTTCCGTCACTGATTCCGATGTAAATAATCTTTTTTCCATCTTTCATTCTCCTTTTCTCTCTGTAAAACAGGACAAAAAAATTCCACCTGCGAAAACAAGTGGATATGACAGTATGTTAGATAATCAAATCCTCTTATTGTTCGAACTGTTTCAAAATCCCGCCGTGCGGCGCAAAAGATTTTCGTACAGCATTTACTCGCTCAGGCTGGCACCTTCCGTGGAGGGGTTGCCGTGACTTCACAGATCCTATGTATCTCCATCACTCTGAATAAGAAAATTTTGCACAATATTGAATTTTCAAATCTACGCTCTTACAATACACCTGTCCGGTTATTCTGTCAAGACTTTCTTTTTCGGGTGCTTCCTTTACAAAATTTTTAGATTATTTTATACAAAATAAATGGGAATCGCGTTTTTTCGTGCTATAATAAACCGTATCACACAAATTCTGAGGTGTAAGAGGATGACTGCGGGGGATTTATATGAAATTCAAAAATAAGATTATCATTTCATTCTGTATTATCATATTTGTCCCGATTCTTCTGGCGCTTGTGGCACTCTTTGGCCTTTCGCATGTCCAGTTAAAGGAGATCGAACAGAACTACGGTGTCAACGACGGCAATTACAGTTATTTCTCCAATCCGATGCGGCTTTTAAGCCGTTTTACCAAAGAGGCTTACGAACAGCTTTCGGATGCAGCGAAAAAGCGCCCGGAGCAGTTTCTGGATAAAGATTATCTTGAGGAAATCAATACCACACTCGCAGAAAAGAGTTCTTATTTGATTGTGCGCAGGGATCGGGAGCTGGTGTATATCGGAGAAGACGCGGGGGTGGCGATGCTGACGGAGCTGCCGGAATACGGCGCTGCAGAGTCGGACGCCAATTCGGGGATGTATGTGGACGGAAAGGAACAGGCGCTGATCAAGCAGATTGATTTTCAGTATCCCGACGGTGTAAACGGCAGTGCGTTTATCGTCACGATTCTTGAGGAGACGGTTCCCGAGATCAAGAGCCTGGCCGCGGATATCCTGGTTTCGGTTGTGCTGATTTTAGTGCTCACGGCGTGCATGCTCACGATGTGGATATACACCAGCCTCATCAATCCGATCAAAAAGCTGCAGATAGCAGTGCAGAACATAAAGGACGGCAATCTGGATTTTACAGTTGAGGCGGAGAGCAGGGATGAGATCGGGGAGCTATGCAGAAATTTTGAAGAGATGCGCCAGCGCCTGAAAGAAAATATCGAGGAAAAAATGACGGGGGAGCGGGAAAACAAGACGTTGATCAGCAATATTGCCCACGACTTAAAAACGCCGATCACCGCGGTGAAAGGATATGCCGAAGGACTGATTGACGGCGTGGCGGATACGCCCGAAAAGCGCGACCGTTATATCAGGACGATTTATAATAAAGCGAACGAGATGGATACGCTGATCAATGAGCTGACGCTGTATGCAAAGATTGATACGAACCGTATCCCATACAATTTTACGCGGCTGAATGTGGCGGAATATTTTAACGACTGCGTGGATGAGATCGGGCTGGATCTGGAGGAAAAGAACATTGGTCTTTCCTATTTTAATTATGTGGACGAGATGGTCCGGATTATAGCAGACCCGGAGCAGCTGCGCAGGGTGATCGGAAATATTATCGGAAACGCGGTCAAATATCTCGACAAACAGCACGGACTGATCAATATGCGTATTAAGGATGTGGGTGATTTTATCCAGGTAGAGATCGAGGACAACGGGCGGGGGATCGCATCGAGGGATCTGCCATATATTTTTGATCGTTTTTACCGGACGGACGCATCCCGCAATTCTTCCACCGGCGGAAGCGGAATCGGGCTTTCCATCGTGAAGAAGATCATAGAGGATCATGGAGGCAAGATCTGGGCGACAAGCAGGGAATCCATCGGAACAGTGATGTATTTTGTGATTCGAAAATATCAGGAGGTGCCAAATGAGCAAGGTGTTGATCATTGAAGATGAGGTGGCGATTGCAGAGCTGGAGAAAGACTATCTGGAGCTGAGCGGCTTTGAGGTGGAGACGGAGAACGATGGGATGGTGGGGTTAAAACGTGCGCTGTCCGAGGATTTCGATATGTTTATCCTCGACCTGATGCTTCCGGGAGTCGACGGCTTTGAGATCTGCAGACGGATTCGCGAGGAAAAGAATACGCCGGTTCTGATGGTATCGGCAAAAAAAGATGATATCGACAAAATACGCGGACTCGGACTGGGCGCGGACGATTACATTACAAAGCCATTTTCCCCGAGCGAGCTTGTCGCCAGGGTCAAGGCGCATCTGGCGCGTTACGAGCGGCTGATCGGCAGCAATATGCCGGAAAACGATGTGATAGAGATCAGAGGCATAAGGATTGACAAGACGGCAAGGCGTGTCTGGATCAACGGGGAAGAAAAGCAGTTTACCACAAAAGAATTTGACCTTCTGACGTTTCTGGCGCAGAATCCGAATCATGTATTTACAAAAGAAGAATTATTCCGGGAAATCTGGGATATGGAATCGATCGGAGATATCGCGACGGTTACGGTACACATCAAAAAGATAAGAGAAAAAGTGGAGATGAATACAAACAAGCCGCAGTATATCGAGACAATCTGGGGCGTCGGATACCGCTTCCGGCTGTAAAGGGCGGCTGCCCGCCCTGTTGTCCGGGGAAAAGTAAGGAGAGGATATGGATATCCGGATTATATATGAAGATGAAGCGATTATCGTGTGCCATAAGCCGCCGGGAACGGCGGTGCAGACAAGGCGGCTTGGGGAGCCGGATATGGAGAGCCTGCTGAAAAATTACCGTGCAGGGCGCGGGGAACCGCCTTATATCGGTGTCGTGCACCGGCTGGACCAGCCCGTACAGGGCGTAATGGTATTTGCAAAGACAAAGGAGGCTGCGGCGTATTTAAGCAGACAGATTTCCGCCGGTCTGGCGGACAAATGTTACTATGCCATGGTGCATGGTGTTCCGGAGAAGAAAAAAGGGCGGATTGCAGACGAGCTTCTGCGCGATGCAGGGACGAATACTTCCGCTGTTGTCGCCCACGGGACGGCAGGGGCGAAACATGCGGAGCTCTCTTACGAGGTTGTCGCAAGTAAAGGCGGTCGTTCCATTCTTAAAATAAAGCTTTTTACGGGGCGGCATCACCAGATCCGCGTACAGCTTGCCCATGCAGGTTTTCCGATTGTGGGAGACCGGAAATACAGTTTCAGAGAGAATCTGAGCCGCTCCGGAGAGCCTCTGGCGCTCTGTTCTTATAAGATCGGCATTAAGCACCCGCTCACACACCGGAAACAGGAGTTTGAAATTGACAAGCCTTTTACGTTGTCATAAAATGAAGGAAAATCATAAGTGTGAAAGAGGAGACAGATTATGGCAAAGGAAAAGAAACTTGTGGAAGCCATCACTTCGATGGAGGAAGACTTCGCGCAATGGTATACCGACGTGGTTAAAAAAGCGGGGCTGATGGATTATTCGTCCATCAAGGGCTGTATGATCTTTAAGCCGAACGGATATGCAATCTGGGAAAATGTGCAGAAGCAGCTGGACGCGCGGTTCAAGGAGGCTGACGTGGAAAATGTATATCTGCCGATGTTTATACCGGAGAGCCTTCTTCAGAAGGAAAAGGATCATGTGGAGGGATTTGCGCCGGAGGTGGCATGGGTGACACAGGGGGGCCTGGAGACGCTTCCGGAGCGGCTGTGCGTAAGGCCCACGTCCGAGACGCTGTTCTGCGATCTGTACGCCGGCATTATCCAGTCTTACCGTGATCTCCCAAAGGTCTATAACCAGTGGTGTTCCGTCGTGCGCTGGGAGAAAACGACAAGGCCGTTTCTGCGCTCCTCGGAATTTTTATGGCAGGAAGGCCATACGGCTCATGCGACGGAAGAAGAAGCGGAAGAGCGGACCGTACAGATGCTGAATATTTATGCAGATTTTTGTGAGGAAGTGCTGGCGATCCCCATGGTAAAAGGGAGGAAGACGGACCGCGAAAAGTTCGCGGGAGCGTCCGCGACATATACGATCGAAGCCCTGATGCATGACGGGAAAGCCCTGCAGTCCGGCACGAGCCACAATTTCGGAGACGGTTTTGCCAGGGCGTTCGGGATTCAGTATACGGATAAGGAAAACCAGCTTCAGTATGTGCACCAGACGTCCTGGGGGGTTTCGACACGTCTGATCGGGGCGATCATTATGGTGCACGGCGATGATTCCGGTCTGGTGCTGCCGCCGCGGATTGCGCCGGTACAGGCGATGGTTATCCCCATACAGCAGCAGAAAGAAGGGGTTCTTAAAAAGGCGGAAGAGGTGCACAGGAATCTTGCGAAAGAGTTCCGGGTAAAGATGGACGTCACGGAGAAGAGTCCGGGATGGAAATTTGCAGAACAGGAGATGCGCGGGATTCCGGTGCGTGTGGAGCTGGGGCCGAAAGATATTGCTGCGGGCCAGTGCGTTGTTGTGCGGCGCGATACACGTGAAAAGATTGTGGTGCCTTTAGATGAGCTGAACGTGCGGCTGGCGGAGATCTTAAAGACCATGCAGGACGATATGCTTTCCCGCGCAAAGGATTTTCTTGCATCTCATATTTCAGACGCGCACGACTACGATGAATTTCAGAAGGCAGCGGCGGAAAAACCCGGCTTTATCAGAGGCATGTGGTGCGGGGATGAGGCCTGTGAGCTTAAGATCAAGGAGGATACGACAGTGACGTCGCGCTGTATGCCGTTTGACGATCAGGAGCAGATAGCGGAAACCTGTGTCTGCTGTGGCAGACCGGCGCATAAGCTGGTGTACTGGGGTAAGGCGTATTGATGGAGCACAAAAAGCCTGGCAGCGTAAAAATTACTCTGCCTGAAAATGTAAAAGCGATCATCGGGCGACTGGAAGCAGAAGGATTTGAGGCGTACGCGGTTGGCGGCTGCGTGCGGGACTCGGTTCTGGGGCGCACGCCTCTGGACTGGGATATTACGACGTCCGCAAAGCCCGCGCAGGTAAAGAAGCTGTTTTCACGGACTGTCGATACCGGTATCCGCCATGGGACCGTTACGGTTCTGATGGGAAGGGAAGGCTTCGAGGTGACGACCTATCGCATTGACGGAGCTTATGAGGATGCCAGGCATCCGAAGGAAGTGCGGTTTACGGGAAACCTTCTGGAGGATTTAAGACGGCGTGATTTTACGATCAATGCGATGGCGTACAATGAGAAGAGCGGTCTTATCGACGCTTTTGGCGGGCTGGAAGATCTGGAGCGGGGGCAGATCCGGTGCGTCGGAAATGCACAGGAGCGGTTCGCAGAGGACGCGCTCAGGATGCTCAGGTCAGTCCGCTTTTGTGCGCAGCTTGGATTTACGGTTGCAGAAGAGACGCAGACGGCGGCAGGAGATCTGGCGGGCAATCTGGCAAGGGTGAGCGCGGAGCGCATCCAGGCAGAGCTTGTCAGGCTTTTAGTGTCCGATCATCCCGAGGCGCTTCTTATGGCTTACACGACAGGGCTTACGGCAGTATTTCTGCCGGAATTTGATGCGATGATGGAAACGCCGCAGCAGAATCCGCACCACTGTTACAGTGTCGGACGGCATACCGTGGAGGCGCTGAAACACGTCGGGGCGGATAAAGTATTGCGGCTTGCCATGCTGCTTCACGATGTGGCAAAGCCGGCCTGCCGGAGGACGGGGGAGGACGGGATCGATCATTTTTACGGACACCCTGCGGAGGGGAGCAGAATGGCGGAACAAATACTGCGCCGGCTGAAATTTGACAATGATACGACTGCCATGGTCTGCAGACTGATCCGCTGGCATGACGATAATCCGGAGCTTAAGGCGCAAAATATCCGCCGGTCAGTCAGCCGGGCCGGTGCAGAGCTGTACCCGGCGCTCTTTGCCATAAGGCGCGCCGATATACTGGCGCAGAGCAGTTACCGGAAAGAGGAAAAAATGGCTTATGTCGACGCTTTTGAGCAGATGTACCGGGATATCATAAGACAGCGGCAGTGCCTTGCCGTAAAAGATCTGGCGGTGGACGGCAGGGATCTGATAAGAGCGGGAATGACGCCGGGCAAAGAGCTTGGAGATACCTTAAAAGAGATGCTTTCGCTGGTGATTGAGCAGCCGGAGATGAACCGGAAAGATCTGCTTTTAAAGTTTGCGCAGGAAAAGGGACGGCTGCAGACAGACAGGAGGACAAAGCGGCAGCGAAAGCTTTTGTCATGAATACAGAGAACCTGACATATGATGAATAGACACGGTAGAGAAACCGTAAATGAATCGTATGGAGGGATTTTTGTGTATAATCGACCGGAACAGGTATTGGAACAATATGAGCTGGAAATAAAATCCGTCTCCAAAGGACGGGAGAGTTACATCTGCGATACCAGTAAGGGCCTGAAGGTGCTGAAGGAATACAGGGGTTCCGCAGAGCGCGCAGGGTTTCTGGCGGATATGCTGGAACATTTAAAGGGGTGCGGACTGTCGGTGGAGACCGTCATCCGCACAAAAGAGGGCAGCCCGGTCGCGGTGGGCGAGGATGAGGGAAAATATATCGTGATGGACGCTTTTTCCGGTGCGGAATGCGACACGAAGAGCCGGGATGACATGCTGGAAGCGGTACGCCGGCTGGCAGAGCTTCACAACGCGGCGGCATCCTGTCCGGGGGAGGTCCCGGAATTTGTAAAAGCGGATCCGGACTCCCTTCTTAAATTTTATGAGAAACATAACCGCGAGCTGAACAAGGTGAAGAATTACATACGTGCCAAAAAGAAAAAGAATCAGTTTGAAGTGATCTTTGCGGGGCAGTATGCTTCTTTTATGGAAAAGGCAAAAAATGTGACGGAACTTCTCAGAAAAGAGGAGCCGGAACCGGATATTTTTGGTTTTTGTCACGGAGATTACAATCAGCACAATGTGCTTTTTTCAAAAAAAAGTGTGACGGTCGTTCATTTTGACCGTTTTTCGTATCAGGTGCGGATCAGTGATCTTGCAAATTTCATGCGCAAGATGCTGGAGAAAAATAACTGGAACACCGGACTGGGCATGGATTTCATCCGCGCTTATGATAAGGTGCACAGGATATCTCCGCAGGAGCTTAAGTATCTTTATTTTTATCTGGCTTATCCGGAGAAATTCTGGAAAATCGCAAATCATTATTATAACGCCCATAAAGCGTGGCTGTCCGGCCGCAGTATCGAGAAGCTTGAGAAACTGATCGGGCAGGAGGAAGCGCGCGGGCGGTTTCTGGAAATGTTTTATCATTTTGCACTGTAGCTTCTGGCTTACAGGTTACGGATAAAGGAGAACATACGATTGAAGAGAAAGAGATTCAGAATCTATATTCCTATCCTCTGTGCACTGCTCGCCGCAGGCTGCGGAGATCGAAATGACGGTTCATTCGTCGGCGGACGTTATCATTATCCGGATGGGGCGAAACAGGAGGAGGCGGCCGGGGTAACGGAGGCCGGGGAATCCGGCGGGCAGGACGAAGGTGAAAATGTGCCGGGACCGGAGCTGTTTCTGATTACCAGCAATGATATGAAAGAGGAATGTCTGATCTTAGAACAGCTTGCCTCGGGAAAACAGTATATGTATTATTACACATTGGCGACACAGTTTCTTGACAAATATGGGAACCGCACGACCGTTTCCTGTTTTGATCCGGGGCGGATTATTACGATCGGGGAGAAGGATCCAAAAGGAAAAGTGCTGAAGGTACAGATTTCCGATGAGGTATGGGAATATCCGGACGTCACCCGCTACTCTGTGGACGAGGAGCGGGGAGTTTTTGCGATCGCGGACACAAAATACTCTTATGACGAGTCGCTGTTTGTCAATTCGGACGGAAAATCCCAGGAGCTCTCAGAGCTTACCAGTCTGGATACGCTGCGTGTAATCGGAAAGGGACGGAAAATCCTGTCGATTTCCGTCACGACCGGACACGGGGCCCTGAAGCTTACGAATACAGAGTTGTTTGACGGCAGTTTTATTCAGATCGGGGACAGTATTTTCTCGGAGATCACAGGTCCGATGACGCTTGACATTGCGGAAGGAACGTATCTGGTTACGGTTGCAAACGACGGATACGGGGGCAGCACCGAGGTGGAGATCAGACGTGGAGAAGAGTTTACGCTGGATCTGGACACGCTCAAAGGAGAGGGACCGAAGTATGGAAATATCCTGTTTGCGGTGGATGTTCTGGGGGCCGTCTTACAGATTGACGGGCAGGTGGTCGATTACAGCGAAGTGATTCCGCTAAAATATGGGATTCACACGATAACGGTGACGGCGGACTCCTACGAGCCATATACCAAAAAGCTGTTTGTCAATTCGGAGGAGGCAACGATTGTGATCGGACTGACCGGAGAAGATTTTACTTCCGGGGGCGAAAAGCAGGAATCTGAGGAAAAGGGGGAGGAAAGCGAATCCGCCACCCAGGCGGCGTCGACCGGAAAAGGAAAAGCGGGCAGCCTTGCGGGAAGCCGCGCAGGCAACCGTACCGGAGGGAACGGTACAGGGAATGGCACAGGTACAGGAAACGCAGACAATTCCCTGGATAATATTACAGATCAGGCAGAGCTTGATGCCGTTGTGGACGGGCTGCTGGATGATGAGGAAGAGTCGTCCGCGGATTATCTGTCCACGATCGGTAAGCTGTTGAAGCTGTTTATTGATAAGAACTGATTTTGAAAGCAATAATACTTGAAAAATCGGCAAAACGAAGATATGATAGTGGTATGGCAGTTATATCCAGGGCGGCATGCATCCGGATATCTGCGGGACAGAAAATTGATGTATAGGAGGAAGAGAAAATGGGTTATAGGGAGACGTATGAGGCGTGGCTGAACAATCCGTATTTTGACGAGGCGACACGGGAAGAGCTTAAAAGCATAGCCGGTGACGAGAAGGAGATTGAAGAGCGCTTTTACATGGACCTGGAATTTGGTACGGCGGGCTTAAGAGGCGTGATCGGGGCCGGGACGAACCGCATGAATATTTATACGGTGCGCAAGGCAACGCAGGGCCTTGCGAACTACATCGCAGAAGTCGGCGCGCAGGCGAAAGGTGTGGCGATCGCCTATGATTCCAGAAGGATGTCGCCGGAGTTTGCGGATGAGGCAGCGCTCTGCCTTGCGGCGAACGGCATCAAGGCTTACGTGTTTGAATCGCTGAGGCCGACGCCGGAACTCTCCTACGCGGTGCGCAGACTTGGATGTACGGCAGGTATCAATATCACAGCCAGCCACAATCCGCCGGAGTACAATGGATATAAGGTATACTGGGAGGACGGTGCACAGATCACGCCGCCGCACGATACCGGAATTATGGACAAGGTACGTGCAGTGACAGATTACGCGACAGTTAAGACGATGCCTCTTGAGGAGGCAAAGGAGGCCGGTCTCTATCAGGTGATCGGGGCGGATATCGATGACCCGTATATCGATGAATTAAAGAAGCTCGTACTTCACCAGGACTGCATCGATAAAGTCGGAGCGGATATGAAGATCGTATATTCTCCGCTCCACGGAACAGGAAATATCCCGGTGCGCCGCGTGTTAAAAGAGCTGGGCTTCCCCAATGTCTATGTTGTGCCCGAGCAGGAGCTTCCGGACGGAGAGTTTCCGACGGTAAGTTATCCGAACCCCGAAGCGGCGGAGGCGTTTGAGCTGGGTCTTGCGCTCGGCAAAAAGGTGGATGCGGATCTGATCCTGGCTACTGACCCGGATGCAGACCGTCTCGGCGTTTACGTCAAAGATTCACAGACCGGAGAATATCACAGTCTGACCGGCAATATGTCGGGGTGCCTGATCGGTGATTATGTGATCGGACAGAGAAAGGAGCTGCACGGACTTCCGGAGGATGGCGCGTTTATCCGCTCCATTGTCTCGACCAATATGGCGGACGCGATTGCGGCACACTATGGGATTGAGCTGGTGGAAGTGCTGACCGGTTTCAAATTTATCGGACAGAAGATTCTTGAGTTTGAGAAAACCGGAAAGGGAACATACCTCTTTGGCATGGAAGAAAGCTATGGCTGCCTGACCGGAACCTATGCGCGTGATAAAGATGCGATCGTCGCATCGATGGCGCTGTGCGAGGCCGCTGCATATTATAAGACGAAGAACATGACCCTGTGGGATGCGATGCTCGCAATGTATGAGAAATACGGATACTATAAGGATGATGTGACTTCCATCACTTTAAAAGGTATCGAGGGGCTTGCAAAGATTCAGGAGATTATGGATACGCTGCGCAAGGATGCTCCGAAGGAGATCGGCGCTTATAAGGTGACGGCGGTGCGGGATTACAAGAAAGACACTGTCACGGATATG
This sequence comes from uncultured Roseburia sp., assembly GCA_947649645.1. Lineage (GTDB taxonomy): Bacteria > Bacillota > Clostridia > Lachnospirales > Lachnospiraceae > Roseburia. The sequence continues at coordinate 32,200 of CANSSP010000013.1, read as the reverse complement.
GCGGACGGTTCCGTGCGCCCCACAGGTCTTCCGTCTTCCAACGTACTGTATTATGAGATGACAGACGGCGCATGGGTATGTGTGAGACCGTCGGGAACGGAGCCCAAGGTAAAATTCTACCTCGGGGTAAAAGGAACTTCCATGGAAGATGCGGATGCGAAATCAGCGGCGCTCTCGAAGGAAGTGCTGGCAATGATCAATAAGATGCTGTAATGATTTCATGTGATGATCGGCAGCAGCCGGGCCGAAAAGACCCGGCTGCTGCCGATCGTGTCTTATCGGGCCGGAATAACTGAAAAAACGGGGATTTTCCTTGACAAAGGAAGGGAAAACAAGTATATATAGGAGGTAGGTGTTTTCAGAAGAGACCTTAACGATTCTTTATTTAAAAATCCACAGGAGGAATTTAAAACATGAACAAAGCAGAACTGGTTACAGCGATGGCTGAGAGAGCGGAGATCAGTAAGAAAGATGCAGAAGCTGCATTGAAGGCTTTCACAGATGTTATCGCTGAGGAATTAAAAAAAGGTGAAAAGATTCAGTTAGTCGGGTTTGGTACGTTTGAGGTATCGGAAAGAGCAGAGAGAGTCGGCAGAAATCCGCAGACACGCGAGGAGATGACGATTCCGGCATCAAAGGCTCCGAAGTTTAAAGCGGGGAAAGCTTTAAAAGATATGATCAATGACTAATGTTTCATTTTCACATAGAGCTGATGTAAAGAGTGGATTCCGCCGCCTGCGGAGATCTGCTCTTTTCGTTTCACTGTAAGCTGGCGGAAAGGCGGCTGAGGCAGTATTGTGAAAGGATGGGGAAAAATGAGACTGGACAAATTTTTAAAAGTATCGCGTCTGATCAAAAGGCGGACAGTCGCAAACGAGGCGTGCGACGCGGGGCGGGTCTCGGTGAACGGCAGACCGGCCAAGGCATCTGTGAGCGTAAAAGTGGGAGATGTGATTGAGGTCGGCTTTGGGACAAAGAGTGTGAAGGTCCGTGTACTTGCCCTGGCGGACACGACAAAAAAAGAAGAGGCAAAAGATTTGTTTGAATATCTGGCATAAAGCCGGACACCTCCCAATATAATTATTATATGATCGGAGGGAGGCTGGTGTGAAAATAAGCCCGACCGCTTTTGTCACACCCGGTTTTGTGCCGGAGCCACAAATCTGAATCGCCGCCGGAATCAGACATTTCGGGCGCGGTGCCTTCCCAAAATCGGCTCCGGGGAGGGTTTTTATGGAAGATAGAAACAACAGTGCGACGGCATCGCATAAAGTACTGCTGGCAAACAGAAAAAACGGTGCGTTCAGTGGCGTGGTGGATGTTCTCTCTTTTGATGTGGCGGAGATCCTGCTTGAGACAGAACTTGGTATGCTTCTGATTAAGGGACATGATCTGCATGTAAACAGGCTGAGCCTGGAAAAGGGAGAGATCGATATAGAGGGAAGAATTGATTCCCTTACCTACTCGGATGTGAAAAATGCGGGAAAACAGGCAGAGTCCTTTTTGGGAAGGCTGTTCCGCTGATGACGGTCAGTGAGACGATCGGTCAGGAGGCGACCATTCTCGGCGCGGCGGTACTGGCCGGGGCAGGCCTGTTTTTTCTGTACGATATCCTCCGTATTTTCCGGAGAATCATCCCGCATGGAGCGATCTGGATTGGCGTGGAGGATTTTATTTACTGGCTTATCTGTACCGGCGTTGTTTTTGTGATGATTTACCGGGAGAACGACGGCATGGTGCGCGGATTTGCGCTTGGCGGGGTTGTTCTTGGAATGCTTGTGTATCTCCTTGTGCTCAGCCGGTTTGTCGTGCGGATCAATGTGCGGATCATAAAAGCGGTTCTGGGATTTATAAGGAAAACAGGTACTTTTTTTCTGCGGCCATACTGGCGTATCTGGAAAAAAACAGCAGGCTTTATCAGAAAACAATTGAAAAAATTTATGAAAGCAGTTAAAATAGGGCTGAGCAAGCGATGACGGGGATATGGGGATATTCGGGTGGCAGGTATGAGAAGACATGGAAAAAATAACAATCGGGCGGGCAAAGTCTGCATCAGCATGATTCTTCTGGCGTTTATGGTGGTTATGTCGGTCCAGACAGCGAGGACATATCAGAAGAATCTGGAATATATGGAAAAACAGGCGGAGCTCGAAGCGGAGCTTGAGAGCGAGCTGGCGAGGAAGAATGAGCTGGAGAATTATGCCAGTTACACGATGTCCCAGCAGTATGTGGAAGATATTGCCAGGAGCAAGCTGGGACTTGCTTATGGGAATGAAATTATATTTAAAGAAAAGAAGTGACATCGTGTCCCTGCGGGTATCTGCAGGGATATTTTTGTCATTAGCAGGTGTGCGGGGTGAAAAACGAAAGAATATGGATTTCGATTACAGTCGTGATTCTTGTCATTGCGGGGACTGTGTGGATAGCAGGGATGCCTGTGCCGGCGGCTGTGCCCGCCGCAGAGACTTTCCATGTGCCCGGCGCAGAATTTTTGTCCGGGAACATCTCATCGCAGGAGGAAGAAGCGCTTCTTCGGGATTACCAGGATTACAGAAGAAGGTTAAAGAAGGTCACAGACCGGTCGGATATGGAAGAAAACGGATTCAGAATAGAGAAAGATCAGATATTCCTGCTGGAGACGAAATGTTTCGGGCGCGTAGAGCTTATCCCGGCGATCGAGGAACAATACCATCGCCTTGTTTTCTTTTTTGCAGATGAGGACGGGACAGTGGCAGGTTATACAGATCAGGTGGAGGCTAACGTTACAAGGATCGGGGCGCTTCAGCAGTCCGTGAGAGGGATATCCGCCGTCGCGTTTCAGGATCTGAACGGAGACGGGCTGATCGATATTATTTTTATCGCCAGATGCGTCAGCCAGGAGGGCGCTTACGCAGGCACAGAGTACAGAATCGGGGACATTCTGTTTCAGAATGAGACGGGATTTTACCGCGATTACCGTATCTCCGATAAAATCAACCGGTTTGGTATGAATAAGAGTGTGGATAGCATTATTGCGTTTGTAAGAGACGGGCAATCCACAGAATTTCTCTATACGGCGGCCACGAAGGAGGAGCTTACAGACAATGGATTTGTGATCGCTGCGGAGCAGTGTTATCCCAGACAGTTTGAAAAACTGGGGCGGCTTTATGTTGTGCCGGGAAGTTATACGATGGCCAGCTACGCGACATTTATGATCTATCTTGTCAATGATGAAGGGGCTATTGTATGGAGCTTTCAGCCGATGGGGGATTACGATAACCTCTACGCGCTGAAGGGGATAGCCTGTCGTGATATCGACGGGGATGGCATGAAGGATATTCTGGTTCTGGCACGCTACAGCACGGTCGGGGATGACAATATTCCGGTTATCGAGAGCGATTATTCCATTTATTATCAGAGGACCGGCGGATTTTATGCGGATACGAAAGTAAAGGAATCGGTCTTATGCAGTGATGAAGATACGGTGGCAGAACTTGTGGAAAAGGCGAGGGCATACTGGGGATGGGGGTCTGCACAATGATAAAGATACTGATCGTGGACGATGAAAAACCGATCTGTGATCTGATCGATCTGAACCTTTCGGCGGCGGGATATCGCTGCCTGGCGGTACAGGACGGTCTGGCGGCAGTGGAGAGGCTTGAAAAAGAGCCGTTCGATCTTATTCTGCTGGATGTCATGCTTCCCGGTGCAGATGGCTATGAGGTGATGGAGTATATCCGCCCGCTGGGGATTCCCGTTATTTTTATCACGGCAAAACATGAGGTACGGGATCGGGTAAAAGGTTTAAAGCTTGGCGCTGACGATTATCTGGTGAAGCCTTTTGATGTGGTGGAGCTGACGGCCCGCGTTGAGGCGGTTCTGCGCCGCTACAATAAAACGGACAGGTTTCTTTCCGTCGGGGATGTCGTTGTGGATGTGGAGGCGCGCAAGGCAGCCAGGGCGGGTGAGGCGGTAGAACTGACGAATAAGGAGTTCGGACTGCTGGTTTTGTTCGTAAAAAATAAAAACATCGCGTTGTTTCGGGAAACGCTCTACGAGAAAGTGTGGGGGGAAGAGTACTCGGGCGACAGCCGGACGCTGGATCTTCATGTGCAGCGCCTGCGCAAAAAGCTGGGATGGGAGCGGAAGCTTGTCGCGGTATATAAGGTAGGATACCGTCTGGAGGTGCCGTCATGAAGTTTTCACTGAAGCTTTTGCTCTGGACGATGGTTGTGATGGCGGTTACACTGGGAACCGGCGGTTTTTATTTTGTGAACTATGTCTTTCAGACGTCTCTGGCGAGGGAAACCGGGCAGGCACTGGAGGAAAACAGCATTCTGATTTTTGCGTTTGAGACGGCCGCGCTGAACGTTCCTGCAAAATATGATGTTCTGCCGGACCACACCGTCGAGCAGATCGCATCAAACCTGGAAAACAGTGGTCAGAATGCCGGACGTATGCTCAGGCTTTCCGATGAGGAGAAAAACACACTTTATGTGAGCAAGGGGTTTGACGCCGATGATGCACTGCTGAGAGAGACCAGTGATAATAACCGGGCATATCGCGTTTTAAAACTGGGGGAACAGTATTACATTCAGACGGGGAGTGTTGTCGGTGCGCTTGACCGCAGGCTGTATCTGGAGACGATGAAAAATGTATCGGGTGTTTTTGCTGAGCGCGCCATGGGATTTAAAGTCTATCGGCGCATGATGCTTCTGATGCTGTCCGCCGGAGCTGTCATCATGCATTTTATCGCTTTCTGGCTGACAAAACCCATCCGTATTCTGGCGTATGCGACCAGGCAGATGGCGGCGGGAGACTATGGCTACCGGGCAGAGGTGGTCAGCGGGGATGAACTCGGTCAGCTTACCCGTGATTTTAACCGGATGGCGGAGGCACTGGGGGAAAATGTGGGACGGCTCAGGGAGGAGATACAGGCGCGGGAGGATTTTGTGGGTGCGTTTGCACATGAACTAAAAACGCCGCTGACTTCGATTATCGGATATGCGGATCTTCTCCGCTCACGAAAGCTGGACGAAGAGAAATGTTTTTTGTCTGCAAATTATATCTATACGGAGGGAAAGCGCCTGGAGGCGATGTCGGTGCGCCTCCTTGATATTATGGTGGCAAGGCGCGTTGCGTTGCGGCCTAAGGCGATGTCCGCAGAGCGGCTTTCAGATTCACTGCGGGAAGTATTTTTGTGCGACGGGGATATGGAAATCCGGTATAACATCGAGAAGGCCGTTGTCTTTGCGGAGGCGGATCTGATCAGAACAGTGCTCATAAATCTGATAGACAATGCCCGCAAGGCATCCGAACCCGGCAGTGTAATCGAAGTTAAAGGCAGCTGCGAGGAAACGGGGTATCGTTTTACGGTCCGCGACCATGGCGTCGGTATTCCGGAAGAAGAGCAGGATAAGATTACGAAGGCGTTTTATATGATTGACAAATCACGTTCCAGAAGCCGCAACGGCGCGGGTCTCGGCCTGGCTCTCTGCGCCGAGATACTGGCACTGCACAAAAGCCGGCTGGAAATCGAGAGTGTACCGGAAGAGGGAAGCCGTATCGGTTTTGTGCTGCCGTGGGGGAAGGAGGAAGCCTGTGAAAAAGAAGGGAGCTGATCTGGCTGTTGTGTCTGTGGTGGCGCTGACCCTGCTCCTGTCCGTCTGGCTGCCGGAGGCATTGACGGCCTATAAGGACAGGCAGATTCTGGATGAAATCCGCCTTCTTGACGCGGAGCCGGAAGGGGCAGGCTACCGCTACAGGCTTGACAGCAACGAAAAAGTATTTATTCTGGCAGAATGTTTAAACAGCCGGGCAGTTCTGGAGAGTGAACAGAGTGCGCTGGCGGGAGATACGGGATACCGGAGCGCCGGAGGGACTTATGCGTTTGTTGCAAACAGGAGAGGGCCGTCGGGCGGTGAGATGACGGACGATCAGATTTATACCGCCTTAAACGAGGGAATCGCTGTTTTAAAAGAACTTAATGTTCTGCCGCAGGGGATAAAGGAGGTCGATTCCCTGACATATGACGCCGCCCTTTATTCTGCCATTGACGTGCCGGAACCAAGAAATAACGTGGCGGTCTGGAAGATCAGCCTTGCAGACAGTCAGAAGAATACCGGCAAGGAAAACCGGCTGATCGATGCATATCTTGACGCGGATGACGGGAAGATCTATGAATTTTATGTCAGAACGACGGTGCGGTGGGAGGAAATCGATCCCGATGCATTGCTTGGCGCGTGGAGCGGTTATATGGGACTTTCCGGCGGAGAAGTTTATGAGACGAAAAACCCGCTCCTGGAAACGACTCCTTATTATAAAAAATATGTGTTTCCCGGAATGGGGGAGGAAGAAACGATCGTTACGGTCGGATTTTATGAGGGAATCAATGAACTTTTTTTAAAAATCTCAAAATGATGCAACTTTGATGCAAAAATGATGATCTTTTGATGCAGGCTGTGTGTATTCTTATACTTGAGATACAAAAGAGACTGGCGTGCGAGAGGGATGTTATTTTATGCTGAGAAGAATGAAAGAGAGAAAACGGCGGTGGATGCCGGCAATGGGAATTATACTGTCCATGTGTATCTGCGTGGGATCTGTTTTTATGGCGAACCAGGTGACGGCGGCGCCGGAGCATGGCAGGAATGGGGAATACAGACTTTCCGCCGGGATAAAGCGCAAAGAGCAGGTGGCAGGTGGTGTGGCGGCGGGACGAAGGATTACGTTTTCTGAGAAGGTCATGTATCTGACGTTTGACGATGGCCCTTCGGGGGAAGTAACAGAGAATATTCTGGATATTTTAAAGGCGCGGAAGATCAGGGCGACATTTTTTGTCATTGGCGAGTACGTGCGCCGCTATCCGGAGACGGCGCGGCGTATTGTAGATGAAGGTCATTCGATTGGAATACACTGTGACAACCATGATTATAAAATGCTTTATGAGAGTGTAGACAGCTATCTTGCCGACTTTATGCGGGCGTATGAAACGGTTTATTCCGTTACCGGTGTTAAGGCACGGCTGTTTCGTTTCCCGGGCGGCAGTGTAAATGCCTATAATGGAAAGGTCTGCCGTGGTATTATCGAGGAAATGGAGCGGCGGGGGTTTGTCTATTTTGACTGGAATGCAAGCGTGGAAGACGCTGTGCCGGGTGCGCAGCCGGCACAGTTTGTGGAAAATGCCGTCTCGACTGCGTCGGGGAGAAAACGGGTTGTTCTGCTGGCGCATGACAGGACAGTGGGGACGGCGCAGTGCCTGGAGGAGCTTTTGAACGCCTTTGCGGATTATCGTATGGAACGGATTACTTCAGAAACAAAGCCGGTACAGTTTGTACGGCCCTGAACGCCGATTGAGAGGAAGCTTATAACCTGTGTTTCTGTGAGGTTATAAGCTTCTTTTTCTTTAAGATCTTAAAAAACATGATGTTTTTCAAAATCCCTGAAACAGACAAACGGAACGGAATTTTGGCGAAAAGTTTTTCAAATCGGGTCCCTGCTTTGACAAACATTTTTTCATTGTGATCTTATAATCAGACGCACTTGCAGAACAAAAACAGGTGTGGCTGCAGAAAAAGAAAAGAGGAGATGGAAAAATGAAGAAGACAGGATGGAGACAAATGATACTGGGCGTACTGGGCGGCATGACGTGCGGCTTAAATGTAATGGGATGTTATCCGCTGGCGCCGGCTTATTTTGCGGCGATGTATCTGGAAAATGTCAGCGGGATTTTTCTGCTGGGATGTATGTACATAGGAATGGCCGTTTTTATGCCGCTTACGGCGGCCGTAAAATATGCGCTGGTGCTTCTCGTTTCCGCAGGGAGTATCCGGATTGTCATCTGGGCCAATGAGGGCTGCCCGGCATTTATGGCCGGTATTCTGACGGCTGTATCCACGGTAATTCTGTCATTTGGCGGAAGCCTTCTGGAATGGAGGGATCAGCCCCGGGCCGCCGCGGTATTGCTGGAAGGCATTTTTGTGTTCGGCGCGGTAATTATTTTAAGTCGTCTGCTGCATGAGGCGCTGGAGTGGAAACCACAGGAATATGATAAAGGGGAGATCATAAAGGAGCGGGGAAACGAGGAAAAACTTAAGAATTATGCGGAATCTTTTCAGGGACTGTCACAAATTTTTCAGTCGATGAGTATTAGACGCAGCCAGTACGGCGCGGATGAACTCGGAGTGATTCAGAATGAACTGACAGGAAAAATGTGTGCGTCCTGCGACTCCTGCGCGGTCTGCTGGGAGCGGGATAACGCGCCGCTTTACGGCGTGCTCTCTCAGATGATATCCACTATCCGGCGCGGGAGTATTCCGGGGGAAGCGGAGAAAGAGGAGCTGGGGCAGTACTGCAAAAGGAGCAGGGATATGGTGGAAGAGGCGGTGCATGTGTTTGAACGTGTCAATCTCAACCGCGCCTGGTATAACCGGCTGCTTGAAAACCGGCAGGTGATTGCGGAACAGCTCGACGCGATGGCTTATATTATGCAGGATTGCGCCAGAGAAGAGCGGGTGCTGGATGTTCAGGAAAAGCACGCACTGGCGCAGATCCGTTATCGGGCGAAGGAGAGCGGAATTGTAATCGAGGACATGCATCTGATCGAGACCGTCGAGGGACATTTAAAACTTTCGGCAGTCCTTCGGAGCAAAATGGGGGGCTGTGTCGCCGCAAAGACATTTCTGGCGGCAGTTTCCGGCGCGCTGGACAAGAAAATGCGTATGGCGATGGACGCGCGGACCTTTATCTCGAAAGAGGCGTCGGCTTTTCTGTTGTATGAGGATACGGAGTACCGCAATGTGCAGGGCATTGCGAGGATGAAAAAAGACGGAGCGCAGATTTCCGGGGATAATTTTTCGTTCCTTGAACTGGAGCGGGGAGAGCTTCTGCTGGGACTCTCGGACGGTATGGGATCGGGAAGTACGGCGTGCAAAGAGAGCGAGATGGTGCTGGATCTGGTGGAGCGTTTTCTGGAAGCGGGATTTTCCGTCGAGACGGCGGTGCGCATGATGAATTCCGCCATGGTGATGAAGGGGGAGGATGATCTTTATTCTACCGTGGACTTATGCAGGATCAATCTCTACAGCGGGATGGCAAAGCTGTACAAAATCGGTGCTGCGGCGACGTTTATCAAGCGTCCGGACGGGGTGGAATGTATCGCATCGGGCAGTCTTCCGGTGGGTGCAAAGACGCAGGTAGAGATTGAAATGCAGGAAGTGTCACTGAAAAGCGGGGATTTTGTTGTCATGGTCACGGATGGTGTGCTAGAATATCTGCATGTGCCAAAGCCGGAAGAGACGATGCAGGAAGTGATTGAAAGTATAAAGACAAACAATCCCGGAATCCTTGCCAAGAGGATTATGGAGCGGGTCATGCTTTTTACCGGCGGAAGGGCGCAGGATGATATGACAGTGCTGGCGGCCTGTATATGGGAGAAAGCATAGACAGCAGGAGTGGCGGTAACAGGAAGAGGAGACCAGAAAAGCTGCAGATAAGGCGGCGGAGCAGGCGGGGACATATGACGGATCGGATATGGGAATGGATAGAGCAGGAAAAAATGATTGAGGCGGGAGATCTGGTAATTGCAGGCGTCTCCGGAGGGGCAGACTCTGTGTGCCTGCTGCTCTGTCTGCTGGAATATCAGAAAAAAATTGATTTTTCCGTCCGCGTCGTGCATGTGGAGCACGGGATCCGCGGGGAGGAAAGTTTTAGGGACGCCCGTTTTGTGAGGGAGCTGTGTGAGAAAAAACGGGTGTCCTGTCAGGTTTATCATGTAGATGTCCCGGGCTGTGCGCGGGAAACGGGCATGGGACTGGAAGAGACGGCACGTGCCCTGCGCTACGACTGTTACGGAAAGGAGGCAGTGCGGTGTGCCCTCCACAAGAGGCAGGGAAAAGGCAGAATAAGAATCGCGCTCGCCCACCATGCCAATGATAATGCGGAGACGATGCTTTTCAGGATGATACGTGGAAGTGGTATCCGGGGACTTGGAGGCATGCGGGCAAAGCGTCCGTTTTGGGAAGACCGGTATCGGCCGGACAACAGAGGGAGGGAGGCGGAGATTTTATCGGATGTAATGATTATCCGTCCCCTGCTGCGGTGTCTGCGCAGCGATATTGAGGCGGAGATTGCCGCGCGCGGGCAGGCATACTGCCAGGACAGTACCAATTATAAAACGGACTGCAGCAGGAATTATCTGAGGCATTGTGTGATGCCGGAGCTTGAGAAAATGAACGGGCGCGCGGCCTTTCACATGGCGCAGAGCGCCGAAATACTGCGGGAGACGGCGGCGTATCTGGAAGGACAGGTGGAGGAACTGACGCCGCTTGTGTGCACAGACACTCAGGGAGGGGTTCTGATAAGAGAGGTGGAGCTGAAAAAATGTGTGCCGCTGCTGCAGAGGGAACTGGTGCACCGCGCTCTGGAACGTGCGGCGGGCTGCGGAAGTGACATTGGAAGTGTTCATGTCTGCGCAGTCATGGAATTGTTTGCACTTCAGACGGGACGCAGCAGAAACCTGCCTTACCGGATCTGTGCAAAACGTGTTTATGAAGGGGTCTGTCTTGTGAGGCAAAGCGCAGATGTGCGGGGGGAGGGAAACGCGTATGAAGTGACGCCGGAGCTTCTTTTTCTGGCAGAACAGGGGAAGAGAGCTGTTATTTCCCTGCCAGACGGAGAAATCCGGTTCCGGGTCTTTCCATTTTTGGGGAAAATAGACGAAATTCCGAAAAAAAAGTATACGAAGTGGCTGAGTTATGATAAAATGAAAGGTGGATTACAGATACGAAACCGCAAAGCCGGTGATTTTCTGCTGATCGATGAGGACGGACATAAAAAAAAGCTGAAAAAGTATTTTGTGGAAGAAAAAATTCCGGGCGACAAAAGAGACGGCATATGGCTTATCGCGGACGGGCCGCACATCGCATGGGTTGTGGGCGGACGGATCAGCTCAGACTGTAAAATCGAAGAACACACAGGAAAAATATTAGAAATACAAATTACTGGAGGAAGCTATAATGAAGATCAGAAAGATTAACGTTCATCTCACGGAGGAAGAGGTTGATGCAAGGATCAGGGAGCTGGGGGCGCAGATCAGTTCGGACTGCGGCGGGGAGCCGCTCTGCCTTATCTGCATTTTGAAGGGTTCCATTTTTTTTACCTGTGAGCTGGCAAAGCGGATTACAGCGCCGGTAGAGCTTGATTTTATGTCGGTTTCCAGCTATGGAGCGGGGACGTCGTCCAGCGGCAATGTCGAGATCAGGAAGGATCTTGACGGCAGCATTGAGGGAAAAAATGTCCTGCTGGTTGAGGATATCATTGATTCGGGAAGAACGCTCCACTGTCTGCTTGCTCTTTTAAAAGAGAGAAATCCAAAGAGCTTAAGGCTCTGTACGCTTCTGGATAAACCAGACCGCAGAGTGGTGGATGTTGCAGTGGACTATGTGGGATTCGAGATTCCGGATCAGTTTGTGGTGGGTTACGGGCTGGATTATGACCAGAAATATCGTAATCTGCCTTATATTGGATTTGTGGAGACTGAGGAATAAAAGGAGAAGCAGATTGAATAACAGGAGAAACAGTTACAGAGGATTTGGAATATATCTGATACTGATACTGGCCGTGATCGGCGTGTGGTATTGGATGGATGGAAATACGGCGGCAAATTCTTATTCCAGGGCACAGTTTGACGCCGCGCTTGCGGAGGGAAAGGTTGCGCAGGTGCGGATAGTTCCGAATCGTGAGATGCCCACGGGCAATCTCTATGTCACGCTTCGGGGCGGGGAGACGCAGACGCTGACGGTCAGTGATGTAAACGAGATTGAAGAGTATATGCGGGGGGCGGATTTTTTCAATTATACAGTGGAAAATCCGCCCGCGGAGAGCTGGCTTTTAACGCTGCTGCCGTATCTGATTATTTTTGCGGCGATGTTCATCTTTTTTATGATTATGACAAATCAGGCGGCCGCCAATTCCGGCGGCGGGAGCAAGATGATGAATTTCGGAAAGAGCCGTGCGCGTCTGATGACGGAAGAGCTGGTAAAGCAGGTGACGTTCGCCAGTGTGGCCGGCCTTAAGGAAGAGAAAGAAGAACTGGTGGAAATTGTAGATTTTCTGCGCGCGCCAAAGAAGTATACCAGGCTCGGCGCCAGGATTCCAAAGGGAGTGCTTCTGGTAGGGCCTCCCGGAACCGGAAAGACGCTTCTGGCCAAGGCGATTGCAGGAGAGGCGGGCGTGCCGTTTTTTAGTATCTCGGGTTCCGATTTCGTCGAGATGTTTGTCGGCGTAGGGGCGTCCCGTGTCCGCGATCTGTTTGAAGATGCAAAGAAAAACGCGCCATGTATCGTATTTATCGACGAGATCGACGCTGTGGCGAGGCGCCGCGGTACCGGAATGGGCGGCGGCCATGACGAGCGGGAGCAGACGCTCAACCAGATGCTGGTGGAGATGGACGGCTTCGGCGTCAACGAGGGAATTATCGTGATGGCGGCCACGAACCGTGTGGACATATTAGACCCTGCGATCATGCGTCCGGGACGGTTTGACCGGAAGGTGCACGTGGGGCGTCCCGATGTGGGCGGACGAGAAGAGATTCTTGCGGTGCACGCGAGAAATAAACCGCTGGGTGACGATGTGGACTTAAAGCAGATTGCGCAGACGACGGCAGGGTTTACCGGCGCGGATCTGGAAAATCTTTTAAACGAGGCCGCAATAGTGGCGGCCAGAGAAGATCGCGCTTTTATCATACAGGACGATATTCGCAGGTCTTTTGTGAAAGTCGGGATCGGTGCGGAGAAAAAGAGCCGTATTATCTCGGAAAAAGAAAAGCGGATCACGGCGTTTCACGAGTCGGGCCATGCCATTCTGTTTCATCTTCTGCCGGATGTGGGGCCGGTTTATTCGGTATCCATTATTCCGACCGGGACAGGGGCGGCGGGATATACGATGCCTCTGCCGGAAAAAGATGAGATGTTTAATACGAAAGGAAAAATGCTTCAGGATATAGTGGTGTCACTGGGCGGCCGTGTGGCGGAAGAACTGGTATTTGACGACATCACGACGGGGGCCTCGCAGGATATCAAGCAGGCGACGCAGATGGCCAAGAGTATGGTCACCAGGTATGGGATGTCGGAGAACATCGGTCTGATCTGCTATGATGATGACGACAATGAAGTTTTTATCGGCCGGGATCTTGCCCATACAAGGGGTTACGGGGAAGGGGTCGCGACTTCCATTGATCAGGAAATCAAACGTATTATTGATGAGTGTTACGCAAAGGCAAGACAGATCATTATGGAAAACAGGGACGTTCTTGATGCCTGTGCGGCGCTTTTGCTGGAAAAAGAAAAAATCGGCCGCAAAGAGTTTGAGGAGCTGTTTGTGCAGCGCGTGGCGTTTCCGGTATAAAAGCGGGATGGAAAAGAAGGACAGAACTCTGTGCCACAGTTGTGCAATTTTCGGCTGCAGGCAGGGGGAAAGGGAATAGAGGATATCCAATCTGTATAGTTTTCCGATCCAGATTTTTTTAAATTTGTGCACACTGATCCGGGGGAACGTGGTATTATAATACCTGTAAAACCCCCCAATACATTTTATATAGTTTTTACTATACCCCATAGTAAAAATACCTTCTCCTAAAAAGGCAGCGTGAAAAGGCGCTGTCTTTTTTTGTGCGGATACGGACAGAAGAATACAGCATGAAAACGGCGGACAGGTGGTGAAAGGAACATCCCCCGGAATAAAATTCGATGTTGCTTCAAAAAGATGCGCATGTTAGAATGAAAACACATGCGAAAAATACGAAAGCGGGCATAGAAATAACAGAGGAGGAAAATCATATGGGAATCAAAGGGAAGATGAGGCTTTCGGTGAAGATCGGAATTCTGATTGTGATTATCCTGGTGATGGGGACTTATGGGGTGTCTGGAGGAACAGAACATATGAGAAGCATCCAGAGGGTCATGCTTGAAAATATGGAAGCATATATCAAGGCCGACAGCCCGGAGCTGAGTGATGCGCAGGTCGCGGTGATCGTTGACGCCGTAAATCAGAATGCATCACAGAAACTGCAGGAAAATCAGAATGATTTTTTTTATAAAATGACGGTGATCTGTCTTCTGTGCGATTTCTGGGTGTTGTATATCGCGTCTGACATAATCCGGAGTGTGAGAAAATCCGTCCGGTATGCAAAGCGCATGGCGCAGGGGGACTTTACGGAAGATGTAACTGTGCATGACCAGAACCGCAGGGACGAGATCGGGGAACTGATGAAAAGCCTGAGCAGCATTTCACGGAATATGCGGGAAGTTCTTGGTATTGTTCAGGGAGGTGTGAACCGGCTCGAGGAGGTTGTGGAGAAAACGGAAGTAAATCTTGGGAATCTGACGGGAGAGATTGCCACGGTTTCTGCCACGACGCAGGAACTGGCGGACGGCAATGAAGAGACGGCGTCTGCTGCGCTGGAAGTTGATACAATGTCGGGGGAGATCGAGGGAGCGGCAAAATGCATGGCAGAGCATGCACAGGAAGGGTCGGCGCGCGTGGAAGAGATTCATGTCAGGGCATCCGAGACGAAGAAACAGGTGGAAGAGACGCGAAGGGATACGATGGCTGTACAGGGAGAGATCAGGGAAAGTCTCTCGCATGCGCTGGAAAATGCGAAAGTCGTGGCGCAGATCGGAGCGATGGCGGAGTCGATTATGAATATTTCGTCGCAGACAAACCTTTTATCGCTGAATGCATCCATCGAGGCGGCGAGGGCCGGGGAGGCCGGAAAAGGTTTTGCCGTCGTGGCGAATGAGATCAGAGCGCTTGCGGAGCAGTCTTCCAGTACGGTCGGCCATATTCAGGAGGTAACGGACCGCGTGCAGAATGCGGTTGCCAATCTGGCATCCGACGCGGAGCGTCTTCTCGAATTTGTAGGCACTGATATCACGGCCAGCTTTGATGTGTTTGAGAAAATGGCGGACAATTACAGTGAGGATGCAAATTATGTTGACGGTCTGGTGACCGACTTCAGCGCCACCTCGCAGGAGCTTCTGGCATCGGTAAGCGGTGTGTCCGCTTCAATTTCCGGCGTGAGCAGGGCGGCGGGAGAAGGCGCCGAGAGCACGAATGAAATTGCAGAGCGTGTGACAAAGATCTCGGCGGAAGCCGAAAAAATCGCGGAGATGATGGAGCAGACTGCCGCCGTGACGGCAGGTCTTATCGGGGATACCCGCAAGTTTAAAGTATAAAAAAGCCTTGACATTGGAGGATGTTTATGGGAAAAGTGGATTCCGTTTATGAACTGGGGCGTATATGGCAATATATTATGCAGATGCGCCCCCTTTTAAGAAAGGAAGCATTTTTTTCGGACGGGACGGCGGATTACAGACAGCCGACAGAGCCGAAGGCCGGGGAAGAGGTAACAATCCGCTTCCGCACGGCAGAAAATAATGTAGATATCGTCTGGCTCTGTGAGCGGTCAGATGAAGAGAAACGTTATCAGATGAAACGGACGGAGTCGGCCGGCGGGTTTGATTATTATTCTGTGAAAATTACAATGGGAGAAGAGCCGTTTTATTATCACTTTGAAGTGGTGAGCGGTCTGCTGCACGTATACTATGACTGTTACGGAGTCAGCCGGGATGTGCGCAGTGAATATGCATTCCGGATTCTTCCCGGGTTTTCCACGCCGGCCTGGGCGAAAGGTGCGGTGATGTATCAGATTCTGGTAGACCGCTTTTATAACGGCGATCCTTCAAACGATGTGCTGACAAACGAATATTTTTATATTCGTGGCGCCACGCGCAGAATCGAAGACTGGGAACAGTGTCCGTCAGATTTTTCGGTTGCGGAGTTTTATGGCGGCGATCTGGAAGGTGTGAGACAAAAGCTTGGTTATCTGCAGAGTCTTGGCGTGGAGGTGATATATTTTAACCCGCTGTTTGTATCGCCGTCCAATCACAAATACGATATTCAGGATTACGACTATATTGATCCGCATATCGGACGTATTGTAGAAGAGGAAGGAAGCCTGCTGCCGGAGGGGTTCAGCGATAATCAGCAGGCGGAGCGCTATGTCAGCCGGGTGACGAACCGGAAAAATTTAAGCGCAAGCAATCAGCTCTTTGCAGAGCTGGTGGAGGAAATTCATGCAAGAGGAATGAAGGTGATCCTCGACGGTGTATTTAATCATTGCGGCTCTTTTAATAAGTGGATGGACCGTGAGAAAATTTATGCGAAATCAGAAGATTATGAGGCAGGGGCGTTTCTGGCTGAAGACAGCCCGTACCGTGATTTCTTTCGTTTTGAAGACATGCAGGGCTGGCCGTATAATCGCACTTACGAGGGATGGTGGGGGCATGATACGCTGCCAAAGCTGAACTATGAGGGGTCGGCTGAGCTGCGGGAGTATATATTGTGGATTGCGGCGAAATGGGTTTCTCCGCCTTACAATGCAGACGGCTGGAGACTGGATGTTGCCGCTGACCTGGGACACTCGCCGGAGGAGAATCACAGGTTCTGGCGCGATTTCCGGAAGGCGGTTAAGAAGGCAAATCCGGAGGCGATTATTCTGGCCGAACATTACGGCGATCCGAAAGACTGGCTTGCCAGAGGTGATCAGTGGGATACGGTTATGAATTACGATGCCTTTATGGAGCCGCTGACCTGGTTTCTGACAGGAATGGAGAAGCATAGCGATGAGGCAAAACCGGAGTTAAAGGGCAAGATCGGAAATTTTGAGGGCGCAATGAAACATTATATGGCGAGCTTTCAGACATCGCAGCTTTTGTGCGCGATGAATCAGCTCTCCAATCATGATCACTCCCGCTTTCTTACGCGGACAAACGGCCGGGCGGGGAGGGCTTCGGTGCTTGGCACGGACGCAGCTTCGGAGGGAATCTCTCCAGCGGTTTTCCGCTCGGCGGTTGTGGTGCAGATGACATGGCCGGGTGCGCCGACGATCTATTATGGGGATGAGGCGGGGCTGTGTGGATTTACGGATCCGGATAACCGCAGAACTTATCCATGGGGGAAAGAGGATCTTGTGCTCGTTGATTTTC
This sequence comes from uncultured Roseburia sp., assembly GCA_947649645.1. Classification (GTDB taxonomy): domain Bacteria; phylum Bacillota; class Clostridia; order Lachnospirales; family Lachnospiraceae; genus Roseburia. The sequence continues at coordinate 15,176 of CANSSP010000013.1, read as the reverse complement.
ACCGCGACATGATCCGGATTCACCGGCAGTCAGCGGCGCTTTGCACAGGATCTTTGAAATTTCTCGAAGGCGGCCAGGATCTGCTCTGTTACGGCAGATTTAACCGGGAGCAGCAGTTTGTCGTTATTGTGAATAACAGTGCGGAGGAAAAGAATATTGAGCTTGCGGTCTGGCCGGTCGGGATTCCAAATGAATGTGCGATGGAGCGGATTATGATTACGACCGAGACGGGATACTCGCCGATGCCAAAATGGTATGAGGTTAAGGGCGGGATCCTGCAGATCCGTATGCAGAAGCTCTCTTCCGTCGTTCTGTTCAGAGAGGAGAAAGTCCGGGAATGACAGGCACAATCCATGTGGGTGGCTGAAAAGAACTTTCAATTTCCTGCTTGCACGGCCGACAGTTTTATGCTATAATCTGACGATGTCAGAGTTTATATGACGAATGGGCAGATTCCCGAGTGGCCAAAGGGGACAGACTGTAAATCTGCTGCAAATTGCTTCGGTGGTTCGAATCCACCTCTGCCCATTTGTACCGGATATCCGGGCAATGAAGAGTTTTGTCTTTCAGGACAGATTCTCCGTTGTCCGGATATCTTCGTTTTCTGGCGTGAGACGGATTCTGCCGATGCCAATACGGCGTGAGGCGGCCAGTCACACAAAATCCGTCCGCCAGGTCAGGTTTGTTCGGAAAAAGGTTGAAAAATGTATATCTATATGATAAACTCTCTGTAACTGTTCGGGAGCCTTGTATTTTAGAATCAGACAGAGGCAGGTCAGGGCGTGTGAAATAGTATGCGCGGCAGCAGGCGAAAAAAACGGAAACGTTTTTTTTTTTGGAAAAAAGAGGAAAGGACAGTCAGAACAATGAAAGCATTTTTGATACTTGAAGACGGAAACGTTTTTACCGGAACCAGTATCGGTTCCACGAGAGAAGTGATCAGTGAAATTGTGTTCAATACGTCAATGACGGGTTATCTGGAGGTCCTGACAGATCCGTCCTACGCAGGCCAGGCGGTTGTCATGACATATCCGCTGATCGGGAATTATGGCATTACGCCGGATATGGAGTCACAGCGCCCGTGGCCGGACGGCTATATCGTCAGAGAGCTGTCGAGAATGCCGAGTAATTTTCGCTGCGAAGGGACGATACAGGAGTTTCTTGTGCGGCATGACATACCCGGAATTGCCGGAATAGATACCCGCGCCCTCACGAAGATTCTCCGTGAGAAGGGAACGATGAACGGAATGATTACGACAAGAGAGGATGTTGACCCTGCCGCAGTGATTCCCGGGTTAAAGGCTTATAGAACCGGAAATGTAGTGGACAAAGTGTCCTGCACGGGCAGGCGCGTATTAAAAAGGCCGCGTGGGTTTTCTGCGGGAAAAAGAGTGGCGCTGCTGGATCTGGGGGCCAAAAATAATATCGCGCAGTCGTTAAACAGGCGTGGGTGTGAAGTGACGATTTACCCGGCGCATACGACGGCAGAGGAGATTCTCAATGATCGGCCGGATGGCATTATGCTGAGTAACGGACCGGGGGATCCGAAGGAGTGCAGGGACATAATCGCGGAAATAAGGAAACTTTACGATTCGGATGTTCCGATTTTTGCAATCTGTCTGGGCCATCAGCTGATGGCGCTTGCCATGGGAGCGGATACGCACAAAATGAAATACGGCCATCGGGGCGGAAATCATCCGGTGAAGGATTTAGAGACGGGGCGTGTGTACATTTCTTCCCAGAATCATGGATATGTTGTGGATGCAGATCGCCTTGACCCGAAAATTGCGCGGCCTGCTTTTGTAAATGTAAACGACGGAACGAACGAGGGGCTCTCTTATGTCGGGAAAAATATTTTTACCGTACAGTTTCACCCGGAAGCGTGCCCGGGCCCCCAGGATTCCGCTTATCTGTTTGACCGTTTTGTGTCTATGATGCAGTCATAAAATATGGAGGGATGAGATGCCTAGAAACAAAGAGATCAGAAAAGTGCTTGTGATTGGTTCCGGTCCCATTGTGATCGGCCAGGCGGCGGAGTTTGATTATGCGGGTACACAGGCATGCCGTTCGCTGAAGGAAGAGGGAATAGAGGTCGTGCTGGTAAATTCAAATCCGGCGACCATCATGACAGATAAAGATATTGCAGATCAGGTATATATCGAGCCGCTTACCGTTCCGATGCTGGAACAGATTATTGCGAAAGAAAGGCCCGACAGCGTGCTTCCCACGCTTGGAGGCCAGGCGGGACTGAATCTTGGAATGGAGCTTTCCGAAACGGGAATACTCGAAAAGTATGGTGTGCGCCTTATTGGCACGACTGCGGAAACGATTTTTAAGGCGGAGGATCGTCAGGCGTTTAAGGATACGATGGAAAAAATCGGAGAGCCGTGCGCTGCTTCGCAGGTAGTCCATAACGTAGAGGACGGGATCAGATTTACCAACACCATAGGCTATCCGGTTGTGCTTCGCCCGGCATACACGCTCGGAGGAAGCGGCGGCGGTATTGCCCACAATGAGAATGAACTGGTTGAAATCCTCACAAACGGACTCAGGTTAAGCCGTGTCGGCGAAGTGCTTGTCGAGCGCTGTATTGCCGGATGGAAGGAAATAGAGTATGAAGTAATGCGGGATGCCGCGGGCAACTGTATCACAGTCTGCAATATGGAAAACATTGATCCGGTCGGTGTCCACACGGGAGATTCCATTGTCGTCGCCCCGTCGCAGACGCTGGGGGACAAGGAGTATCAGATGCTGCGCACCTCGGCCCTCAATATTATATCAGAGCTGAATATTACGGGCGGGTGTAACGTGCAGTATGCGCTGCATCCGGATACGTTTGAGTACTGTGTGATTGAGGTAAATCCCAGGGTATCCCGTTCGTCGGCGCTTGCCTCCAAGGCAACCGGCTACCCGATTGCAAAAGTGGCGGCGAAGATTGCGCTGGGCTATACGCTGGATGAGATAAAAAATGCGATTACCGGAAAAACGTATGCCAGTTTTGAACCGATGTTAGACTATTGTGTCGTGAAAATCCCCAGGCTCCCGTTTGATAAATTTATCACGGCGAAGCGTACCCTGACGACGCAGATGAAGGCGACCGGAGAAGTTATGAGTATCTGCGACAACTTTGAAGGGGCGCTGATGAAGGCCATCCGTTCTTTAGAGCAGCATGTGGACAGTCTGATGTCCTACGATTTTACCGGACTGTCAGAAGAGGAATTGTCTGCACAGATGGAAAAGGCAGACGACCGCAGGATATGGGTGATCGCGGAAGCTTTGCGCCGCGGCATTGATTATGACCGTATTCACAAGGCGACGCAGATTGACCGCTGGTTTATCGATAAGCTGGCCATTCTTGTGGAGATGGAAGAGCGGTTAAAGAAGGAAGCGATTACGGTGGAACTGTTAAGGGAGGCTAAGCGCATTGCGTTTCCCGACAGTGTGATCGCCAGATTGTCGGGAAAAACAGAAAAAGAAATTCGCGATCTGCGGTATGATAACGGCATCGTTGCAGCATATAAAATGGTAGACACCTGTGCGGCGGAATTTGAGGCAGCGACTCCTTATTATTATTCGGTTTTTGGCAGTGAAAACGAAGCTGTGGAGACAAATGCAAAGAAAAAAGTTCTGGTGCTCGGCTCCGGCCCTATCCGTATCGGCCAGGGGATTGAGTTTGATTATTGCTCCGTCCACTGCACATGGGCATTTGCGCGTGAAGGATGGGAGACGGTTATTATTAACAATAATCCGGAAACTGTTTCGACGGATTTTGACATTGCGGATAAACTGTATTTTGAACCGCTGACCGCGGAGGATGTGGAATCGATTGTGAGGCTTGAAAAGCCGGATGGAGCCGTTGTTCAGTTTGGCGGGCAGACAGCCATTAAACTGACCGAAAGTCTGATGAACATGGGGGTTCCGATACTGGGCACGAAGGCAGAAGATGTCGATGCCGCGGAAGACCGCGAGCTGTTTGACAAAATCTTAGAGCAGACGGGCATTCCCAGGGCAGCCGGAGATACGGTGTTTACCGCCGAAGAGGCAAAAGAAGTGGCGGGCCGGCTGGGATATCCGGTTCTCGTGAGGCCGTCCTATGTGCTTGGCGGCCAGGGCATGAAGATTGCTTTTAACGACGAGGAGATCGAAGCGTTTATCGGTATTATCAACCGTATTGCCCAGGATCATCCGATTCTGGTTGATAAGTATCTGCAGGGGAAGGAAATCGAGGTGGATGCGGTCTGCGACGGGACGGATATTCTGATTCCTGGTATTATGGAACATATTGAGCGCACCGGAGTTCATTCCGGAGACAGCATTTCCGTGTACCCCGCTCCGACAATCAGCGACCATGTAAAAGAAAAGCTTGTGGAATATACGCGGCGGCTGGCAAAAGCGCTTCATGTCGTCGGACTGATCAATATCCAGTTCATCGCTATGGACGAGGAAGTGTACGTGATTGAGGTAAATCCGCGTTCTTCAAGAACAGTGCCGTATATCAGCAAAGTGACCGGTATTCCGATTGTGGATCTGGCTGCCAGAGTGATTATCGGAAACACGATCCGCGGTCTTGGGTATGAGCCGGGGCTGGCGCCGGCTGCAGACTACATTGCCATTAAAATGCCGGTATTTTCGTTTGAAAAACTCCGCGGAGCGGAGATTTCGCTCGGACCCGAGATGAAGTCGACCGGGGAGTGCCTTGGGATTGCAAAGACTTTTAATGAGGCTTTGTACAAAGCATTTCTCGGAGCGGGTATAACGCTTCCCCGATACAGACAGATGATCATTACGGTAAAAGATGCCGATAAGCCGGAAGCAGTTGAGGTCGCGAAGCGTTTTGAGGCGCTGGGCTATACGATTTATGCGACAAGAAGCACGGCAAAATATTTAAAGTCGCACGGTGTGGATGTGCGCAAAATCAATAAGATTACACAGGAGTCTCCCAATGTAATGGATCTTATTCTCGGACATCGGATCGATCTTGTCATTGATACGCCGACGCAGGGAAACGGCGATAAAAGCAGGGACGGATTTCTGATCCGGCGCAATGCAATCGAAACGGGAGTCTACTGCATTACGGCGATGGATACGGCAAATGCGCTGGCGCTCAGTCTTGAGACGGCGATGGACACGCTCACGCCGATAGATATCGCCAAAGTAAAAAATATGTAAACCGGCATGGAAGAAAATCCTGATTCGGAAAGGATGCTATCTGATACCTTTGCAGTGAAACACAGGAGGAATTAAGATGAGCGTGGGAAAAAAATCACTTGTTTATACGAATGATCAATGTATTGGATGTAACAAATGTATCAGTGCCTGCAGCTGTATGGGAGCGTGTATCTCTCATGAGACTGACGGGAAAAACCGGATCGACGTGGACGGGGACCGCTGCATTGGCTGTGGAGCCTGTTTTGACGTGTGCGAGCATAAGGCGCGGGAATTTTGTGACGATACAGAGGCCTTTTTTGAGGCTCTGGGAAGAGGCGAACGGATCTCGCTGCTGGTGGCGCCGGCATTTAAGGCGAATTATCCGAAAGAATATGAGACTGTGCTGGGCGGATTGAAAAAAGCCGGAGTAAACCGCATTATAAGCGTGTCGTTCGGGGCAGACATTACGACCTGGGGATATCTGAATTATATCAATGAGAATCAGTTCCTGGGAGGAATCTCGCAGCCCTGTCCGGCGCTGGTGGGATACATTGAACGCTATGCACCGGAACTCATCCCGAAGTTATTTCCGGTGCAGAGCCCGATGATGTGTGCGGCAATTTACGCGCGCAGGGAAATGGGGATTAAGGATACGCTTGCGTTTATCAGTCCCTGCATTGCCAAGAAGCTTGAGATGGAAGAACCGCAGAATCGGGGAATGATCCAGTACAATGTAACGTTTGAACACCTCATGAAGTACGTCAGAAAGCATTCTGTTTCGGGAACGTTGTGCTCAGACGAGATCGAATATGGCCTGGGGTCGGTGTATCCGACGCCGGGCGGGCTGAAAGAGAATGTATACTGGTTTCTGGGCGAGAGTGTTTTCATCCGTCAGGTTGAAGGAGAGAAGCATCTGTATGAATACTTAGAGAGAAATAAAGAGCAGATTGTAAAAGGAAAGACGCCGTATCTGTTTATTGACGCGCTCAATTGTGCAGACGGATGTCTTTGCGGTACAGCGACAGATCCGGAGCGGGTATCGGGAGACCAGGCTTTGTATCAGCTTCTGCAGATCAGGGAGCAGTCAAAGAAAGGTGGCAGGCTGAGTGCGTGGTCAAAGAATATTTCGCCCGGACAGCGCTTAAAGAGGCTGAACAGACAGTTTTCAAGGCTGAATTTAAAGGATTATCTGCGTACATATACAGACCTGTCGGCAACATGCAGTTATAAAATTCCGACGGAGTCTCAGCTGAGGGAAATTTACCGCAGCATGGACAAAAACACATGGGAGGAGCAGCATATCAACTGCGCCTGCTGTGGGTACGACAGCTGTGCCGATATGGCTGTGGCGATTTACAACGGATTCAACAAGAAAGAAAATTGTATTTATTATACGAAACATCAGGTGGAAGTCGAACGTGAACAGCAGGTTGCGCTTGCGGATGAAATACGGGCGGAAAAAGATGAGGCAAAACAGCGTGAAGAGATGATTATCGGGACGGTAAACGAGATCAATCAGGAATTTGTGGATCTCTATGAGGCCGTTGATAACATGGCAGTCGGAAATGCCGGGAATGCGCGGGAGAGTTCCGGTATATCAGATGATATGCACCAGGTATCTGCATTCTGTAATGTGCTGAGCAATGCGATGGGGGAAATAAATACATTGCTTGCGGAGCTTGGCCAGAATAACGAGGAAGTGGTTTCAATTGCCTCACAGACAAATCTGCTTGCCTTGAATGCGAGTATTGAGGCGGCGAGAGCGGGGGAAGCCGGGCGTGGCTTTGCCGTTGTTGCAGGCGAGATCAATCACCTGGCGACGAACTCCCGGGATACGGCGACAAAAAGTAACCAGAGCCAGGAGAAGATACAGGAATCCATCGGGGATATTTTAAACGATACAAAACAGCTGATGACGACGGTTTCAGAGATCAACGGCAGGATTGAGAACCTTGCGGCAGCGACGGAGGAGATTGCGGCATCGGCGGACCTGATTCTGAGCACAGCGGACAGTGTGAAAAAGAAACTGGGGAATCTGGCGCAGACAGATCAGACATAAGCGAGGTTAAGAATTTCATAAGAAAACCTTAAACAGAAACGTCTTGAAAGGAAATATGGGATTTTATATCATTGTCTAAAAAACAATGGAGGAAAAAAGATGTATTTAGGTTACCTTATTTATGCGTTTCCGGTTGTGGCGTTTCTCTCTCTGGTCTGCTATCTGCCAGTGTTTGTGTATGACAGGAAACGGGATATAAAACGTCCGTTTATCCGTCATGTTACTGTTTACACTCTGATGGGCGTTATATGGAGTATTGTATACCTTACGATTTTCTGGGGCGGAATACCGGGTCATTTTCCGGTGGAATACCATTTTCTGAATCTGAAGCCGTTTATCTGGATCACGGAGCCATATGAGATGGGATTTTCCAATATGGTCGAGCAGCTTCTGATGAATATTATGATGTTTGTTCCGATGGGTATTTTCCTCCCGGCTGTTTTTCCGTTTCTGCGAAGGTGGCAGAGGACGGTGTCATGGATTGGTCTGTTTGTCCTTTGCATTGAGACAACGCAGTATTTTATCGGCCGCTCAGCCGACATTGACGATTTTATCATGAATACTGTCGGAGGATGGACCGGTTATGGGCTCTATTGCCTGTTCGATCATTGCTTCCGGACGCAATCCTGGTGGAAAAATGCGACCGGTGCCACACAGGAGGAAAAAACTCTTGTATAACCGGTAAAAAAGAGTTATAATATCGCATGTAAAATAAATCAAGGAATTCTTCGGGGCAGGGTGATATGCGTCGCGACCGGCGGCATAGATTCCCGACCGACGGTGATTCCGGCAGAGAGAAGAAGCAGGATATTCTGTATTGCGCACACGCGCGGAGCAGCGGAGTCCTGTGAGGCTGCCGGATAGTCCGTGACCTGCGAATCGCAGCTGATCCGGTGTGAATCCGGAACCGACAGTATAGTCTGGATGAGAGAAGAAAGCATGCAAAGACAGGACCGTATGCAGCGGTGTCTGCTGTGCGAAAATCCCACCCCCGGATCGTAAAGTATCCGGGTTTTTTTATGTACAGGACCGTGCAGGGAAACGGAATTTCTTTTTGGTTTCATACAGGGAAGACAGACGAAACGGTTTGCGCATAAGGTGTGGCGGTGCTCTCTCGAATTCCTTATAAACAGAAAAGGAGACGAGTCAATGGACACAAACAAAACGATTATGGGCCGGGAGGCTAAGAGTGCGTCGAATATCAGCGTGCGGTATCTGACGATGACGGCAATGCTGTCAGCGATCGCGTTTATTCTGATGTTTCTGGATTTTTCGGTACCGTTTATGCCAGGGTTTATCAAGATGGATCTGTCGGAGCTTCCGGCGCTGATCGGGGCCTTTGCTATGGGACCGGCATGTGGAATGCTGGTATGTCTGATAAAAAACATACTGCACCTGTTTATCACGTCCACGGGGGGCGTCGGAGAGCTTTCCAATTTTATTCTGGGCGTCGCATTTGTGCTGCCGGCCGGGTTTATCTACAAGCGAAAAAAGAGCAGAAAGAGTGCCATGTGCGGAGCGCTGCTCGGAGCGGTTTTTATGGGAATATTCAGTATTTTCTCAAACTATTATCTTGTGTATCCGGTTTATTACAATTTCATGCCGGAAGAGACGGTGCTCGCTGCATACCAGGCAATCCTTCCTTCCATGAAGAGTATTCTGCAGTGTCTTGTGTGTTTTAATATGCCGTTTACCGTGATAAAGGGGTTGTTTTCCGTGGCGATTACGCTGGTCACATATAAGCATATTTCACCGGTTTTAAAAGGAAGATCATAAAAGTATCTCTTCAGATCCTATGGCATAGCTGACTGCATTCTGCGGACAGCTATGCCAGAATTGTTTATGAACAGATACTGGTATTCCGGGTCTGCTTCGTCCGTTTAAGCGAAGCTTTATGCTGTTCCCGGAAAATAAGTCCGAAAACGATGCTGACAGAATAGCGTCTTTTCTTTTTGTCCGGAAAATGCTATACTCTCTTAAAAGAAAGAAAATTACGCTGACAGGAGGAGAACGGATGCCGATTGAATTTGATATTACACTGACTGCCAAAGATATGTACCGGTTTAATCTTTATCAGACTTATTCCGGATTCCAGGGGTGGTCTGCATTTGCCATATCCATTGCATCGTTTGCCGCCGCATGGATGACATATGGCGACATAGAGGTGATGTATACGATACTCTATACCGCTTTTGGGTTTATTTTCCTTTTTTATGTGCCGATAAGTCTTTATATAAGGTCGAAGAACAGCTTCAGGGCATCGAAAGTTTTGTGCAGGCCGCTTCACTATGCGGTGGGAGAAGAAGGATTTGCAGTATCACAGGGGGAAGAGAGTGCGTTTCTTGCATGGGAGCAGGTATATAAGATCGCTGCGACGCGGAGCAATGTCCTTGTGTACAGCACACGGAGAAATGCATATGTGATACCGCGGGTACAGCTGGGGGGCGGATATGACGCGCTTCGGGCACTGGCAGTGCAGAAGCTGCCGAAATACCGTATCAGAATGAAGTGACAGGAACAGGATATGAGGTCGGCTATGAAAGAAAAAATATATGAGACGTTTTCTCCCGGGCAGACGCATGCACTTGGGAAAAAAATCGGTGAAGATGCAGCTGCCGGTATGGTGTGTACGCTCACGGGAGATCTGGGAGCGGGAAAGACGGTTTTTACGCAGGGAGTCGCGGAAGGGCTGGGGATTAAGGAACCTGTTTCAAGTCCTACGTTTACGATTGTACAGATTTATGAGGAAGGGCGAATGCCGTTTTATCATTTTGACGTATATCGGATTGCGGACATTGCGGAGATGGACGAGATCGGATATGAAGATTATTTTTACGGCAACGGACTATGCATGATTGAATGGGCCGGACTGATTGCAGAGCTGCTTCCGAAGCATCGGTGTGATATCAGAATAGAAAAAAATCCGGAAAAGGGGTCTGATTACCGGAAAATTACGATAAGGGAATCGGGAGAGGCGGGAGACGTATCATGAAAATACTGGGGTTGGACAGTTCCGGTCTGGTGGCGGGGGTTGCGGTCGCGGAGGATGACAGCCTAATCGGGGAATACACAGTCAATTATAAAAAAACGCATTCGCAGACACTTTTGCCGATGCTGGATGCGCTGGCCAGGATAACGGAACTTGATCTGGCGTCAATTGACGCGATTGCGGTCGCGGGCGGTCCTGGTTCCTTTACGGGGCTTCGTATCGGTTCGGCCACGGCCAAAGGGCTGGGGCTGGCGCTCGAAAAACCGATCGTTGGCGTTCCGACAGTTGAGGCGCTGGCCTATAACCTGGCGGGCTGCCGGGATCTGGTATGTCCGCTTATGGATGCAAGGCGCAGCCAGACGTATACCGGTCTGTTCCGGTTTGCGGGAAATGAGATGGAGACGATAAGAGAGCAATGCGCGACAGGAATTGATGAGATGGTTGCTTTTGTAAACAGAATGGGAGAGGCGGTTGTCTTTCTGGGAGATGGCGTGCCCGTTTTTCTTCCTTACCTGAAGGAGAATGTAGAGGTTCCCTGGACCCTGGCTCTGGCACATCAGAACAGACAGAGGGCAGGGGCGGTTGCAGTTCTTGGAATGAAATATTACGCGGCGGGCAGGGGGGAGTGCGCGAAAGATCATACTCCGGAATATCTGCGCCTTTCACAGGCGGAGAGGGAGCGGAAGGAAAAGCAGCTATGGTGATGATACGGGCAATGCGAAAAAAGGATGTGGATGCGGCCGCAAAGCTGGAAGCGCGGATTTTTTCGCAGCCCTGGAGCAGACAGGGCTTTCTGGATTCACTGTGTCTTGAGAATACAGTGTTTCTTGTGGCGGAGGAAGAAGGAGAATTATCGGGATATATCGGAATGTATACCGCCGTCGATGAGGGAGAGATTGTGAACGTTGCGGTTGCACCCGAAAAGAGAGGCCGTGGAATCGGGATGATGCTGATGCAGAAAATGAAAAGGGCTGCGCAGGAAGGAAATATCAAAAGGATTGTACTGGAGGTCCGCGTGTCGAATCAGGCGGCAATCCGCCTGTATGAGAAAAACGGTTTTATAAGCTGCGGCGTGCGAAAGAATTTTTATGAACTCCCGCGTGAGGATGCCTGTATCATGATATATGGCCAGTAATTCCCACTATATACGGCAGACGATTCCCTATATACTGTACGAGGCAATACAGACGGCCGCTCCATGAGACGGCATGTAAAAGACACAGGAGGAAGAAGCAGATGAGCAGAAAGGATAATGCGGTTTATTGTAATTGCTGTGGCAGAAGGATATGTGGGGAGGAACAGGAGATCAGAGCGTCATTTCTTACAATAAGAAAAGAGTGGGGGTATTTTTCAGATCGGAAAGACGGCCAGATTCACAGTATGGATATATGTGAAGCATGTTATGATATGCTGGTGGAATCATTTACCATACCGCCGGAGAAGGAAGAAATTACAGAATATTTATAGATTGAAGGAGTAAGTTCATGTTAGATGTATGTCTGTTGGGAACAGGGGGGATGATGCCGCTCCCGCATCGCTTTCTGACATCAGCGATGATGCGGTATAACGGTAGCAACCTGTTGATAGACTGTGGAGAAGGAACGCAGGTTGCCGTCAAAGAAAAAGGCTGGACGTTCAAGCCGATCGATGTGGTCTGTTTTACACATTATCATGCGGATCATATCAGTGGTCTGCCGGGGCTTTTGCTTACCATGGGCAATGCGGAACGTACAAGGCCGCTCACGATGATAGGACCACGGGGACTGGAACGCGTTGTATCTGCGCTTCGGACGATTGCACCGGAACTGCCGTTTGATATTCGTTTTCTGGAAATTACGGAGCCGGAGGCGGATTTTGAGCTGAACGGGTTTTATATCCATGCTTTTAAGGTAAATCACAATGTTCTCTGCTACGGATACACGGTTGAAATCCGGCGCGCCGGGCGTTTTCAGGTGGACAGGGCAGTTGAAAACGGAATACCGCAGAAGCTCTGGAGCCGGCTGCAGAAGGGAGAGACGGTTGCCTGCGAGGATGGGCGTATTTTTACGCCGGCAATGGTTCTGGGGGCTGCGCGAAAAGGGCTCAAGGTCACATACTGCACAGATACACGCCCGACAGAGTCTATTGTAAGGGCGGCGGAAGGAGCGGATTTATTTCTCTGCGAAGGGATGTATGCGGAAAAAGAAAAGATTGCAAAGGCAAGGCAGTATAAACATATGACGTTTTATGAAGCCGCAGAACTGGCAAAACGGGCGGATGTGAAAGAGATGTGGCTGACGCACTTTTCGCCCTCCCTTATGAGGGCTGAAGATTATATGCCCGGGGTGCGCGAGATTTTTCCGGATGCGTATCTGGGCAAGGACGGAAAAAGCGTGGAATTGTTGTTTGAGGAAGAATAAAATAAAAAAGGTGGGGATGTGTTATGAAAAAAAAGGCAGGTCTTACCGTGATGGCAGTCATGTGCATTGCGATAATTGTGGGTGGATATTATTATTACACCGTGCAAAAGCGGGAGGCGGCGGGAAACATGGGGAATCTGACGGAGGTGCAGAAAGTGATTACCAAGAATCTGGATATGGACTATCCCAAAACGCCGCGGGAAGTGATACGGATGTATAATCGGATTCTCGCCTGTTTTTATAACCAGACATGTACCGATGAAGAGATTGAAGGGCTTGGCGATCAGGCCAGGATTCTGTTTGACAAAGAACTTCTGGATAATAATCCAAGAGAGGATTATCTGCGTGCGCTCAAAGCGGATATTGAGGAATATCATGATAAATCCAGGGTCATATCCAGCATGGATGTCTGCAGTGCCAGTGAAGTAAAGGAGCAGACTGTGGACGGCGCGGAGTGTGCCTATGTGGAAGCGACTTATTACATCATAGAAGGAAAAGCGCCTTCCCAGAGTCATCAGACTTATGTTCTGCGAAAGGATGAAGAGGGGAAGTGGAAAATCCTGGTATTCTATCAGTCGGAAGGAGCGTCTTCCAATGAGTGAGCATGAAATCAAAATACTTGCAATAGAGACGTCCTGTGATGAGACGGCGGCGGCTGTGGTGGTAAACGGCAGGGATGTCAGATCAAACGTGATTTCCTCCCAGATTGCGCTGCACACGCTCTACGGCGGAGTCGTTCCGGAGATTGCATCCAGAAAGCATATTGAAAAAATCAATCAGGTGATTACGCAGGCGCTGGATGAGGCGGAAACGACGCTGGACGGCATAGACGCCATTGGCGTTACCTATGGACCGGGGCTGGTCGGAGCTCTTCTCGTGGGCGTTGCCGAGGCGAAAGCGATTGCATATGCAAAAAAAATTCCTCTGATAGGGGTGCATCATATTGAAGGGCATATCTGTGCGAATTATATCGAAAACCCAAAGCTGCAGCCGCCGTTTTTATGTCTTGTGGTATCCGGCGGGCATACACATCTTGTCAGAGTTGCCGATTATGGTTCCTACGAAATTATAGGCAGAACGAGAGACGATGCGGCAGGAGAAGCGTTTGATAAGGTTGCGCGTGCGATCGGCCTGGGATATCCGGGCGGACCGAAAATTGAGCAGGCTGCCAGGGGCGGAAATCTGCATGCAGTGGAGTTTCCGCGTGCGAAGATGGGAGACAGTCCTTATGATTTCAGTTTCAGCGGTCTTAAATCAGCTGTGCTCAATTACCTTAACGGATGCAGAATGAAAGGGCAGGAGATTGTGCAGGCTGATATTGCTGCGTCTTTTCAGAAGGCGGTGACAGATGTTCTCATCGGGAATGCCGTCAGGGCACTTAAAGATTATAAGGCAGATACGTTTGCAATTGCCGGTGGCGTGGCCTCCAATGCGGCATTTCGTGAGGGCATGCGGAAGGCATGCATGGATATGGGAGTGGCGTTTTACCATCCGTCTCCTGTTTTTTGCACCGATAATGCCGCGATGATCGGTGTGGCGGCATATCATGATTACAGAAGCGGGCGCCGGGACGGGCTGGATCTGAATGCGGTTCCGAATTTAAAGCTGGGTGACCGGCAGAGGAACCGGCTTCTGGTTTAAAAACCTGGTAACCGGCAGAGGAATGCGGTATACAAGAGACGGTATAAAGGGGAGATGGGTTAAGGTGAAGACATATACGGCAATTGTACTTGCGGCAGGCACAGGAAAACGGATGAAAAGCACCGTGCATAAACAGTATCTGAATCTGGCAGGAAAGCCTCTGATTTACTATGCCGTCAAGGCATTTGAACAGAGCGGGGTTACGGATATCGTACTTGTGGTGGGGGCCGGGGAGACGGAGTACTGCCGTCGGGATATAATAGAACGTTACCATATTCGCAAAGTCAGAGCGGTTGTGGAAGGGGGAGCAGAGCGGTATCATTCTGTCTGGAAAGGCCTTCTGGCGGCGAAGGGGGCTGATTATGTCCTGATTCATGACGGTGCAAGACCGTTTGTGACCGCAGATCTGATTGAGCGTTCCATGAAAACGGTCGCTGACTGCAGTGCATGTGTTGTCGGAATGCCGGTCAAGGATACCATAAAAGTGGTAGACCGGGAGGGATTTGCGACGGCAACGCCGGACCGGTCCTGTTTATGGCAGATACAGACGCCGCAGGTTTTTTCATATTTGCTGATCTGTGAAGCCTATGAGCGGCTGATGGATCAGAAAGAGGTTATGGTTACGGATGATGCAATGGTACTGGAACAGATGACAGGTTATCCGGTCAGGGTGATCAGAGGGAGCTACCGTAATATCAAGATAACCACGCCGGAGGATCTTATTACAGCGGAGGCGTATGTTGCTGAGGGGGAAGTTCCACATATTTATGCGTGTGGATCAGACGATGATCTGGGCAATGATTGAAAAATTGTAAAAATTTGAAAAAAGTTATTGACATACAGGCTTTGCAATGATAGAATCTATTTTGCACTGATTTGAGGCAAAAACACGGAGAGGTATCGAAGTGGTCATAACGAGGCGGTCTTGAAAACCGTTTGT